>CAZUYC010000051.1:0-33276 GCA_964624475.1 uncultured Spirochaetales bacterium | reverse complement strand
TTCGCGTTTCTCGTTGCCCACGACGTTTGTCATCCGGGCGGGAGACCACAGCCTCCGCGCCCCGTCAACGTCCGGGGCCACCCCTCCGTTGGCCGGTTTTCAGGTGTCGATCAATGGCCGGTTTTGGGTGTCGACCGAGGCCTGAAAGACCTCGGCGAAACACGCCCAGCCGAGCTCCGCAGATGCGTATAGGATGCCCCGCACCTGAGCACGAGGGGGATCTAGGTGATGATCGAAACGACTGTCGGTTGGCCCGAAGTAACGGAAGTCGTTCCAGTTGGTTGGATACCTTCCGCCTCGGAAGTAGATCCGCCACAGGTGAACTCCAGCATGAAGGGGGCGAACGTCGGGAGGCGCGTTGGCTGCGAGCCAGTCGCAGGAGGGGGGTTCCGGAAGCTTCGCCAACTGGTCTAGAGCTGAGCAGCAAGCTTGGCGACGACCCCTGGGTCATGACCGGCCTTGAGCCAAGCAAGTGGTGACATGGGTAGCTCGTTGTCATCTCCCGCAACGAGGTCGGGATTCGGGTTATTGAACCATGCAACGACAGAAACAGGATTCAGGCTGCGATCGAGCACCGCCACGACCTCTGCGATTCCGGGAACCTCGCGGCGGCCAAGGAACTGAAACCTTGGAAGCAGCCACTCTCCGTAGGGTTTGATCCCGTAGAGCGTCGGCTTGGGTGCCGTGAGTCTCTGACGGATCCGGCTCGCATCGACCCCGAGCAACCGGGCAACCTTCTGGGTGGAGAACGCCGTTGCGATGATTGCGGCGTAATCGATCGCTCCCCAGAAGATCGGATCCTGGCGTTCGTCCGCCTGCGTCTTTGCGAAGAAGCCCGCTCCTTCCAAGGCGGCGAGCTCGTGAGGCGGAAGCTCCCGCATTGCGTCATCGGGGAATGCCCCGCCCAGCGCTGCGTCGAAGGCCTTCCGGGCGAGGTCGAGGAACTCGACTTCGCTCATCTCGACCGATCGGCTCTTGAGAAACTGCGCGAGCGTGCTCATCGATTCCTCACGCGAGCTAACGGCGTTAGCATCCGTTAGTATAACGTCATTCTCGGCAATCAGCTCGCCCCCTTGAGCGCTCGAATCGCGAGGCGCAATTGATCCCATAACTATCTGATCCACAATGGATTCTATTTAATCCGCCGCCCAACGCATCGGCGCAGGCTGCCGAGTTTCGCGAACCGACTGGGAAGTCCGCTCGGGTAGCTGCATGATGTCGGCATGCGGCAGCTGCGATTCCTCCTGGCGGAAATCGCCGCGGAGGAGAAGCGCCTCGCGTCGCTGGGTGAGCGACAGGCCGAGGTGCGCGCGCGCCTGCACACGCTTCGAGCCCAGCTTGCCTCGGCCGAGACTGCCAGCGCGGGCTCGCTCCCGCCGAGGCCGGGGGCGGAAGTCCGCGTCCCGGAGACGGCTGCCGACAAGGTCACCCTGTTCCGGAGCCTCTTCCGCGGGCGTACCGACCTCTTCTCGCGCCGCTGGCAGAACCCGCGGACGTCGAAGAGCGGCTACGCACCGGCCTGCGCCAACGAGTGGGTCCGCGGAATCTGCGAGAAGCCGCGGGCCCGTTGTGGAGAGTGCCCGCATCAAGCGTTCCTTCCCGTGACCGACGCCGAGATCCTCGGACACCTCCAGGGTCGACACATCCTCGGCCTGTACCCGCTGCTCGCAGACGAGCGTTGCTGGTTCCTGGCCGCGGACTTCGACGATGCGTCCTGGCAGGAGGACGTCGGGGCGTTCGCGGAGGCGTGCCGCTCGTTCCGGCTGCCCGTCGCGGTCGAACGCTCCCGTTCCGGGAGCGGGGCGCACGCCTGGCTCTTCTTCGAAGCTCCCGTGGCCGCGGCGACGGCCCGCCGGATGGGCTGCGCGCTCCTCACCGAAGCGATGACCCGCCGCCACCAGCTCCGCATGACCTCCTACGATCGGCTCTTCCCGAGCCAGGACACGCTGCCGCGCGGGGGCTTCGGCAACCTGATCGCGCTTCCGCTCCAGTTCGAAGCCCGAGCGCGCGGGAACACCCTGTTCCTCGACGACTCTCTGGTTCCCTACCCCGACCAATGGAGGTACCTGGCCGGCCTGCTTCGAATCGCACCCGGGAGGGTCGAGCAGATCGCAGAGGATGCAGCCCGAGAGGGCCGCGTGATCGGCGTCCGCATGCCCGCAGCGGGCGACGAGGAGACCGAGCCCTGGCGGAGGCCTGCGTCGGGCCGCCTTCGGCGGGCCGTGATCCGAGAGCCGCTACCGGCCAAGGTGCGCGTCGTCGTCTCCCAACGGCTCTTTGTCGAGAAGGCCGGGCTTCCTTCCCCGCTCCTCGACCAGATCAAGCGACTCGCTGCCTTCCAGAATCCCGAGTTCTACAAGCGGCAGAACCTCCGACTCTCGACGGCCCTGACGCCCAGGGTGATCGCTTGTGCGCAGGAGCACCCGCGGCACGTGTCGGTGCCCCGCGGCTGCGAGGACGACTTGTCGGCGCTGCTCGCGGAATACGGGATCGAGCTCGTGATCGAGGACCAGCGCGAGCCCGGCGAAGATGCCCCCTGTCGTTTCCAAGGCGAGCTCACGCCGGCACAGGAGAAGGCCGCCCGGGCGCTTCTCGAGCACGACCTGGGCGTCTTCGTGGCTCCGCCCGGCGTGGGCAAGACGGTCGTCGGGACCTACCTCGTCGCGGCGCGGGGCCGCACCACTCTCGTCCTCGTTCACCGCAAGCCCCTCCTCGAGCAGTGGGTGGCGCAGCTCTCGCTCTTCCTCGGCGTGCCTTCCTCCGAGGTCGGGCAGATCGGTGGTGGACGCGACCGGTCGAACGGGCGACTCGATGTCGCGATGCTTCAGAGCCTGGTTCACCGGGGCGCCGTCCGAGACCGGGTCGCGAGCTATGGGCACGTGATCGTCGACGAGTGCCACCACGTCCCCGCCTCCACGTTCGAGCGCGTGCTCAACGAGGTGCGGGCGAGGTTCATCGTGGGCCTCACGGCCACGCCCTACCGGCGAGATGGGCAACAGCCGATCCTCCACATGCAGTGCGGACCCGTCCGTCACTCCATCGATCCTCGCAGCCCCCTGGCCCGGCGGCCCTTCCGCCAACGGCTGATCCTGCGCGAGACGGAGTTCGAGCCGACCTCCGCGTCGGAGGCGGGCATCCAGGTGCTCTATGGACAACTCGCCGCCGACGGCGGTCGCAACGCGCTCATCCTCGCCGACGTGGAAGCCGCACTCGCAGAAGGTCGCTCGCCGATCGTGCTCACCGAGCGCAAGGATCACGTCGAGCGGCTGGCGGAAGGGCTCCGCGGCCCCGCGCGGCACGTGATCGTCCTGCACGGTGGCATGCTGCCGAAGGCTCGACGCGAAGCAGCCAGGATGCTCGCTGCGATCCCCGCGGACGAGCCCCGTCTTCTACTCGCGACCGGTCGCTACATCGGCGAAGGATTCGATGATCCCCGCCTCGACACGCTCTTCCTGGCGCTCCCCGTGTCGTGGCGCGGAACGCTCGTCCAGTACGCGGGCCGCCTGCATCGCCTCCATCCGGGGAAGACGGAGGTCCGGATCTACGACTACGCGGATCGCCGCGTTCCAGTCCTCGACCGGATGTGGAATCGTCGGCTTCGCGGGTACCGAGCCATCGGCTACGAGACGGAAGCCGAGGGCCCCGCAGAACCAATGCTCTAGGCGAGCCGAGGCCTCGTCGTCGAGGATCGGCGCCCGAGATGGAGCCGACGGCCGGATTCGAACCGGCGACCTGCTGATTACGAATCAGCTGCTCTACCAGCTGAGCTACGTCGGCCCAGGGCGCGCCGGAGGGCCGGAGCAGAAAAGACGTGCACGGCCGGGGCGCTGCGGGGTCCGGGCGGGGGCGGAGGGTACCCGGCGGGGTGGGGGGGTGCCACGGCGCGTTGACGGCCAGGGAGCGCGAGTCGTAGGATCGCTGGTGGAGGAGGTCCGGTCCGACCAGGGGCGGACCTCCAAGCTGGAGGCGATGTGCCGATCCTGCCGCTGATCGATCTGCTGCTCCTGCTCGGCACGGGGAGCCTCTTCGTCGGGTTCCTCCTCAAGGCGATCTCGATCGCGACGCGTTTCCAGCCGAGCGTGCTCGGGTTCACGTCGATCGATTTCGTGCTGATCGCAGGGGTCTGCATGGGGATGGCGCTGGTCCTGGCGGCCCGGACCTGGGTCAAGCTCAACGAGCCGAAGGTCCTGGCAATGCGCCGGGAGAGCCTGGAGGAGCGCTTCCGCCGCGAGCAGCGCCTGCTCGAGCGGGCGGCCGGCGACCTGGGCGACGAGGCGCCGGAGACCGACAGGCTGGGCCCCGTGCGGGGCCAGGGCCGGCGCGAGGCCGTCGGCGACCGCTGACCCCCCGGGTCCTCTCGGCCTCTGGCCGTGGGCCCGGATCAGTCCCGCCCGGGCACCAGGCGGAGCGCGGAGAGCGCGAGCTCCTTGTAGAGCGCCGCGGCAGAGCTCAGGATCTCGCTCGCCTTCCGGATCGCGATCCGCATTCGGGTGGTCTCCTGCTCAGGATGTGTCCGTTTCCTGCCGCTGCGTGGCAGAGAAGCCCCGGTCGAGCCCGGCCGGACCTCCGAGCCACTCGGGGGTCTCCGAGGGGATCGGGGCCGAGGGGGTGGAGCTTGAGCGGAGCGGGGGACTTCCGGGGGCCTGCTGGTATCTTCCGGTCCGTGTCGGGTCCGGGTCCGGGGGCTCCCGAGCGCAAGATCTGGGTGGACGGGGAGCTCGTGCCGTGGGAGCGGGCCAGCGTCCACGTCCTCTCGCACAGCCTCCAGCGCGGCTCGCTCGTTTTCGACTACATGAGCGTCCACGAGACCCCCCGCGGGGCGGCCGTGTTCCGGCTCCGCGAGCACGTGGAGCGCTTCCTGCACTCGATCGAGCTGATCGGTCTCCCCCTCCGGCGGGGCCGCGACGAGATCGAGTCCGCGATCCTCGCCACCGTCCGCGCCAACCCCGGGGCCCGGGCGGTCAAGGTGAGCGCCTACCTCCCTTCGATCGAGGTCGACGTGGTGCCGATGGACGATCGGGTCGCCCTCGCGATCGCCGCCTACGACCCGAAGGCCGACGTGATCGACCGAAGCCCCGGCCGTTACGCCTTTCGCCCGACGATCCGCCTCTGGGTCGAGAAGACGCTCCGCAACCGCCGCAAGGACATCCTGCCGCCGCAGGCCAAGGTCGCCGCGAACTACGCCTCGCCGATGGCCGCGAAGTGGGCGGCGCGCCGCGCGGGCTACGACGAGATCGTGCTCGTCGACGAGGACGGCTGCGTCGCCGAGGCGCCGACGGCGAACCTCTTCTGGGTAGACCGCGTGGGTGGGCTTCGCACGCCGCCCGCGGAGCGCGTGCTCCTCGGCGTGACGCGCCAGTCGCTGCTCGAGATCGCGAAGCACGACGGGATCG
Source organism: uncultured Spirochaetales bacterium (assembly GCA_964624475.1). Lineage (GTDB taxonomy): Bacteria > Myxococcota_A > UBA9160 > UBA9160 > SMWR01 > CAZUYC01. The sequence goes on along the minus strand of CAZUYC010000051.1, from coordinate 27,883 downwards.
ACGTGGCGGAGGCGTTGCTCCGCCCCGAGGAGCTCGCGCGCCAGGCCGAGGTCTTCCTCACCGGGACGACGGCGGGCGTGCTGCCGGTCGAGTCGGTCGACGGCCTCCCCGTCGGCGACGGAAAGCCCGGCCCCGTGAGCGCGCGTCTCGGCGCGCGCCTGCGCGAGATCCAGTCGGGGCGCGACGCGGCCTTCGCGCACTGGCTCGCGCCCGCCGACCCCCGGGCCGGCGGCCAGCCCTAGCCGCATGCGCATCCTCTCCGGCATCACCTCGTCGGGCGAGACCCACATCGGCAACTACTTCGGCGCGATGCGCCAGCACGTGGCGCTCCAGACGCGCGGGCAGGCGATCTACTTCATCGCCGACTACCACTCGATGACGGTGGTGCGCGACGCGGCCGAGCGCCGGCGTCTGGTCCGCGAGGTGGCGCTCGACTACCTGGCGCTCGGGCTCGACCCGGCGCGCTCCATCCTCTACCGCCAGTCGGACCTGCCCGAGGTCTGCGAGCTCACCTGGCTGCTCGGCTCCGTGACGCCGATGGGCCTGCTCGAGCGCTCGCACGCCTACAAGGACAAGACGGCGCAGGGGCTCCCGCTCGACCACGGGCTCTTCGCCTACCCGGTGCTGATGGCGGCCGACATCCTGATCTACCACTCCGACCTCGTGCCCGTCGGGCAGGACCAGAAGCAGCACCTCGAGATGGCGCGCGACATCGCGCAGCGCTTCAACCACACCTACGGCGCCCCGGTCTTCCAGCTCCCCGAGCCGCACATCCTGGAGGAGGTGGCGGTCGTGCCCGGCACCGACGGGCGCAAGATGAGCAAGTCCTACGCCAACACGATCCGCATGTTCTGGCCCGAGAAGGAGCTCAAGACCGCGGTGATGGGGATCGTGACGGACTCGACGCCGCTCGAGGCGCCGAAGGACACCAGGACGCCGCTCTTCCAGCTCTGGTCGCTCTTCGCGAGCGAGCCCGAGCGCGAGGAGCTCTTCGCGCGCGCGAAGGCCGGCGGCCTCGGCTACGGCGAGGTCAAGAAGGATCTGCTGCGCCGCCTCCTCGAGTACTTCGGCCCGGCGCGTGCGAGGCGCGCCGAGCTCGCGAAGCGGCCGGGCGACGTGGAGGACGTGCTCGCCAGCGGCGCGAAGCGCGCCCGCGAGCTCGCCGCCCCCGTCCTCGCCGCCGCTCGTGAGGCCGCGGGCCTCGGGCGCGGGCCCGCGTAGCTCATCCCGTCGAGCGGCCCGGGCATCGGGGAGGCCTCCTTTCCCCGGGTCGCGGCGCGGCCGGCCGCTACTCCTCGACGGAGATCTGCTCGAAGCGGCGGCGGATCTCGTCCTCGGTCATCTGGATCTGGATCAGGCGCAGTCGGTACGCGGGCTCGCCCTTCGCGACCGCGGCGGGCTCGTTCTCCTCGAAGGAGAAGATCACGCTGCGTCCGCTCGGAATCGCCTCGAGCGCGCGCCGGAAGCCCTCGCGCGTGCCGGAGTTGTCGAGGCCGCCGCCGGTGCGCGCCTTGATCACCGTGCGGCGCAGCACGCTCCCCTCCGGCTCGACGGCGAAGTCGACGTCGCTCGCCCGCTTGATCGAATCGGGCGCGGGGTCGCCGGCGGTGTTCCCGCCGGGAAGCCCCGAGACCTGCGTGCGCAGCACCTTCACGACCAGGACGTCGCGCGCGTCGTCGAAGCGGACGACCTCGCCCTCGAGGCCGTAGCGCTTCGGGGCCTTCGGCTTCGCCACCGCGGCGGGGGCGGGGAGGGCGAGCGCCGCGGCCGCGAGCGCGATCAGCATCCCCCGGAAGCGACGCATGCCGGGTCCTTCCACCTCACGAGCGCTGGAGCAGGGCTAGCGTCGCGGAATCGAGGCGCGCCCGCAAGCGACGGGAGTCGAGCGGAAGCGTCGGCTAAGCTGGCGCGCTGATGTCCCGGAGCGTGCTGATCGGCGAGGACGGCGTCGCCCGCTGCTGGTGGGGCGCGAGCGATCCGCACTACGTGCCGTACCACGACCGCGAGTGGGGCTTCCCCGTCGCGGACGACCGGCGGCTCTTCGAGAAGATCTGCCTCGAAGGCTTCCAGGCGGGGCTCTCCTGGCTCACGATCCTGCGCAAGCGCGAGGCCTTCCGGCGCGCCTTCGCCAGCTTCGACATGGAGAAGGTGGCCCGCTTCGATGCAAGGCGCGTCGCGCGGCTGCTCGCCGACCCGGGAATCATCCGCCACCGCGGGAAGATCGAGTCGGCGATCCACAACGCGCGCCGCTCGATCGAGCTCGTCGGCGAAGCGGGATCGCTCGCGGCCTTCGTCTGGCGCTTCGAGCCCGCGCCGAAGAGCCGCCCGCGGCGGCTCACGCGCGCGGCGCTCGTGCGGCTCACCGAGACCCCCGAGTCGCGGGCGCTCTCGAAGGAGCTCCGCGGCCGCGGCTTCCGCTTCGTCGGGCCGACGACGCTCTACGCCTTCATGCAGTCGGTCGGGATCGTGAACGACCACCTCGAAGCCTGCGCCGCGCGCCCCCGCGCGGAGGCGGCGCGGGCGCGCTTCGCGCCGCCCGGACGCGAGGGATGAGCTTCGCAGGAAGGAGAACATGACGGCCGGTAGCGAGCTCCCCAGCGCACTCCCGGCGTGGAAGGCCCTCGAAGCCCACCATCGGAAGGTCCGGGAGGTGCCCCTGCGCGCGCTCTTCGCGGACGATCCGAGGCGCGGCGAGCGCTTCGCGATCGAGGCCGTGGGCCTCTACCTCGACTACTCGAAGAACCGCGTCACCGATGAGACGCTTCGTCTCCTGCTCCGGCTGACCGAGGAATCCGGCCTGCGAGCGCGCATCGACGCGATGTTCCGGGGCGAGAGGATCAACGTCACGGAGCAGCGCGCCGTGCTCCACGTGGCCCTGCGCGCGCCGAGGGGGGCGTCCATCGTCCTGGACGGCCGGAACGTGGTGCCCGAGGTCCACGCCGTGCTCGACCGGATGGCCGATTTCGCCGGCCGCGTCCGGAGCGGCGCGTGGAGGGGGCACAGCGGGGAGCGCATCCGCAACGTCGTCAACGTCGGCATCGGGGGCTCCGACCTGGGCCCCGTGATGGCCTACGAGGCGCTCCGGCACTACAGCGACCGCTCGCTGACCTTCCGCTTCGTCTCGAACGTCGATGGCACGGACTTCGTGGAGGCGACGCGCGACCTCGACCCGGCGGAGACCCTCTTCATCGTGTCCTCGAAGACCTTCACGACGCTCGAGACCATGACGAACGCCCGGGCGGCCCGGGCCTGGTCTCTCGCGGGACTCGGCGGCGACGAGAACTCGGTCGCCAGGCATTTCGTCGCCGTCTCCACGAACGCGGCGGAGGTGGCGAAGTTCGGGATCGACCCCGCCCACAGGTTCGGGTTCTGGGACTGGGTCGGCGGCCGCTACTCGATGGACTCGGCGATCGGCCTCTCGACCTTGCTCGCGATCGGCCCCGAGGGCTTCCGCGCCCTGCTCGACGGCTTCCACCAGATGGACGAGCACTTCCGCACCGCCCCCTTCGAGCGCAACCTGCCGGTCCTGATGGGCCTGCTGGCCGTGTGGTACAACGACTTCTTCGGCGCGGAGACCGTCGCGGTCCTGCCCTACGAGCAGTACCTGAAGCGCTTCCCGGCCTATCTCCAGCAGCTCACGATGGAGAGCAACGGCAAGCACGTGACGCTCGACGGCAGCCGGGTCGACTACCCGACCGCACCCATCGCCTGGGGCGAGCCGGGGACCAACGGCCAGCACTCCTTCTACCAGCTGATCCATCAGGGGACGCGCCTCGTCCCCTGCGACTTCATCGCGTTCGCGAAGACCTTGAATCCGCTCGGCCGCCAGCACGACATGCTCCTCGCGAACGTCTTCGCGCAGGGCGAGGCGCTGGCCTTCGGGAAGACGCCCGAGCAGGTCCGGGCGGAGGGAACGCCGGAGTGGCTCGTGCCCCACCGGGTCTTCGAGGGCAATCGCCCATCGAACACGATCCTCGCCGAGGAGCTCACGCCGGAGGCGCTCGGCAGGCTCGTCGCGCTCTACGAGCACTCGGTCTTCACCCAGGGCGCGATCTGGCGGATCGACTCGTTCGACCAGTGGGGCGTGGAGCTCGGCAAGGTGCTGGCGCAGTCCATCATCCCGGAGCTCGAGAGCGAGGCGGAGCCCAGGCTCGGCCACGACAGCTCGACGAACGCCCTGATCCGCCGATACCGGGCGCTCAAGCGATCCTCCTGATCCCAGTCCGGGGAGGCGGCGGGTGGTCTGGCACGTTCGCACTCCCAGCCCAGCCAAGATCCGCCGTGCCGATTTCCTAGAACTCATCCTCCATCGCTGCGGGTCTTCGCCGGATGTCGACCTGATAGAACTTCGCCCAGCCATTGCTGAGGGAGAAGAGGGCCGGCTTCCCGATGACCTTCGCCAACCCACTCGGCAACATGAAATGCCTGCGATTCGAGAAGTACGGGTAGTACTTCCTGTAGTCCTCCTCGGCCGTGCCCAGGATGCTTCGAGCGGCGAAACTCCCCGCGAAGGCGGCCCAGGGCAAGCCGACGATTCCGAGAATGAAGTGCAGGTGCGGCTGCGTCGGCGGCTTGACGATGATGGGCAGCAAGTCTCGGGTGGTGTCGATGAGTCCGGGCCAGAACTGGATGAACGACAAATCCTTCAACGCCGGAAAATGACCCTTGAATTCCTTGATCACCCTGTCGATGACGGTCGGGTTGTTGTAGGCGTGCTTGAGGAACGTGGTCAACGCAGAGCCGCCTCCCAGCAGCAGTCGGTTGTCGCCCGTCAATCTGAAGTAGGAGTACACCAGCTTGGAATCCCAGCATTGCATCCGCCTTCCGCCTGGAAAGAGGAGGTCGAGTTCCTTGTCCGTCAGGGGTTCGGAAACACTCATGAAGGTCTGTGCATGGAAAATCTCGTCGGCCAGCGAGGTGATGGACTCGCTTGGTTTGTCCACGGCGATGATGATGCGGTCCGCTCTGATGGCGCCGCCATGGGTATAGACGGTGTGATCCTCCAGGCGCTCCATCTCCGTGCTCTCGTAGACCTGCATGCCGCTGTCGATGAAGACGTCCTTGAATCCCTGGGAACAGAGCAATGGGTTGATGCCGTAGGTCCCGGTGTAGCGGATGCCGGCGCTGAACTTCTCCGCGCCTAGAATGCCCTTCAACTGGTCCTCATCGTAGGTCTCTTGATCGGTAAAGCCGACGCCCTTTCTGCATTCCAACTCGGACGCCACCGCTTCCTTGCCGTCCTTGCCAACGCCAAGAAAGAGAGAGTCCTGCTCGAGGAGCCCGCATTCGACGCCGGTTCTCTTGATGGCCTGGACGATGCGATCGATTCCTCGGCAGGGCATGTCCCAGATTTCCCGGGCAGCGTCCGTCCCATAGCGGCGGACGAGCTGATGCAGTTCGAGTTCGCTGTCGGGGGTGAGGAATCCGGCACTCCGGCCGGTAGAACTTCCACCGACGATGTTCTTGTCGATCAGTACCACCTTGAGTCCCGCGTTCAGGAACTCCGCCGCGGCGCTGATGCCGCTGAATCCTCCGCCGACGATGAGCACGTCGCAGGTGATGGACCTGGTGAGCGGAGGGCAGTACTTGAACTGCTTGACGAGTAGCGTGGTGAACCACCAATTCTGGTTGATCATCTCGGCTCCCTCCTGCCGATCCTAGCCACCGAGCGCGATCGCGACGATCACGAGCGCGTTGCGAACGACGCCGTCGCGGCGATCCGGCCCGGGCGCCCGCCGGTCAGAGGTTGTCGCCTTCCGTCGAGGTTCCCCGAGCGCCCCCCTCGGCGGGCCCCGCCCAGCGCCATCCGGTGATCTCGGGCATGTCCTCGCCGTGCTCCTCGATGTAGTGCTTGTGCTCGATCAGCTTGTCGCGGATCGCCTGCTTGAAGTACGCGGCCCGCGCGCCGAGCTGCGGCACCCGATCGATCACGTCCTCCACCAGGTGGAATCGATCCAGGTCGTTCAGCACCACCATATCGAACGGCGTCGTCGTCGTCCCCTCCTCCTTGTAGCCGCGCACGTGCAGGTTCCCGTGGTTCGTGCGCCGGTAGGTCAAGCGGTGGATCAGCCACGGGTAGCCGTGGAAAACGAAGACGATCGGCTTGTCCTTCGTGAAGAGCACGTCGAACTCCCTGTCCGTGAGCCCGTGGGGATGCTCTTCCGCCGGCTGGAGCCTCATCAGGTCGACGACGTTGATCACGCGGATCTTGAGCTCCGGCAGGTGGCGGCGTATCAGCTGGACGGCGGCCAGGGTCTCCAGGGTGGGGACGTCGCCGCAGCACGCCATGACCACGTCGGGCTCGCTTCCCCGGTCGTTGCTGGCCCAGTCCCAGATGCCGATGCCGGCGGTGCAGTGCTTGATCGCCTGGTCCATGGAGAGCCACTGCGGAGCCGGCTGCTTGCCGGCCACGACGACGTTCACGCAGTTGCGGCTGCGCAGGCACTGGTCCGTGACCCAGAGGAGGGTGTTCCCGTCGGGAGGCAGGTAGACCCGGATCACCTCCGCCTTCTTGTTGACCACGTGATCGATGAAGCCGGGATCCTGGTGGCTGAAGCCATTGTGATCCTGGCGCCAGACGTGGGAGCTCAGCAGGTAGTTGAGCGAGCCGATCGGCCGCCTCCAGGAGATGTGGTGGCACACCTTGAGCCACTTGGCGTGCTGGTTGAACATCGAGTCGATGATGTGGATGAAGGCCTCGTAACAGCTGAAGAAGCCGTGCCTCCCGGTCAGGAGGTAGCCCTCCAGCCACCCCTGGCACTGATGCTCCGAGAGGACTTCCATCACCCGACCGTCGGGCGCGAGATGGTCGTCCTCCGGGAGGATCTCGGCGACGTAGCAGCGATTCGTGACCTCGAGGACGTCCTGCCAGCGGTTCGAGTTGTTCTCGTCGGGAGAGAAGAGCCGGAAGTTCCGCTGGTCGAGGTTCAGCTTCATCACGTCGCGCAGGTACTTCCCCTGGAGCCGCGTCGCCTCGGCCGTCTCCGCGCCCGGGCTCCCGACCGGGGCCGCGTAGTCGCGGAAGTCGGGGAGCCGCAGGTCCTTGAGCAGCAAGCCGCCGTTGGCGTGCGGGTTGGCGCTCATCCTCCGCTCGGCCTTCGGAGCGAGCTCCGCGAGCTTGGGCACGAGCTTCCCGGTCCCGTCGAAGAGCTCCTCGGGTCGGTAGCTCCGCATCCACTGCTCGAGAACCGCGACGTGCCCGGGCTTGTCCATGTCGCCCATCGGGACCTGATGGCTGCGCCAGTAGCCCTCGCAGAGCTTGCCGTCGATCTCCCGCGGGCAGGTCCAGCCCTTCGGCGTGCGCAGCACGATCATCGGCCAGATCGGGCGCTGCCGGACGCCGCGTTCGCGCGCGTCCGCCCAGATCCGATGCACGTTCGCGACGACCCGGTCGAGCGTCGCCGCCATCTCGCGGTGCATCGCCTCGGGCTCGTCACCCTCTACGAAGTAGGGCTCGTAGCCGTAGCCCTCGAGCAGCTTCGTGAGCTCCGCCTTCGGGATGCGGGCCAGGAAACACGGGTTGGCGATCTTGTAGCCGTTCAGGTGCAGGATCGGGAGCACGCAGCCGTCGCGCTCCGGGTTCAGGAACTTGTTGCCGTGCCAGCCCGTCGCCAAGGGGCCCGTCTCGGCCTCGCCGTCGCCGACGACGCACGCCACGATCAGGTCGGGATTGTCGAAGGCCGCACCGTACGCGTGGGAGAGCGCGTAGCCGAGCTCGCCGCCCTCGTGGATCGACCCGGGAGTCTCCGGAGCCACGTGACTGGGGATGCCGCCCGGGAAGGAGAACTGCTTGAACAGCCTCTTCATCCCCTCCTCGTCCGGTCCGATGTTCGGGTAGACCTCGCTGTAGGTGCCCTCCAGGTAGGCGTGCGCGACCAGAGCAGGTCCGCCGTGTCCGGGGCCGATCACGTAGATCATGTTCAGGTCGTGCTTCTTGATCATCCGGTTCAGGTGCACGTAGAGGAAGTTGAGCCCTGGCGTGGTGCCCCAGTGCCCGACCAGCCGGGGCTTGATGTGCTCGCGCGCGAGCGGCTTGCGCAGGAGCGGGTTGTCGAGCAGATAGATCTGGCCGACGGAGAGATAGTTCGAGGCGCGCCACAGCGCGTCGAGCTTCCGGAGGTCCCCCTCGGAGAGGGCGGACCGGCGCGTGCCCTGGCGTCTCTCGGTCGACTGGGTGCTCATGCAACTCCTCCTCTGGCCTGGCTCGGGCCCAAGAACGTCAGTGCGACGCGACGTTCCCGAACGAGAGCCGGACGCTCGCCGGGCTGCAGCGCAGCGTCGCGCTGCGGGCGTCGAAGCTCGCGACGCCATCGCCCTCCACGCCCGCGAGCGCGCGCGCCAGCGGGGGGCGCACGACGATGCCGCCGGGCGGCACGCGCAGGCCGGGGGCGAGGTCGAGGCGCAGGGCCCCCGGGCCCTCGCGCCGCAGGCGGTAGGCGAGGGGGCCCCACCAGGTGGGAAGGCCCTCGACGAGCACGCCCTCGCCGTCGAGCCACGCTTCGGAGACGCCGGCCGCGAGCACGAGGGATCCGTCGCCCGGGGATTCGTGGGCGAGCATCCCGAGCACGGCGAGCACGTACTCGGCGCCGATCCACGAGTGCGGCACGTCGCCGAGGTGCCCGGGGCTGCGCGGATCGCGCCAGGAGATCTCGGGCCACTGGTTCCAGGCCCGCGGACGGCGGTCGGAGAGGAAGAAATCGAGGAGCTCGTGCGCGTCCTCGCGCCGCCCGAGGCGCACGAGCGCGCCGACGATGCGGATCTCGTAGGCGCTGTAGTTGTTCCAGTCGATCTCGCCGCGCCGGCGCCGGCGGAAGCCCGCGAGGTACTCGTCGTAGGTGTGGGCGAGCGCCGCCTGCGGCAGACGCCGTGCGGCGTCCGTCGTCGCGAGGGCGGTGGCCGTCGCGGCCGGATCGAAATCGGCCCACTCGACCGAGCCGGGGACGTACGCGAGGCTACGCTCCGCGATCACGGCCTCGATCGACGCGTACAGGCACTCTCCGAGAGAGTCGCAGAGCGCCCGCAGGCGCTTCGCCTCCGCCTCCTCGCCGAGCGCCCCTGCCAGATCCGCGGCGTCGCCGAAGCCGCGCAGCGCCCAGAAGTCGTCCCAGTAGGCGTGCACGGGATGCGCGAGATAGCCCTCGTGGCTCGCCGACTCCGGCAGGAGGCCGTAGCAGGCCCGCTTCTCCGGCGCGCGGTACTCGGGGGTACAGCGGCGGTCGCGCAGCCGCTCGAGGTAGCCCGTTGCGCGCAGCACCGCCGGCCAGAGCTCGGCGGCGACCTCGCGGTCGCCGGTCATGCGGAAGTACTCCGCCAGCGTGAAGACGAGCTGCCCGTGGCTGTCGTGTTCGGGCAGCCAGTCGGCGCCGTTCCGGTCCACCGCACACGGCACGTTGCCGTCGGCGCCCTGGTACGGCGCGTACCAGCGCAGGAAGGCGCGCACCTCGGAGGCACAGCCCATGCGCAGCAGGGCGGCCGCCATCGTGGCGCCGTCGCGGATCCACGAGCGCGTGTAGCGCCGCGGTCCGGGCTGGAGCGCCGGGCCGTCGCGGTTCACGAGGATGTGCGCCGTCGCGGTGCGCAGCGCGTCCACGCAGTCGGCGCCGCCGCCGAGGCGGATCCGGACCGTCCCGAGCCGCTCCTCCCACGAGCGCGACACCGCTTCGAGCGAGGTGGCCCGCGCGGACCGGCGGAGCTCGTCCGCGCCGCCCGCGCCGGCTGCGCGCTCGCCGAAGGGCACCGCCACCTCCACCTCGCGCGCCGCACCCGGAGCCAGCTCGAGGTCCCAGCGGAGCGCGCCCGAGGCGTGCGCGAAGTCGTCGGCGACCTGCGCGCGCGGCGGCAGCTCGCCCCGCACGAGGTGGCGGAGCACGCCCCCCTGCTCGAAGGCCGCGGCGCCGAAACCGCTCGGCGGATCGAGGGGGATCACGAGCTTGCGGCCGTTCACCGCGACCGCCCCCGCGCTCCAGGCGAGCTCGGAGATGCGACTCGTGCCGCCCATCCCCTGGAAGGCCTGCCACGGCGGCGTCACCTGGAACGGGCGCAGCGCCGCGAAGAGGCGGACGCGCTTCGGCGCCGGGCCCGCGTTCGCGACCCGATAGCGGACGCGCGCGCTCGGGCCCGCGCCGCTGTCGGCGGCGAAGGCGGTCGTCGTGAGCGTGAGGTCGCGCCAGCGCCATTGCGACGAGGGGAGCGGGAGGCAGGCCCCCTCGAGCGACTGCGAGAGATCGGCGTCCGCCCAGGTGACGAGCTCGCCGTCGACGAAGAGGAAGGGCTCGAGCGAGAAGCTCGCGCGGTCCGGCTCGAGCATTCCCTCTTCATTGAGGATCGCCGCCGTGGTCCCGCCGTCGACGCCGACCGGCGACCAGTAGGTCTGCTCGCGGTGGAGCCAGCGGGGGTGGAGCCCGCGGCGCTCGCGCGCGGCCACGGCGTGGAAGAAGTCGTGCAGCGAGCGCGAGAACTCGTAGGACTCGACGCGCAGCGATGCGATCCCGAACCCCGCCGCGCCGGAGGGCTCGTGCAGCAGCAGCCGGAGCCGCCGCGAACGTCCGCCCCCCGGCAAATGCACATAGTGGCGCGGACCCTCCGCCTGCCGCGCCGACCAGAGCGTCCTCCAGGCCTCATCGTCGTCGCTGGCCTGCACCTCGAAGGCGCGCGCCTCCCCGTCGGGCGCCCAGTCGATCACGAGGCCCCCGTACTCGTGCTCGGCCCCGAAGTCGAGCGCGAGCCACTGCGGCGCGGGGCCGTCGCTGCGCCAGGCACTCGCCGCCTTGCCGTCGAGCGCGTGCTCCGGAGCGCAACCCGCCGCGGCGCTCGACGCCCGCACGCGCGGCGGCTCGCGCAGCGCGAGGTCCTCGAAGCGCAGGTCCTCGATCCAGACCGTGCCGCGGCCGCCAGGCCCGGCGGCGATCGCGATCTCGAGCGCGCCGAGTTCGCGCAGCGGGCCACCGCCGGCCGGTCCCCAGGCGAAGGCGACCTCGGAGCTCCGGATGCGAAGCGGCTGCCACTCCGCGGGGAACTCGAACGCGTCGCGTTGCCACCACCAGACGTTGCGGTTGCTCGGATCGGCGAACTTGAGCTCGAGCTTGTTCTCCGGCGCGGCGCCGCGTACGCGCAGCGCGAGCGCCCAGCTCTCCGGCATCGCGCGTGCGAGCGGCCTGCGCGCCACCACGAAGCCGCCGCCGCCCTTGAAGTCGAAGTCGAGCCGCAGGGCATGGCCGTGCGGGCTCGGCTCGCGGGAGAGGGTGAGCTCCGCCCGTCCGGAGGCGACCGCGCTCCAGCCCGAATCGTCGCGGAAGTCGTCGAGGAGCTCGTTCTGCATCGGCCCCTCAGCCGAGCTCCACCAGGAGCGTGTTGGCGCCATCCCGCAGGCGCTCGGTGAGCACCTCCATCGCCACCCGAGCGCCGCCCTCGCGGTACGGATTCTCGGCGCGCGTGAACGGAAGCTCGTCCCCGTTCAAGCGCAGCCTCTTCGGGCCGAAGCCGCGCGCCGCGACGCGGTAGCGAAGGTCGATCGGCCGGCCGGCGATCTCCGCGGTCGCGCGAAGTCCGTCGAGCGAGCGCGGCAGCACCGGGTCGACGCCGAGCCCGGAGCGCTGCAGGCGCAGGCCGAGCAGGCATTCGCGCACGAGGCGCACGGCGATGGCGGCACCGCTCGAGTACACGCGCCAGCCACCCTCCACGGCCACGGCGCCCGCTTTCACCTCGCCGTAGCGCGCCGCGGCCTGGGTGCGGTCCGGGAACGCCGCGTCGGAGCTCGACGCGTAGCAGTTCGCCTGGCGGAGCCGGGCGTTCTTCACCACCTCGCGCAGCCCCACGGGGTTCGCCTGCCGCAGCGCCAGGAAGAAGGCCTCGGCGTGCCCGAGGTGCGCCATCGCCTCCGCGTAGCGCAGGTGAGCGTGGGTGTACATGAGGCCGATCTCGCGGCCGAAGAAGGTGCTGGTCTCCGCGCGCTGGAAGTGGCGCTGGAGGCCCCCCCGGTACGGAAACGGCCGGTCGAAGAGGCGCGCTCCATCTGCGGCGAGCAGGTGGCGCTGGATCAGGTCGACGTGGCGCTCCGCCTGCTCGGGGGTGAAGAGATCCGCCAGGATCGCGTGGATCATCGGGAGCAGGCTGTAGGCGACGCCGGTCTCGCGGTCGCGCGGGTGAAGCCAGTAGGCGACCGGCCCGTCCTCTCGGAAGTGCGCGAGACCCGCCACGACGCCGTCCGCGACGAGCAGGCGCTGGAACTCGTCGCGGAGGCCCGGGAGCTGCGTCTCGAGCTCGCTGGCGGGCGCGCCGCGCCCCGCGCGCCGCAGCGCCGCCGCCAGCGTCGCGAAGGACTGGTGATGCAGGGTGACCGTCCACGAGCTGCACAGGCGCAGGGCGAGCGCGGGGTCCGCCGGCTGGAGCGAGTCGTTCCAGTCGCCGTGGCCGTAAGCCGCGAGCCGGGTGCCGGGGATCACGCGCCGCGAGATCAGGCCGAGCGCTCGTTCCACGTGGGCGAAGAGCGTCGCCCGCTCCGCGCGCGCATCGCCCTCCGCGTGGAAGAAGGGCACGACTTCGTCCAGGAGCGCCGCATCCTCCGACGCGAGCAGGTACTGCGCGAGGGCCAGGAGCGGCCAGAAGACGATGTCACCGTGCGAGTCTCCGGGCCGGATGGCGCGCTCGCGCTCGAAGAACATGAACCACTGGGGCCAGTCGCCGTCCGGGTTCTGGTTGCGGAAGACGCGCAGCAGGAGGTCGCGCACGGGCTCGTGGCGCCCGAGCGCCAGCAGGAGCTCGACGGGTCCCTGGCAGACGTCGCGCGTGCCCCAGCCGCCGCCCGAGTACTGCTCGAGCCCGCGCGGAGCGAGGTAGTGGATCAGCGCATCGTGGGCGAACCACGGTAGGATCTCCGCGAGCGGCGCGACGGTGCGCGCTGCCGGTCCGTCCTCCCCCGAGCGCAGGCCGAGCGGCCCCGTCATGCGCGCCGCGAAGCGCTCCGCGACCGCGGCATCCTCCACCGCGCACGCGGCCGCGTCTCGGGCGGGAGCGAGCGCCGATCCATCGCCGACGAGCTGGCCCGTGATGCGCAGCCCGAGCGACCGGACCGGCGGCGCGACGAGGACGAGGAAGGGCTCCTCGCGCGAGCGCCCGTCCTCGAAGAGGAGCTCGTCGCCGCCGACGCGCTCGAAGGCCGTGTCCGGAGCCGGATCGAAGCGGAAGCCGCCCGCGGGGAAGCGCCGACCTAGATCGGTGTCGGGGAGCAGGCCCACCGCGATGCCCTGCGCGTCGCGCGTGAAGCGTGCGGGAAGGGCGTCCGAGCCGTCGTCGCCGTTCACCGCCAGGTGGTTCGAGATCAGGAACCGGCGAGGGGGGCCGGCGAGGACGTCGATGGCCAGCCACATCTCGTGGCGGTCGACGGGCGCCCAGCTCCGCACCTGGAGGAGGCCGCCCGCGTGTTGGTAGATCCAGCGCGCGCCGTTGGGCGTCATCTCGAAGGCCGAGGGTGCGTCGAGGAGCGCGTAGCCGCCCTCGAGCTCGACGAAGATGCGCTGTCCGTGCGAGCGGAAGAGGCCCAGGTAGGAGTGCGTGGTCGAGAGCAGGCGGTTGATGCTCACGTGGCCCTGCGTGAGCATCGAGTGGAAGACGCCCCCCATCCAGACGGTCGAGGTGAGCGACGCCTCGTCGGGGACCAGCTCTTCGCCCGTGCGCAGGATCTGCCCGTGGGGCCGCAGGCTCGCGCGCTCCTTCGCCGGGAGCACGACGTGGGCGTTGGCACCGTGGAAGAAGGAGAGCAGGCGATCGCCGTCGCGTTCGCCCTCGCGGAGCTCCGCGCCGAAGAGCGCGGCGAGGCCGGCCGGGTCGAGCTCGCGCGCCTCGAGGAGCGGGCGCGAGGCGAAGAGGCTCTTCGCCGGCGCGCCGCCGGGGGCCTGCGCGCGCGGCCCTGCGGGCGGCGTCGCCTCCGGCAGCGCGAGCGCGCGGTCGACGATGGCGAGGTCGCCCTGCGAGCTCGGCGCCGGGTGGTCGGGCTCGAACCAGCCGAAGAACCCACGCGCGGCGCGGGCGCCCGGCGCGAGCCGCACCTCCTCGTCCTGGATCACGGCCAGCGAGTGCTCGTGCTGGCAGCGCTCGCCCGGCAGGCGCTCCGCCTCGAGCCCCACGGGCGCGCGGCCCGCTCGCGAAGCGAGGCCGTGGAACGAGAGCGCGTCGGTGGCGAAGCTCGTGCCGCGCGCGAGGGAACCGAAGAGCGTCCAGGGATGACGGCCGCCGATCGAGAGGTTCTGGCGCACGGCCAGCACGACGCCCCGGGACGGATGCGCGAGCGGGGTGTGGTCGACGTAGTGGCTCACGTAGTACTCGTTCAGGCGGACGGCGCCGTAGTCGGCAAGTGCCACGTCCTGCGCGTGGACGAGGTCGAGCGCCACCGGCGCGCGGCCGGCGTTCTCGAGCAGGACGTGCCAGAACCAGGCCGGGACGGACTCCGCGAGGCGGAGCGACAGCCGGAAGCGCACCTCGGACCATTCGCCGCGGACCTCGAGGCCGGTCGCGTCGAGGTGGACCGTTCCGGGGCTCCGCGGACCGAGCAGCGGGATCCAGGCGATGCGCCGCCCGCGGCGGCGCAGGAAGAGGTTCGCCGGCCCCCCCTCCAGCTCGTTGCCGAGGAACGCGTTCACGATCACGTCGCGGTGATCGATGCGCCGGATCGATCCGTTGGCGTTCACCTGCACCGCGAGCCCGGACGGGCTCGCCAGGCGGACGGGGCCAGGCGGACTCATCGGCTGGCGTGCCTCGCGCGTCCGCGTCCGGATGGGACCGTGGGACTCAAGTGGGCCGCATTCTCGCCCGGATCAGGCGCACCGCAGGATAGAACCATCACCCGTGACCCGCACGCTGCTCGAATGGGCTATCCGCTTCGTGGCCGATGGGGTGCGGTTTCGGGGAGCCGAGCGCAAACCACCGCGCTGGTCCATGGTCCGTGACGTGCTGCACGGGGTGGATGGATGGAGACGCGCGTGCTCAGGTCCGCGATCGAGAGGAGGGGGATCCTGCCCGCCGCCGCGGCGCTGCTCGCGATCGCCTGGGCCGCGCCGCCCGCCCGAGCGGGCGAGACGCTCCGCGGGATCGCGTCCCGCGGCACGCTGCTCTGCGGCGTGAGCGAGGGCATCACCGGCTTCTCGGTGAAGGACTCGTCCGGCCGCTGGTCGGGGCTGGACGTGGACTTCTGCCGAGCGGTGGCGGCAGCCGCCCTGGGCGATGCTGGCAAGGTGACGTTCGTCCCGCTCCGGGCTTCGGCCCGGTTTCCCGCCTTGCGGTCGGGTGCGATCGATCTCCTCCTGCGCGGCACCACCTGGACGCTCATCCGGGAGGCGGCCCTCGGAGTGGCCTTCGCGGGCATCCTCTTCTACGACGGACAGGGATTCATGGTGCCGGCGTCGAGCGGCGTGACGTCGGTGGCGCAGCTCGAAGGCGCGACCGTCTGCGTCGAGAAGGGCACGACCCACGAGCGCAATCTGACCGACCATTTCTCGAGGCGCGGCATGCGGGTCGAGCCGCTGGTCATCGACTCGACGGCCGGCGTGGCCGAGGCCTTCTTCGCCGGCCGCTGCCGGGCCTACACCTCGGACGCCTCGCAGCTCGCCGCCGCGCGTCTGCGCGCGCCGGCCGGGCAGGAGCTCCTCATCCTTCCGGAGCGGATCTCCAAGGAGCCGCTCGCCCCGGTCGTACGACGCGACGACGACGAGTGGCTGACCCTGGTGCGCTGGGTGCTCTTCACGCTCATCCTCGCCGAGGAGCACGGCATCACGCAGGAGAGTGCGCGGGCGGTGGAGAGCCCCGAGGTGCGCAAGGCGCTGGAGGCGGGGGGGGAGGTGTCCAAGGCGCTCGGAACCGATCCCGAGTGGGCGCTGCGAGCCGTGCGGAGCGTGGGCAACTACGGCGAGATGTTCGAGCGCAACCTCGGCCCCCGCAGCCCGCTCGGACTCGAGCGCGGCCCCAACCGCCCGTGGACGCAGGGTGGGCTGATGTACGCCCCACCCATGCGGTGACGGGCCGGAATCCGGCGTGAGCGGACTCCACACCACCGTCACTCTCGCCGTGTTCGGCGTCGTGATCCTGGTGATCGCGTTCAATGTGATCGACATGGCGGTCGCGGCGCTGCTGGGCGTGAGCGTGCTGATCGGGCTCGGGATCCTCCGCGAGCCGGGACTCCTCGAGGCCGCGAAGATCGCCGCCGGACCCCTGTCGCTGCTCTTCGGCGGCATGCTGGTGGCGCACACGCTGGGCAGCACGGGCCTCTTCGAGCGGGTCGGAGCGGTCTTCCTGCGCGCCACGCGGGGCAGCGGCAGGCGTTTCCTGCTGCTGCTCTTCGCGCTGGTCGCACCGGTGTGCGCGCTCCTGCCGAACGCGACCACGGTGATCCTCCTCGCGCCCGTCATCATCCGGGTGTCCAGGGCGCTCGAGGTGGACTTCGTCCGCCCCATGATCCTCACCGCGATCGTGAGCAATGCGGCGGGTCTGCTGACGCTGGTCGGCGATCCGGCGACGTTCCTCGTCGGCAGCTCGATCGGGATGAGCTTCGGCCACTATCTGCGGACGGTGAGCCTCGGCGGAGTCCTGTCCCTGATGGTGCTCGTTCCGTTGCTGCCGCTGCTCATGCCGGATTTGTGGCGGCTTCGCCGGACGCTTCCGCCCGAGGAGCCGGCGCCGCCGCTCCAGCGGCCCGGGTTCGCCCTTCTGGCCCTCGCGGTCCTCGCCCTGATGGTCGTGCTCTTCCTCTTCGGCGAGAGCCTGCCGACCCGCATCGTGCCGCCGGCGGTGGCGATCATCGCCGCCTCGCTGGCGCTGCTCGTCATCTATCGCGTGAGGATCGAGCCGGTGGACGACGCGCTCCGCGACATCGACTGGAAGACGCTGCTCTTCCTCGGCTGCATCTTCTGCCTGGTGCAGGCCGTCACGCAGACCGGGCTGCTGCAGACCCTGTCGCTCGAGCTCTATGCGCGGGCTGGAGCCGACCTCACGCCCGTCGCGCTGGGGCTCGTCGCGGGGATCGGAGTGCTGTCGAGCCTGCTCGCCAACACGCCGGTGGTCGCGGCCTCGATCGTGATGATCAAGGGCTATCTGGTGGCCGCCGAGGTGGTGCCCGAGGAGGCGCTGGGCGCGCTCTTCACCGACTGGCCCGCCGCCACCATTCCGGTGTTCGTCGCGATGATGTTCGGCGCGACGCTCGGCGGCAACGCCACGCTGGTCGGGGCCGCCGCCAACGTGGTGGCCGCGGGGATCTGCGCGCGCAACGGTCGACCCCTCACGTTCATCGGATGGCTACGCTACGGCGTTCCGCTCACGGTCTGCCAGCTCGCCGTGTCCGCGCTCTATGTGCTGGCGCTGGTGCACTTCCTGCGCGAATGACCATCGCCGGCGCCCGGGTGACCCTGGTATCTCCTCAGCCCCGCGGTCCGGAACGATTACCCGGTGACGCGCACACGCGCGGTGGCGAGCGCGTCGCGCGCGATCTGGAGCTCCTCGTTGGTGCGGACCACGAGGACGCGTGCCGCGAGTCCGCTGCGTCCGATATCGGTTACCTCTCCCGACGCGCTCTGGTTGCGCTCCGCGTCGAGGGCGAAGCCGAGCCGCTCGAGGCCCGCGCAGGCGAGCTCTCGGATTCGCGAGGCATTCTCCCCCACTCCGCCGGTGAAGACGACCGCGTCCAGGCGCCCCAGCACCGCCGCGTAGGCGCCGAGGTACTTGCGCAGCCGGTAGACGTAGATCTCGAGCGCGAGCCCGGCCATCTCGTCCCCGGCGGCGTCGCGCGCGAGGATCTCCCGGACGTCGTTCGTGCCGCACAGGCCGCGCAGCCCGGAGTCCTGGTTCAGGGCCCGATCGACGTCTTCCGGCGTGAGGCCCGCCACGCGCTCGAGATAGAGCGGCACGGCCGGGTCGAGGTCGCCGCTGCGCGAGCCCATGACGAGCCCCTCGAGCGGCGTGAGCCCCATCGAGGTGTCGATGCAGCGACCGGCCTCGATCGCCGCGGCGCTGGCCCCGTTGCCGAGGTGGAGGGTGATCAGATTCAGCGACGCGAGCGGGCGCCCGAGTGCGGCGGATGCGCGCTCGGCGACGTAGCGGTGCGAGATCCCGTGGAAGCCGTAGCGGCGGACGCCGTAGCGCCGGTACCAGTCCTCGGGCACGGCGTATCGGAAGGCCCGCGGCGGCAGCGTCTGATGGAAGGCCGTGTCGAATACGGCCACCTGCGGCACCTCCGGGAAGGCCGCGAGGCAGACCTCGATCCCCACCAGGTTCGCGGGGTTGTGGAGCGGCGCGAGCGGGGCGAGCTCGCGCAGGGCGCGGCAAGCGTCCGCGTCGAGCAGCGTCGGCGCGCGGAAGCGCTCGCCGCCGTGGACCACGCGGTGGCCGATCGCCGCGAGCGCCTCGCGCGAGCCGCGCGCATCGGCGCCGCGCAGCGCCTCGGCGACGTGACGGAATGCCTCGCGGTGATCGCGCGCGGCGACCGCGCGCAGCTCCTCCTGGGCGTCGCCGGCGCGATGGCGCAGGCGCGGTTCGGCCTCGCCGATGCGCTCGACGATGCCGCCCGCCACCCGCCGCTCGCTCGACATCGCGAGCAGCTGGTACTTGATCGACGAGCTCCCGCAGTTCACGACGAGGACGCGGTCCACCTCGCTCGGGGACGGATCCGACCGCCCTCGCTGAGACGCGTCTCTGCCTGCCACGGCCACGGCCACGGACCCTACTCGAGGGCGCACGCCGCGGCGAGCCGTGTGGCACGGGTCGGCTCCTGTCGCGATGCTGCCGGTCGAAGGAGCAACGCATCGTTCTCGACATGGCCGTTCTCCTCCTTTCCCGCCGGTCGCATGGTCGCAGCTTCGCTAGGCTCCGCGCGGGATGCTGAACTGGCTGCTCGTCTTCGTGCCCGTGGCCGTGGCGCTCGAGCACCTGGCGCCGGAGCGCCCGCTCTGGATCTTCGCAGCCGCCGGTCTGGCCATCATTCCCCTCGCCGGCTGGATGGGCCACGCGACGGAGCACCTCGCGGCGCGCGCCGGCGAGGGCGTGGGCGGGTTGCTCAACGCCACCTTTGGCAATGCTGCCGAGCTGATCATCGCGCTCTCCGCGCTGCGGGCGGGGCTCCACCAGGTGGTGAAGGCCTCGCTGGCGGGCTCCATCGTCGGGAACATCCTGCTCGTCCTCGGCGCCGCGATGCTGGCCGGCGGCCTGCGCCATCGCCCCGAGCAGCACTTCAACGCCCCGGGCGCGCGCTCCCAGGCCACGATGCTGACGCTCGCCGCCATCGCGCTGATCCTGCCCGCCGCCTACCAGCGGGTGGGTGCGCTCCCGGAGCTGCCTCGGCTGAGCCTCTGGATCTCGTTCGTCCTGATCGGCGTCTATGCCGCCAACCTGGTGTTCGCGCTGGGGACGCACCGGGCGCTCTTTGCCGGCTCGCCGGCGGCGGACCAGGAGGGACACGAGGCCGCCTGGAGCATCGGGCGCGCCGGGCTCGTGCTGGCGGGCGCCACCGTCGCGATCGCCTGGATGAGCGAGATCCTGGTGGGCGCGCTCGAGCCAGCGACCCATGCCCTCGGGCTGAACGACGTCTTCGTGGGCGTCTTCGTGGTCGCGATCCTCGGCAACGCCGCCGAGCACGCCACGGCGATCAGCGCCGCGCTCAAGAACCGCATGGACCTCTCGCTCTCGATCGCGATCGGGTCGAGCGTCCAGGTCTCCCTCTTCGTGGCGCCGGTGCTGGTGCTGCTGAGCCATGTCGTGGGCCCCGTCCCGATGGACCTCGCGTTCGGCGGGGGCCTCGTACTGAGCGTGCTGCTGGCGGTGCTGATCACCGGACAGGTGGCCGGCGACGGGCGCTCCGACTGGCTCAAGGGCGTCCAGCTCCTGGCGGTGTACGTGATCCTCGGCCTGGCATTCTTCTTCGCGCCCTCGGGCGCACCGCGCTGAGCCCGCGAGACCCCTGCGAGCGCAGTCTTCCCGTTGCGGAACGCCTCCTCGTTCTCCTAGGCTCCCCCACCTTGGGCGCGGTGCGGCGCCGACGCACCGGTAGGTGGTTCATGCGGAATCCCGTCCTTCCCACGTGCCTCGCCCTGCTGCTGTGCGTCGCCTGCGGCCAGGGCGCGGCGCCGCCGGCGCCGCCGGTCGAGGTGGTCGTCGCAGCCGTCGTGCAGCGCGACGTGCCCGTGACCAGCGAATGGATCGGGACGACCGAGGGCACCGTCGACGCCGAGATCCGCGCTCAGGTCTCGGGCTACCTGATCTCGCGCGACTACGAGGAGGGCCGGCTCGTCCGCAGCGGCGATCTGCTCTTCCGGATCGACCCTCGCACCTTCCAGGCCGCGCTCGATCAGGCAGGGGGAGATCTCGGGCGCGCGCAGGCGGTCCTCGAGAAGGCGCGGCTCGACGTGGAACGTTACACGCCGCTCGTCGCGCAGGGCGCGGTGAGCCGGCAGGAGCTCGACAACTCGACCCAGGCGAAGCGCGCGGGCGAGGCCTCCGTGCAGACCGCCCGCGCCGCCGTGGAGAAGGCGCGGCTCGATCTCTCGTTCGCCGAGATCCGCTCCCCGATCGACGGGATCGCGGGCGTGGCGGTGGCGCAGCTCGGCAACCTCGTCGGCCCCGGCACCCCGGAGCCGCTCACGACGGTCTCCCAGGTGGATCCGATCCGCGTCTCGGCCCCGATCAGCGAGCGCGAGTACATGAGCTTCGCCCGGCGCTCGGGGAGCCTCGCCGAGGGCCCCGAGGAGCGCGGCGCGAACCTCGAGCTGATCCTCGCCGACGGCAGCGTCCATCCCGAGCGCGGCCGGGCGATCCTCGCCGGGCGCGAGGTCGACCCGCGTACCGGCACGATCCTCTTCAAGGGCGAGTTCCCGAACCCTGGAAACCTGCTCCGCCCCGGCCAGTACGCGCGCGTGCGCGCCGTGACCGAGATCAAGCACGGAGCGCTGCTCGTCCCGCAGCGCGCCGTGTCCGAGCTCCAGGGCGTGCAGCAGGTCGCGGTGGTGGGACCCGACGACAAGATCTCGATGCGGGTCGTGCAGGCCGGCGTGCGGGACGGCTCGCTCCGGGTGATCGAGAAGGGGCTCGAGCCGGGTGAGCGCGTCGTCGTCGAGGGTCTCCAGAAGGTGCGCGACGGCTCCGTGGTGGTCCCGAAGCCCGCTGCGGAGGGCTGAGCGTGGCCGAGCCGCACGGCGTCTCGGGCGACTATTTCTTCGTCCGCCGCCCGATCGTGGGCATCGTGATCTCCATCGTGACGGTGCTCGTGGGCGTGGTCGCGATGCGCGGCCTCCCGATCGCCCAGTACCCCGAGATCGTCCCTCCCGAGATCCAGGTCTCCGCGACGTACACGGGCGCCGACGCCGTGACCATCGAGCAGTCGGTCGCGACGCCGATCGAGCAGCAGGTGAACGGCGTCGACTACATGATCTACATGCGGTCGGCGAACGCGAACGACGGGACCATGACGCTGCGCGTCTCCTTCGAGGTGGAGACGAACATCGACATGGACAACGTCCTGGTCCAGAACCGGGTGAACCAGGCGACCGCGAGCCTGCCCCAGGACGTTCGCAATTACGGCATCACCATCAAGAAGTCGACCTCGAGCCCGCTGCTCCTCTTCTCGATCTACTCGCCGAGGGGCACCTACGACGATCGCTTCCTCGGCAACTACGCGAACATCAACATCGTCGACGCGCTCAAGCGCGTCCCCGGCGTGGGCGACATCGTCATCTTCGGCACCAGCGACTACGCGATGCGCATCTGGGTGAAACCGGACCAGCTCGCGAGCCTCGGGCTCACGATCCCCGAGCTCGTCGAGGCGATCCAGCAGCAGAACGCCGTGAACCCCTCCGGCAAGCTCGGCGGCGAGCCCGCGCCGCCGGGTCAGGAGTTCACCTGGAGCGTGCGGGCGCAGGGACGCCTCGTCACCGCCGAGGAGTTCGGCGCGATCGTGGTGCGCTCGGATCCCTCCGGCGCGCAGGTGCGCCTGCGCGACGTGGCGCGAATCGAGCTCGGCGCCCTCAACTACAACCAGCGCGGACGCCTGAACGGGAAGCCCGCCGCGATCATCGCCGCCTACCAGATTCCCGGCACCAACGCGCTCGAGATCGCCGCCGGCCTCAAGAAGACCATGGAGGACGCGAAGAGCCGGTTTCCCCAGGACCTCGACTACACCACCTCGATGGACACGACGCTCGCCGTCTCCGAGGGCATCGTCGAGATCCAGCACACGCTGGTCGAGGCGCTGGTGCTCGTGCTCCTCGTGGTCTTCCTCTTCCTCCAGAGCTGGCGGGCCACGCTGATCCCGCTGCTCACGGTTCCGGTCTCGCTCGTCGGCGCCTTCGCCCTCTTCCCGCTGCTCGGCTTCTCGATCAACACGCTCTCGCTCTTCGGCCTCGTCCTCGCGATCGGCCTCGTGGTGGACGACGCGATCGTCGTGGTCGAGGCGGTGATGCACCACATCGAGCACGGGATGACGCCGCGCGACGCCACGGTGAAGGCGATGCAGGAGGTGGCGGGCCCCGTGGTCGCCATCGCACTCGTGCTCTCGTCGGTCTTCATCCCGGTGGCCTTCGTGCCGGGCATCACCGGTCGCATGTACCAGCAGTTCGCGCTCACGATCGCGATCTCGGTGCTGATCTCGGCGATCAACGCGCTCACGCTCTCGCCGGCCCTCTCCGCCCTGCTGCTCCGGCCGGCCGGCGAGTCGCGGGGACCGCTCGCGCGCTTCTTCGCGGCCTTCAACCGGGCCTTCGACCGCGCGACGGAGGGCTACGTCGGGGGAACGGGCGTCTGCGTGCGCAAGGCCGGGAGGACCCTGGTCGGTCTCGTCGCGCTCACCGCTGGCGCCGCGTTCCTCGGCTGGCGCCTGCCGGGCGGCTTCGTGCCCGACGAGGACCAGGGCTACATGTTCGTGAACGTGCAGCTCCCCGATGCGGCCTCGATGGAGCGCACGGACGCGGTGTGCAAGCAGGTCGAGGCGATCCTCGCGGAAGCCCCCGGCGTCGGCGACTACAACACCGTCGCGGGCTACAGCCTGATTTCGCAGATCTCCGCCACCTACACCGCCTTCTTCTTCGTCTCGCTCGACCCGTGGCACGAACGACACAGCGCCGAGACCGATTTTCGCGCGATCGTGCGGGACCTGAACCGCCGCTTCGCCGAGATCCCCGGTGCGCAGGTCTTCGCGTTCCTGCCCCCCGCGATCCCGGGCATCGGGACGGGCGGCGGCTTCTCGCTGATGCTCCAGGACCGCAGCGGCGGATCCGTCGAGTTCCTCGCCGAGAACCTCCAGCGCTTCCTCGAGGCGGCGCGCCAGCGCCCGGAGATCCAGGGGGCGTTCAGCCCCTTCCGCGCGGAGGTCCCGCAGGTGTTCGCCGAGGTGGACCGCGACAAGGCGCTCAAGCAGGGCGTGGAGCTCGGCTCGATCTACACCACGCTCCAGGCCTTCATGGGCGGGGCCTACGTGAACGACTTCAACCGCTTCGGCCGGCAGTGGAAGGTCTTCCTGCAGGCGGAGCCCGAGTTCCGCCGCCGCGCCGAGGACATCGGGCTCTTCTACGTGAAGAACGCGGGCGGCGACATGCTGCCGCTCTCGACGCTCGTGTCGGCGAAGGACGTCACCGGCCCCGAGTTCACGCTGCGCTTCAACCTCTACCGCGCCGCGGAGGTCACCGGCTCCCCGGCGCCCGGCTACAGCTCCGGCCAGGCGATGGCTGCGCTCGAGGAGGTCGCGCGCGACGTGCTGCCGCCGGAGATGAGCACGGCCTGGAACGCGATGTCCTACCAGGAGAGCCGCGCCGCCGGCGCAGGCGCGGTCTTCGCGCTCGCGGTGCTGATGGTCTTTTTGATCCTCGCCGCGCAGTACGAGAGCTGGTCGCTGCCGTGGAGCGTGCTGCTCGGGACGCCGCTCGCCGTCTTCGGCGCCTTCCTCGGCCTCCTCGCGCGCGGCTTCGAGCTGAACGTCTTCGGACAGATCGGCCTCGTGATGCTGATCGGGCTCGCGGCGAAGAACGCGATCCTGATCGTCGAGTTCGCGAAGGTCGAGCACGAGTCCGGCAAGCCCCTCGTCGAGGCGGCGCTGGCCGGGGCGAAGCTCCGCCTGCGGCCGATCCTGATGACCTCCTTCGCCTTCATCCTCGGCTGCGTGCCGCTCGCCATCGCGAGCGGGGCGGGTGCCGTCTCGCGCCAGCAGCTCGGCACGGCCGTGATCATGGGCATGCTGGTCGCGACGATGCTCGGGATCTTCCTCGTGCCCGTGCTCTACGTCGTCGTGGAGCGGGTCACCGGACGCAGGGGCGCGACGGAGGTCGCGCACCCGGGCGCGGCCGGGGCGCCCGCCGTCGGGGGCGGGTCCTGATGCGCAGGCGCCCGGTCGTCGCGGGGCTGCTCTGCCTGATCCTCGGCTCCGCCTGCGCCGTCGGCCCGAACTACGTCCGCCCGCCCGTGGCGCCGCCGGAGGACCATCGCGGTCACGTGGACCCGGTCGAGGCGGCGTCGCTCGCCGATCTTCCCTGGTGGGAGGTCTTCGAGGACCCCGTCCTCCAGCAGCTCATCCTCGAGGCCTTGAACGCGAACTACGACCTCCAGATCGCCGTCCATCGCGTGGAGCAGGCGAAGGCGATCGTGGGCGTGGCGCAGTCGCCCTTCTATCCCCGGATCGAGTATCAGGGGAGCGGGGGGCGGCAGCGAGACCCCCGGTTCCTTCAACAGCCCTCGCAGACCTTCTCCTTCTTCTACGGTGCCTTCGCGCTGGCCTGGGAGATCGACGTCTGGGGCCGGATCCGCCGCTCGAGCGAGGCCGCCCAGCAAGCGCTCCTCGCCACCGAGGAGTTCCGCCGCGGCGTGCTGCTCTCCCTCGTGACCGGCGTCGCAGAGGCCTACCTGACGCTGCTCGAGCTCGACCGGGAGCTCGAGATCGCCCGCGAGACCGCGAGGAACTTCGAGGCGACGCTCGAGCTCTTCACCCGCCGCTACCAGGGCGGCGTCGGCAACCAGCTCCAGGTGGCGCGCGCCGAGGCCGCGCTGGCGGATACGCTGGCCCGGATCCCGGACGTCGAGCTGCGCATCCTGGTCCAGGAGAACGCGATCCGCGTGCTGCTCGGGCGCGATCCGGGCGAGGTCCCGCGCGGCACGCCGCTGGTCGAGCGCGCGACCCCGCCGGCCACGCCGCCGGGCCTGCCGTCGGCGCTGCTCGAGCGGCGGCCGGACGTGCTCGAGGCCGAGCACGCGATCGCGAGCGCGAACGCCCAGGTGGGGGTCGCGATCGCCAGCTTTTTCCCGCAGATCGGCCTCACCGCCCTCTACGGCGGCCAGAGCACCGAGCTCAAGGACATCGTGAAGCAGGGCTTCAGCCTCTGGAACGTCGTCGGAAACGCCGCGGGCCCTCTCTTCCAGGGCTTCGAGCTCCTCGAGCAGTACCGCGCCCAGGTGGCGTTCTGGGAGGAGACGAAGGCCCGGTACGAGCAGAGCGTGATCACCGCGTTCGCGGAGGTCTCGAACGCGCTCACGGCGCAGTCGCGTTTCGCCGAGGCCCGCGCCGCCCAGGAGCGCTCCGTGCGCGCGTACCAGGACTCCGTGCGGCTCTCGCTCCTGCGTTACGACCACGGCCTCTCGAGCTACTTCGAAGTGCTGGAGGCGCAGCAGCAGCTCTTCCCGGCGGAGATCGCGCTCGCCCAGATCCAGCGGGACCAGCTCCTCACCGTCGTGACCCTCTACCGCGCCCTGGGCGGCGGCTGGCAGCTTGCGGACGAGGGGTGGACGCAGAAGCCGTAGCGCCTCGCTGCGCGGCCGCTCACGCCGCCTTGCGGCCGCCCGGGACCTCGACGGATTCGGTGTCGCGGCCGGAGCGGAGGATCGTGCCGGGGCGGGCGCCGGTCTCCTTGCCCTCGCGCAGGATCGGGACGCCGTTCACGAGCACGTGATCGATGCCGAGCGCCTCGGCGTAGAGGCGCCCGGCGCCGCTCGGGAGGTCGTGGCGGAGATGGACGGGCCCGCTCGCGACGCGTTCCGGGTCGAAGACGACGACGTCGGCGCGCCATCCGGGCGCGAGGCGCCCGCGCTCGCGCAGGCCGTAGAGGCGCGCGGGTACGTCGGTCAGGAAGCGCACCGCCTCTTCCACGGACACGAGGTCGCGCTCGCGCGCGTTGCCGAGCAGCACGGTCGAGAACGCGAAGGTGTCGATCATGTCGAGGTGGGCGCCCGCGTCGGAGGCGCCGACCACCGCGCGCGGGTCGCGCCAGGTCTTCGCCCGGATGCGCCAGCTCGCCTCGTCGTCGCCGATCGCCGCCGGCATGAAGGAGGTCCTGAGGTCCTCGGAGATCGCGAGGTCGAGGAGGCAGTCGAAGGGCGCCTGGCCGCGCTCCCGCGCGATCTCGCCGATCTTGCGCCCGCGCAACGCCGCGTTCTCGGGGCGGTCGACCTGGTCGACGATCAGGTTCTCCCAGCGAGCGAGCCCGCGCAGCAGGCCCGCGGCCTCGGAGTGGGCCCCCTCGTCCAGCTTGCGGCGGGTGGCCGGATCGCCGAGCCGCCGCTTGCGCTCCTCGATCCCCTGCTTGAAGAGATCGGCCCAGCCCGGGAGGGCGTCGAAGACGAAGCCCGTCGCGAGGTTGATCCGCACGGTGGGCGGCGCGGGCGGCGTCAGCGCCACGACCACCGCGCCGCGCTCGGCCGCGTAGTCGGAGGCGCCGAGCTGGTGCTCCGCGAAGCCCGGGTTCAGCGAGTTGGGCGCGAGCAGATTCCAGTTGAGCGGGCGGTTCGCCGCGAGCGACATGTCCGTCATCATCTGCTTCTCGCGCTCGCTCCAGAGTCCCACGCCCGGGATCATCTCGAGGCAGGTGCCCGGGAGGTCCCGGATCGCGCGCGCCAGCGCGACGAGCTCGTCTCGGCTCGCGTGGCGGGACGGCACGGGCTCGCCGTCGCCGTCGTTGTGGGTGGCGGCGGTCGAGGTCGAGAAGCCGAGGCCTCCCTCGCGGATCGACGCGCGCAGGAGCTCGATCATCGCCGCGAGCTCCCCGGGCGTGGCCTCGTGGCCGACGGCGCGCTCGCCCATCACGACGCGGCGCAGCGCGCAGTGGCCGACCAGGAAGCCAGCGTTCAGCGCCAGGCGTCCCTCGAGCCGGTCGAGATAATCGCCGAAGCTGCGCCAGTCCCAGGGGACGCCCCGGCGCAGGCTCTCGATCGGCATGCCCTCGACGCGCGCGAGCATCGGCATGAGATACGCGCCCGCCTCGGGGGTGAGCGGTGCGATCGAGAAGCCGCAGTTGCCGCCGACCACGGTCGTGACGCCGTGATAGGAGGACGGCGAGAGCATCGGGTCCCAGAAGACCTGCGCATCGTAGTGCGTGTGGATGTCGACGAAGCCGGGCGCGACCACCCGGCCGGTCGCGTCGATCGTGTGACGCGCCGGCTCGTCGACGCGGCCGATCGCGGCGAGCTTCCCCGCACGGATGCCGAGGCTCCCGGCGCGGCCGGGCGCCGCCGTTCCGTCGACCAGGGTCCCGCCGTCGATCCGAACGTCCAGCATGTCGTCCTCCGGTTGGGGCCGTCCGCGCGAGGGCGCGAGAACGCCCGCTCAGCGCGGGCTCGCCACGTAGGCGGCGAGCGCCGCCCAGTGGCCAGCGGCCGCCTCCACGATCTCCTTCGGCACCGTGGCTTTCGCGGGCGCCGCGCCGAGCGCGGCGAGACGCCGGCGCTGCACCTGGAGCGTCTGGAATCGCTCTTGCACCTCCCGCTGGCTCGCACCCTTCCGCAACAGGCGCGCCAGGTCCTCGAGTTGTGCGATCGTGATCTGGATCTCCGTCTGCGCCCGGCGCGTCGCCGCGGCTCCCGAACCGCTCACGAGCGCATCCTCTGTGGCGCGGAGCGAATCGGCCAGGTCCATGGCCGTCTCCTCGGCGTCGAGCCGGGTGAGCGC
>CAZUYC010000050.1:0-32855 GCA_964624475.1 uncultured Spirochaetales bacterium | reverse complement strand
GGTCTCGCAGTCGCCCCGCTTCGTCGGCCTCGCGCTCACCGTCGGTCGCTGGCTCGGGATCACCCTCTACGACACCGGCGGGAGCTACATCTTCCTGCGCGAGCAGACGCCGGAGCAGGCGGCGCTCTTCGAGCGCATCCTCGGCGAGATCGCCCGCATGCGCGACCTCGCCGAGGCGCACGGCCGCCGCCTCCTCGTCGTGGTGATCCCGAACAAGCTCCAGGTCGAGAACGGTGCCGAGCTCACCGGACGCGTCTACGACGCGGCCGCCCCCGACCAACGCATCCTTTCCTGGTGCGAGCGGGAGGACATCCCTTGCTTCGACCTCCTCCCCGCGCTCGCCGAGGCTGCTCGGGATCCCGCGCCCCTGTACTTCCGGGTCGACCGCCACTTCACCCCACGCGGCTACGGGCTCGCGGCTGACCAGATCCTGGCCTTCCTCTCCGAGCAGGGCGCGTTTGCGCCGGTAACGGACGCTCCTTGAGCCGATCTCAGCGACGGCCCAGCACCAGGTACTGCGCACCGATCGGGTAGGGCGTGAGCCTGTCCTCCAGGCGTCGCAGCCAGCGCAGTGCGCGCGGGAAGACGAAGAGGAAATCGGTTCCCACGACTTGAAAGCCGTTGGATTGGACGAGTCGTCTCGCCTCTGGAGCGCTCACGACGATCGCGTCGCGATCGAACGGGATCCGGCTCATGACGAGGCGCGTGCCCGGGTTCCAGGGGTTGTTCTCGAACAGCGCGAAGACGCCTCCCGGGCGCAGCCAGGCTCGGATGCGGCGCACGACCGCCCCACGTTCCGCGAGCGGAATGTGGTGGAAGGTCCCGTTGGAGTAGACGAGGTCGAAGCGGGCGCCCGACGGGAGGTCCGGATCGGACAAGAACTCGAGGTCGCGGGTGGCGTGATTCGCGCGCGCGGCCGCGAGCGATTCCTCGGAGACATCGGTTCCGACGACTTGCCGCGCGCCCAGCCGCTCGCGCAGCATCGGGCAGGTTTCGCCCGTGCCGCAGCCGAAGTCGAGCACGGAGTCTACGACGATGCACAGCTCCCGAAGCCGCTGGGCGAGGTGTTCGACGCGACCGCGGGCGAAGAAGTCGCGGCTTTCGCCCGACACCGCGATCCCGCGCCGCAGCTCCTCTTCGTAGCTGCCTGCGACTTCATCGAAGGAACGGGACAAGCGGCCTACTTCCGGCTCATTCCGAGGATGCTCACGAAGAAGCTGGAGAGCAGCGTCTGCCAGCCGAGCGCGGTGAGGAGAACGCCCGGAACGACCCAGCGCATGGTCTCCGCGTAGTCGAGCCGCGCATACCCCAGCAGCCGCCACTTGTTGACCGCCACGAGCAGGGCGGCGAACCCCACGACGAGGGCCACCGCGGAGACGAGGAGCCCGCGTTCCAGGTTCACGACGCGGTAGAACGCATGGTAGCCGCGGGTCGGAGGACGGAGCCCTTCGTTCGTGGCGAACGTCGTCGTGAACACCGCGAAGAGCAACGTCTGGTAGCCGCAGAGGATCGCGAGGCTCGAGGCAACCAGCGTATGGGCGTCGAAGGTCACGCCGCCGATGGTCACCCCGGGCATCGCGAGGGCATAGCCCGCGAGCCCCAGCAGGACGAGCAGCGTCCCCGGGACCAGGTACAGCCAGCGCGGCGAGTACATCAGGAAGAAGCGCAGCGTGCGCCATCCGTCCCGGAAGGTGCGGAGGTGCGGCACCCGCACCCTCCGTCCATCCGGATGCAGCGTGATCGGCACCTCGGCGATGCGGGCGCCGAAGAGGCTCGACTTGATGATCATCTCGGTGGCGAACTCCATTCCCGTGCAGCGTTGATCCAGCCGCTCGTACCACTGCTTCGTGAACGCGCGCATCCCGCAGTAGACGTCGTGGATCGGCGCAGCGAACCACGACCGGGCCATCCTAGAAAACATCGGATTGCCCCAGTAGCGGTGCAAGAAGGGCATCGCCCCGGGGCGGATCGTCCCCCCGCCGGACGGCAGGCGGCAGCCCTGGACGAGGTCGAAGCCCTCGCGAAGCTTCACGAGGAACTTCGGAATCTCGAGGAAGTCGTAGCTGTCGTCGGCATCGCCCATCAAGACGAAGCGGCCGCGGGCCGCCGCGATGCCGCCCAGCAGGGCGTTGCCGTAGCCCCGTTTCGGCACGGGGATCACCCGCGCTCCGAGCCGCGCTGCGATCTCTCGCGATCCGTCCGTGCTGCCGTTGTCGCCGACCACGACCTCGCCGGCGATGCCGGCCTCCCGGAGGGCTCGCATCGCCTTCTCGACGCAGGTCCCGATCGTATCGGCCTCGTTCAGGCAGGGGATCACCACCGAGAGCTCGAGCGGGGCCGCCTCGCTGGTGTCCTCCGCTGCACCGCGGTCTTCGGCGTCGGACATCTCGCCGGCGATCTCGCCCCGCATGGCCCTTCCCGACCTCCGCGCCTCGCGGCATGATAGTGATCCCGGGCCCTTGGGGCGACGGGGAGGCTGCATGCACGTGCTCGGCATCAGCGGCGGCGTCCTGGCGGGAAATCAGGACGGCGCGGCCTGCCTGCTCCACGACGGCCGCATCGTGGCCGCTGCCGAGGAGGAGCGGCTGCTCGGGATCAAGCACGCCAACGGACACCTGCCGAAGAAGGCGATCGAGTACTGCCTGGCCCGGGCCGGGATCGGGATCCGCGACGTCGCCGCGGTGGGCTTCCCCGGGATCACGTACCAGAACTTCGAGGCCATCCTGCGCGACTACCTCGAGTTCCACTTCGGGCACGCCCCCGAGGTGCGCCTCTTCGACCACCACCACTGCCACGCGGCCTCGACCTACTACTACTCGGGGCTCCCGGACGCGCTCGTCCTGACCATGGACTTCTCGGGCGACCGCACCTGCACGGCGCTCTTCCACGCGCGCGGGCAGGAGATCTCGCAGGTGCTCCGGATCGGCAAGCCGAACTCGCTCGGCGTCTTCTACTCGATGCTGACCCAGTACCTCGGCTTCGGGAAGGACGACGAGGAGTACAAGATGATGGGCCTCGCCTCCTACGGCGAGCCCCGCTACGACCTCTCGGAGATCCTACGCCCGGAGGGGGAGGCCTATCGGCTCAATCCCGCCTTCGTCCGCTCCGCGGTGCGCCCCGAGCTCCCCGCCCCGTCGAAGCAGGAGGCGCTCTTCGCCCCGCTCCCGCTCCCGAAGCCGCACCGCGTCTCCGGGGAGAAGATCACGCAGTACCACATGGACGTCGCCGCGAGCGCGCAGCTCGCGCTCGAGGAGGCGGTGCTGAACCTGCTGCGCCACGCGGCGGCGCGGAGCGAGAGCCGCCACCTCTGCCTCGCGGGAGGCGTGTCGCTGAACTGCGTCATGAACAAGCGCATCCGCGAGACCCGCCGCTTCGATACGGTCTTCGTGCCGCCGCACACCACTGACGCGGGGCTCTCGCTCGGCGCCGCGGCCTTCCTCTCGCTCGAGAAGCAGGGGATCCGGCCCGAGCCGATCGGGAACTGCTACTGGGGGCCGAGCTTCTCGGACGACGAGATCGAGAAGGTCTTCGAGCGCTGCTCGGTGCGCTTCGAGCGCCCGGACGACGTCTGCGCGGCGGTGGCCGAAGACCTCTCCCTGGGGCACATCGTCGGCTGGTTCCAGGGCGGCATGGAGTTCGGCCCGCGCGCGCTCGGCGCGCGCAGCATCCTCGCCGATCCGCGCCGCGCCGGCATGAAGGACCGCGTGAACTTCGCGGTCAAGTTCCGCGAGGGGTTCCGGCCCTTCGCCCCCTCCTGCCTCGAGGAGCGCGCGGCGGAGTACTTCGCCGACGCGGTCCGCAGCCCCTACATGACCCTCACCTTCGACGTCCGGGAGGAGAAGCGGGGCGAGGTGCCGGCGATCACCCACGTGGACGGAACCGCCCGCGTCCAGACGGTCGGCCGCGGGGAGAGCCCGCTCTATCACCGCATGATCGAGGAGTTCGCGCGCCGGACGGGCGTGCCGATGGTGCTCAACACCTCGATGAACGTGCAGGGCCAGCCGATCATCGCGAACCCGCGCACGGCGGTCGCCCTCTTCTACTCGACCGGCCTCGCCGGCATGGCGATTGGGCCCTACTACCTCCGGAAGTAGCGGCGGGCGTCCACCCGCAGGCCCAGGATCGGCCCCGAGGCGAGCCAGGCCTGGATCTCGCGGGCCGCGACGGCGTTTCCGTCGGCATTCCAATGCGAGTCGAGCGCGAAGTTGAGCGGGCGATCGGAGTCCCGCACGGCCTGCCGGAACGCCGGCGCCACGTTCAGGAACGGAACGCCGGCTCGTGCTGCCCACTGCGCGAGCTCGCGCTCGATCTGCGTGGGTTCCGCGAGCCACTCCGGACGCATCGGCGCGCCCATGGCCGCGAAGAGCTTCGCCTCCAGGCGCTCGACGGACCGCGGATCGTACTGGTAGACCGAGGGGAGGAGCACCACCGCCACCTCGATGCTGCGCTCCGCGCAGCGTGCCCGCAGGGTCTCCAGGATCGCGAGCACCACCTGGAACTTCCTTCGCGCCGCAGACGAGTCGAGATCGAGGGAGTCCCGGTAGTAGCGCGTGCGGACGAGCGGGTAGGTCAGGATCGTCCCGTTGACCCGATGTTCGGCGACCTCCGCGAGGAGCGAGTCCGGGACCAGCTCGCGCCAGGTCCGCAACGTCGCGTCGTCGAGGCCGCGGCTCCGGGCCTCCGCCTCCACCCTCTCGAGGAAGTCGGCGCCTCCGAGGTCGTGGCCGAGGGCGTTGCGCAGCAGGACGTAGAAGTGGGGCCACAGCAGGTAGACCGCCTGGCGCAGTAGCGTGCCCCGCCGGGTCCCCGTCTCGGGGAACATCCGGGAAGGATCGTCGTCCTCGGAGGTGTCGTGCACGTCGTTGATGTGGAGGGCGACGAGGACGGCGTCCGGGCGATAGTCCATGCAGGTGTAGAACAGCATCTCCCCGTAGTTCAGCGGGCGCGTGCCACTCTCCGCGCAGTTGATCATCTCGACGTCGAGCCCCTGCGCCTCGTGGAAGAGCTTCTCGACCCGATCGGTCCAGCGATCCTCGTCGACGACGCCGTCGCCGGCCGTCGCGGAATCGCCCAGCACCACGACCCTCGCGACCCCCGAGGGCTTCTCGAGCGGGATCTCCCGGTAGCGGATACCCCGATCGTTCGTCCTGAGCGTGTACCGGAACTCGGCGTTCTCGATCCTCGCTTCGTAGTGGGGAGGCGGCGCCAGGCGCGCTTCGCCGGGGAAGCCCACGAGGCCGATCGCCCGGTCGATGGCGAGCGAGAGCCCGAACAGGGCTGCCAGGGTGACGAGTACGAACCCGGCGATCTTCGCGCGCGAGAGCCCGAGCTGAGTGCTGCCGGACATGCTGCTCACCTCGGCGGAGCGAGTCCGCCCGGCGGGTGCGGCGGCATCCCGTCGGACAGGAGCGCCGACTCGACGAGCGGCAGCAGCACCTCGGCGACCGCGGTGTTCCCAGCCGCCGTCAGGTGGATGTCGAGCCAGTAGTACATGCGCTCGGCCGCCGCGCCCTCCGCGAGCCGCGGCGTCGCGTCGACGATCGGGACGCCCCGCTCCTGCAGCCACGCCACCCGCTCCGCCGCCTCGAGTCGGGGCGCGGCGGCGTCGCGGACGCCGAGGTGGCGCCAGCGCCCGAGGTCCTCGGAGTGGACCACGTAGGCATGCGGGATGTGCACCAGGAGGACGGGCAGCTCCCGGCCCACGGCGCCGCGCACGGCCTCGACGTAGCGGCGGTAGCGCTCCGCGAGCCGGTCCGGATCCGCCTCCGGGTCGCCCCGCGCCTCGGGGCCGTAGAGCTCCTCGCCGGTTCCGCGCACCGGTGCGGCAGGCGCGGGCAGGAGCCGCGCGTAGAGCGGATAGCCGTAGAAGACCAGGCCGAGGTTGCGCGCGAACGCGACGGCGCGCAGGAAGAGCGTCGGGGGTCGGGTATAGAGGAGACCGTCACGGATCACCGGGCAGTCGAGCTGGACCGGGCACTCGGTGGAGATCCCGCCCACGGCACCGTAGTTGACGGCCACGATCGCGTCGGGCTGGTAGCGGAATCCCTCCGCGCGCAGCCAGCACAGCTGGTGGCCCGTCGGATGGCCGGGAACCCCGGCGTTGATCACCTCGACGGCGTGGCCGCGCTGGCGCAACGCCTCGCCGATGCGCGTCGGGTACGCCTCCTCGTACTCCACGCCCCAGGCGAAGGTCAGGGAGGGCCCGAGGAAGAGGATCCGCAGCACGCCCGGAGCCTTCTCGTAGGGGGTGGAGTGGCGCGCTGCGTCCGAGCGGAAGCCCTGCGCGTTGGTGTAGACGTGGACGGCGAACTCGCTCGTGCGGTGGTCGAGCTCGAGGTTCGGCTTGTTCCACCAGCAGCTCGTCGGGCTCGGCTCCAGCATCGGGAGCATGTTGCGCTGGAAGAGGAAGGTCCCGACCCGCGCCCGGTAGGCGAGCTGGAGGATCGCCTCGAGGCCGACGAGCAGCGCCGCCGCGGTGACGCCGACGAAGAGCAGGCGCTTGCGGCGCCCGAGCGGAAGACCGCCTCCGCCCGCCCGCGGCCCCGGATCAGAAGAGGGCATAGAGGAAGGGCGCCGCGCTCGTGCCGCCGAGCACGACGAGCGCTCCCGCCAGGGCGAGCATGCCCAGGACCGGGAGCAGCCACCACTTCCCGGTGTGGCGCAGGAAGCCCAGGTACTCGCGCAGGATCCCGCGCTTCGGCTGCTCGGCGAGGCGGGCGAAGGCCTCGGCCTCCGCCACCGGCGGTGTCCCCTCGGAATCGCGCTTCGTCTGCATCGATCTCCCGTCCCGTGGCGTCAGTAGTGTCGGAAGTAGCGATCCGGGCTCGCGGCCGGGTCGTGCGGCTCCCAGTAGCTCTCCGTGGCGGGCTCGAAGCGCCGTCGCATCGGGTCGTAACGCAGCAGCCGCAGCAGGATCCCGAGCGGCAGGATCGCCAGGTAGAATACCGCCGCGAGCACCAGGTGGGAGACGACCCAGCCGATCGGGTAGACGAGCCGCATCCACGCCCGGTAGATGGGGAGCCGCAGCGTCGGGACGGCGTAGAAGGCGAGGCACAGCGCGCCGCCGATCGCCCCTAGCGCCGCGGCGGCGGGGGTCGAGCCGGTGCGCCAGAGCACCACGGCGCCGAGGAGCCCGAAGACCCCGAGCAGGATCGCTCCGAACCCACGGAGCTCCCGCTCGGACGGGTGCAACCGCAGCTCGATCAGCGCCATGTCTCGCCCCTCCCCCCTACTCGCTCGCCGGGTGCTCCGGCTTGCGCCCGATCATCACGAAGAACCCGCCCTCCCGCTGTCCGGCGGCGAACACCTCGCTCGCCTGCACCAGCCAGTGGTCCAGGGCCGATCCGCGCCGCTGCGCCTCGAAGAGGCTCGCCCCGGCGAGCCCGTCGTCTTCGACGCGGAGCGCGGGGATCCCGCGCACGAAGTCGATCCCTTCGGCGTCGAACCAGCTCAGCACCTCGCCGAACGAGTGCTTCGATTCGTGGGGGTGGCGGTACTGGTCGGCGAACCAGGCGCGCCGCCGCTCGGCGCTCAGGCCCTCACTGCGCAGCACGGGGTCGATCCACTGCGCCTTGCCTCGGGTGAGCTGGAAGACCTGCCGGCGCAGGTCGGTGAGCAGGCGCCCCCAGGTGTTGTAGAGACCGATCACGATGTGTCCGCCGGGTCGGAGCAGCGGGAGCAGCGCCTGGAACCCGCGCCGCGGATCCCCCGTGTGGTGCAGGACGCCGTTGCAGAGGATCACGTCGAAGGCCTCGCGCAAGAGCGCCGGCCGGAACAGGTTCATCTGCACGAAGCGCACGCGTGCGAGGCCCTGCTGCGCGCGGAACGCCTCGCCGAGGCGCAGGGAGTTGAGGCAGAGGTCGGTCCCGACGACCTGACGGCACGAGACGCCCAGGAAGTTCGCGAGCTGACCGGTGCCACAGCCGACCTCCAGCACGCGGCTGTTGTAGGGGATCGCCTCGTCGAGCCGGCGCGCGTAGAGCCCGCGCCGCGACTTCTCGATCAAGGTCCGCACCGAGTCGTGGTCGTTGTAGTTCGGGAAGGGCGCCTCCTCGTAGAAGGCCTTCACGCGCTCGGTCACGTCGCCCGGGGCGCCGATCTCGTCGTGGGGCCAGAAGAGCTGCGGGATCCCGTCCGTGATCGGGAACGTGTGCGAGCAGTCGCCGCAGCGAAGGCCGCCTTCCCGACGCTCGAGCCGCGCGCCGCAGCACGGGCTCTGCAAGAGCTCCGCGAAGACCTCCGAGCCCGCGGCGGCCGCGGACGCACGCGAGGCGCGCTGCGCCGCCTTGTCGAGGACGAAGTGCCCCATGCACAGGACGTCGATCTCCGAGGCCATGAAGGTGCGGAAGGCGTCGGCCGGGGAGCACACGATCGGTTCCCAGCCGAGATTGAAGCTCGTGTTGACCAGCACCGGGCAGCCCGTCCGGGCCTGGAAGCGCAGCAGCAGCCTGCGGAGCAGTCCGTGCCGCACGGGGTCGACGGTCTGCATCCGCGCCGAATGGTCGACGTGCGTCACCGCGGGGATCAGCGAGCGCGGCTGCTTGAGCTTGTCGATCCCCCGCGCCTCGCGGAGCTCCGGCGCGATCGGGACGCGCTTCGCGTCGCGGACGGGCGCGACGAGGAGCATGTAGGGGCTCTCCTGGTCGCGGTCGAGCTCGAAGTACTCGTGCGCGTGCTCCGCCAGCACGACCGGCGCGAAGGGCCGGAAGCCCTCTCGGAACTTCACCTTCAGGTTGATCCTGGACTGCATCTCGGGCGACCGCGCGTCGGCCAGGATGCTGCGCGCGCCGAGCGCGCGCGGCCCGAACTCCATCCGCCCCTGGAACCATCCGACGACCTTGCCCGCCGCGATCGCCTCGGCGATGCGCTCGCACAGGGCGTCGTCGTCGTCGATGCGCTCGGCGGCCGCATCGACGCCCGCCAGGAAGCCGGCGATCTCCTCGTCGCCGTACTCGATCCCGAGCTGCGAGCCGAGCTGCCGGTCGCCCGGGGCGGCCTTCCGCTCGTTGCCGAGGAGCTGGTGCCAGATCAGCAGCGCGACGCCGAGCGCCCCGCCGGCGTCGCCCGCGGCCGGCTGGATCCAGACGCGCTCGAAGGGGCCCTCGCGGAGGATCCGGCCGTTGCCGACGCAGTTCAGGGCCACGCCCCCGGCCAGGCAGAGGTTCCGGCTCCCCGTCCGCCCGTGCACGTGGCGCGCGGCGCGCAGCATGATCTCCTCGGCGACCTTCTGGATCGAGGCGGCGATGTCCATGTGCCGCTGCTCGAGCCGCGACCCGGGCTCGCGAGGCGGGCCTCCGAAGAGCTCGTGGAACTTCGGGCCCGTCATGGTCAGGCCCTGGCAGTAGTTGAAGTACGACAGGTCCATGCGGAACGAGCCGTCGGCCTTGAGGTCGAGGAGCTTCTCGAGGATCAGGCCGCTGTAGGCGGGTTCGCCGTAGGGCGCGAGCCCCATCAGCTTGTATTCGCCCGAGTTGACCTCGAAGCCGCAGTAGTACGTGAACGCCGAGTACAGGAGACCGAGCGAATGCGGAAAGCGGAGCTGGTGGGAGAGCTCGATCCGGTTGCCGCGGCCCATGCCGATGCTGGCGGTGGCCCACTCGCCGACGCCGTCGAGCGTCAGGATCGCGGCTTCCTCGAAGGGCGAAGGGAAGAACGCGCTGGCCGCGTGGGACTCGTGGTGCTCGCAGAAGACGTAGCGCTTCCGGTAGGCGCGGCCGAGCCCCCGGTCGAGCTCGCGCGGGAGGTGGAGCTTCTGGCCCAGCCAGAGCGGCATCGCGTGCAGGAAGGAGCGGAAGCCGCGCGGCGCGTAGGCCAGGTAGGTCTCGAGCAGGCGCCCGTAGGTGAGCAGCGGCTTGTCGTAGAAGCCGACGTAGTCGAGCTGGCCGGCATCGAGGCCTCCCGCCTCGAGACAGTACGCGATGGCGCGCGCCGGGAAGCCCGCGTCGTGCTTCTCGCGGCTCCAGCGTTCCTCCTGCGCCGCCGCCACGATCCGACCGTCGATCACCAGCGCGGCGGCGGAGTCGTGGTAGAAGGCGGAGATGCCGAGGATCGAGCAGCTCAACGTCGCCCCGGAGATGCCCTGCGATCGCGCCCCCCGCGATCTCCCGCTGATCCTACCATGCGGCGCGCGGGACGGCGAAGCTGGGCGGGCTCACCCCGCTCCCGCACGCCGGCGGCCTCCGAAGGTCCACGAGTTGCCGTTGCGGTGGATCAGGTAGACGGAGCCCGGGTCGACGTCCGGGTGGCGCAGCCAGGCGTCGAGGGTCGGCCGGTCGAGGTAGACCGTGTGGCGGGCGACCAGGAAGTCGGTCGCGAGGAAGTGGAAGAACGCGAAGTCTCGCGGGCCGAGGCTCCGGCAGTAGGCTCCCGCCGGAAGTCGCTCGGCGAGGCCGCCGGGCAGCCGGCGGAGCAGCTTCGACCAGGCCCAGAGCGCCGACCCGATCGCGAGCCCCGAGCCCCACTTCGTCGCCCACCAGGGGAGCCTCGCGCCGGCGCGCCGGACCGCGTCGACCACCCGCAGCGCGAACCCGTTGCCCTCGCGCGCGTAGACCCAGCCGTGGAAGCAGCCTCCGGGGGCCGTGTGGCGCAGCAGGGCCAGGAATCCCTGCCGGGGGTCCCGCAGGTGGTGGATCACGCCGATGCAGTAGGCGAGGTCGTGGGGGCCGAGGTCGGCGGTCGTGAGGTCGCCCCGGCGCAGGTCGAGGACACCCTCCGTCAGGTGGGCGAGCTTGGCCCGCGCCGTGTCCACGGCGTCGCCGAGGTCGACGCCCGCCAGCCGGGCCGGCCCGACGCGCCCCCAGTGCCAGAGGAACGAGCCGTGGCCGAAGCCGAGCTCCACGACGCGCCGGCCCCGGAAGGACTCGGGATCGAGCGGCCGGAAGAAGTCCAGGAACTGCTCGGTCGTGTAGCGCGAGCCCGCTCCGATGCTGCGGAAGTAGTCCGCGAAGCCCTGGGCGGTGTCGAAGTCCCGGGATGCGGCCGGCTCGCTCACGCTCGATGCCCCTCGCGCTCGCGCGAGCATACCGCGGCGCTGGCCCCGGCCGGGCGGCGTCTGCTATTCGTGCCTGCCCCCGGCCGAGGAGCGTGGACCCCGTGCCCCGGAGCATCGCCCTGCCTGCCGGCCGCGGGCCCGCGGCGTGAGGGTGCTCGTCACCGGCGGCGCGGGGCTGATCGGTAGCCACCTGGTGGACGAGCTGCTCGCGAACGGCTACGAGGTGGCGATCCTCGACAACCTCGACCCGGTCGTGCACCCGCACGGGCGGCCGGCCTGGGTGCCGCGCGACGTCCGCTTCGTCGAGGGCGACATCCGCGACCCGGCGGCCGTGGCTCGCGCCCTCGAAGGCTGCGAGGGCGTCTTCCACCAGGCCGTGCATGGCGGCTTCAGCCCCGAGTGGAGCGCAATGGCCGACGTCAACTGCACCGGGACGGCTCGCCTCTTCGAGGCCGTGGCCCGCTCGGGGCGCGTGGCGAGGCTCGTCACCGCCTCCAGCATGGCGATCTACGGCGAGGGCTGGTACCGATGCGCGGCCCACGGTCCCTTCCACGCGGAGGCGCGCGCGGTCGCCGCGCGGGAGGCGCGGCGCTGGGAGATGCCCTGCCCCGCCTGCGGCGCCGACGCCGCCGCCCATCCCATCCCGGAGTCCTCGGATCCGCGCCCGCACGGGACCTACTCGGCCACCAAGTACTTCCAGGAGCGCCTCGCGCTCTCCTTCGGCCGCGACCTCGGCATCCACTCCGTGGCGCTGCGCTACTTCCTGACCTTCGGCCCGCGCCAGAGCGTCTACAACGCCTACTCGGGGATCTGCTCGATCTTCTCCACCCAGATCCTGAACGGGCTCGCCCCGGTCGTCTACGAGGACGGCCGCCAGTCGCGCGACATCGTCTTCGTCGGCGACGTGGCGCGCGCGAACCGGATCGCCTTCGAGGACCCGCGCGCCGACGGACGCGTGCTGAACGTCGCCTCGGGGACGAGCACCGGGATCGCCGACTTCGCGCGCCGGCTCGCGCGCGCCTACGGGCGCGAGATCGAGCCCGTCTGCCCGGGGCGCTTCCGGCTGATGGACACGCGCCACATGCTCGGCGACGCGACGGCGCTGCGCGAGCTCGGCTGGGAGCCCGAGGTCGGCCTCGAGGAGGGGGTGCGCCGCTACGCGGAGTGGATCGGCGCGCAGGGCGACGTGCGCCAGTACTTCACCGAGGTCGAGGCGCGGCTGCGCGGCCTCGGCATCGTGCGCGAGGCGCGCGCGTGAGCCACCCGCGCACGGCGCTGCTCCTGCCCTGCTTCAACGAGGCCGGTCGTATCGGGCCGGTGCTCGAGCGCATGCTCGAGGTGCGCGACCTCGTGGACGAGGTCGTGGTCGTCGACGACGGGAGCCACGACGGTTCGCTCGACGAGGTGCGCGCTTCGCCCATGCCGGCGACGATCCTCGAGCACGGAAGTCGCCGCTTCCTCGGCGAGGTGATCCGCACCTTCTACCGCCACGTCCTCCAGCAGGGCCACGAGGTGGTCGCGGTGATGGCGAGCAACGGCAAGGACGACCCGCGCAACCTGCGCCAGCTCCTGCAGCCGATCTTCGCGGGCGAGGCGGACTACGTGCAGGGGAGCCGCTACCTGGCGGGCGGCGTGAGCGAGCGCCTGCCCTGGCACCGCGCGCTCGCGATCCGGGCCTTCACGCGCACGATCTCGCTGCTCGCCGGGCATCCGATGACCGACTGCTCGAACGGCTTCCGCGCCTACCGGAGCCAGATCCTGCGCGACCCGCGCGTGGACTGGGAGGCGCCGTGGCAGGGCGTCTCCTACCAGGTCGAGATCTACCTGCTGCTCACGACGATCCGGCTCGGGTACCGTGTGACCGAGGTGCCCGTCACGAAGATCTATCCGAGCGACGGCAAGGCCTACTCGAAGGCCACGGCCGTCGACTGGTGGAACATGGCGAAGCCGATCGTGTGGTGCACGCTCGGCCTCGATCGCCTCGGCCAGCGCCGCCGGGCGCTGGAGGAACGCCCGTGAAGCGCATCGGGGTGGTGGGCTGCGGCCAGTGGGGGCCGAACCACATCCGCAACTTCAACCAGACCGGGCGCTCGCGGGTGGTGCGTTGCGCCGACCGCGACCCCGAGCGGCTGGCCGCCATGCGCCGCATGTTCCCGGGCATCGAGACCAGCGAAGACGGGCTCGCGCTCGCCCGCGCCGACGACGTCGACTGCGTCGTGGTGTCGACGCCGCCCGCGAGCCACCACGCCCTCGTCTCGACCGCGCTCGACCACGGCAAGGACGTGCTCTGCGAGAAGCCGTTCTGCTCCGACAGCAGCCAGTGCGCGGAGCTCGTCGAGCTGGCGAGTCGCCACCGCCGGATCCTGTTGGTCGGCCACGTCTTCCTCTTCCATGCGGGAATCCGCGCCCTACGCCAGCGAATGCTCGACGGCTCCCTCGGCACGATCCGCTACCTGCACGCGACACGGACGAACCTCGGCCCCATCCGCGAGGACGTGAACGCTGCGATGGACCTCGCCGCGCACGACGTGAGCATCTTCGGCTACCTGCTGGGTACGCTCCCGAAATCCGTGAGCGCGCGCGGCCATGCCTGGGTCAATCGCGGCATCGAGGACGTCGTGTTCGCGAGCCTGCGTTATCCGAACGAGATCCTCGCGAATCTCCACGTCTCGTGGCTCGACCCGCGCAAGGTTCGCCGCATCACCGTGGTGGGAGATGCCGGAATGGCGCTCTGGGACGACATCGACGTCACGGCACCTCTCACGCTCTACGACAAGACCGTGAAGCGCGACATGGGATACGAGAGCTTCGGCGAGTTCCGGCTGCGTACGCACGAGGGAGACGTCCTGATCCCGAAGGTGCACCTGGTCGAGCCGCTGCGCGAGCAGACGACCCACTTCCTCGACTGCGTGGACGCCCGCACGCAGCCCCTCTCGGACGGCCGTACGGGTCTGGCGGTGATGCGAGTCCTCGAGGCGCTCCAGGCGAGCATCGGCCGGGACGGCGCGCCGATCGCCCTCGGTTTTCGGGAGACCAGCCCGTGAGCCGCGAGCGGCGAATCCCCTTCGTCGATCTGCCCCGTCAGACGCGAGCGCTGCGCGCGGAGGTGGAGGCCGCTTGGGCCGGCTGTCTCGATCGTTGCGATTTCGTCCTCGGCTCCGAGACCGCGCGCTTCGAGGAGGAGTACGCGGCCTTCCTCGGCGCCCGCTTCGTCGTCGGCGTCGGCTCCGGGCTCGAGGCCCTGATCCTCGCGCTCGACGCCGTCGGCGTCGGCCCGGGCGACTTCTGCGTGGTGCCCGCGAATACCTTCGTCGCGACGGCGCTCGCCGCGAGCCGCCTCGGCGCGCGCATCGCCTGGTGCGACGTCGATCCGGTGACCCGGCTCATGACCGCGGGGACGCTCGAGCGGGCGCTCGCCGCGCTCCCGCCCGCCGCGCGCCCCGCCGCGGCGCTGCCCGTCCACCTCTGCGGCCGCGCCGTCGACCCCGACCTCTTCGCGCTCTGCTCCGCCCGCGGCATCCCCGTGGTGGAGGACGCGGCCCAGAGCCACGGCGCGCGCTTCTCCGACGGCGGCATGACGGGCACGCGCGGGCGCCTCGGCTGCTTCTCCTTCTACCCGGGCAAGAACCTCGGCGCCTTCGGCGACGGGGGCGCGGTCGCCACGCAGGACGAGGAGCTCGCGGCGCGCGTTCGCCGCACGCGGAACTACGGGCAGCGCGTCAAATACGAACACCTGGAGCTGGGCACGAACAGCCGCCTTGACACCGTGCAGGCCGCCGTCCTGCGCGTGAAGCTGCGCCGCCTCGCCGAGTGGAACCGCGCGCGCGAGGCCGCCGCGGCGCGCTACGAC
The DNA here is from genome assembly GCA_964624475.1 of uncultured Spirochaetales bacterium. Lineage (GTDB taxonomy): Bacteria > Myxococcota_A > UBA9160 > UBA9160 > SMWR01 > CAZUYC01. The sequence goes on along the minus strand of CAZUYC010000050.1, from coordinate 18,015 downwards.
GAGCTCCTCGCCCGCGCGCGGCCCGAGGCCGGCCGCCCGGCGCTGGCGCCCCCCGGCCAGCACGTCTGGCACCTCTACCGGATCGAGTGCCGCGACCCCGAGCACCGCAGCCGGGTCGCATCCGCGCTCTCCGAGCGCGGGATCGAGACGGGCATCCACTACCCGATCCCCTGCCACCGCCAGGCCTGCTACGCGGGAAGCTCGGACGACGCGCCCGACCTCTCCGTCAGCGAGTCCGAAGCCCGCCGCACGCTCTCGCTCCCGATCTTCCCGGAGATCACCCCCGCGCAGCAGGAGCGCGTCGCCGAGGCGTTGCGAGCGGCCTGGTAGCGCGCGACCGGCCGCCCGGCCGCGGAGACCGACTCGAGCAAGCCCCGAAGGGAGCAAGCGCCGAAGGCGCGCGCAGCGAGGCGAAGCCGAGCGGAGCCAAATGGAACTAGCCGCCGCGGACCACCTCCCTCAAGTACGCGATCTCGCTCCGCAGCGCCCGCCCCTCGACGGCGAGGAGCAGGCCCGCGAATCCCGCCAGCGCGGCTGCGGCGGCGAGCCCGGTCGCGACGAGCCCGGGCCCGATCGCCGCGCGCACGGCGACGCCGAGGCCGGTGGCCCCGAGCGCTGCCAGGAGCGCAGGCGCGAGGGAGGCCGCCCACAGGCCTCCGGAGCTCGCCGTGAGCACGGCCAGCATCCCGAGGATCGCGCCCGAGTAGCCGAGTCCCAGCCACTCGGGTCCGGCGAGGAACCAGGTGGGCGGTAGCACCAGCCCGAGCCCGAGGGCCGAGCCGAGGTGGGCCAGCCGGAGAGGTCGCCAGCGCTCGAGCGCCGTGAAGAGGGTCAGGCGCGAGAGCACCAGGGGTTGCGCGACGACCATCGGCACGAACGACGGGAGCAGCTCGGCCGCGCCATCCCAGCTCGGACCGAGCACGATGCGGGTCGCCAGATCCGGCGCCACGGCGAGGCCGACGGCGAAGGCGAGACCGCAGCGCAGCAGCAGGAAGTCGACGATCGCGAGGGCGCGCCGCTGCCGCGTCGGGTCGTTCGCGAGGTCCCGGAAGGTGCGCAGACCGACGCTCCACAGCACCGGCTGGAAGCCCATCGACGGGAGCCCGGCCAGATAGCGCGCCTGCTCGTAGAAGCCCAGGGTCCGGTCCCCCACGAACGCCGCGAGCACGAGGATGTGGGCCGTGTGGAACCCGATCTCGAGAGCGCGGTTGACGAAGAGCTGGGGAGCGAGGCGCAGCACGCTTCGCCGCGCCGCCGGCGTCGCCGGCTCTCGCAGCGCCGGGCTGCCTCGCAGCGCATGGGCTGCGAGCGCGAGCGAGACGAGGAGCGGGACCGCGTCGCGCACGACCAGGACCAACGGGCCCGGCCAGACCCGTGCGACCGCGATCGCTGCGCCGATCGAGACCGCGAGGCCGAGCAGGCGGATCGCGACGACGCGCTGGTAGCGGTGATCGCGCTGCAGCTGAGCCTCGAGGCAGGCGGCGGGACCGGCGAGGAGCTGGACGATCCCCAGTCCGAGCACCGTCTCGGCGACCGTCGCCGACTCGACGGAACCCCCCACGAACGCGGCCAGACCCACGAGCAGGAAGGCGCCGGCGTGGCTGAAGAAGGTCAGACGCAGCGCCGAGCGGAACAGGCCTGGAACGGGGTCGAGCTGCAGGATCGTCTGGGGGAAGGAGAGGGCCGTCGGAAGCAGGGCGAGCCCCGCGATGCCCTGCGCGACGGCGTAGATCCCGAAGCTCTCCGGCGCGATCAGACGGGCGAGCGCGGCGTTCAGCAGGAAGCGCCCGGCGAATCCGACGATGCTGCCGCCGAAGGTACCGAGCCCGCCGCGGGCGGCCGTGCGAGCGAGATCCCGGGTCACCGCACGCGGATAGCACGCCGGGCTTTCGATGTCGTGTTGCACGGGTCGTCTCGCGCTGCCGCAAGGCTCGCTGCCGCGAGTCGCGACGCCTCGCTGGCACCCGGGTTGGCAAATGCGGGCTAGATTCCTCGGAGCGAATGACCGTCGTCCAGATCTGCGAACACACCATCCTCGCCGACCTGCTCCCCCCCGGAGCCTGCGTGCTGGATCTGGGCGGGAATCGCGGCACGTTCACGCGCGCGCTCGCGCAGCGCTTCGGGGCGAAGGTATGCGTCGCGGAGCCGGTGCCGGCGCTCTTCGCCCTCATCCCCGAGCTCCCCGGCGTCCGCAAGCTCGCCTGTGCGGTCGGAGCCGAGACCGGCACCCTCACCCTTCGCCTGCCGAACGACCGCTGCGCCACGAGCCACGCGCATCCCGCGACCGCGGGGTCACCCGTCGTGAGCGTCCGCCAGCTCTGCTTCCGCGATTTCGTCGCCCATTTCCCGGACCTGGGCGAGATCGACCTCGTGAAGGTGGACATCGAGGGGTCGGAGCTCGGCCTCTTCGCCGCGATGGAAGGCGCCGACTTCGCCCGCATCCGCCAGCTCTCCGTCGAGTTCCACGACTTCCTGTACCCGGAGACCGGCCCGGCGGTGGAGGCGGCGAAGCGGCGCATCCGCTCCTTCGGATTCCACTGCATCCCGTTCTCCCGGACGAACGGAGACGTGCTCTTCGTCCGCAGGGACGTGATCGGCCTGCCGCGATTCCTCTGGCTGCGCCACTTCGTGCGCAACGCCCGTGGGCTCGCCCGCAGCGTCCGCCGATCCCTGCGCGCGGGCTAGGAGCTCCGCAGCAGCGCGTCGGCGATGCGCTCGGCGGCGCGGCCGTCCCAGAGCGGGGGGACGCGCGGGGGGGCCGCGGCGCCGTCGCGGATCTCGCGCCAGGCGGCCAGGATGCGGGCGGGGTCGCGCCCGACCAGACGGTTGGTGCCGCACTCGACGGTGACGGGGCGCTCCGTGTTCTCGCGCAGCGTGAGGCAGGGGACGCCGAGGATCGTCGTCTCCTCCTGGATGCCGCCCGAGTCGGTCAGCACGAGCCGCGCCTCGGCCAGGAGCTTCAGGAAGTCGAGGTAGCCGAGCGGCTCGACCAGGCGCAGCTCGCGCAGCGCCGCGAGCCGCCCTGCCAGGCCGAAGGCCGCGAGCTTCTGGCGCGTGCGCGGGTGGACCGGGAAGACGATCGCGAGGTCGCGGTGGATCGACTCGAGCGCGAAGACGAGGCGCTCGAGCACGCCGGGGTCGTCGACGTTGGCCGGCCGGTGCAGCGTCACCACCGCGAAGCCGCGCGGCGCGAGGCCGAGCTCGGAGAGCACGCGGGACTGGTCGGCCTTCGCGCGGTGGCGCAGCAGCGTATCGATCATGACGTTGCCGACCAGGTGGACGCGCTCCGCCGGGATCCCCTCGCGGTGCAGGTTCCGGACGCCGCTCTCCTCGGTGCAGAAGAGGAGATCGCTGATCGCGTCGGTCAGCACCCGATTGATCTCCTCGGGCATCGTGCGGTCGAAGCTGCGCAGCCCCGCCTCGACGTGCACGAGGCGCGCGCCGAGTTTCACGGCCACGAGGCCGCAGGCGATCGTGCTGTTCACGTCGCCGACCACGATCACCGCGTCCGGGCGGTGCTCGAGCACGACCGGCTCGAAGGCCCGCATGATCTCGGCGGTCTGGACCGCGTGGGAGGCGCTGCCGACCTCGAGGTTCAGGTCCGGCTTCGGGATCCCGAGCTCGCGAAAGAAGAGCTCGCTCATGTTCGCGTCGTAGTGCTGGCCGGTGTGGACGAGCAGCGCCTCGACCCCCGGACGGCGCGCCCACGCCTGCATCAGCGGCGCGATCTTCATCAAATTAGGCCGCGCGCCGACGACGTTCACGAGCTTCAAGGGCGCGCCTCCGCCGCGATCTTGCCGAGGAGCTCGGCGTAGCGCGCGGCGAGATCGTCGTAGTCGTAGCGCGCGGCGAGCTCCGTGCGCCCCGCGGCGCCGAGCCGGCGCGCGAGCGCGCGGTCGTCCGCGAGCCGCAGCACCGCCTCCACGAGCTGCGCCTCGTTCTCGGGCTCGATGCACAGGCCCGCCCCGGCACCCGCGACGAGCTCCGCGGCGAAGCCCTCGACGCCGAGCACGATCGGACGCGACATCGCCGCGGCCTCGAAGATCTTCGAGGGCAGGACCGTCGTGAAGAGCTCGCGTCGCGCCAGGTGGACCAGGCAGGCGTCGGCGGCGGCGAGCACCTCGGGCATGCGCGCCTTGTCGAGGCGACCGGTGAAGACGACGTTCGCGAGTCCCGCCTCGCGGGCCTCCCGCTCGAGGCGCTCGCGGATGGCGCCGTCGCCGACGAGCAGGAAACGGACGTCCTCGCGCCCGCGCTCGCGCAGCAGGCGCCCCGCGCGCAGCGCCACGTCCAGGCCGCAGCCCATGCCGATCGTGCCGACGTAGGCGCACACGAACGCGTCGCCGAGCCCGAACTCGCGCCGCACGCTCGAGCCGTCGGCACCACTGCGGAACATCCCGAGATCGACGCCATTGGGCACGAGATCCACCCGCTCGGGCGCGACGCCGCGCTCGGCGAGCTTGCGGCGATAGCCGTCGCCCACGGTCACGATCCGGGTCGCCGCCGCGTACATGCGCCGCTCGAGCCACTCGAGCCAGCGGATCGTGCGCGAGGGGCGCATGGCGCCCACGGCGACGATCGACTCGGGCCAGAGGTCCCGGATCTCGAGGACGAAGGGCACGCGGCGCAAGCGGCTCGCGAGCACGCCCGCGAGGCCGCAGAAGAACTGCGGCGAGGTCGCGATCAGCACGTCGGGCCGCGGGGCGGCGAGCGCCGCGAGCGTCCCGGCGAGCAGGAACGAGAGGTAATTGGCGATGCGGCGGGCGGAGCCCTCGTTCGCGGCGAGCAGGGTCCAGACGCGTCTCACGTGGACGCCGTCCACGAGCTCGCGCTGGTAGGGCCGGTTCGCGTAGCCCGCGTAGACGACGCCGCGCGGCACGTTCGGCGCGCAGGTCACGACCGTCACCTCGTGGCCCATGCGCGCCCATCGCCGGCAGAGCTCGTAGACGCGGGTCGCCGGGGCGTTTCCCTCGGGAAAGAAGTAGTGCGAGAGGAAGAGGATGCGCATCCCCGCCGCGTCACCACCCGTAGCTGCGTTCGCCGAGCGTGGCCCCCGCGGCGAGATCATACCGAAGGGGCTCTGCGCCCGCGGCGATGCAGAAGCCCGTCTCGACCCGCGCACCCTCCGCGTCGAACGCGAGCGCCTCGCTCGCGAGCTCGCGGCCGAAGGCCGGGAAGTGACGCGAGGGCTCGACGCGCAGCGCTCCCGGCCCGGCGAAGCGGACCTGGAAGACTCCGCCGGGATGCGCCACGCGCGCAGCGTCGCGGGAGTGCGCCTCGACGCGGCACTCGGGGTGCAGATGCAGCCGCGAGCAGCTGCGCACGCGGCGCCCGGCGAGCACGCGGTCACGCACCAGCAGCACGCCGTCCGCGTGCCACCTGAAGCGCCGCGCGTGACGCGGCGCGCCCGCGAGCCGCGCGTAGCCGTCGTGCCAGCCCTCGAGCGCGAAGCCGTCCGGGCGCTCCTCGAAGACCACGTCGCGCGGGCGCGCCCGCCGCGCCACGCGGAAGGCGGCCCAGAGCTCGCACTGGTCCTGCCCCTCGATCTCGACCGTATTGTGGGCGCGCGTCGAGCGCGCGAAGCGGCGCCGCTCGTCGGCCTCGTAGCCGAAGACGCCGGCGTCGACCACGACGCGCCGGCCCGCGAGCGAGAGCTCGAAGGAGAAGAGGTCGGCGTGCGCGTGTCCCGGCTGGTAGTCCGGCCCGATCGGCGCCGCGTCGCAGATCAGGTAGTGACCCGCGGGCTCGCGGGCGCCGTAGTAGCCGGTCTCGGGGAGCGCGAAGGCACCCGGCGCGACCGTGGGCGCCTCGCGCCCGGCGCAGAGCGCCCACCAATCGAGGAGATCCCGGGCCTCGGGTTGGTGGCCCAGTGCGCTGTCGTTGAGCAGCGCGATGCCGCCGTCCGGGTGGCAGAGGCAAACCAACGCCCGGGCCATCCGCGCGAGCGGAGCCTCGAGGAGCGCACGTAGATCGTTCCCCGCGACGTCGAGGAGCGCCGTCAGCGCGTAGAGCGTCCGCGCGTGGTACATGGGCGAGCGCTCGAAGTGACCTCCGTCCGGGAGCACCTGCTCCGGAACCTCTCGCCGCAGCACGCCGAGCCCCTCGCGCAGCCAGGCCTCCGCCGCGGCACCGCCAAAGCAGCTGCCGCAGAACGCGAGCGCAGCGCCGTTCTCGAGCAGGTGGTTGCCGAGCAGGTGGGTCTCGAGGTGGGATCGCAGCCACTCGGCCTGGAGCCACACCGAACGCCAGAGCGCCGCCTCGAAGTCGGGTTCCGCCGCCGTGCTCTGGCGCTGCCGGCCGAAGAAGTAGCCGCACCAGTTGAGCAGGCGCAGCGAGAGCGGATACGGGTCCCAGCCCACGCGTCCGTGCTGGAGCGCGTGGCGCCGGATCCAGTCGAGTGCGGCGCCGCGAGCGTCGGCAAAGTCGAGCGACCAGAGGTACTCGAAGTAGTGGAGGTGGTAGCGCCAGAGCGCGGGCAGCCCTGGTGCCTGCCAGTCGGGGGGCCAGCCGAGTTGTCTCGGCAGCCCCACGAACTCGAGCCAGCCCTCGCGCAGCTGCCCGCTCGGAGAGGCGGACGACGGCGGCAGGAGCCCCGCGCGCGGGCTCCAGCGCACCCCGGGCCAGGTAGGGGCGGGCCGCTCGGCAAACCGCTCTGGCCGCTCCCAGATCGACTCCAGGCGGCGGCGAACCTGGCCCACGACCTGGCGAGCGCGCAACTCGCGGACGGTGTAGAAGAGCCGGACGAACGACATACCTCTCCGCACGCACCCGGCCGCGGCTGCGCCGCCATCGCGACCACTCGTCCGCGGAACCGTGCGTCCCGTGGGTAGCGATTCCATCGGCCTACGCCAGCCGCTCCGGTATCATCGCGGTCCACCCGCATGCGTCCCTCCACACTCCACCAGCGCCTCGGCAGCAACGAGGGCCGGCGCCTCGCCGGCCAGATCGTGCTCGCCCTGCTCCTCGTCTATGTCGCGGGCTTCGCATCCTTCTACCCGAGCACACCTACCAACACCGACGAGGCGATGTACCTGCGCCAGGCGCAACTACTCCTCGCGGGCGATGGCACCGTCCCGCGTATCGACCCTCTCACGGGAGCGACGCGAGAGTTCCGTCCGAGCACCTACCCGCCGGGAACGGCGGCGTTGATGGCGCCCCTCATCTGGGTCGCAGGCTGGCGCGGCGCCTACCTGCTGCCGTTGCTCTCGCTCGTTGCGGGAGTCCTGCTCACGGCCCGCTGGCTCGCGGACGAGGGGCGCTCGCCGCTCTTCGCGCTCCTCGTGCTCGGCTTCCCGGCGAGCCTCGTGCTCGGACGCGTTTGCATGAGCGACGCGCCGAGCCTCGCCGTCGTGTCCCTCGGAAGCTGGCTCTTCTGGCGCGGGCTCGCCGGGAGCGGGCGGTGGTGGCTGACGGCGGGCTTCGTCGCGGGCGCCTCGACGCTGTTTCGGCCGACCAACGTCCTGCTCTTCGCCCCGCTCTTCGCGGGCACCGTGCTGAGGCGGGAGCCGCGCTGCCTGCTGCTGGTGTCGGGAGGTCTCGCCGGCTTGGCGGTCCGCCTCGTCGCCCACGCCTCTCACTTCGACGACTCCCTGTACGAGAGGATCGCCTACCCCTTCTCGCCGGAGACCGTGATGGAGCGCCTTCCGCTCTATCTCTTCGGCCTGCTCGTCTTCGTACCCGGCGGGCTCGCCGCGGGCCTCGCCTACCGCGGCCGCCGCCGCCCGGAGCTGGTGGCGACGGTGGTGCTCTTCTTCCTGGTCTACGTCTTCCAGGTCTACGGCATGACGGAGGTCGGGCTCGTGCGTCGCGTCGTGCTCGCGCTCCGATACTTCATTCCGCTGCTGCCGCTGCTCGCGTTCGCCGCGGCCGAGGCAGTGCCGCGCTGGTGGACGCGGCTGCTGGCCGGAGCCAGCCCCGCCCGACGCGAGAGCCTCGAGCGCGGCGCCAGGCACCTGGTCGTCGCCTGGATTGCCACCCTCGCCCTCGCCTGCTTCGGCGTCCACTGGGCCTTCGACCGCTGGAGCCGCGCCCAGGCCGAGATCGCGGAGGTGATCCACGCCCGTACGGGCGACGGCTCGGTGGTCGTGACCAACCTTCCGGCGACCGAGAAATTCCTGCGAGAGCTCCATCGGAAGTATATGAGCGTGTCGCGCGTCTCGGTCCAGCAGGGCGATCTCGAGCGCCTGCTCGAGCGCCACGGCTCGTTCTTCATCGTCTTCGTCGATCGAAGCGACAGCGACTTCTTCCGCCGCGACCAGCAAGAGAACGCCGCCTTCGTGGAGATGATCGATCCACCGCCCGAGCTGGAGGTCGATCGGCACGTCTCGGGAAACGAGCGCTTGCGCATCTGGCGCGTCAGCGAGATCCGGACGGTGCCCGCGCCGCCTCTTCAGGGCTCCCGCCCACGCCGCGGCGAGCGAGGACGCGGCGGTACGCCGCGACGACGCGCTCGCCGTAGTCGTCCCAGGTGAAGCCCTCGCGCACGCGCGCGAGCGCCGCGCGGCCCATCGCGCGGCGGCGCTCCGGGTCCTCGTAGAGCTCCAGGATCCGCCGGCGCAGGGCGTCGACGTCGCGGACCCCGACGAGGAAGCCCTCCACCCCGTCGCGCACGGCCTCCTCCGCCCCGCTGTTCGTCGTCGCGATCACCGGGAGACCGCAGGCCATCGCCTGCAGGATTACCATCGCCATGCCCTCCTCGAGCGAGGCGAGGCAGAAGACCGAGCAGCGCCCGTAGAAGCGGGCGAGCCCGGCCTGGGGCTGCGGGCCGTGGAAGACGATCGCGGGCGAGGCGTAGCGGCGGCGGAAGGCCTCCATCTCGGGCGCGATCGGACCCACCAGCCAGAGCTCGGCGCGCGGCAGGCGCAGCCCGTGGAAGGCCTCGAGCAGGGTGTGGCAGCCCTTGCGCAGGTCGACCCGCCCGCAGTGGATCACTCGGAAGACCGGCTCCTCGGGCCCCTCGCGCGGCGCGAAGCTCGCGAGCGAGACGCCGTAGGGGAGGCACAGGATGCGCTCCTCGGGCACGCCGCGTTCGACGAAGGAGCGCCGCGCGAAGCGGCTCGGCACCGCGATCGCATCGGCCTCGGCGTACTCCGCGAGCTCGCGCGCCACCATCTGCGGCGAGGCCGCCCGCGGGCGCAGGCCGAAGCGCGCGTACTCGGCGTGGAGCAAGTCCGCCTGCCAGCCGATGTGCGTCGAGCCGCGCTCGAGGACGGTCGCCATGCCGAGCTCGCGCGCGCGGCGCAGCGCCGGGAGCGCTGAGCCGGACCACGCGACCAGGAGATCGGCGCCCGGACGCAGCCGGCGCGCCGCCCGGCGCGCATAGTGGTCGTGGAACCCGGCCTCGCGGTCGGAGCGACCGCGCAGGCGCGCCGGGAGGCGTGCGAAGGCCCGGCGCAGCAGCTCGTTCGAGAGCACGCTCGAGATGCGGCTGCGCGGGATGCCGAAGCGCGCCGCGAAGAAGCGGGGATACGAGGTCACGAGCTGGTGCAGGTGCCCGCGCCGCTCGAGCTGGGCGGCGAGGTCGAAGGCGTGGAAGCGCCCCATCACCGAGACCGCGACCCTCACGCCGGGCGGATGTAGGCCAGCCCGGTAGGTGGGGCAAGACGGCTCGCAGCGGCGCACAACGCCCGTGATATCCTGGCCCCTCGATGCCGATCTGGGCCCGTGCGAAGCGACTGGTGCACGCCGGCATCGCGCGCGCCGGCTATCGCCTCATGCCCCTGGCCATGACCTCGCCCGACACGTCCATGCAGGCGCTGCTGCGCGAGCACGAGATCGACCTGATCCTCGATGTCGGAGCGAACGCCGGCCAGTTCGCGAGCTACGCCTTCGGCCTCGGCTACGCTGGCCGCATCGTGTCCTTCGAGCCCCTGCCGGCCGCCCACGCTGCCCTGCTCGCGAAGAGCCGCGCCAACCCCCGCTGGGAGGTCGCAGAGCGCTGCTGCCTCGGAGAACGCGAGGGGGAGGTGGAGATCCATGTCTCGGAGAACTCGATCTCGAGCTCGATCCTCCCGATCCTGCCGGAGCACCTCGCGATCTCGCGGGAAGCGGGATACGTGAGCGTCGAGAAGGTGCCGATGCACCCCCTCGACACCATCGCACCCCGTCACCTCGGGGACAGTCGCGCACCGTTTCTCAAGATCGACGTGCAGGGCTACGAGGAACAGGTGCTGCGGGGCGCGAGCGATACGCTTCGCCGCATGCGCGGGCTCCAGGTCGAGCTGTCGCTCTGCCCCGTCTACGAAGGGCAGACGCTCTTCCTACCCCTGGTGGAATGGATCGCGGGTCTCGGCTTCACGCCCTACCGCTTCGTCCCCAGCTTCGTCGACCCGCGCACCGGCCGCTGGCTCCAGGTCGACGGCCTCTTCTTCCGGAACGTGGATCAGCCCCACAGGTCGCGTTAGAAAGCCGAACCCGAGGCATGGCAAGGCCGCAACGCGGCCGCGCAGCGAGCCGCAGGCGAGCGGAGCATGGCACCGCCGAGCGACTCGACGCAACGTCCTCGGACCGGCTCGACGCTACGTCCTCAGGTCGGCTCGAGGCCGCACTCGCGGATCTTCTGGAGCAGCGTCTTGTAGGAGACGCCGAGCATCCGGGCGGCGCGCTTGCGGTTCCATTGGGTGTGCTGGAGGGCCCGGTCGATCGTGAGCCGCTCGACCTCCAGAGCGGCCCGGCGGCCCACCTCGCGCAGCGGCACCTCGCCCGCGGTGCGCTCGATCTCCTCGATCAGCTCGCGCAGCGAGCTCCCGCTGCGGTCGCCGCGCTCGGCGCGCAGGATGTCGGTCAGGATCGGCTCCTCGCTCCCCAGCACGACGATGCGCTTCACCAGGTTCTCGAGCTCGCGCACGTTGCCTGGGAACGAATGGCGCTCGAAGGCGCGCACCAGCCGATCCGAGAGCCGTGGCACCGGGCGCCCGTAGCGGGCGGCGAAGCGGCGCAGGAAGCCCTCCACGAGCGGCGGGATCTCCTCGCGCCGCTCGGAGAGCGGCGGCAGGAAGACGGTCACGACGTTGAGCCGGAAGAAGAGGTCCTCGCGGAAGGTCCCCGCGCGCACCATCTCCTCGAGGCGGCGGTGGGTCGCCGCCACGACGCGCACGTCGACCGTCAGGTCGTGGTTGCCGCCGAGGCGGGTGAACTGCCGGTCCTGGAGCACCTGGAGCAGCTTCGCCTGGAGCGACGGACTCATCTCGCCGATCTCGTCGAAGAAGATCGTGCCGCGGTCGGCGAGCTCGAACTTGCCCGGCTTGCGCGCGTTCGCGCCGGTGAAGGCGCCCCTCTCGTAGCCGAAGAGCTCGCTCTCGAGCAGGTTCGACGGGAGCGCGGCGCAGTTGACCTTGACGAGCGGGTGATTGCAGCGGGGCGACGCGCTGTGGAGCGTCCGCGCCACGATCTCCTTGCCGGTGCCGCTCTGGCCCTGGATCAGCACGGTCACGTCCGTGTCCGCGACCTGCTGGATCAGGTCGCGCACACGGCGCATGGCCTGGCTCACCCAGACCACCGAGCTCATCGGGTCGTCCACCTCGCCGGCGAGGCGGTCGCGCTCGCGGCGCAGGGCGCTCGCGACGCGCACCTTCTCGAGGGTCGCCAGGAGCTCCTCCTCCTCGAAGGGCTTCGTCAGGTAGTCCGCCGCGCCGAGCTGCATCGCCTCGACGATCGTGCCGGCGCGCCCGACCACGGAGAGCATGACCACCGGGACGGCGGGCGCGGTCGCGCGGATCCGCTCCAGCGTCTGGAGCCCGCCCTGCCCAGGCATCATCACGTCGAGGAGCACCACATCGGGGTCGGCGCCGCCCGCGAGGAGCGCGAGCCCGCGAGGGCCGTCCTCGGCGGTGTCGACCTCGTAGCCGCGCAGCTCGAGGCAGTTCGCCAGGTAGGTGCGGATCGCCTCCGCGTCGTCGATGACGAGGATGCGCCGCCGCCCGCCCGCGGGGCGCCCGCCCGTGCTCTTCGCCCGCTCCGCCACTCAGGTCTCCGCCCGCGGGAGCGTGAAGGCGAAGCGGCAGCCTCCGCCGGGGCTCTCGCCGAGGGAGATGCTCCCGCCGTGACCCTCGACGATCCGCTTGCAGAGGGCGAGGCCGAGCCCGAGCCCGCTCGGGCAGACCCCGCGCCCGCGCACGTAGGCCTGGAAGACGCGCTCCCGCTCTTCGGCAGCGATCCCCGGCCCGTCGTCGGCGACGACCACCTCGAGCATCGGGCGACCCTCAACCTCGACCGGGCTCGCCGAGAGCTCGATCGAGGCGCCGGGCGCCGCGTACTTGAGGGCGTTGTCGAGGAGATTCACGAGCACCTGCTCGACGCGCATGGCGTCGAAGCGCGCGCTGCACTCGGGCAGCGCGCGGAGCGCGATCCGGGAGCCCTGCTGCTCGAAGAGCGGGCGCATGCGACCCACCACCTCTTCGAGCAGCGGACCCAGGGGCGCGGAGCAGACCTCGAGCACCTCGCCGCCCAGGGCCACGCGCGAGGCCGCGAGCAGGCGCTCGATGAAGGCGTCGAGCTTGCGGCAGGCCTTGCTCGATTCCTCCAGGAAGCGCCGCTGCTCGGGCGTCAGCGGACCGACGTCCTCGCGCAGCAGGATCCGGCTGTAGCCTCCGATCACCGTGGCGGGCGTGCGCAGCTCGTGGCTCACCACCGCGAGGAGCTCGTCGCGCGAGCTCCTCTCGTGCTGGAGGCGGTCGCGCAGCGCCTCGACCTCGCGGTGGATCCGGCCGAGCTCCTGGGAGGCGCGCAGCACCTCCAGTCCGAGCTCGCGCAGCGGCGTCGGATCCTCGACCACCCACGCGTCGGTCCCCGGGGCGAGCTCCGGCCAGGCGAGGCGCCAGAGCACCCGCCGCAGCGCGCCGTCGGGCCGCCGCAGGCCGCACTCGATCGGCCCGGATCGCGACGCGTCGGGGAGCCCCTCCCCGGTATCCTCCGCCAGCCGGACGAGCTCCTGATCCACGAGCTCGGCGGCGCCCGCTCGCGCCGCCATCGCCGCGAGCGCCTCGTTCGCCCACACGATCCGCCCCTCCCGCACGAACGCCACGCCTTCCGAGATGGCGGAGGCCAGGCACCGGACGGCGTCCTCGGAGCGCTTGGCGTCCTCCCCGCAGCTGGCGCCCCGCTCCATCCCCACCTCTCTGCGTCGCTTCCGGCGGTGCTGTACGTTTCGGCCGGAGCTGCGAGGCCCGACATCCGCAGCACTCATCGCCCCATCCGGGCGTGAGCTTTACCCCCGGTTTCGGCGCGTCCGATCCGTAAGGTCTCGCGCTCGAAAGGGATTCCCGAGACCCGAGGAGCGTTTTACCGCCTCTTTACCGCCGCGGGGCCGGGATCGGGGACGGCGCCGGCTCCGAGGAGCAGACGCAGACCATCTGCTTCCCCGAGGACACATTCCCGGGCGCGAGGGGAAACGAGGCGGCCGCGGTGGGCAATGGGCGAAAGCTCGCCGCGACCGCCTCGGAGGGGCCTTCGCGATTGCCCCTCACATCGAGAAGAGAGGGCCGGCCCCGACCGAAGGGACACGCTTCGCGGCTGGCCTTGTCCGCGAGATCGGTCTCCGCGCGGGAACGCTTCGCGTCGAGCGCAGCCTTGCTGAGATCGGCGGAAAGCTTTCGCTCGGGCTGCCGAAGACGAAGGGGGCACGGCGAACGGTCACCATGCCGGCGCGGTGCATCGCGGCCCTCGAAGCGCATCGCAAGCGGCTCGGGGCGGTGCCGCACCCGGAGCGGTTGGTGTTCACGACCACGAGGACCGATGGCCGGCCGCTGAGGCGTGCGAACTGTACGCCCGCTGGCATCGGCTGCTGGCCGATCTCAAGTTGCCGCGGGTGGTCGTCCACAGTCTGAGACACAGCCACGCGACGACGCTACTTCGAGGTGGTGTGCAGTGCAGGCTCACATCGTCGAGAGCCGGTTGGGACACGCGCGGGTCAGTACGACGTTGGATACCTACGCGCACGCGATCCCCCGCGATGACCTCGCGGTCGCCGAGAGGATGCAGCGGCTCCTGGAGGGCTAGGACCGCCGCGAAACCTCCACGCCCGAGGCTGCGAACCCCGCCGCGAAGCGCAGCCTATCTCCCCTCCAGCGGCAGATAGGTCGCGGGTCCCCGCGGGCAACCCGGTAGAACACGCTTGCTCCGCAGGGTTTGAACACTGCACAATGGGCAGCTCAAGAACCTGTTAGGCCGCTTGCAAGAGCGTAGAACCCGCGCGCTGCGATTCGGTACGGTTTCGTCGTGCCGACCCTTGCACGCATCGGGCCCTATCGGTTCTTTGTCTTTGGAAACGAGGGGTTGGAGCCGATGCATGTCCACGTACAGCGCGACCGCTCCCTCGCCAAGTTCTGGCTCCGGCCGGTCGCGCTAGCATCGTCCTCTGGGTTCCCCGCGCACGAGCTGCGCAGGATTCAGCGTCTCGTGGAGGAGAACCGAGAGCAGCTCGAGGAGGCATGGCGTGAGTTCTTCGCTGCCCAGCGTTGATCCGCGGGCCAAGGAAGTCACCGTCACGGAGGACGAGCTCATCGTCGCTCTTGCAGACGGGCGCCGTGTCGCGGTCCCGCTGGCGTGGTTTCCCCGCCTTCTCCGCGCCACTGCGGACGAGCGCCGCAACTTCGAGATTCTCGGTGAGGGCGTTGGTATCCACTGGCCCGAGATCGACGAGGACCTGAGTGTCGCGGGTCTTTTACGCGGTACCCCTTCGGCCTCGCGATAGGAAGCAAGCGGCCTAACACGTATGGGTCCGGACGTTGTCAAGAGGTAGTCCTCTCCGGATGCGGCCGAAGGCCGCCCCCTCCTCGGTGATGGTCTCTCCTCGCGGGCCGTCTTCGCTTCGATTGCGATGCAGCCTGGGGCTGCACCCAACACGTATCGAGGCTCACGCCGTGCGCGCTCTGGCGCCGCAGCGGGGAGCATTGCTCCGCGGCCTAGAAGCTCATCCGTTCCCTCATGCCGTCCTCTTCATGACGTCGAGCTCGAAGCTCCGTTGTCAGCAGGCTCGGGGGAGGGGCAGCGTCGTCGAGGCGAGAGATGTGGGAGATGGAGCGAGGGCGGCCTCCAATCACAGCCAGCGGGCTGCCGGACGTAGGGCTCCCGATCGTGCGCTCGCGCTCGAGGGCGCAGAGGTTCGCGGCGATCGCCGTCGAGCTCGGTCGTTCTTGGCTCCCGTTAGCCATCGGGCTCGCCGCCCTCGCTCGCATCAGCGGGCGTGCGCGAAGAACTTCGCGGCGTCGAAGGGCTTCTCGCGGACGAGCACGTAGTACGCCGCACGCCCGATCTTGTGCGCGAGGATCGAGAGCGCCTTGCCCTTGCCGTGGCGCTGGGTGAGCCGTGCGAGCAGCGCCTTCGCCTCGGCCGAGTGGCGCACGAAGAGCACGGCGGCCTCGCTGAAGGCCCACTTGAGGTGCACGTTGCCCATCTTCGCGCCGCTGGTCCCCTTCCGCTTCCCGGCCGACTCCTTCGCGCACTTGACCCGCCGCGCGTAGCTCGCGAACTGCTGCACGCGCTCGAACCGGTGCACGTCGTGCAGCTCGTAGACGATCGTCATCGCGAGCACCCGGCCGATGCCCGGGATCGAGCGCAGCAGGTGGAAGCCCTTCGGCGCTTCTCGCTTCGCTTGCCGGACGAGCCGCAGCTCGAGGTCGACCAGGAGCTTGTCGTAGTGATCGAGCAGCGAGAGATCGAGCGCGGCGTTGGCCTGTACCATGGGCTCGCCGGCGAAGTGCGCGACGACGCCTGCGCGGTGGCTCGGGTAGGGCGATGCGCTTCTCGAAGGCGCCGCGGTTGTAGGTGTGCCGGAGGTTCTGCAGGTGCGCGAGCAGCTGGCCGCGCTTGCGCACGAGGTGAAGCCTGCGCCGCAAGAGGTCCCGCGTCTCGCGCATGCCCGGCGGATAGACGTAGGCCTGCGGGAGCATGCCGCCGCGCAGCAGCACCGCGATCTTGTGGGCGTCGATGCGGTCGTTCTTGGCCTTCCCGCCGTGGATCGCCTTCATGTAGAGCGCGTGGCCGAGCACGAAGGGGATCTGCTCCTTCGCACACAGATCTGCGAGCCAGTACCAGGTGAAAATGCACTCGCAGGCGACGACGAGGCCCTCGCGGTACGGGGCGATCGCCTCGAGGAAGGCCTCGGGCGTCGTCGGGAGATTGCGCTCGAAGGCGATCTCGCCCGCGGCATCGAGGATGCACACGTACATCGTGTGCGCGTGGAGGTCGATGCCGCAGTGAAAGCCGTGCTGGCCCGTCTAGAATCGCATCGGGTTTCTCCTTCTGCGCGCAAAGCGCGCTGGTTGCTGACCTGCGCGGAGGCTACTCACGGCGAGTAGTGCGCAGGAGGAGGACCCAATGAGGTGAGGATCAAGGCGCTGCAGCTGACGCGCCGCCGCCCCGGGGTGTGCGAGGGTTACCAGCCGGCGGGCGGCCGGTTGGGTGGCAGGAGCGCCGGCCGCCCGCCGGAGTATCCTCAGGGTACACGGGCGGCGCGCAGCTGAGCGCCGTATCCGTTGGGCGGCGCTGCGACTGCCTACCTCAGCTCGAAAGCCGGGCTACCCAGTACGCGGGCCGCCGTCGATCGTGCGCAACGGCGAGGACCTGCAAACGATCCGGTAGCTCGATGTAGACAACGTGGTAAGGGAAGCGACGCACGAAGACTCGACGGACATCCTCGTCGTCAACCCTAGGCGGCCGCGAACCGATCCGCGGGTTCTCTTCGATTCGGGCCACCGCGGCATCAACGGCGGTCAGGAACTCCAAGCCCAGTCCCGCCCGATTCTGCTCGTACCAGCGGGCAGCGTCCGCCATTTCGGCGTCCGCCTCCTCGCTGATCCGAATCGGCAGCTTCAACGCTTAGCGAGTCCGTTCCGAATCCGATCACGAACGTCGGGCCACGGCCTCCCCGGGTCGGCACCGGAACGAGCGCGGGCTGCCCGACGCTCAATCTCCGCGGCCCATGCAGCCTCGGCATCCGCGTCGGGCGCCCCGTCCAGGCTCGCGAGCAACTCCGCCGCCAGCTCCGCTCGCTCTGACAAGGCCAGCTTCAGGGCGTCCTCAAGTAGCTTCTCGCCTGTTTTGCTCACGAAGGCAAGGCTACCCCGAGGAGCGCCGCCCAACAAGGCGCTGCAGCTGACGAGCCACAGCACGATCCAATCGGTCCATGGTACCGTTTGGCATCGAACGTGGGCGCTTCGAGCGGGCCGCGGAGGCGCTGTGGCTCGCAGCTGAGCGCCGGTCCGTTGGGCTGCGCGAATAGCGGCTTTACCCTGCGCGTTTCAGGATCGCGACTTCCTTCTTGAGTCGCCCCCGGAGGCGTTCCCTCTCCACCTCGAGGTCGTAGCGCGCCTGGAGGTTCATCCAGAACTCCTCCGTGGTTCGGAAGTACCTCGCAAGGCGCAGCGCCGTGTCCGCCGAGATTCCTCGCAGCCCATGCACGATCTCGTTGATGCGGCGCGGCGGGACACTGATGTCCTTGGCGATCCGGTACTGCGAAAGGCCGAGGGGCTTCAGAAACTCCTCTTCCAGGATCTCGCCGGGGTGAATCGGGGGGTGAGCTCTACGCGCCCGGGGCTTGGTTCTAGTGGTAGTCGCAGATCTCGACGTCATGCGCATCTCCCTCTTTCCAGCGGAAGCAGATCCTCCACTGGTCATTGATCCGAATGCTGTGCTGGCCGGCGCGGTCACCGGCGAGGCGTTCCAAGCGGTTCCCGGGGGGCACGCGGAGCTCCTCAAGCCGCTCGGCCGCGTCCAGGAGCAGCAGCTTGCGGTGCGCGCGTCGCTGCACGTCCGGTGGCAGTTTGGGCGCCCGCTCCCGTTCGAACACCTTCCGGGTCTCGGCGTCTCGGAAGGATCGAATCACCGGGAGAGCGTAACGCGGCGCATTAGTAACGTCAATCGTTACTACCTGGGCGCGCAGCCCAACACGTATGGGTCCGGACGTTGTCAAGAGGTAGTCCTCTCCGGATGCGGCCGAAGGCCGCCCCCTCCTCGGTGATGGTCTCTCCTCGCGGGCCGTCTTCGCTTCGATTGCGATGCAGCCTGGGGCTGCACCCA
>CAZUYC010000049.1:0-10121 GCA_964624475.1 uncultured Spirochaetales bacterium | reverse complement strand
TCGACGGCCATGGCGTCGCGCAACACGTTGACGTAGCAGTCGCTCTGCGGCAGACCGTTCGTGAGCGCCTGCCACTCGTTCCCGCCCGTGCGGCTGCGGTAGATGCGCAGCTTCCCATCGGGCGGGAAGTGCTCGGAGTCGCTCTTGATCGGAACGACGTAGATGGTGTCCGGCTCGTGCGCGTGCACGTCGATCGGGAACCCGAAGTCGGTCGGCAAGTTGCCGCTGATCTCGTGCCACGACTCGCCGGCGTCGTCGCTGCGCATCACGTCCCAGTGCTTCTGCATGAAGAGCACGTCCGGACGCGACGGGTGCAGCGCGATGCGGTGGACGCAGTGGCCGACCTCGGCGGTCGGGTCCGGGATCTGCTCGGAGCGCAGGCCGCGGTTCACCGGCCGCCAGGTCTTGCCCGCGTCGTCGCTGCGGAAGGTGCCCGCCGACGAGATGGCGACGAAGAGCCGGCTGGGGTCACGCGGATCCAGCAGGATCGTGTGCAGGCACATCCCGCCGGCGCCCGGCTGCCAGGAGGCCCCCGAGCCGTGGCCACGCAGTCCGGGGAGCTCCTGCCACGTCTTCCCGCCGTCGGTCGTGCGGAAGAGGGCCGCGTCCTCGACCCCGGCGTAGACCGTGTCCGGATCGCCGAGCGAGGGCTCGAGATGCCAGACGCGCGCGAACTCCCAGGGGTGCGGCGTGCCGTCGTACCACTGGTGGGTTCCGGGGACGCCCTCGTACACGAACTGGTTCCCCATCGGCTCCCACGTCTTGCCGCCGTCGTTGGAACGCTGGATCACCTGGCCGAACCAGCTGCTGCACTGCGACGCATACAGCCGTTGCGGATCGGCGGGAGATCCCTTCACGTGGTAGATCTCCCAGCCCGCGAAGTGGGGTCCGCTCACGTCCCAGCGTGCGCGCCTCGCGTCCGACGTGAGCACGAACGCGCCCTTGCGCGTACCCACCAGTACCCGTACGCCGCTCATCCCTTGCTCCCTCCCGGGCCTCACGACGGCCTCGACCGGCTCAACTGGACTCTACCTACAAGACGGACGAGGGGCAGCGCGATCGACACGTCGACCGACTTTTTCCCCGGCCGCCCTAAGTGCCTGAAAAACCTAGCGGCTCACGGGTCTGGGATCCGGCTCGTCGGTTTCCAGGGGCACGGGACGGTCTGGTTTCGCGCGCAGAGGTGCGCCTCCCGGCTGGGACGACCATGACCCCACGCTCAAAGGACGATCTCGAACCCATCGTGGGCGGCCTCGACCGCCAGGTCGGGCAGACGGGAGAGCATGTCGGAACTCATGTGCGTGAGCACGACGCGCTTGCAGTCGAACTCCGAGCGATGCTGGATGAGTGTCGAATAGTCGAGATGAAAGGGAACCTGCTTCTCGTAGAAGGAGGCCTCGCAGATGAAGAGATCGACTCGTGAAGCGGCCGCAACCAGGCGATTCCAGGTCCGCCAGCGCCTGGTCCAGCCCGCCCGCGGTCGCAGGAATCACGCCGCCTCGATCTCGACCTTGTATTTCAACCCGGCCGCGTCCAGCTCGCCCTGGATGGCGAGACGAACCAGGACGGACTCGGGGTAGCCGAGAGCTCGTGCCCACTTCGCAGCACGCTCGGGGCTCACGGTCTTCCGGCCCTTCTCGACATCGCAAAGATGTGACTTCGAGACACCGAGTTTCCTGGCGCACTCGTCCTGCGAGAGTTCCTGGACCTTGCGGAGGGACTCGATGGCCCTGCCCAGGGTGAGCGGGCCGCCCGAGATCTCCTCCAGCAGCTTCATCGCTTCGGATCTCTTCCTCTTGGCCTTGCGCATGGATGCCTCCATCAATACTCGTGCTTGCTGACTTCTTCGACGGACACGAACCTGGCCGTGTCTTCCTTGATCTCGTAGATGGCTCGGTACGCACGGCTCAGCCGAATCGACCGCTGGCCGCTTCGGTCGCCCTTCAACGGCTCATCGTGGTAGCCGGGGACCTTGCGTACGTCTTCGAGGCCACCGTGTTCGACGGCCGCGACCCAGATCATCAGGTTGTCCACGATGTGCCGTGGAAGCTTGCGGAGCTGCTTCTCCGCGAGCCTGGTGATCCTGACCCGGAAGACCATCGAGCTCGAACGGTACACCCAAAGGGTGAACTCGTCAAGATGAGGTTTGCTCACGGCTCCGTCGCCTCCGAGCCCGAGGTGATCGCGCGGCACTACGACCAGGCGGGGCTGGCTGCGCCAGCGATCGCGCACTACCAGCGGGCGGGTGAGCGTGCGACGCGGCCGGCGGCGAACGAGGAGGCCATCGGCCACGCTGCTCGAGGAGATCGCGGGATGACGGCTCGCGCCGGCGGGGATCCGGTCCGTACATTTTGATCATGTACGAGATCCTGCTAAGCTGGCGGCATGCGGCTCGTCCTGCGGGGTCTGAAGGGCTTCCAATGGGACGAGGCGAACTGGCGCAAGTCGGAGCTGAAGCACGGCGTCGCGGCGGCCGAGGCCGAGGAGGTCCTTCTCAACGATCCCCTCTGCCACGTCGACGAGCGACATTCCCGGGACGAGCAACGCTACCTCGCTCTGGGTGTGACGAACGATCGGCGTCACCTCCTGGTGGCGTTCACGGTCCGCCGCAATCTCGTCCGCGTGATCTCGGCCCGACCGATGAGCCGGAAGGAGCGTGTCGCGTATGAAGAAGCGAAGTAGGAAGGTGAGCGACGCCGACGTCGCCTCGTACTGGCTCGAGCACGACAGCACGGACGATGTCGACTGGTCGCGGCCGGGCGTGCGCCTCGAGTTCGATCCCGCCGTGGAGCGGCCGACGCAGCCGGTAACGGTGCGGCTGCCGCGCCGCCTGCTGCAGGAGCTGCGTGTTCTCGCCAAGGATCGCGACGTCCCGTACCAGTCGCTGCTCAAGATCCTGCTGGCGGAGAAGGTCGCGGAGCTGCGGCGGAAGCGCGCGAGCTGAACGACCCCTCCTTACCTCCAACGGCGTTTGGAAGGCAGCACGTTCGATCGCCTTTGGACGCGCGGCTGCCGGCGATCGACCGCAAAGGCTCGGCGGCCCGCTCCTGGGGGGGCGCCTCCGCGAGCTGTCGTGACCGCGCCACGCGCACCACGGCGCGCGCCCCTCGCCGGTGCCGCAGGGGTGCCGTTGCCGTCCATGGTGCCGCTCCATGCCGACTGAAGAACGGAGGATCATCCGCGAGAATCTGGAGTCCGCAGCGTAGCTGCTGTGAGCTCGCGCATCGGGCTCCAGCCCGAGCACCGCTTTGCGGACCTGCTTGCATCAAGACCTCGACACCGCGCTAACCTCCCGATTCCAAACGCGGAGAGGTGGCCGAGCGGTCGAAGGCGGCGGTCTTGAAAACCGCTAGGCGCGCGAGCGCCTCGGGGGTTCGAATCCCTCCCTCTCCGCCACGAGGCCCCGGCCCGGGTCGGGCGCGCGGATCGCTCGCCAACCGGACGTCGCGGCATCGCCGGACGCCGGCGCTTCAGCTCCACATGCGCGGATCGAACGCGAACGGCATCGCGCGGCCGATCCGGATCCTCCGAAACTCGGGGTGGAGCGGATCGAGGAGGTAGTTGCTCTCCGAGGGGACGATCGCCGACGGCACCTCGAGCACCGCCGTCCGCTTTGCGCGAAGCCATCGCGAGCCGTAGAGCATGCTGTCGTCCCCGGGTGGTTCCGCGCGCCACCTGCGCGGCGGCTTCCGGCAGCGCTGGATGGCGAGGGTGTCCGGGATCTCGGCCTTGAAGTAGACGAACCGGAGGTGAACGGCGTCCTCGCCCAGGTGCACGAAGGTCTCGAAGGCGGCGAGCGCGAGCGAAGCGGACGTGTAGACGACGGCATCGCCGGGGCGGTTCCAGCGCCCACCCGCGACGCGGGCGCCTGCACCGCTCATGGCCGAGCGCGCCTGGCGCGCCTTGACGAGACGAAATGCCGTCGGCAAAGGCGGGTTGTCGCGTCAGGTATAGACGCCGTGCTCGATGCGCAGCAGCAACTTCTCGACCTGGTCCCGCCCCACGTCGGTGGTGAGCAGCGCGAGCGGCGTCCGGTTTCCCAGCCCGATCTGCGGGCGCTTCAGCCAGCTCACCGCACGCGCTTCGCTTTCCAGTACCTCGATCGCGAGCGCGCCGATCCGCGCGACGCGGAACAGCCGGTCGCTCGCCACCGGATCGAGCCGACGGTGCCCGGCTCGCGCCCGGGACAGGGTCTTCTCGCTGATCCCGAGCAGCGACGCGAGCAGCTGGTCGGGGACGGCGATCGTGCGCTTGAACACCTCCGCCGAGGTGACCGGAATGCCTTGCTCGATCAAGTGCTGCCACTCGGCGGCCGTCTTCGGCCGCGCGCCCACCGCCTTCCTGCCACCGAGGACGTCGCCGATCGCGGCCGACGATGCCATGACTTCGCCCCTTGGATAATTGTCTTAATCCTATCGGTCATCTGTCGGGTCCGCAACGGCATCGCCCCCGACGCCCCGAGGGGAGGGCGGGATGGACTTCGCGGATCTCTCCCACGAGGCCCCGGCGGGCGAAGGGCGGCGATCAGGCCCGCCGCGCGAAGAGGACGATCTCCTCGCCGACCGGTGCCGCGAGGTTGAGCGCGTGCTCGACCGCGTTGAAGACGCGGCCCTCCACGAGCTTGTACCAGCCGTAGCCCCGCTCGGACGGCGGTCCGGTGCGCATGCCGTGCCGGCGGCGTTCGCGCGCGAGGAGGCGGCTGCGCCCCCAGGTCGAGCGCGCGCTGGCCGCGCACGCCTTCACCGCGACGTTTGTAAAGGCCCCGTCACGGTCCTCCACGCAGCGGCGGATCGACGCCGGCGAGAAGAGGTAGAGGTGGCGCGGGGGGTCCAGGGCATGCCAGTCCTGGCGATGGATCCGCGAGTCGAGGCTCGCGAAGTTCGGCGTCGCCAACGCCAGCGTCCCCCCGGGCCGCAGGAGGTGCGCGGCCGCCGAGAGACTCGCGCGCGGATCGGGCAGGTGCTCGATCACGTGGTCGAGCGTGACGACGTCGAACGACGCCGCCTCGAAGCCGACGGCGTCGGCGCCGCCGCAGCGGGCGTCGAGGCCGTAGTGCTCGCGCGCCACCCGCACCGCCTCCGCGTCGAAATCGACACCGGCCACCTCCCAGCCGAGCGAGCGCATGCGGTTCAGGAAGCGGCCGTTGCCGCAGCCGATGTCGAGCAGGCGCCCGCGAGCGGCGGCGGGGAGCCAGAAGACGCTCCGCGCGGCCCGCTCGCGGACGAAGGGGCTCGAGCCGTGCAGCCGGTCCAGCAGCGAGCCGGCTCCCTCGCGGAGCTCGGCGTAGCCGAGCGCGCCCGCGAGCGAGGCGCGCTCGCGGCGCTTCAGGTCGCCTCCCGAGCCTCCGGGGTCGGGGTCGGAGCGCGCGGCGTGGGTGAAGTAGCGGGCGTAGAGCTTCCCGAGCTCCTCGGGCAGCGGCATGGGGTCGAGCCAGACGAGCCCGCAGGCCGGGTCTGCACAGCGGCGATGCGACCACTCGCCCGGGACGCCGACCAGGCGGTCGCGGAGGCCCCGATAGAGCGGCCGCCCGGGATCCCCGCACAAGAGGCACCCCGCCTGCGGCGCGGTGCGGATTGCGGGAGCGCTCTCCCCCTCCATCCCGGCGCAGGGTAGCCGGCGGCGCGGGGCGCACCAAGCGCGCGCGCGCCGGCGATCCTATGCTTCGGACGTGGCAGTGGCTGCGGTCGGATCGCCGCGGGTTTCGGTCGTCGTTCCCGTGTACAACCGGGTCGAGTTCCTGCGCGAGGCGATCGAGAGCGTCCTCGCGCAGACCTATCGCGACCTGGAGCTGGTGCTGATCGACGACGGCTCGACCGAGCCGGGCGTGACCGACGTCCTGGCCGGCTACCGAGGCGACCCGCGCGTGCGCCTCGAACGCAACGCCCGCAACCAGGGGATCGCCCGGGTCCACAACCAGTCGCTCGACCTCGCCCGCGGCGAGTACGTCGCCGCGCTCGACAGCGACGACGTGGCCCTCCCGCGACGTCTGGCGAGGCAGGTCGCGTTCCTCGACGCCCACCCCGATTTCGCGCTCGTCGGCTCGTGGACGCGCGCCACCGACGCCGCCGGCAAGCTCCGCCGCCGCGTCCGGCGCTATCCGTCCGAACCGGACGCGGCGCGGGCCCGCCTGCTCTTCCGCTGCTACCTGAACCACCCGTCGACGCTCGGCCGGACCGCGATCCTGCGCGCCTACCGCTACCGCGAGGACCTCGCGCTCGCCAACGACTACGAGCTCTTCGCACGCCTCGCGCGCGACCACCCCGTCGCGAGCCTGCGCGAGGTCCTGACGCTCAACCGCAAGCACGGCGCGCGCGCCACGGGCGACCGCGAGCGCCGCAAGCGCGAGAACCTGCGCGTGATCGAGCCCCAGCTCGTGGAGCTCGGGGTCGGCTACGATGCGGTCGACCTCGAGCGCCACTTCGCGATCACCCGGGGAAGCTCCTGGCTGGTTCCCGACACGGAGTACCTCGAGTGGGCCGCCGGGTGGCTCGCGCGCCTCGGCGAGGCGAATCGACGCACGGCCCGCTTCCGCGAGCCCGCCTTCGGGAGCGTCCTGGCGCAGGTCTGGCGCGAGCTCTGCTGGCGCGCGCTCCCGAGGATCGGGTGGCGGGCGGTCGCCCGCTACTGGCGCGCGCGCCTCCCGATCGAGGCCTGGCGGGGGCCGTCTGCGCGCCCGCGCATCCGCCCGCCCGCGATTTGACCGCGGCTCCCGCCCCGGAGTAGTCTCGGCCCGTGCCCGCCGCCGAGGAGAAAACGGATGACCCAGCCTGCCCTGGACCGCACGCCGCGTGTCGACCGCGAGCTCGAGACCCTGCTCACCTCCTTCGACACGAGCTACGTCTGGAACTACGGCTCCGTGAAGGAGGGGCTGCGCGATCTCTACGAGAAGGCCAAGCGCGAGCAGTGGAACGGAACGACGCAGCTCGCGTGGGACACGCAGGTGGATCCCGAGGGCGAGATCATCCCGCAGGCGATCAACCCGCTCACCGGCTACCCGCCCTTCGAGAAGCTCGACGAGCGCGAGCGGCGGCGCCTGCGCCACGCGCAGGTGGCGCTCCAGCTCTCGCAGTTCCTGCACGGCGAGCAGGGGGCGCTGATCGTCGCCTCCCAGCTCGTCGGCGGCGTCCCCTGGATCGACGCGAAGTACTACGCCGGGACCCAGACGATGGACGAGGCGCGCCACGTCGAGGTCTTCAGCCGCTACCTGCGCGAGAAGCTCGAGTGGGAGTGGCCGATCAACGAGAGCCTGAAGGAGCTCCTCGACGCCACGATCCAGGACTCGCGCTGGGACTTCAAGTATCTCGGCATGCAGGTCCTGATCGAGGGGCTCGCGATGGCGGCCTTCGGGAACCTGTTCCAGATCTGCCAGGAGCCGCTGCTCAAGGAGCTCCTCAAGTACGTGATGCGCGACGAGTCGCGCCACGTGGCCTTCGGCGTGCTCTCGCTGCGCGATTACTACCGCGAGATGCCGGCCGGCGAGCTCAAAGATCGCGAGGACTTCATCGTCTACGCGTCCGAGCTGATGCGGAACCGGCTCGTCGGCGCGGAGATCGCCAGGGCGATGGGCTGGAACGTGGAGGAGGTCCGCTGCCGCGTGCTCGAGTCGCCCGTGGGCCGCGCCTTCCGCGGCATGCTCTTCCAGCGCGTCGTGCCGAACCTCAAGCGTCTGGGGCTCCTCACCCCGAAGGTGCGCCGCGCCTTCACCGAGATGGACATCCTCAAGTTCGAGGACTTCGACTCGGACGAGTCGGACCGCCGGCTCGGCTTCCAGTCCTAGGACGGGCCTTCGAGTCGGTTGACCTTACCTGGCTCCGCTCGCCTGCGGCTCGCTGCGCGGCGGCTGCGCCGCCTTGCCGGCCCCGGGGGCGCCGATCTCGAGCAGCGCTTCGAAGAAGCGGGTCTGCACGGCGCACTCCCGCCAGTAGATCTGCGACCAATGCTTCCGCACCGGGTAGTCGGCCTCGCGGATCACGACGTTCTCGGAGGGGATGGTCGAGACCTTCCACTGCTTCAGGTAGAAGAGGCCTCGGGTGAGCCGGTCGATCTGGTCGAAGTAGTACTCGATCTGCTCCGGCCTCATCTCGTGCAACGACGAGATGTTGACGAAGAGATCGATCGAAGCGGCGGGCAGGAGAGCGAGCTGCGTGGGCAGGAAGAAGGCGACGTCGGCGGCCTCGACCTCCTCCCGCACCGCGGCGTAGTCCTCGAAGCCGCGGTAGCGGAAGATGCGCCGGTCGCCGAAGAGGCTCGACAGATATCGCTCCGCGACGTACAGCGCGGGCGGGATGTCCACGATCTGGTAGCGGACCCCCGGCAACAGGGTCAGGAACACGAAGGCGGTGCGCCCATAGCCGCCTCCGAGCTCCATGACCGTGCGGATCCGGCCTGGGTCCACTCCGGATTCCATCACCGAGAGGTACTCGAGCGCCGAGTTGGCCAGGTCCTGGGAGATGAGCTTGCGCCCGCGGGTGACGCGCGGGGGGTTTCCCTCCAGCGGCTCGTGCAGGCGCTCGAGGATCCCGCCGGCGTCCCGCCGCTCCGCGTACGACCACAGCAGCTGCGTCAGGAAGTCGTACCGGCGCGACTGATTCCAGCTGAAGAAGGCGTGGCGGCGGCCGAGCAGTGCCCGGACCGCGTTCCGGGCGATCAGGGCGGCCGGCAGCCGGCTCCGCAGGAAACGGAACTGCGCGTTCGTGAGGCCGAGCATCCACGTGAAATAGTTCAGTGCGATCGTCTGCTTGAAGTTCTCGTAGCCGGAAACCTGGAGCTGGTCGAGGTTCTTCTGGTTGAGCTCGACCCAATAGCGCGAGGGACGCACCTCGGCGCGCGCGTCCGCCATGCCGTCGAGCATCTCCTGGAGGCGATTCACGGCGGCGCCCCTCCTGCCCGGAAGTGATGCCTCGCGCCCCGCTGCACCGTCAAGCCGGGTCGCTTGCGACTCCCCGCTCGGGGCTCCGATACGCTCGGGAGCAGGGGGCTCGCGAGCCAGCGCCCTCCGGGATGCCACGCCAGCGCGGCAGACGCCGGGCCGGATTCGGTTATCCTCGCGGCTCCCGCGGAGAGGTGGCCGAGAGGCCGAAGGCGGCGGTTTGCTAAACCGTTATACGGCCAAAAGCCGTATCGGGGGTTCGAATCCCCCCCTCTCCGCCAGGACGACCGCGCGAGAGCCGATGCGGAGAGATGGCCGAGCGGCTGAAGGCACGCGCCTGGAGAGCGCGTGTACCCCAAAAGGGTACCGTGGGTTCGAATCCCACTCTCTCCGCCACCTAGTCTGCGGTTGCAGAGACTTTGCACCCGCTACCCGCGACCAACCCAGAAACTCCCGCGCTTTCGCGGGGTCTTGGGAGGGGGCACAGCCGAATCCGAACCGGAGACGGCGAGTTCCGGGCCGACAGCGGGCAGCTGGTCGCGTTTATCTCTGTTGCCAAGTTTGGCGGTTCGGATTCGCTTCCGATTCGCCCCACAGGGAATACCGGAAGTTCGAATTCCATTCGCTCCGCCAACCAGTCTGCGTCTCCGGGGTTCGTTGAGCCGGGGCGCGAGGCAGCAGGGAAATTCCCGCGGTTTCGCGGGGTTTTGGGGCGGGCGGTCCCAAGAGGCCGAACCGGAGACCGGCCATTGGCCCCGAGGATCCCCGCCTGAGCGGGGATCGTCTCCAACCGGCGATTGGGGCGGTTCGGTCTCCCACAGGGCGGCCTTCTGGCGTTGGGGCTCGAAGATGTCAGTTGAAGCCCAGCAGGACGCGCGGAGCTCCTCGAGCCAGTTGGCGAGAGCCGCACGCGCTGCGGGGTGGAGGAGGACAGCGCGGCCCTCACGCTTGCCCTTCATGTGGCGACGTGGCACGTGGACCACGCGGCGGGCCTGGGCCACGTCGCGGACTCGACTCAGGAGTTCGGAGATCCGGAAGCCCGAACGCACACCGAGCAAGAAAAGGGCTCGATCTCGAGCCGCGTGGCGTCCCTGGCAGCAGTGGAGGACGGTGTTGCCGGTTTCGTAGAAGCGCCGGATGCTGGTGAAGAACGCGCGCTTCGCCATCGAGGGGGGTGAAGTCTCGGAGCGGGCGCGATCGATCGAGGGCCGGACTCAGGCGGATCCGCCGCGATCGTCGTCGCCGAGGACGG
>CAZUYC010000048.1:0-61281 GCA_964624475.1 uncultured Spirochaetales bacterium | reverse complement strand
TTAGCCAGGCGTCCCAGGGGCCGGCGATGCCGCCGGTGGCGTTGCGCGTGAACTGGAGCTTCTCGCGCAACGCCTCGTCGTCCACGACGATCACGCCGCCGACCACGTCGGAGTGGCCGCCCACGTACTTGGTCGTGGAGTGCACCACCACGTCCGCGCCCAGCGCGAGTGGGCGCTGGAGGAAGGGCGTGGCGAAGGTGTTGTCGATCACGAGCAGGGCGTCGTGGCGGTGGGCGATCTCGGCGCAGGCGGCCACGTCGACGATCCGGAGCATCGGATTGGTGGGGCTCTCGATCCATACGAAGCGGGTATCGCGCCGGCAGGCCTTCGCCACCTCCTCGGGCCGCGTGGCGTCCACCCAGGAGAAGTCGATGCCGTAGTTGGGCAGCACCTTGCTGAAGAGCCGGTAGCTCCCGCCGTAGAGATCGTCGGCCACCACCACGTGGTCGCCGGCCTCGAGGAGCTGCGTCGCCCCGTGGATCGCGGCCATGCCCGAGGCGTAGGCCAGGGCGAAGCGGCCGCCCTCGAGCGAGGCCAGACAGGCCTCGAGCGCGGCGCGCGTCGGGTTGTCGGTGCGCGAGTACTCGTAGCCGTGGTGCCGGCCGATCGCCTCCTGCGTGTAGGTCACCGTCTGGTAGACCGGGACGATCGTGGCCCCGGTCGCGGGGTCGGCGGCCTGGCCGACGTGGATCGCGCGGGTCTCGAAGCGCTGGCGCTCGCGGCCTGCCATCGCGACTTCGCCTAAGCGCGCGCGAGCTCGCCGAGGAGCTCCTGGGTGCGCCACAGCGAGCCCTTCGGGTCGGCGCCGTAGGGGTAGAGCGCGGCGTGGAAGTCGGTCGCCCCCGCGTCGGCGAAGGCGCGGATCGCGCGCTCGATCGCCGCTGCGTCTCCCGCCACGGCGAGTTCGCCGGGGCCCGCGGCGCCCTCGGTGTCGAGCATCTTGCGGTAGGAGGGGAGCGTCCCGTAGATCGCGAAGAGCTTCGAGGCCGCCTCGCGCGCGCCGGCCGGATCGTCCGTCAGCACGACCGGAATCCCCGCGACGATCCTCGGCTCCGGGCGCCCGGCCTCGCGCGCGGCGGCGCGGACGCCGGGGCCCACCTCCTCGGCGAGCGTGCGCCGGCCCGTCATCCAGGTGATCGTGCCGTCGGCGATCTCTCCCGCGATGCGCCGCATCCGCGGCCCGAGCGCGCCGAGGAGCACCGGCGGCGGGGAGCCGCAGGCGACGTTCAGCGACGCGTTCACGCGGTAGACCTTCCCCGAGAAGCTCGTCTTCCCCGTGCGCGCGAGATCCGTCACCACGCGCGCGTACTCCTCGACGTGGCGCGCCGGGTGCGCGTACGAGAGGCCGAGCATGTTCTCGATCACGACCTGGTGGCTCGGGCCGAGGCCGAGGGCGAAGCGCCCGCCGCAGGCCGCCTGGGTGGTGAGCGCCTGCTGCGCTGCGTAGAAGGGATGGCGCGAGTAGGTCGGCACGACCGCCGTCCCGATCTCGAGGTGCTGGGTCGCGCGACCGCCGAGCGCCGCGAGCGTCATCGCGTCCACGCCGAAGATGTTCGGGATCCAGACGCTCTGGAACCCCGCCTGCTCTGCCGCGACGATCTGCCCGACGAGCGCGTCGAGAGCGACGCCCCCCGCGTCCGCCACGCCCACGCCGATCCGGATCCCGCGCATCCAAGCCTCCTCGCCGCGGGCGCGCCGCGGCTACCAGTAGCCGGCCGTCACCTCGACGTCGCCCGCCGCCGCCGCCCGGCAGGCGAGCCGCAGCGCCGGGTCGATCCGGTTGCGCCGCTTCTGCCGCCGCTCCGCCTCCGTCTCGGGGGAGAGCGACTCGGCGCCCGCGAGGACGCGCACACCGCAGCGCGCGCAGAGCCCGTCGGCCCCGCAGGCGCTCGCCATCGGGAGCCCGGCGCGGCGGGCCGCCTCGAGCAGCGTCGTGCCGCGCGCGACCGGGAGCGTCTTTCCCGACGGCTGGAAGCGGATCAGGACGTTCACCGCGCGATGATACGCGACGGGCGCAGCGGCGGGAAGCAGGCTTGGAGTGGGCAGGGAGCATCCGATACCCTGCCTCGGATGCCCTCCGCCGGGATCCTGGTCATCGGGAACGAGATCCTGTCCGGGAAGGTCGCCGACGCGAACTCACCCTACCTCTGCCGCGAGCTGCGCGCGCTCGGCGTCGACGTGGAGCGCATCGTCACGATACCCGACGAGATCGGGACGATCGCGCGCGAGGTGGGCGCGATGAGCCACGCCTACGACTTCGCCTTCACCTCCGGCGGGATCGGCCCGACGCACGACGACCTCACGATCGAGGGCGTGGCGACGGCCTTCGGCCTGCCCATCGAGTACAGCGAGTCGATCGCGGCGCGGATCCGCCGCGCGACGGGAGAGGAGCTGAACGAGAGCCAGCGCAAGATGGCCCTCTTCCCGGCCGGCGCGACGCTGCTCGACGCCGGCGACCTCTGGTTCCCGCTCGTGATCGTCCGCAACGTCTACATCTTTCCCGGCGTCCCCGAGCTCCTGCGCCGGAAGTTCGAGTCGGCGCGCGACCGCTTCCGCGGCGTGCCCTTCGTGCTCCGCCGCGTGTACGTGAAGAGCCGCGAGAGCGACATCGCGGCCTCGCTCCACGATCTCCTGCGCGAGTTCCCGGAGCTCCTGCTCGGTTCGTACCCGCGCATCGACGAGGAGTCCTTCCACGTCATGCTGACGCTCGAGTCGCGCGACGCCGGCTACGTGGAGCGTGCGCTCGGCTCGCTCCTCGCGCGGCTCCCGACCACGGCGATCTTCAAGGTGGAGTGACGCCCGAAGGCCCGGAGGCGCTGGCGCGCGCCCTCGCCTGGGTCCACCCGGCCTGGATGCTCGCCTCGATCGCCGCCGCGGCGGCGGCGCTGCGCCTGGGCCTGCGTCTGCGCCGCGCGCGGCTCGCCGGCGGACGCCGGCCCCCGGAGCTCCGCCGCCGGCACCTGCGCATCGCGCGGCCCGCGGTGGCCGCCGTCCTCGTCGGCTTCGTCGCCGGCCCGATCTCCGCCGTGGCGCTCCGCGGCTTCGAGCCCTTCGGGACCTTCCACGGCGCCGTGGGCATCGCCACCGCGGCCCTCTTCGCGTCCGCAGCCTGGCTCGGCCACCGCCTGGCCCACGGCCGCTCGCAGGCGCGCGACCTGCACGCCCTGCTCGGCGGCCTGGCCGTGCTCTGCGCCGCGCTCGCCGCCGTGGCGGGGTTCGTGCTGCTGCCGTGAGCGCTCGGCTCGGGCAACGACGACGAGCTCGGGCGCTCTCTCGCTACAGCTCCGGCAGGACGTCGCGCGTCTCGCGGAGCTCGTGCGAGGCGAAGATGCCGTGCACGACGTAGGGGTCGCTCGCGGCGAGGGCGCGGGCGGCGGAGAGGTCGGGAGCCTCGAAGACGACCAGGCTTCCGACGGGGGCACCGCGTTCGAGCAGCGGGCCCGCGAAGCGGACGCGCCCGGCGCGCGCGAGGGGGCGAAGGTGCTCGAGGTGGGCGGGACGGTGCTTCGCGCGCAGATCCGGCGCGCCCGGTGCGTCGCGACCGATCAAGGCGAAGAGCGGCATCGCGCGGACTCTATCCGACGCGCGGCGTCGCGAACACCGCGCGCGGGCGACCCGCGGGAGCGGGCTTTCCCCGCGGCCGCGGGTCGGTCAAGCTGTCACCGCCCCTTCGGCCTGAAGGCGCGTCCGGTGCGCGCCGTGGCGCGCTGATCCTGGGGGCTCGGGAGAACCGCATGTCCGACGACCCGTACCGCGATCCGTACGCGGAGCTGCCCGGCGCCGATTTCTACGAGCCCTCGCCTGCGATCGTCACCACCGCCCACATCGTTTACGCGCTCCACGCCGCCGCGGTCGTGGTCGGGATCGCCGGCACTGCGACGGTGGTGGGGAGCTTCCTCTTCGGGATCCCGTCGATCGTCGCGGTCATAGTGAACTACGTGCGGCGGCCCGAGGCGCGCGGAACCTTCGTCGAGTCGCACTTCCGCTGGCAGATCCGCACCTTCTGGTTCACGCTGCTCTGGGTCTCGCTCTGCTCCCTGCTCTTGATCACCATCGTCGGGATCCCGGTCGCCCTGGTCGGCCTCGGCCTCGCGAGCGTCTGGGTGATCTATCGCGTCGCGCGCGGCTGGCTGCGGCTGCGCGACGGGCGGCCGATGTACGAGTAGCCAGAGGGCCGCAGGCCTCGGGCGTGCGGGCGCCTGCGTTCGCGCTGCGAGCGCGTGGTCTTCCGCCCGCCGGAGGCAGAATGCTGAATCTCGGAGTACTCGTAGCGGACTACGAGAGCGCACGCGAAGCCCTCCCCGGGGGAGCAAGGCCGCGCGGGGATCGAAGGGATGTTCCTCCTCATTCTTCTTGCTGTCCTGGCCCTCCAAGCATGGGCGTGGCATCGACTGGCGGGGCATGTCGCATCCGGAGCGCTGACGAAGCTCCAGGCCATCGTCCGCTACGCCCTCTGGGCCTTCGTGCCGCTTCTCCTGTTCCTCGCGGTATTCCTCGGCTCAGTCGGTCTCGAGGAGTGGTTGGGAATCCCGCTCCTCTCCGAGCCCATGGGGCGCGCGACCCCGTTGATCGTGGCCTGTCTGCTGGGCGTGGCCGGACTCGGCTCAGTAGCTTTCGGCGTCAGATGCGCCTTGATCAAGCGATCGACTGCCGGCGGTGCGTGAGCCGGTCGCGGGTCAGGTTCCACCGGAGCTTTGTGATGGAAGCGCCGACGAGCGCAGCGGTGCGCGAGCCAGTCTCGGGTCAGGCTCCTACCCGATGGGCGGCAGCACGTCGACCGTGCGCTGGCGCAGCCAGTGGTCGGCGAGCACCAGGCAGACCATCGCCTCGACCATCGGGACGGCGCGCGGGAGCACGCAGGGGTCGTG
The DNA here is from genome assembly GCA_964624475.1 of uncultured Spirochaetales bacterium. GTDB lineage: Bacteria > Myxococcota_A > UBA9160 > UBA9160 > SMWR01 > CAZUYC01. The sequence goes on along the minus strand of CAZUYC010000048.1, from coordinate 56,413 downwards.
GCGGCCGCGCGCCTCGAGGACGGCCGCGCGGCCGTCGCGGTCCACCGTGCGCTGCGCCTGCGCGATCGTCGCGGTCGGCTTGAAGGCGACGCGCAGCACCACGGGCTCGCCGTTCGAGATCCCGCCCTGCACGCCCCCCGAGCGGTTGCTCGCGGTGCGCGGGCGCCCATCGGGGCCCGGGACGAAGGGATCGTTGTGCTCGATCCCGGTCATGCGCGTGCCCTCGAAGCCGCTCCCGATCTCGAAGCCCTTGGAGGCCGGGAGCGACATCAAGGCCGCCGCGAGGTCTGCCTCGAGCTTGTGGAAGACCGGCTCTCCGAGGCCCGGCGGGACGCCCCGCGCCACGCACTCGACCACGCCGCCGAGCGAGTCGCCGCGCGCGCGCGCCGCGTCGATGCGCTGGATCATCTCGGCCGCCGCGCCGGGCTCCGGGCAGCGCACCGGGTTCGACTCGACCTGCTCGAGCGTCACGCCGGCCGCATCGATCTTCGCCTCGACCTCGTGCACGCGCCGCACCCAGGCCAGCACCTCGGCCCCCGCGACCTCGCGCAGGAGCTTGCGCGCGATCGCGGCCGCGGCGACGCGCCCGACCGTCTCGCGCGCGCTCGCGCGCCCACCGCCCTGCCAGTTGCGGATCCCGTACTTGGCCTCGGTGGTGAAGTCCGCGTGCGAGGGCCGGAAGACGTCCTTCATGCCCTCGTAGGCCTGGGGGCGGGCGTCCTCGTTGCGCACCAGCAGCGCGATCGGCGTGCCGAGGGTCCTGCCCTCGAAGACGCCCGAGAGGATCTCGACGCGGTCCGCCTCCTGGCGCGGCGTCGTGAGGCGGCTCTGCCCGGGCCGCCGGCGGTCGAGGTCGCGCTGGATCTCCTCCGGCGTGATCGCGAGGCGCGGCGGACAGCCGTCGACCACGACGCCCACGGCCCCGCCGTGACTCTCGCCGAAGGTCGCGATCTGGAAGACCTGGCCGAAACGGCTGCTCACCGGCTCCTCCGCAGCAGCACGTAGGTCGCGCCGACGCCGCCGTCGCGGCCGCGCGCGCTCGTGAAGGCGAGCACCTTTGCACCGACCGGCGGCTCCGCCAGCCACTCGAGGAGCGCATCCTTCAGGACCGGCTCCGACTCCGAGTGGCGTCCGCGCCCGTGCACGACGAGAGCGCAGCGCTTGCCCTGCGCCGACAGGCGCGCGAGCGCCTCGTGCAGCGCGCGGCGCGCGGCGGGGGCAATGAGGCCGTGGAGGTCGATCCGCACGTCGGCCGGGAACTCGCCGTTGCGGAGCTTGCGGAGCAGCGCGTCGTCGGCTCCGGACGCCTTGCCCTCGACCTGCTCGCCGATGCGCTGGATCGCGAAGAGGGCGCCCTCCGCGGGAGCGCCCCCCTTGCGGCGGCGCAGCGTCTTCGGGCCCGCCGGCGGCTGGACCTGCTCCGGACCCTCGATCGGAGTGGCGTCCTCGACGGTCGCCTGCCAGGCGGGGTCCCCGCCGCCGCCCGGCTCCTTACCGCCCATCGCGGACATCGATTGACTCCTCCGGCGCAACGCCCGGCCCGAGCCGGGCCAGCGCCTTGCGCGTCAGCGCGCCGTGGGGGAGGCGCTCCAAGGCCTCCGGCGCGAGCCAGCGGTGCGCGTCGAATCCGGCGAGGCGCACGCGACCCGAACCAGTGTCGCACCGGTAGAGGTGCAGGCGCAATCTCCGGTGGCTGAAGGCGTGCTCGACCAGGCCCTCCGCGCGTGGGCGGAGCGCCCGGAGCCCCACCCGCTCGCGCAGGAGCCGCCGGAGGCCCGCGTCCGGCGCCTCGCCCGGATGCAGGTCTCCGCCCGGAAGCTCCCAGAGCCCGCCCAGGAGCCCGTGCGGCGGCCTGCGCACGGCGAGCGCCCGACCCCGCCGCACCAGGAGCGCCGCGACCGCCTCGAGCCCGCGCGGTGCCCGTCGCGCCCCCCGGACCGGCAGGGCCTCCGGCTCGCCGCTCCGGCGCGCCGCGCAGCCGTGCGCGACGGGGCAGGCCGGGCAGCGCGGGGCGCGCGGCGTGCAGACCGTGGCGCCGAGCTCCATCAGCGCCTGGTTCAGATCGCCGGGGCTCGGCCCGCGCACGAGCGACTCGGCGGCCTGCCAGAGGCGGCGCTGCGCGGCGGCACCGCGCAGGTCCGCGCGGATCCCGAGCCAGCGCGCGAGCACGCGAGCTGCGTTCCCGTCCACTACTGGCTCGGGCCGATCGAAGGCGATCGAGGCCACGGCGCCCGCCGTGTAGCGGCCGATCCCCGGGAGCTCGCGCAGGGCGCTCGCGGTCTCGGGCAGGTGCCCGGCGTGCTCCTCCATCACCACGCGCGCCGCGCGCTGGAGGTTGCGCGCGCGCGAGTAGTAGCCGAGTCCGGCCCAGGCCCCGAGCACGGCGTCGGGCTCCGCCCGGGCCAGGTGTGCTACGTCCGGGAAGCGCGCGAGGAAGCGCTCGTAGTAGGGAACCACCGTCTCCACGCGCGTCTGCTGGAGCATGGCCTCGGAGATCCAGATCGCGTACGGATCGCGCGTGCGGCGCCAGGGGAGGTCGCGGCGGCTCTCGCGGTACCAGTCGAGGAGCCGACCGCGGAGACCCGCGCACCCGCTCCGTGCCGAAGGGCGCGCAGCGGCGGGAACTAGCCCGCGGGCGGAGCGAGCTTCGCGTCGATCTTCTCGCGCACCCACTTCTCGTCCCACCACTCCACCGGGTCGACGTAGGCGTCGCCGACCAGGATCGCGAAGTGCAGGTGATCGCCGCCCGCGAGGCCCGTCTGGCCGGAGCGGCCGAGCACGGAACCCTTCTCGACCGGATCGCCCTCCTTCACCTCGAAGCTCGAAAGGTGGCCGTAGAGGCTCACGACGCCGAGGCCGTGGTCCACGATCACGCAGTTGCCGTAGATCCCGAGGTCCTCGGCGTAGAGCACGCGCCCGGAGTTGGCGGCGGTGATCGGGGCCCCGGCGGTCGTGGCGAGGTCGTAACCGAAGTGGGTCGCCTGCGAGATCCCCTGGCCGTCGACGAAGTAGGTGCGCCGCTCGGCGAAGCGGCTCGTGACCTGCGAGTTCGCCCACTGCGCGAAGGCGCCCTGCCAGAGACGCTGCGGCACGCTCTTCGCGGCGATCTCGCGGATGCGCCGCTCGTTCTCGGCGCGCACCCGGGTGTTGATCTCGCGGAAGGCCGCGACCCGGTCCGTGATCGCCACGTTCTGGGCGCGGGCGAGCTCCGGGACCTTCTCCTCGAGGAAGCTCCCCGGGAGGTTCACGGTCGCCTCGGGGAGTACGCGCTCCTTCACGTGCAGCGGCCAGCGCGCCGAACGCTCGTTTCCGGCCGCATCGACGGCGACCACCTCGGGGAGCGGCGGTGAGGGAGCGTCGGTCGGGACGGCGTAGAAGGCGATGCGGCGGCCCTCCCACGGCCAGCCACGGAAGAAGGCCCCGCCCACGCGCACGCCGTCGCGCGAGGTCGGCTCCGAGACCGAGTAGACCACGACTCCCGCGCCGCCCCGCTGAGCGTAGGAGAGGCCCGTCTCGATCGAGACGCGCGGGGGAGAGAGGTCGAGGCGCACCGGGATCTCGACCAGGGTCGCGTTGCCCGAGAGCAGGCCCCGCAGCGACCAGTCGCGCGCGGTGACGCGCAGGAAGCCCTCGGCGCCGTCGCTTCCGAGCCGCTTCGCGTCGACCGGCACGGAGACGGCCCGCACCGAGCCGGCCGCGCCGCCCCGGAGCAGCGTGCCCGGGTACTCCTCGCGCAAGAGCGTCTCCTCTCCACCGGGGAGCGCGAGCACGACCTCGAGGGCGCGGAGCCCCGAGCGGGCGTCGTCCGCCTCGATCTCGAGGCGCGCGCCCCCGGCGCCGAGCAGCAGCGCCTCGGGCGCGCGCACGAGCGGAGCCTCGCCCTCCGCGCGCACCCAGCCGTAGCCTCCCGCGCCCAGCGCGAGCAGGAAGAGGACGAACCAGAGCCGGCCGCGTCGCGTCACGATCCACCCCCCTTCGGACAGTGCGCGGATGACCTTGGGAATGTAACAAGCGCGGCGCATTGACGCCGACCGCCGCGGGGGCGATCCTGTCGGCCCCGCGATCGCCCGCGTCGTCGCCGGGAGGAGCCGTGCCGCTGCGCCGCCTCGTGATGCTCCGCCACGGCGAGACCGTGGGGAACTCGAGCGTGCGCTTCCACGGCGCGGCGGACGTGCCGCTCTCCGGCGCAGGCCGCGCTCAGCTGCGCGAGGCCGCGCGCGGGCTCCGCCAGGAGTTCTTCGACCTCGTGGTCGCGAGCCCCCTGCGCCGCTCCTGGGAGGGCGCGGCCCTCGTGGCCGGCGGCGGCCCGGTGCGGATCGAGGACGGGCTGCGCGAGATCGACTTCGGGCGCTGGGAGGGGCTCACCGCGGCGGAGATCGAGCAGCGCGACCCGGTGCTCTACCGGGAGTGGCGCGCGCGTAAGGCGGGCTTCGAGTACCCGGGCGGCGAGCTGCGGGCCGACTTCCGGGATCGGGTGCGGCGCGCCCTGGGCCGCATCGAGGCGAGCGGCGCCGCGTCCGCGCTCCTGGTCGGCCACAAGGGCGTGATCCGCACGCTCATGGAAGAGCTCACGGGCTCCCCGCTCGCGGACGGCGAGCCCGAGCTCGCCGAGCCGGTGGGCCTCTCCCGCGACCCCGGCGGTCGCTGGTTCCTCGGCCGCCGCAGCAGCGACCCGTCCTAAGTAAGGACCTTCGCGCTCGGGCCGAGGGGCCCGAGCGCTCGGCGCTCTACCAGCTCACGTCGCGCGAGCGCGAGGTGCTCCAGCTCCTCGCCGAGGGCCACTCCGCCCGAAGCATCGCGACGCGACTTCACGTGAGCGTGAAGACGGTGGGCACCCACCGCGAGCACCTGATGCAGAAGCTCGGCACCCACAGCCTCTCCGGCCTCACGAAGCTCACGATCCGGGAGGGCTTGACCTCCGCGGAGGAGTGATCGGCACGGCGGGCCTGAATCCGTCCGAGCGGCAGGGGCTGTAGTGGTTGACGCTACAATCGACTCCCCGTAGAATCCGCCGTGGCCGGGGTAGCATGGCGGTCATCGCGTTCGACTGGGACCAATGGAACGTACAGAAGAACGAGCAGAAGCACGGCGTGTCACGCCTCGAAGCGGAGAGTGCCTTCTACGACCCCCGAGCTCGCCTGTTCGAGGACCAGAAGCACTCGGCGCCGGGCGACCGCCGCTACATCCTGTACGGCCGCGGCCTCGAGAGCCGCGTGCTGATGGTCGGTTTCACGTTACGCGCGAAGCGGGTCCGCATCATTACGGCCCGCCCCGCGTCCCGAAGGGAGCGACGGACCTATGAGCAACGTTCGTAAGACGAAGCGGTCGCGACCCAAGGAGATCCGCGACTACGACGCGCACGACACCTCGGCCATGATCGACACCGCGCAGCCGCTCGATCTGGCCGACCTCGGGCTCGAGCTTCCGAAGACGCCGCCGACGCAGGTCGTTTCGATCCGGCTCCCCTCGTCGCTCCTCAACCAGATCAAGGCCTTCGCCTCCGCCCGGGACGTACCGTACCAGGCGCTGATCAAGCTACTGCTGGCCGAATCGCTCGAACGCAGGCGGCGCCGCGCCGCCTGATCGCCGGCCAGCGCCGGTCGCAAGCAGGAGCGTGCAGCGCCGGTGCGGCAATGCCCAAGGGCTCGTGGGCGCCGTGGATGAGCGCGCCACTCCGAAGCGAAATCGCCGAGCTCCAGCGCGACGAACAGAGTCGGCAGCGGTGCTGCGATATGCTGAGCGATGCGGGTCGTTGCTGTCATCGTATGGCTCCTCCGTTGGGTAATGACTTCGAAGGAGCGTAACAGCAGCGACCCGTCTCTCTCCGGCGCACCTCCATAGGATCCAACGGACCGGCGCTCCGCTGCGCGCCGCCCGTGAACCCCGATGGTACTCCGGCGGGCGGCCGTCGCTCCTGCTGCCCAACCGGCCGCCCGCCGGCTGGGAACCCTGGCAGGCCCCGGGGCGGCGGCGTGGAAAGCTATAGGGTCGAGATCAAGCTTTCGGCGATTCGAGAGCTCGAGGGAATCGCTCGGAAGGGAGACCGCCAAAGGCTTGCCAGGCGGATTGGCGCACAGAGCACGCAGCCGAGGCCTCCCGGGTGCCAGAAGCTTGCCGGGGATGAACAGAGGTACCGCGTTCGGCAGGGCCGATACCGCGTCATCTACGCGATTGACGACGCGGAGCGGCTCGTGACCGTGGTGCCCGGTAAGTCGAGGGCGAAGGTGCTGTGGCACCGTGGCCAGAGAGAGAAGTCGGCATCGCACGAATCGAGCTCGGCCCCGTGCTCGATGGCGAGTGCGGCGAGGTGGGCGTCGGCCACGAGGTTGCCGGCGGTCCCTGCTGTCAAAGCATCATTCTCGCTGGGCGACCTTTCGCCGTGGCCGGGCGCGGCGCTTGTCGAGGAATGATCTCAGCTCTCCTCGCTCTCGCGCAGGCGGGCGAGGACGCTCAGGTCCTCGAGCGTGGTGGTGTCGCCCGCGGACTCGCGGCCGGCGGCGATGTCGCGCAGCAGTCGGCGCATGATCTTGCCGGAGCGGGTCTTCGGCAGGGCGTCGGTGAAGCGGATCTCGGCGGGTTTCGCGATCGGGCCGATCTGCTTCGACACGTGCCGGCGCAGCGCCTGGTCGAGGCCGTCGACCTTCGCCCCGGCCAGGGGAGTCACGAAGGCCACGATCGCCGTGCCGGTGATCGCGTCGGGGCGCCCCACGACGGCCGCCTCGGCGACGAGCTCGTGCGCGACCAGCGCGCTCTCGACCTCCATCGTCCCGATGCGGTGGCCCGAGACGTTCATCACGTCGTCGACGCGGCCCATGATCCAGAAGTAGCCGTCCCGATCGCGGTAGGCGCCGTCGCCCGTGAAGTAGGCCCGTCCGTAGCGGCCCCAGTAGGTCTCGCGGTAGCGGTCGGGGTCGCCCCAGATCCCCCGCAGCATGCCGGGCCACGGCTTCTCGATCACCAGGAAGCCGCCGTTCCGCGGCGCCACCGGCTCGCCGTGCTGGTCGAGGACCGCGGCCTGGATCCCCGGGAAGGGCAGCGTCGCCGAGCCGGGCTTGGTCGCGACGGCGCCGGGCAGCGGCGTGATCAGGATCCCGCCCGTCTCCGTCTGCCACCAGGTGTCGACGATCGGGCAGCGCCCGCCGCCGATCACGCGGTGGTACCAGATCCAGGCCTCGGGGTTGATCGGCTCGCCCACCGTTCCGAGCAGGCGCAGCGACGAGAGATCGTGCCGGCGCGGGTGCTCGTCGCCGAGCCGGATGAAGGTGCGGATCGCCGTCGGCGCCGTGTAGAAGATCGTGACGCGCCAGCGCTCGATCATGTCCCAGAAGCGGTCGGGCGCCGGCCAGGTGGGGACGCCCTCGTACATGAGGGTCGTCGCGCCGTTCGCGAGGATCCCGTAGATCACGTACGAGTGCCCGGTGATCCAGCCGATGTCGGCCGTGCACCAGAAGGTGTCCTCGTCCCCGAGATCGAAGATCGCCTTCGCGGTGGTCGTCACGTGGACCAGGTAGCCGCCCGTCGTGTGCAGGATCCCCTTGGGCTTGCCGGTGGTGCCGCTCGTGTAGAGGATGAAGAGCGGGTGCTCGGCATCGAGCTTCGCCGGCGGGCAGACGGGCTTCTCGCCCTGCACGGCGTCGTGCCACCAGTGGTCGCGGCCCGCGACCATCGCGACGGGCTGCCCGGTGCGCCGGACGACGACCACCTTCTCGACGCTCTCGCAGCCGCGCAGCGCCTCGTCGACCGCGGGCTTCAAGGCATTCGGCGAGCCGCGCCGGTACCCCCCGTCGGCGGTGACGACGAGCTTGGCGCCCGCGTCCTGGATGCGGTCGCGCAGCGACTCGGCGGAGAAGCCGCCGAAGACCACGCTGTGCGGCGCGCCGATGCGCGTGCAGGCGAGGATCGCGATCGCGAGCTCCGGCACCATCGGCATGTAGAGCGCGACCCGGTCGCCCTTGCCGACGCCGAGCCGAAGCAAAGCGTTCGCGAAGCGGCACACCTCGCGATGCAGCTCGCCGTAGGTGAGAACCCGCGTGTCTCCGGGCTCGCCCTCCCAGATGATGGCGGCCTTGTTGCGCCGCCAGGCGTTCTCGCCCTCGAGGTGGCGGTCGAGGCAGTTGTAGGAGACGTTGAGCTTTGCGCCCACGAACCACTTCGCGAAGGGTCGCTTCCAGACCAGAGTCTGCTTCCAGGGGCTGAACCAGGAGACGTTCTCCCGGGCCATCTTCGCCCAGAAGCGCTCGGGTCTCTTCGCGCCGAGCTCGCGGTACTCGTCGACCTTCTTCCGGGTCCACTTCGCGCGCTTCGCGAAGCCTGCGCTCGGCTTGAAGACGCGCTTCTCCTCGAGCAGCGATTCGATGTCGGGCATGCCTCTCCCTCGACGGGGGTGCTGGCGCGATGGGGGCGGATCGGCGCTCAGCCCTCCGCGACGAGCGCCTCGAGCTCCTCCGGGGCCTTCGGGATGGCGGCGGTCAGCACCTCGCAACCTTCCGCCGTGACGACGACGTCGTCCTCGATGCGCACGCCGATCCCGCGGAAGCGCGGGTCCACGTCCTCGAGCGCGGGCGGCACGTAGAGCCCCGGCTCGACCGTGAAGACCATCCCCGGCTCGAGGCGGCGCGGGGCGCCGCCCGGCCGGTAGGTGCCGACGTCGTGCACGTCGAGCCCGAGCCAGTGGCTCGTCTGGTGCATGTAGAAACGCCGGTGCGCCTCCTGGGCGACGAGCTCGTCGACCGAGCCCGCGAGGAGGCCCAGCTCCAGCATCCCCTCGACGAGGCGGCGCACGGCAGTGTCGTGGATCTCGGGCAGCGTCGCGCCGGGGCGGCAGCGCGCGAGCGCGGCCTGCTGGGCCGCCAGCACCACCTCGTAGACGGCGCGTCCGGCCCCGCCGAAGCGGCCGCCGATCGGGTAGGTGCGGGTCACGTCCGAGGCGTAGCCGCCGAGCTCGCAGCCGGCATCGACGAGCACGAGCTCGCCCTCGCGCAGCTTCTGGTCGTTGCGCACGTAATGGAGCACGGTTGCGTTGGCCCCGGAGCCCACGATCGTGGTGTAGGCGGGACCGCGCGCGCCGCGCCGCCGGAAGCTGTACTCGAGCGCGGCCTCGAGCTCGTACTCGAAGGCGCCCGGCTGTGCCCGACGGGCCGCCTCGCGGTGCCCCTCCTCGCTGATTGCGGCCGCGCGGCGCATCACGTCGAGCTCGGCGGGCTCCTTGCGCAGGCGCATCTCGTGTACGACCGAGCGCGGGTCGACGATCGCCTCCGGCGGCACGCGCCCCTGGCGCGAGCGCAGGCGCATGCCGTCGCAGATCTCGACGATCCGGGCGTCGAGCGCCGGGTCGCGCCCGAGCACGTGGTAGACGCGTCTCGCGCCGGCCAGCAGGTCCGGGAGCTGCTTCGGGAGCTCGGCGTTCGGGAAAGCCTCGTCGGCGTCGTAGTCGCGCCGCGCGCCCTCGACGCCGGGCCGGTAACCGGTCCACGTCTCGGCCTCGGGGTCGCGCGGCTCGACGAAGAGGGTGTACTCGGGCCCGCCGGAGCTCTGCAGCACGGCGATCGCGTTCGGGTGGTCGAAGCCCGTCAGGTAGAGGAAGTCGCTGTCCTGCCGGAAGGGGAAGAGCGTGTCGGCCGAGCGCGTGACCATGCGGGCGCCGATCAGGAGGGCGACCGCGTCGGGGCCCATCGCCTCGAGCAGCTTCTTGCGGCGGGCGGCGAACACCTCGCGGATCTTAGCCCGCGGGTCCGGGCGCGGGCAGAGGGGCGCACACGACGGTGAGGCCGCCGCAGTGGGTGGCGCAGACTCGGTCGCCCGCGAGGACGCCGCTGTAGTAGAGACCGGCGGGCTCGACGGGCGGGAGGCGCAGCGTCGTGAGCGAGCCGGGCGGGTCGAAGACATGCACGACGCCGCTCCAGCGCGTCACCACGGCGCGGCCGTCCGGCGCGAAGTGGATGTCCTGCGCGAAGTCGAGCCCCGCCGCGAAGGCGTCGTCGGCGAGGAGCCGGCGGTCCGGGCCCGCGGGTGGGCGCACGCGCAGCACGAGGCGCGTACCGTCGACCTCGGCGAGGAGGCCGGTCCCGTCGGGCCCGAACGCGACGAAGTGGAGCTCCGGCCGCAGGGTCCGCTGCTTCTCGCGCCCGGAGCGGTCGAGCACGTACGCGTCGTGGCGGATCGGCCCCGAGGTCGACGGGAAGAGGTCCGTCGTGACCCAGATCTCGTCCCGAGCCGGGTCGAAGCCCACCGTCTTCGGGGCGACGCGGTATCCGGCCGGCGGCGCGAGCGGGAGCTCGGCGACGCGTTCGCCGTCGAGGCCCACCACCAGCACGGAGCCATCGCCCGGACCGCCGTCGGCGCTCCCGTAGCGCGAGACGAGCAGGCTCTCGCCTGGGCCGGGGGCGATCTCGTTCAGGTTCCGGCCGAGCGCTTCGAGGCGGCGCACCTCGCCGCTTTGCGCGTCGACGAAGCCCATCGAGTCGAACCAGGTCGTGAAGTAGACGCGCCCGTTCGGGTGCGCGAGCACGTCCCATACGCCCGTCGGCCTCTCGCCCGACCCCGCGTCGAGCGGCGCGAGCAGGCGGCGGCGCGAGAGGTCGAAGCGGCCGATCCGCCGCGGCCCCGGCACGAGGCGGTCGGCCAGCGGATCGGCGTGCGCCCGCTCGGCCGACCAGAACGCGGACTCGCCGAAGTAGAGGAGCCCGCCGCGCGCGTCGCCGTACCAGGCGCAGTAGCGCTCGGAACCCTCGGGCTGCGCGGCCGTCGCGACCTCGGCCTCCGGCAGCGGTGCCTCGCGCGCCGGGCGAGCGCAGCCGGGGACGATCCACCCCAGGGCCGCGAGCGTGGAGAGCATCCCGAGCAGCGGCGAGCCGCAGCCGATGCGGGCGAAGCTGCCAACTTTGGATGCGGTGCATCCAAGCGCTCGACGCGACTCGGCTATCGGATCGGACGGGGATACGGGTCGCCCCGATCCGCGCTGGATCTGCCGCCACAGGTGGCGGCGATCGAGATTTCCTCGAGACCCTCTCTCGAGGTCGACTCCTTTGCTTTCGCGGGGTTGCCTCTGGAGGGCCGTCCGAGCGCCGCTGGCACGCATCGTGCTCTCCTGTCGGAGTGAGCGAAGCGGTACGGCCGGGTCGAATGTCAGACTTGCGGGCGCGCACGTCCGATCCGACCGGCTCTTCGGGAGGCCGAGGTCAGAAAAGGCGCTTTCCCCCAAGAACGGCACCCCGCCTTCTCGGTTTCCGCGTAGACCGCTTCGCATCGAGCCCCCCGGCCGGAAGGTCCGCGCCGGGGGGCAGCTTTTTCTGGAACTCGCTCGCGGCTCAGGGCTCGCGCGCGTCCCCGGCGTTCGGCTCCGGGGCCTCGCTCGCGCGCCGGCACACCTCGACCGCCTCCGCCCCGAAGGCGTGGACGAACCAGCCCTTGAGCTCGTCGAGCTCCTCGAGATCGGCTGCGCTGTGCGGCGCGCGCCAGGCCATCGCCTCGAGGGCCGAGTTCGGGCACAGCACGCCGGGGTCCATCTCGAGCTCGGCCGCCCGCCGCGAGCGCCACTGCTTGAGCGCGGCGAGGCGCCGATCGCCGCTGCGGTCCATGCGCCGGCGGCCGGTCCCGAGCCGCGGCAGCGGACCGTGGTCGTGGGCGCGACTGTCGCGTATGGCGGCCAGCGTGTGCCGGCCCAGCCGCCGCAGCAGCAGGTCGGTAATCCCCTTGATCTCGGCGAGCTCCGCGAGCTTGCGGGGCTTGCGCTCGGCGATCTCGAGCAGCGTCCGGTTGCCCATCACCTTGAAGGGGGGTCGGTCGAGCTCCTGCGCGCGCGCGTCGCGCATGCGGTAGAGCTCGCGCAGCACGGAGAGGCTGCGCGGGTCGAGGCGCCGAGCGCCCTTGATGCGCAGGTAGCCGTACTCGTCGAAGGCTCGCTCCGGCCACTCGCGGCGGACGAGCGTCTCGAACTCCTCTTCGGCCCAGTCGAGGCGCCTGGCCTTGCGCAGCTCGCGGGTGAGCCGCTCCGCGAGCTGGATCAGGTAGAGCACGTCCGCCGCCGCGTAGCTCATCTGCTGGGCCGTGAGCGGGCGGTGCGACCAGTCGGAGCGCTGCTCGTCCTTCGGAAGGTCCACACCGAAGTGTCGCTTGCCGAGGCTCGCGAGCCCGACGGACGGGTAGCCGAGGAGCTGCGCGCTGATCATCGTGTCGAAGAGGTTCTGGAAGCGGAACGAGCAGTCGCGCTTGAGCACGAAGATGTCGTACTCCGCCGCGTGGAAGACCTTGCAGATCGAGGGCGAGGCGAAGACCGGCCCTAGCGGCGCGAGCTCGCGAGGACCTCCGAAGGCGAGCGGATCGATCAGGTAGATCTGCTTGCGCGTCGCTACCTGCACGAGGCAGGTCTTGTCGAAATAGTGGTAGAAGCTGTCGGCCTCGGTGTCGACGCCGATCACCTTTTCGGAGAGGAGCTCCTGCGCGAGGGCGTCGAGGTCCGCCCGCGTCGCGATCATCTCGAAATCAGCCAACTCGCTGGCCTCGTCGCGTTCCATCCGCCCGAGGGACGGCCGCTTGGGGGGCCGTGCTGGGAGGCGCGACGCCGAGGAGGGCTTTGCGACGTCGCCGGTCGAATCTAGCCGACGGCGCCCTGCCGCGAAAGCTCGCCGGCAGACCCCCCGAGCCTCGCCGCCGTTCTGGCTCGGGTAAGCTCGCCGCCGTGCTGCGCGCCGGAGTCGGGGTCTCGACTCTCCCGGAGCCCGAGCGGGCCGCGGAGGCGGCTGCCGCCGAGGCCCTGGTCGGGGCGGGTCGCTGCGACGCCGCGCTCCTGTGGACGGGGCCCGGCTGCGGGGACGCCCTGCCCACGCTGCTCGACACCGCGGTGGGAGCGCTCGGCACCCCGGTGGTGGTCGGGGCGACCGCGCATGGGATCCTGGCCGCGGATCGGGAGCACGTCGCCGAGACGGCGGTCCTCGTCCTCGCGATCTCCGGTCTCGAGGCGCACCCCTTCCTGTTCCCGGAGGTCGCAGGCCGCGAGGCCGCCGTGGGGGAGGAGATCGCCGCGCGCCTCGGCGGCGAGGGACGCGGGGAGGATCTGATCGTGCTCTTCCCGGACCCGCGCACGCTCGACGCGGGCTCGCTGCTGCGCGAGCTCGGCCGGGCGGTCGGCGACGCGCAGGTCGTGGGCGCCGGCTCGGCCGACCCGATCTCCGGGGTCCCGCTGCAGTGGAGCGGCCGCGAGATCGCGAGCGGCGGGCTCGCGGGGATCGCCCTGCGCGGAAGACGTCCCGCGCGGATCGGCGTCACGCAGGCGTGCCGGCCCGCGACGGGGCCCATGACCGTGACCCGGGCGCAGGGGCACTGGGTGCTCGAGCTCGACGGCCGGCCCGCGCTCGAGGTCTACCGGGAGGTCGCGCGCGGACCGCTGGCGGACGATCTGCGCCGCGCGGCCGCATTCCTGCTCGTGGCACTGCCGGTCGCAGGCGAGGCCGAGGAGTTCGCGCCCGGCTCGTACCTGGTGCGGCACGTGATCGGCTTCGAAGAGAGAGAGAACGCGTTCGCAATCCCGGAAGCCCCTCGGGTGGGCCAACGCCTGGCGCTCGCAGCGCGCGAGCCCGAGGCGGCGCGCGCGGATCTGAAGGCGATGCTCGACGGCCTGCGCGGAGCCCAGCCGGCGTTCGGCCTCTATCTCGACTGCTGCGCCCGCGCGATGCCCTTCTTCGGGGTCCCGGGCCTCGAGGCCGCGTACCTGGCCCGGGCCTTCGAGGGCGTCCCGATCGCGGGCATGCTCGGCTCGTGCGAGATCGGCCCGATCGGCCGCTCGCTCCAGCTCCTCACCTACACCGGAGTTCTCGCCCTCGTCGAGGCGTGAGGCCGCTGCGTCGAGCCGCCTTGCGCAGCCCGGGTGGCCGGCGATAAGCTGAGTTCCGGATGTCGAGAGAGCGTTCTGAAATACGGAACAACGCGCGAGAAGCGGGTCCGGCGCGCGGGCCACTCCGATCGCCGAGAGCGGAGCCGGCGGTCGCGACCAGCATCGAGAAGGCCCTCGACGTCCTCTTCCTGCTCCAGCGTGAGGCGGGGGCCTGCGGCGTCTCGCAGATCGGGCGCGCGCTCGGGCTCCCCAAGTCGAGCGCGCATCGGCTGCTGGCGGCGCTCTCGCGGCGCGGGCTCGTCGAGCGGGATGCGGGCGGTTGCTATCGCCCCGGGATCGGCCTCGTCGCCCTCGCGCGCGGCGCTCTCGACCAGGAGCCGGTGGTCGCGGCGGCTCGGCCGATCCTCGAGGCCGAGGCCGAGGCACTCGGTGAGACGGTCTTCCTGGTCGGCGGCCGCGGCGGACGGCTGCTCGTCCTCGACAAGGCGGAGGGAACGGGGTTCCTGCGTGCGGCGCCGAGCGTGGGGGCTGCGGTGCCCGTCCACGCGACCGCCGCCGGGAAGCTCTACCTGGCCTTCGGCGCGGGCGAGATCGCGTGGCCCGAGGGCTCCATCGAGCGCTTCACGCCCCGCACCCCGGGCAGCCGCGACGCGCTCGAGCGCGAGGTCGCACGCGCCCGCCGGCGCGGGTTCGCCGAGAACCGGGAGGAGTGGATCCCGGGGCTCGCCGTGGTCGCGGCCCCGGTTCGGGCCGGCGGCCGCCTGCTCGGGGCGATCTGCGTGGCCGCCCCGGCGGCCCGCCTCGAAGCGCTCGGGCGCGGCGCGGTCGCCGATCGCGCCCGCGCCGCCGCCGGCCGCGTCGCGGCCCGGCTCGAAGGGAGGTCCGCGTGACGGCAAGCGAAGCGCGCAGCGGGCCGGAGCTCCTGTGGAGCTCGGCCAAGCCGAGCGGAGTGCGGGACCCCGCACAGGGTGGCGAAGCGCGCAGCGAGGCGAAGCCGAGCGGAGGCGGGCCTCCGCCGGGCGGACTCTGCTGGCTCGATGGAGCGATCGTCGAGGCGCGCGAGGCGCGAATCCCGGTGCGCGACCACGGGCTTCTCTACGGCGACGGGATCTTCGAGGGGATCCGCGTCCGCAAGGGCCGGGTCTTCCGGCTCGACGATCACCTCGCCCGCTTCGCGGCCGGCTCGAAGGCGCTCGCCCTCGCTCTTCCGCGGCCGCTCGCGGAGGTGCGCGAGATCGCGCTGGCCACGGTGCGCGCCCACGGCACGCCCGAGGCCTACGTCCGCCTGATCGCGACGCGCGGCGAGGGCCCGCTCGGCGTCGATCCGCTCCCGTGCGGCCCGGCGCGCCTGCTCTGCCTCGTCGACTCGATCGCGCTCTACCCCGAGGAGAAGCGCCGCCGCGGGCTCGATCTCTCGACGTCGAGCCTGCGCCGGCCGGGGCCCGACGTCCTCGATCCGCGGGTCAAGAGCCTGAACTACCTGAACAACGTGCTCGCGAAGCTCGAGGCGCGCTCGCGCGGCGCCGACGAGGCGCTCTTGCTGAACGCCGCCGGGCTGGTGGCCGAGGCGGCGGTCGCCAACGTCTTCGCCGTACGCCGGGGTGAGCTCCTGACGCCGCCCGGAACCGACGGCGCGCTCGAGGGGATCACGCGGGCCAGCGTGCTCGAGCTCGCCGGCGCACTCGGGATCCCGGCGCACGAGCGCAGCCTCGGGCGCTACGACCTCTTCGCGGCCGAGGAGTGCTTCCTCACCGGCAGCGGCGCGGGCCTCGTCGGCGTGCGCTCCCTCGACGGCCGGCCGATCGGCAGCGGCGCTCCCGGGCCGCTGCTCGCCAAGCTCGCCGCTGCCTTCGACGACGCCTGCGTCGCCCTCGGGACGCCCGCCATCGGCTGAAGCGCGCGGGCGGCGCGAGGCCGTGAGTCCGCGCGCCGCTGCGCGGGTAGCGGGGCGACGGTACAACCTGCGGCGTGTGGATCCATGCGTCCTACCTGATCGCGATCGGCGCGCTCCTCGCCGGCGGCCTCGCCCTGCATCGCGCCCCGCTCCCGGCGTGGGCGCGCTCGGGCGGCACCCTGCTGCTCGCGCTCGCCGGCGCCGCGTTCACCTGGCGCATCTCGGACCCGATCGACCCGCTGCTCTACGCGGACTTCATCAAGGCCTACCGCTGGGCCGGGAGCCAGGCGCTGGCACAGCCGGATCGGCTCTACCCGGGGACGGGGGAGGAGATCCGCTTCGTCAACATCCCGATCGTCGCGCTTCTCTTCGCGCCGCTCGCCGGGCTCGACCCGCGCACGGGCGCGCGCGTGCTCACGGCCCTCGGCTGGGTCGCCGTGGTCGGGGGGCTCTGGCTCGTCTCGCGCCTGGCGGGGCTCGGCGGACGGACGCAGTCCCTGGTCGCGATCGCGCTCGCGAGCAACGGCCCGCTCCACAACAGCCTGCGCCTCGGCAACACGACGGAGCTCGCGCTTCCGCTGGTCGCGGGCGCGCTCCTGTGCCTCACGCGCGGGCGGCAGGCGGCCGGTGGTGCGCTCCTGGCGGCGGCCGGCATCCTGAAGCTCCCGCTCCTCATCGCCGGAGGCTGGCTCCTCGCGCGCGGCCGCTGGCGCGCGCTCGCCGCCTTCGCGGCGACGGGCCTGGCCGTGGCGGGCCTCTCGCTCCTCGTCTTCGGCCTCGCGCCGCACCGGGACTGGTACCGGGCCTGCATCGAGCCCTTCCTGGGGCATGCGATCGCGGCCTACAACGTGCAGTCGATCGACGGCTTCCTGGCGCGGCTGCGCGCGGATTCCGACGTCGCGGGATGGGGCCTCGTCGCGCTCGACCCGGTCTCGCTCGGGATCCGGGCGATCCTGATCGGAGGGCTCGCGGCGGCGTGCATCGCGGTCTGCGGGCGCGCCGGGCGGCCGCGCGGCGAGGCGGCGGCGGGCCTCGAGCTCTCGATCTGCCTCTGCTTCGCGCTCGTGGCGAGCCCGATCAGCTGGAGCCACTACTACCTGCTCGCGTGGATCCCGATCGCGCTCCTGCTCGGCGATCGCCGCGAAGGGGCGCGCGCCCCGCTGCTCCTGGCCGCCGCGCTCGTCTCGCTCCCGGTCGTCCGGCCGGCGCCGGCCCTCGCCGCCGAGCCCGCCCTCCGGCTCCTCGCGTCGCTCCACCTCGCGGGAGGACTCTGGCTGCTCGTCCTGCTGCTCCGGGCGCGGGCGCGGCTCCGCTAGGCGCCGCCGATCGTCGACTATCAGCCGTCCGGATGCGCTCGGAGTTCTTCCGCGGCGTCGCCTCGCTCCCTTCGCGCCGGCGCGGCGGCGTCGCGCGATCCGGGCTAGCTTGGCGGCCTTCCCCCCGGAGCCACGCGGAAGGAGGCTGCCGTGCGCTGGTCCCGGTCGTTCGTCCCCACGCTGCGCGATGATCCCGCCGACGCCGAGGCGCTGAGTCATCGCCTGCTCGTGCGCGCGGGCTACGTGCGCCAGCTCACCGCGGGGGTCTACTCGCTGCTCCCGCTCGGCGTCCGGGTCTGCGCCAAGATCGCGCGGATCGTGCGCCGCGAGATGGATGCGATCGGCGGTCAGGAGTTCTCGCTGCCGGCCCTCCACCCGGCCGAGCTCTGGCAGCGCTCGGGTCGCTGGGAGACGATGGGCGAGGAGATGTTCCGCCTCGTGGACCGCAAGGGCGCGAGCTACGCCCTCGGCATGACCCACGAGGAGGTCTTCGCCCAGATCGCGACGGAGCTGCGCAGCTACCGCGAGCTCCCGCAGATCTGGTATCAGCTCCAGACCAAGTTCCGCGACGAGCCGCGTCCGAAATCGGGTCTCTTGCGCGTGCGCGAGTTCGTGATGAAGGACTCCTACTCGCTCGACCTCGACGCCGCGGGTCTCGACGCCGCTTTCCAGCGCCACTTCGAGGCCTATCGCCGGATCTTCGCCGGCTGCGGGCTCGACACGCTCGCCGTCGAGGCTTCCTCCGGCGCCATGGGCGGGAGCGAGTCAATCGAGTTCATGGTGCCGAGCGAGGCGGGCGAGGACTGGGTCGCGTCGTGCGCCGCGTGCGGCTACGCGGCGAACCTGGAGAGGGCCCGCGCGCAGCTCCCGCCCGCCGTCGACGGGCCGGGGCTCCCGGCGCCGGAGCTCTTCCCGACCCCGGGCCAGCGCACGATCGAGGACCTCGCGCGCTTTGCGGGCGGCGCGCCCGCGCAGGGGCAGATCAAGACGCTCGTCTACGTGGTCGGCGGCGAGACCGTGCTGGCGCTCCTGCGCGGCGATCACGCGCTCGTCGAGCGCAAGCTCGCGGACGGCCTCGGCGCCGGCGAGGCGCGGCCGGCCCGCGACGAGGAGATCCGCGCGGCGCTCGGGGCCTCGGCCGGGAGCCTCGGCGCCGTGGGAGTCGCGGGCCTGCGCGTGGTCGCCGACCCGGCACTGCGTGGCCGCCGCGGCCTGGTGACGGGCGCGAACCGCGACGACCACCACCTGCGCGGCGTCGACGTCGAGCGCGACATCCGCGTCGACGCGTGGCTGGACCTGCGCGCCGTGCAGGACGGCGAGGCCTGCCCGATGTGCGAGGCGCCGCTGCGCGTGCAGAAGACGATCGAGGTCGGGCACATCTTCAAGCTCGGCACGCGCTACAGCGAGAGGCTCGGAGCCTCGGTCCTCGACGAGTCGGGCCGCGCGCGCCCGATCACGATGGGCTCCTACGGGATCGGCATCGGGCGCTGCATGGCCGCCATCGCCGAGCGCTGCGCCGACGCGGCCGGGCTCGCCTGGCCGCTCCCGATCGCGCCCTACGAGGTGGTGCTCGTGCTGGTGAACCCGAAGGACGCGGGCGCATCCGACGCCGCCGGTACGCTCTACGACGCGCTCGTGCGCGAGGGGATCGAGGTCCTCTTCGACGACCGGGACGAGCGGCCCGGAGTCAAGTTCAACGACGCCGACCTGGTCGGCCTCCCCTACCGGCTCACCGTCGGGCCGAAGGGTCTCGCCGAGGGTCGCGTCGAGCTCGTGCGGCGGCGCACCCGCGAGTCGCGGAACCTCGACGTCCAGAAGGCGGCGCGCGAGGTGGTCGAGCGCGTACTCGAGGAGCGGGGCCGATCGTCGCAGGTCTAGAGTCTAGAGACCCCGGCGTGTCCGGCGCGGCCCCGGTCGATCCCGCACACGATCCGGTCGTGCACCTGATCGACGCGTCGGTCTACCTCTTCCGCGCCTACCATGCGCTGCCTTCGATGAGCGCTCCCGACGGGACGCCGACCCACGCGGCCTACGGATTCACGAACACCTGCCTGCGCTACCTGCGCGAGGCGGCGGTCGCGCACGCCGCCGTCTGCTTCGACCACTCGATGCGGAGCTTCCGCAACGAGCTCGAGCCGGGCTACAAGGCGCAGCGCGGCGATCCGCCCGCCGATCTCGCGCCGAGCTTCGAGATCGCGCGCCGCGCCGCGGAGGCGATCGGGCTCGCCGTCTTCGAGGCCCCGGACTTCGAGGCGGACGACTGCATCGCGACGCTCGCGGCGGAGGTTCTGGCGCAGGGTGGACGCGCGGTGGTGGTGAGCTCGGACAAGGACCTGGCCCAGCTGGTGCGCGAGGACGGCCGCGTCGTGTTGCACGACTTCGCGCGGGGCGAAACGCTCGATGCGCCGGGCGTACGGCGCCGCTTCGGAGTCGACCCGGAGCAGATCCCCGACTGGCTCGGCCTCGTCGGCGATGCGGTCGACAACCTGCCGGGGGTGCCGGGAGTCGGGCCGAAGAGCGCCGTCGCGCTGCTGCGCGCCTTCGGCCGGATCGAGGCGATCCGCGAGGACCCGGCGGCCTGGGAGGGGATCCCGGTGCGGGGAGCCGCACGGCTCGCTCGCTGCGTCGCCCTGCATCGCGACCGGGCGCTGCGCACGCGCGACCTCGCGCGGCTGCGAAGCGACGTGCCCGGGATGCGGGTCGGGATCTCGGGGCTTCGCCGCCGCGAGCCGGACCCGCGGCGGCTGCGGGCCCTCTTCGAGGAGCTCGGTTGGGGGAGGATCGCCACGCGTGCGCTCGGGAAGCGGGATTGAGCGAAGATCGCTCCCGCATTCGGGCCGATCGGGGGTAGACTGGCGCCGCGCCGCCGACGCGGTGCCGCGTAGAACGCAGAACGCAGAACGCAGAACGTAGAAGGGAGGGAGGCATGGAGATCTTCAGCATGGAGGGCTGGTACTTCCTGCTGCGGTGGTTCCACTTCCTGGCCGGGATCGCCTGGATCGGGATGCTCTACTACTTCAACTTCGTCCAGACCCCGTTCTTCGGCAGCGAGCTCGGAGGCACGGCGAAGAGCGCGATGACGCGCGGCCTCGTGCCGAACGCGCTCTGGTGGTTCCGCTGGGGCGCGATGATCACCTTCCTGACCGGCTGGCTGATCGTGCTCACCAAGCTCGGCCACGAGGGTATGCCGCTCGGCAGCGGCTACATGACGCGGATCCTGACCGGGGGGCTCCTCGGCACGCTCATGTGGGCCAACGTCTGGTTCGTGATCTGGCCGGCGCAGAAGGTCGTGATCGCGAACGCCAACACGGTCGCGTCGGGCGGCCAGGCGAACCCGGCGGCAGCCGCGCTCGGCGCTCGGGCGGGCATGACCTCGCGGACCAACACGCTCTTCTCGATCCCGATGCTCTTCTTCATGGCCGCGGCGAGCCATTTCCCGACGCTCAGCGCGACGCTCGACACGGGCGGCGGAGCGCTCGGCGCCTACTGGGTGATCGCGCTCGCCGCGATGGGCGTGGTGGAGGCGAACGCGCTGATCGGACCCGGCGCGAAGACGCAGAAGCCGCTCACCACCGTCTCGGGGACGCTCCACGCGGGGTTCGTCTTCGCGATCGTGCTCTTCCTGCTCCAGTCGGTGCTGCTGTAGCGAACTTCGGGCGGACGGGGACGGTGTTCAGATGTTTCGAATATTCAGATTCTCTCTCACCACGGGGGTCGCCTTGGCCTCCGCGGAGAATCTGAATATTCGAAACATCTGAACACCGTCCCCGCTAGGCAAGTTCGCTACGGGGTGACAGTCTTCAGGTAGGCGGCCATGTCGCCGACGTTCGGAGCGAGGTACTCGTACTTCGGCATGCTCGCGCCGGGACGCTTCGGCGCGTAGCCCGGCGGGTATTCGTTGCGCAGCACCTTCGCCTCGATCAGCGCGAGCGAGGCTCCGGCGAGCTCCGGGCCGAGCGCTCCGGCCTGGCGCGGATCGCGGTGGTGGCAGGCCGTGCACACGTTCTCGTAGACCGTCTTCCCGCGCGCCGCCGCCGTGTCGAGGCCCGGCGCCCCCTCGCCGCTCCCGCACGCGAGCGCGGCGCAGGCCAGCAAGGCCGCGCAGCGGCCGCGCAGCGAGCCGCAGGCGAGCGGAGCCCAGCTGGAACCGTCATGGCCGCGAAGCGGCCGCGCAGCGGCCGCGAAGCGGCCGCGCAGCGAGCCGCAGGCGAGCGGAGCCCAGCTGGAACCGTCATGGCCGCGAAGCGGCCGCGCAGCGGCCGCGCAGCGGCCGCGCAACGAGCGCAAGCGGAGCGCGCAGCGAGCCGAAGGCGAGCGAAGGCAGGCCCCTGCCGGGCCTGCGAGCGAAGTGCGGGCCCCCGCGGGCCAGCAGAGCGTCGCCGCGCGCGCGGTCGGCATTCGCGGGCACTCCCCCCGATCGAAGGGAGCGGCAGGGTAGCGCGGCCGCCGGTAGATTCGCGCGAGATGCTGCCGTCCAGCCGCTGGTCGACGCTCGCGAACGCGCTCACGCTGCTCCGGCTCGCCCTCGCGCCCGGCCTCGTCGCGGCGATCCTCGGCGATGCGGCGGGGATCGGTGCTTCGATCTTCGCCCTCGCCGTCGCCACCGACGTGGCGGATGGGCGCGTGGCGCGCCGGCGCGCCGAGGCCTCCGCCCTCGGCGGCGCGCTCGATCACGCGGTCGATGCGGCCTTCGTGACCGCCGGCACGGCGGCCCTCGCGGCCCGGGGTGCGCTCCCGACGCCGCTGGCGCTGCTGATCGCGGCGGCCTTCCTCCAGTACGCGCTCGACTCGCGTACGCCGGAGGGGGCGCTGCGCAGGAGCCGCCTCGGCCGCTGGAACGGGATCGCGTACTACGCGATCGTCGCCGTCCCGCTCGTGCGCGACGCCCTCGGGATCGGCTGGCCGGCTCCGCCGCTGGTGCGCGCGCTCGGCTGGCTCCTCGTCGCGACGACCGCCCTCTCGATGGCGGACCGCCTCAGGCTCGGGCGGCGCTCGCGAAGAGCTCCCGGTTCGCCCGGCGCAGGAAGAGGAGCCCGATCGCCGCGTTGAAGAAGATGAAGAAGTTGTGCTGCACGAGGCCGAACGCCGCCATCTCGCCCGGATGCTCGGGGAAGAGCACGACCCAGAGCGCGACGGCGACGCTGCGCATCGGCCCGGGGGTGGCGGCGCCGAAGAAGATCACCGGGAGGTAGCCGAGCAGGTCGAGCAGCTCGGCGTGAACGCCGAAGAGGCGGAGCGCGAGCGTGTAGACCACCACCGCGGCGAGGAGCGCGGGTGAGCGCAGCGCGACGATCGTCGCATAATGCCCGACGCGCGCGTGGCGGAAGGCGTGCAGGATCGGCCGCTCCCGCAGCCGCGACCCCGGCGCGAGCGCGCCGCGGAAGTAGGCGAGCCAGAGCGCGAAGAAGACGAGCGCGCCGAGGAAGATCCACGGGATCGCGTGGAAGACCCGCGGCAGCGCCTCCCAGCGCAGCCAGACTCCGAGCGTCGCCCACGCGCAGAGGTAGTAGAACTCGCAGAACATGATGAAGAGCATGCTCGAGCCGACCTGCCAGCCGGGGACGCCATCGCGGCGGTGGAGGTACACCGCGATCGCGCCCTTGCCGATCTGCTCGTTCACGATCGAGAGGATGTAGGCGCTGGCGCGGATCGGGAGGATGTCGGCGAAACGCACCGGGGCGTTCCACCAGGCGACGACGCGCCAGGTCACCAGCGAGTCGACGAGGAGGTAGAAGGCCGAGTAGGGGATCATCAGCGCGAGCCAGCGCGTCCAGCGGACGCGCGCGAAGATGGCGCCGAGGTATCCCGCGAGCGTCTCGCCCTCGCGCGCCGCGGCGGCGTCGATGCGCCCGTAGAGGAAGGCGAAGCAGGCGAGCGTCACGAGCCACGGGAGCGTGCGCTGCCAGCTCGATGAGCTTCGCTTGCCTGGGCCGAGCTCCACAGGAGCTCCGGCCCGCTGCGCGGCCGCTCCGCGGCCTTGCTGAACGGCCTCGCTCGCAGGGTCGGGGCGCGCGTCGGTCATGGGCCGGCAGGGTATCACGCGCGTTGACGCGGCCGCCGGAACGGCGTCCAATGCGGGAATGCCGGAGGAGCAGCGACCCGGGGCCGCGGCGCCGCCGCGCGTCTGTGGCCCCTGCAGCCTGTGCTGCACGCTGCTGCGCGTGGACGAGCTCGCGAAGCTCGGCGGGGCGCCCTGCCTGCACCAGCGGGCCGCGGGCGGATGCGACATCCACCCGCGGCGCCCGGCGATCTGCCGGGGCTACCGCTGCCTGTGGCTACGCGGATCGCTCGACGAGGGCGATCGGCCCGAGCGGCTCGGCGCCGTCCTCGACCTCGCGAGCCGCGGCGGCTTCCCCGAGCTCGTGGTGCACGAGGCGGAGCCCGGCGCCCTCGAGCGCTCCGCGCGCCTGCGCGAGATCGTCGAGCGCTACCGGCGGGCCATGCCCGTGCGCATCCTCGACACGCGCGGCGTGCTCGACCCGGATCGCCCCTTCCGGGTGCTGCTCCCGAACGGTGACGAGCAGCGCGTGGCCGGCGAAGCGGTCGAGACCTGGCGCGACGGGGTGCGCGTCGGCGTGGAGCGGCTCGCCTGGCTCGAGCGGATCGCGCGCCGCCTGGCGATCGCCGCGCGCCGGCTCCGGCTCAGGCCGCACCGCCGCGGGCCACGGTCCGCCGCAGGATCTCGTCGAGAGGAGTGAGCGCGATCCCGAGCCGCCGGCAGGCCTCGGACGGGTCGACGCGATCGTCGTGGTCGAGGACGCCGAGCATGGCGCGCGTCACGGGCGGGTCGGCGAGGAGTCGCTCGGCGAGCCACGCGCCGGCCAGGGCGAGGGCGCGCGGCAGCGGGATCACGCGCGAGCGGTGGGCGAGCAGGCGGGCCGCCCGCTCGACGAGCGCGCGGTGCGGGAGCGACTCCGGCCCCGCGAGGTCGAGCGCCGCGTCGTCGAGGCCGGGCGCCTCGAGCGCGCGCACGATCGCCAGGACGACGTCGCCCGCGTAGATCGGCTGCTCGAGGCTCGCGCCTCCACGCACGAGGAGGGTGAACGGCGCCAGCGCCTCGCGGCGGAGCGAACGCGCGGCGAAGTCGCCCTCGCCGAGGACCATCGGCAGGCGGAGCACGAGGGCGGGCGTCTTTGCCCCGAGCAGGATCCGCTCCGCGCGGCCCTTCGACGCGAGGCAGGGGTTCGCCGCGTCGGGCCGCGAGCCGAGGATGCTCGGGTAGACGATCCGGCGCAGGCCCGCGGCGTCCGCCGCGCGCGCGAGGGCGGCGCAGCTCGCCTCGTGCGCGTCCGCATAGCGGCTCGCGCGCCCCTCCTTCAGGATCCCGACGAGGTGCACCGCGTGCGTGCAGCCGCGCGCGGCCGCCGCGAGGCGCTCCGCGTAGCCGTAGTCGAGCACGACGACCTCGGGCGCGGGCTCGACCCCGGCGGCGTGCACCGCCTCGGCCGCGCGCGTCGATCGCACCACCGCGCGCACGGCGTTTGCCCCCGCCAGCCGGCGCAGGAGCTGGCGACCGAGGTGCCCGTTGGCGCCGGTGACGAGGATGCGGCCGGAGGCGATCAAGAGCGCTCCCTCTCGCGGGCTGCCGGGCCGGCGAGGATATCACGGGGTCCGCACGCGTTGACGCGCCGCCCGCGACCGGCTTCCATGCAGGGCCATGGCGCGGGGCGTCCGGATCGCGTCGGCGGTCGCGTTCGCCGGCTTCCTCCTGGCCACGGCCTGGCTCGGCCGCCTCGAGCGCGACGGACCGGCGCACGGCGACCTCTCGCTCGCGGGCGACGTCCCCGCCACGCTCTACCTCCCCGCCCCCGCCCGTGGCGCGGGGTTCGCGGCCTTCCTCGATCCTCCGCCGCGCGACGAGCGACCGCCGGCGCTCGTGCTGATGCACGGCTTCGCCGGCGACCGGCTCTCGCTCTCGAGCCTCGCGCGCCGGCTTGCGGCGTCCGGCTACGCAGTCCTCGCGATCGACGCGCGCGGTCATGGCCAGAACCGGAACCCGCTGCGCCGCGGCTTCGTGCGCAGCGACGTCTTCTACGAGGACTTCGCGGCGGCGATCGATTACCTGCGCCTCTCACCCTTTGTCGATGGGGAACGCCTCGCGGTGATGGGGCATTCGATGGGCGCGGGCGCCGCGCTCGACTTCGCGACGCGCGACTCGGGGATCGACGGCGCGGTCCTGATCTCGGGCGGCCGGCGCCTCGACGGGCCCTACCGGCCGCCGAACGCCCTCTTCCTCGTCGCCGAGGCCGATCCGCCGCGTATCCGCGACCG
Organism: uncultured Spirochaetales bacterium; assembly: GCA_964624475.1. Classification (GTDB taxonomy): domain Bacteria; phylum Myxococcota_A; class UBA9160; order UBA9160; family SMWR01; genus CAZUYC01. Next base: position 31,104 of record CAZUYC010000048.1, on the reverse strand, counting down.
CGCCGCCGAGCTCGTGGCGCGGCTCGCGGAGCTGCCCCGCGCCGAGCCGGGCCGCGCCTACGGGAGCTTCGCGACGGGGACGGCGGTCGAGCTCGCAGAGGTCCCGGGCGCCGATCACCTGTCGATCGTCTGGCGCGGCGACGCGGTGCGCGAGATGGTGGCCTGGCTCGACCGCGTCTTCGGCGTCTCCCGTCCAGCCGGGGAAGTGCCCCGCGACGCGCGCATCCCGGCGCTCCTTGCGATGGGCGTGGCCTTCGCGCTCGTCCTCCCAGGGCTCGGGCTCCTCGTCGCGTGGCTCGCGCCGCCGCGCGACGCGCTCCCGCCCGGAGCCAGGCCCCGCGGCCTCGCCGCGCTCGGCCTCGCCTTCGCGGCGACGATGCCGCTCCTCGCTACGGGCACGCCGGCCGAGATCCTCTCGGCCGAGGTGGCCGACGCGGTCGTCGCGCAGCTCGCGCTCGCCGGCGTGGCACTCCTGCTCTGGATCCACTGGCGCGAGCCGGGGTGCCTGCCGGCGGTTCTCCAGAGGCCCCTTGCCGCGCTCCTCGCCGCCGGAGTGGGACTCCTCGTGGTCTTCGTGATGACGTCGGCCTTCGGCGTCGCCGTGCACCGCTCGACCCTCACCCCCGAGCGGATGGCCGTCTTCGCCATGGCGGCGGCGGGCTGCCTCCCGTTCTCGCTCGCCTTCGCCTGCCTGCTGCGCCGCGGCCCGCCCGCCGGCGCCTTCCTCTTCGCGCTCGCCGGCCGCGCGCTCGTCGCGGCGCTCCTCGTCGCGGGTGTCGCCACGGGGGTGCTCGGCTCCGTCGTGCTCCTGATGCTCCCGCCGCTCTGCGGCGTCTTCGCCCTGATGGAGCTTCTCGCGGCCCTTGCCTACGCCGGCTCGCGCAACCTGCTCGCGATCGCGCTCCTCGACGCCGGCTGGCTCGCCGCCGTCGTCGCGGCGATCATGCCGGTGCGGGTGTAGCGGTGAGGCACCCCGCGTCGCGTTCCCTGCCGTCCGCGTTCCCATCACCGCGATCTACGGTTGATCGCGCGCGAGCGCTCTCGTAACCTGCGCGGCGATGACCGAGGCCATCCCGAACGTCGCCTCCCCCGACGTCGAGATCTTCTGCTGCCCCGGCTGCGGCTCCGATCTCCGGCCCGGCGATCACGCCTTCGCGTGCGCGGCCGGGCACTCCTTCGCCGTGACCGACGGGATCCCGCTCCTCTACTGGCCCAACGAGTGGGAGGGATCCCGGGAGGACGTGACCGACGCGATCCGCGCCTTCTACGAGGAGACTCCGTTCCCGAACTACGAGGACTTCGACAGCGTCGCGAGCCTGATCGCCAAGGCGCGTCAGGGCCGCTTCGCCCGGCTCCTCGACGACCAGATCCCCCCGGGCGCCCGGATCCTCGAGTGCGGGTGCGGGACGGGCCAGCTCAGCAACTTCCTCTCGATCGCGAACCGCGATGTCTTCGCGACGGACCTGTGCCAGAACTCGCTCCGGCTCGGCCAGCGCTTCAAGCACGAGAACCGCCTCGGGCGGGTCCGCTTCTTCCAGATGAACCTCTTCCGCCCCTGCTTCCGGCCCGGATCGTTCGATCTCGTGATCTCGAACGGCGTCCTCCACCACACCTCCGATCCGTTCGGCGGCTTCCGTTCGATAGCAAAGCTGGTCAAGCCCGGCGGCTACGTGCTCTTCGGCCTCTACCATCGCTACGGCCGCCTGGTCACCGACCTGCGGCGCCTCCTCTTCCGCCTCTCGGGCGACCGCCTGACCTTCCTCGACCCGAACCTGCGCCGCTCCGATCCGGGGGCGGCGAGGTGGAAGGCCTGGTTCATGGATCAGTACAAGAACCCCCACGAGTCGAAGCACACGCTCGGGGAGGCGATCGGCTGGCTGGCCGCGGAGGGGTTCGACCTCGCCTCGACCGTTCCCCACTCGCGGCCGTTCCGGACCTTCTCCGACGAGGATCGGCTCTTCGGCCGGGATCGGGCGGGAAGCGCGCTCGAGCGCTGGATCGTCGAGCTCGGGATGATCGCGCAGGGGAGCCGCGAGGGCGGCTTCTTCGTGGTGGTCGGCCGCAAGCGCCCGCCGTCGGGTCCTTCGGTCGGGTCGCGTCAGAAGAGCGTGTAGATCAGCGGAGCCACCGTCTGCCCGGCCACGATCACGAACGCGGCGATGCCGAGGAAGATCACGAGCGGCACGATCCAGTAGACGCGGTTGTCCCGCGCGAAGCGCACGAACTCCCGGAGCAGCTTCGGGCCGTAGCCGAGCCTCGGCATCGCGTCTCCCTCCCCGTCAGTCTGCCGCGAACTCGGCGGCGAAACCCGAGCCTCGCGCGCGGCGCGGCTGCTCGTCCTTCGCCAGCAGGAAGGGCCCGAGCACCAGGTAGTCCATCTCCGTCCGCATGAAGCAGCGCCAGGCGTCCTCCGGCGTGCCGACGATCGGCTCGCCGCGGACGTTGAAGCTCGTGTTGATCAGCACCGGGCAGCCGGTCCGCTCCGCGAAGGCCTGGAGCAGCGCGTGGTAGCGCGGATTCGTCTCGGCGCTCACCGACTGGATCCGGGCGGAGTAGTCGACGTGGGTCACGGCCGGGATCTCCGACCGCACGCGGTTGACCCACTCGTGGACGTCGAGGCCCCGCTCGTCTCCGGCGGGGGCGATCCGGCGCTCCTCGCGGACGGGCGCGACCAGGAGCATGTACGGCGAGGGGCGGTCGAGCTTGAAGTAGTCCGCGACGCGGTCCTCGGGACAGGACGGCGCGAAGGGGCGAAAGCCCTCGCGGAACTTGATCTTGCGGTTCATGAGCGACTGCATCCGGGGCGAGCGCGCGTCGCCGATGATGGAGCGGTTGCCGAGCGCCCTGGGCCCGAACTCCATGCGGCCGTGGAAGAGCCCGACGACCTTCTCGTCCGCGACGAGGCGTGCGATCTCCGCGGCCCACTCCGCGTCGGGGAGCTCCCGGTAGACGCAGCCCTGCGCGTCGAGGTACTCGGCGATCTGCTCGCGCGAGAACTCGGGCCCGAGATAGGCGCCCTGCATGGCGTCGTGGACGCCGTCCACCTCGCGCGGCTTGCCGAGCCTCTGGTGCCACACGGCGAGCGCCGCGCCGAGCGCTCCGCCGGCGTCGCCCGCCGCCGGCTGGATCCACAGCTCCTCGAAGATGCCCTCGCGCAGGATCGCCCCGTTGGCGACGCAGTTGAGCGCGACGCCGCCCGCCAGGCACAGGTTCGGCTTGCCGGTGCGCTGCCTGGCGTGGCGCGCCATCTTGACCACGATCTCCTCGGTCACCTCCTGGATCGACCGGGCCAGGTCCATCTCGCGCCGGCCGATCGGGCTCTCGGGCTTGCGCGGCGGCCCGTCGAAGAGCGACTCGAAGCGCGCGCTCGTCATCACGAGGTCGTCGAGGTAGCCGAAGTAGTCCATGTTGAGCCGGAACGAGCCGTCCTCCCGGATGTCGATCAGCTCGTCCTTGATCCGCGCGGTGTAGGTCCCCTGGCCGAAGGGGGCGAGCCCCATCACCTTGTACTCGGCCGAATTCACCTTGAAGCCGGTGAAGTAGGTGAAGGCGGAGTAGAGCAGGCCGAGCGAGTGCGGGAAGGAGAGCTGCTCGAGCAGGCGCAGCTCGTGCCCCTCGCCGACGCCGACGGTCGCGGTGGCCCACTCTCCCACGCCGTCGACCGTCAGCACCGCCGCCTCGCGGAACGGCGAGGGATAGAAGGCGCTCGCCGCGTGGGAGAGGTGGTGCTCGGGGAAGAGGATCTCGTCCGGCGCCAGGGCGCCGCAGGCCTCGAGGGAGTCGCGGATGCGCGGCTCGATCCAGAGCTTCTCGCGCACCCAGATCGGGAGCGCCCGCATGAACGGGCGCAGGCCGGCGGGTGCCACCGAGTAGTAGGTCTCCAGGATGCGGTGGAACTTGAGGATCGGCTTCTCGTAGAAGGCGACCGCGTCGATGCGGCGCGACCCGCCCGCCTCGGCCAAGCAGTAGCGGACCGCCCGCTCCGGGAAGCCCTGGTCGTGCTTCACGCGCGTGAAGCGCTCCTCCTGGGCGGCGGCCACGATCTCGCCGTCCTCGACGATGCACGCGGCGGAATCGTGGTAGTAGCAGCTGAGCCCGAGGATCCGCATCAGTACTGGCGGTCGAGCTGCCCCGACGCGAGTGTCGGAGTGCGCGAGTCGCGCGACTCCCAGTAGGTGGCCGCGCCGGCGTCGTAGTGGCGGGCCAGGCGATCCCTGCGCCCGCGGCGCAGGAGCAGGCCGAACGGCACGAAGAAGGCGTAGAAGAGCGGAGCCAGGAGCGCCCAGGTGAGCAGCCATCCCGCGAAGTGACCGGTCGCAGCGAAGAGCCGGAGCAGCCCGGCGTAGAGCCCGCCGGGGGAGGCCAGCGCGGCGAAGAGCAGGAGCGCCGCGAAAACGAACATGAGCGCAGCGACGGTGCGCGACCAGAGCAGGAGCACGGCGGTGGCGGCCGCGGCGGTGGCGAGAGCCTGGAGCGAGCCTCGGATCCTCGCGCCGTGAGTGGGGTCGGGCGCGGGCGAGCCCCCGCGGTCCCGCCAGCTCCAGATGGCGGCGGCGGCCTCCGGACGCCCCGCGCGCACTACCCGCATCCGCCGTCTCCTCCCCGGGGTCGGCGACCCCGGTCGGCGCCCCGCTTCGACCCGATCTGCCCCATTCTACTCGATCCGGCGCCGCGCGCGGAGCTGCTCGAGCACCGCCTCGGCCACCAGGCGATGCCCGTTCTCGTTCAGGTGGGCGTCCCCCGGGATGAAGTGGGCCACGAGCACCTCGCGCGGCTCGCCCGCATCCATGAAGACCGGGAAGAGGTCGATGAAGCCGACGCCGTTGCGCGTCGCCCAGTCGCGCCAGAAGGAGACCTGCAGCGACTCGCGATCGCGCCTCACGATCTGGTCCGGCCAGGGGTGGACGGAGACGGTGAGAGCGATGCCGCGCGCGCGGAGCAGCTCGAGCAGCATGTCCATGCGCTCGCGCGCCCGCTCGAGGCCCTGCCGGCCGTACTCCTCGAACCTCTCGGGATCCACGGTCCAGAGGCCGATCGGCCGCTCCGTCATCCCGACCGTGGGGTCCTCTTCGAGCGTCGCCCGGTCGGGCTGGGAGCGGAGCTGGCGCGCGATCGCCAGCGCGCGCAGCAGCAGCGAGTGCTCCTGGAGCTCCCGCAAGCGTGCCCAGGAGCGCGAGGGCCACATCGCCGAGACCACGTTGCCGCGCGCGTCCATCCGGTTGTTCAGGACCTCGTCCGCGATGTCGCTGATGTCGAGGAAGACGATCACCTCGTCGAAGCGAAGGCCCACGTCTTCGAGCAGGTAGCGGGTCTTGCGGTAGTAGATCGCCGGCGAGTACGACATCACGGCGGCGTTCAGGACCTCGACGCCGTCGGCGTCGAGCCCGGCGGCGATCCGGCCCACGAAGGTCTCCTCGAAGGGATAGCCGACGCCCTGGGTCATCGAGTCGCCGAGCACCAGGATCCGGTGCCGGGGAGACTCCTTGGGGACCTCGCGGGTCGAGGCGTCCATGAAGCCGAGGGAGTTGGTCCGCTGGCGGTAGCGCCGGCCTCCCCAGAGCACCGTGCGGTCCATGCCGGCCCGCAGGTCGTGATCGTAGACGGGGGAGTAGACGACGTGGAGGCGCGTCGGCCAGAGATCGAAGCGGTTCAGGATCCACGCCGTGCCGAGGTCGAGGATCGCGAAGAGCAGGAGCGAGATCAGGAGTCGCTTGGCCATTGGCGCCGGAGGAGCTTACCACCGGGCAGTCTTGCGTGGCGCGCCGGCGCCCCCGGCGCCATGATCGGCAGGGTCTGCCATGGGGGAGGTCGGCGCGGGGCGCGGCCCTGCCCGTCCGGGGCGGGCGACACGGGGTCGTGCGTGGCGGGCGCGAGGGGCAGAGCGGGCGGGCGCTACGCCAGCCTCGACGTGGTGCGAGGCCTCGCCGCCCTCTCGGTCTTCCTCTTCCACCTGAACAGCATGTTCCCCGAGCCGCCGCACCCGCGTCTCGCGGATCGCCTCCTCGGGGTCTTCGACCGCGTGCTCGACTTCGTCTGGGTCGGAGGCGGCATCCACCCGGGGGTCGTCGTCTTCATCGTGCTCTCGGGCTTCTGCATCCACCTGCCGCTGGCGCGCACTCCGAGCCTGCTCGGGCAGCCGCGCTTCTGGCAGGGGTATGCGGTGCGCCGCTCCTTCCGGATCGCGCCGGTCTACTGGGCGGCCTCGCTCCTCGGGATCCTCGTCGTGGCGTTCGATCGCCTCGATCCGGTCGCGCACTCGAAGATCTCGATGCCCGAGCTCTCGTGGACCGGCGTCGCAATCACGCTCTCGGGGCTGACGGCGCTCTTCCAGCCGCTCTCGCTGCGCTTCGACTTCCACCCGGGCAACGCGATCCTGAACACCGTCGCCGTGGAGATGCTCCTCTACGCCTCCTATCCGGCCCTCGTCGCGCTGCGCGGCGCCGCCGGATCGGGCGCGGTCTTCGCCGTCGCCGGCGGGCTCTACCTGGTCCAGGTGGGACTGCGCATCGCCGGCGTCCCGCCGGAGTTCCTGCACAGCTCCTATCTCGAGTTCCTGCTCTACTGGGTCCTCGGTGCCGCCGCGGCCGAGGCCTTCGCGCGCGCCGCGGGCCGGGGCGCCCTCCGCCGCGGCGCCCTGGCCACCGCCTGCTTCCTGGCGCTCTTCTTCGCCTGGAGCTTCGGCGTGCAGGCGAAGGGCGCGCACGTCGTGAAGACGGCGCTCCTCGCCCTCGCCACGGCCGCCCTGCTCTACAGCCTGTGCCTTCGCGAGCGGCTCGCGGAGCGCGCGCCGGGCCTGGCCCTCCGCTGGCTCTCGGCGATCGGCGACCGGAGCTACAGCCTCTACGTCGTCCACACGCCGGCGATTGCCGCGACGATCGTCGCCGCCGGCTGGCTCTTCGCCGCTGCCGAGGCGCCCTGGGTGCGCTGGGCCGCCGCCGCCCTCGCCGTCGTCGCAACGGAGGTCCTCTACCGCGGGGTCGAGCGCCCGTCCCACCGCCACGCCCTCGCCACCGCGCGGCGGATCTCGTAGCGAGGCCCGCCCTGATCGGGAGCGATCGCGAAGCAGGCGGCGTTCTCCGCCACGCGGCCGCCGACGGAGGCGCTATCCTGCCCCCGCGCCCACCGGAGGCCTTCCCTGTCCTCTCCGCCGCCGCCCGACACCGCACCGAGAAGGCCGCCGCGTTACTCGTTCCTTCTGGAAGGGCTCGCCTGGCTGGATCCGCTCCAGCTCCTGCTGCGGGCGCCGGAGCTCGCCCGCGCTCCGCGAGGCCGTGGGGAGCCCGTGCTCGTGCTCCCGGGCTTCGCGGCGAGCGACACGTCGACCGTGGCGCTGCGTTCGTATCTCCGCTGGCTCGGCTATGACGTGCGCGGCTGGGGCCTCGGCACGAACCGCGGCGACCTGCCGGCGCTGGTGCCGCGCGTGATCTCGCTCGTCGAAAGGCAGGCGGCGGCCGCGCGCCGGCGCGTCCGCTGCGTGGGTTGGAGCCTCGGCGGGAATCTCGCCCGCGAGGCCGCGCGCGAGCGCCCCGACCTCGTGGAGCGCGTAGTGACGCTCGGTACGCCCGCCGTCGGCGGCCCGAAGTACACCAGCGTGGCTCGCATGTACCACCGGCGCGGCGTCGATCTCGACGCCGTCGAGACGCAGGTGGCCGAGCGCGAACGCGTGCCGATCCGCGTCCCCGTCACCGCGATCTACAGCCGGCGCGACGGGGTCGTGGCGTGGCAGGCCTGTATCGACCGCTCGACCCCCGACGTCGAGCACGTCGAAGTGAGCGCGGCGCATCTCGGCCTCGGCTTCCACCCGGAGGTCTACCGCGTCGTCGCCGACCGCCTCGCGCGCAGCTAGCCACCTCCTGCCACCTACCCAGGCCGGGATCGGAGCTGCATCAGCGGCCGCCTTTCCGTGTCTCACGACCTGCAGACCACGCGGCCGCAGCGGCGAGGGCGGACCACGGCGCCAGCGAAGCGACCGCGAACGCCGGGCCGGAGGCGTCGCCGAGGGCGCCGTGGAGCCAGGGGAGGGCGAAGCCGCCGAGGGCTCCGGCGCCGACGACGAGGCCGATGGCCGTGCCGCGCGCGGCGGCGGCGCGCTCGCCGGCGAGCGCCACCAGGAGCGGGAAGACGAGGCCGAGTGTCGCACCCGCGGCGGCGAAGAGGAGCTCGACCTCCGCGACGGCGGCGGCGACGCCGGCGCCGAGCACGAGGGCTCCCGCCGCTCCGGCGAAGACGAGGTAGCGCGGGCCGATCCTCCCGGGCGCGAGGAGGAGACCCAGGCGGCCCGCCAGCAGGCCCGCCCAGAAGGCGCTGATCGCCGCGAGCCCGCGGGCCTCGGGGAGGCCGAGCGCGAGCGTGGCGTACGGGACGGCGAGGACCGTGAGCGCGGTCTCGACCCCGACGTACGCGAACGAGATCAGCGCGAACGGCAGGAGCGCGCGCGCGGCGCCGGGCGGGAGGAGCCCGCGTCGCCCGGCGCGGGCGCGCGGCGGGGGCGGCGGGAAGGGAACGGCCCAGGCGGCCGCGGCGAGGAGCCCATGGGCCGCGCCGACGAGGCGGAAGCTCGCGCTCCAGTCGGAGAGCGCGGCCATGGCGGCGGCGAGCGCGGGCCCGAGCATCGCGCCGAGCGTCGTCGCGGCGTGGACGAAAGTCAGGGGCTTCGCGGCCCGCGCAGCGTGGCGCTCGCCGATCGCGGCGCTCAGCAGCGTCTCGTAGACGCCGAGCCCGATCCCGATCGCCACGAGGTGCAGGCCCGCGCGCGCGAAACTCATCGAGCGGTCGACCGAGAGGAGCGCGGCCGCCGCGACGAGCGACGACGCGACGAAGAGCGGGCGGCGCGGGAAGCGGTCGACGAGCGGTCCCCCGGCGAGAACCCCCACGCCGAGCCCGACGGCGAGCAACGACGCCAGCAGACCCGACCCCGCGAGATCGAGCTGTAGGTCGCGCGCAAGCTCCGCCTGGTTCGCGCCCACGAGCACGAGCACGACGCCGAAGAGCAGGAACGCGGCGAATGCGAGCGCGAGCACGAGCGCGGCATGTTAGCGCGAGCCGGGGCGAGGATTGGCGTTGGGTAGGTCGCGGCGCACCGCGCTCGAGCCCCTGCGGCCATCGGGCGTGCGACGCGAGCACGTCCCCCGAGCGGTAGCGCTTCGGTGCGATCGCGCTCGACACGCCCGGGCCCGGACGCCTAGGCTCCCGGCTTCGAATGCGCCCGCGCCCGCTGTATCTCGAAGTCCTGCTCGTTGCCCTGGCGACGCTGCTGCTCGAGGTGAGCTACACGCGGGTCTTCTCGTTCAAGCTCGTCTACTACTTCACGTATCTGATCATCGGCATCGCGCTGCTCGGCCTCGGCGCGGGCGGCGTCCTCGTCGCGATCCTCCCGCGCCTGCGCCGGATCCCCGTCGAGCGGCTGCTGCCGGGCCTGTGCCTGGCGGCGGCCGCAAGCGTCCTCGGCGGCTACTTCGCCGTCGCCCTGATGCCGCTCAATGCGTTCTACCTCGTCGCTGGATGGGGATCTGCGAGCGTCTTCCCGGCCGAGCTCTGCAAGCTCGTCGCGATCTGCCTGGTGGTGCTCGCGCCGTTTCTGTGCGCGGGTCTCGTGCTTGCGGTCATCTTCGCGACGCAGACCGAGCACATCGCCAAGCTCTACTTCGCCGATCTCGTGGGCGCGGCGATCGCCTGCGCACTGGTGATCCCGCTGCTCGCGACGCCCGGAGCGCCAGGCGCCGTGATGCTCGCGGGCGCCGCGTTCGCCGCGGCGGGGTTGCGCCTGGCGCTCGCCGGCTCGCGCACCCTCGTGCTCGCGCTCGTCGCTACCGCGCTGCCGCTGCTCGTGTTCGCGATCGCACCGTCCCGGCTTCCCGATCCCGTGACCGATCAGGTCAAGAGTCTCGCGCCGGAGGCGCAGGAGGAGCGCCCACGGATCCTGTTCTCGCGCTGGAGCCCGGTCTTCCGCGTCGATGCGATCGACAAAGGCAGCTTCCGCTCGCTCGTCCACGACGGGACGGTCGGCGCCGTCATGCACGCCTACTCGGGCGACCGCAGCAGCCTCGCGCGCTTCGACGCGTCCGATCACCAGCTGCCGTTTCGATTGCTGCCGCCCGGGCCGCGTGTCGCGATCCTAGGCGCCGCAGGCGGCCATGAGATCCTGGCCTCGCTCTGGTTCCAGGCGAGCCAAGTGACGGGGATCGAACTGAATCCCGTCACCTGGTCGCTGGTCACCCAACACTTCGCCGACTACGGCGGCCACCTCGCCGAGCAGCCGGGCGTCACCTATGTGAACGCGGAGGGGCGCTCCTACCTCAAGGGCAACGCGCAAGCCTACGACCTGATCTGGCTGGTCGCGCCCGACAGCTACGCCGCGATGAACGCGGCCACCTCGGGCGCCTTTGTGCTCTCCGAGAGCTACCTCTACACCGAGGAGATGATTCTCGACGCGCTTTCCCGGCTGCGCGAGGGTGGCCTCCTGTGCGTCCAGTTCGGCGAGGTCGACTACATCCACAAGCCGAACCGCACGCTGCGCTACCTCATCACCGCGCGCGCTGCCCTCCGCCGCGACGGCGTGGAGAACTTCGGCGATCACGTGCTGGTGTCGACCGGGCCTGGGTTCGGCACCTTGACGCTCGTCACCATCCTGCTCGGCAAGGCGCCGTTCGACGCGGAGCAGCGGGCGACGTTCGCGGCGACGGTGAGGGAGCGGGTGCGTAACGGGGTGGTGCGCCACGACGGCAGCCCGATCCGCGACGAGCCGATCGACCAGGTGATCACGCGCAGCGACGAGGGGCTCGCCGACTGGCTCACCCGCTGGCCCTTCGAGGTGGGCGCGATCCGCGACGACTCGCCCTTCTTCTGGCACTTCGTCTCCTTCCGCGACGTGATCGCCGGCGCGCCCCCAGCTTCGAGGAGGGCCTGGGCGAGAAGCTGCTGCTGATCCTGCTCGCCGTCGCGGCCGGCTTCGCCACCGCCTTCCTGATCGCGCCGCTGCTCGTGATCGGCGGTGTCTGGCGCGAGATCCCCTACAAGGCCTGGGCCGGTCTTTATTTCGCCGCACTCGGCACCGGTTTCATGTTCCTCGAGGTCAGCCTGATCCAGCGCCTGACGTTGTTCCTGGGCTACCCCACCTACTCACTCACCGTGACGCTGTTCGCGCTGCTGCTCTCTACCGGTGCCGGGAGCCTGGCGAGCGAGCGCTACACCGCACGGCGCAATCGCAGCCTGATCCTGCTCGGTGGCGGGCTCGTTCTGATCGTGCTCCTCTATCTGCCGGGCCTTCCCGCGCTCGCGCGCCACGGCGTGGGCTGGCCGCTGCCGCTGCGCGTCGCCGTCACGATCGCCGTGCTCGCGCCGCTGGGCCTGTGTCTGGGGGCGCTGATGCCGCTGGGGCTGCGCAGCGTCTCGGCCGTCAGCGCCCACGGCGAGGCCTTCGTCGCCTGGAGCTGGGCCGTCAACGGCTTCTTCTCGGTCGTCAGCTCCGTGCTTTCCACCATCCTTTCCATGGCCTTCGGTTTCGACCGCGTCATGCTCTGCGCCCTCGCCCTCGCCCTCTACCTCCTCGGCATCGCCGCGCTGCTGCGCATCCCGCCACCGGTGATCGCCGCACGCGGAACGGGGGAGGGGCAGCTCGGGCGCGGCTAGACTTGGCTCGAAGCGGGCGAGCGCAGTGCGCGAGGTTAGTCGCGCCATGGTCACGCGTGACCGGCGCGGGACCTGGAGGCGCCGGGCAACTCAGACCATCCCCAGCTCCAGCTTCGCGGCCTCCGACATGCGCTCGGGGGTCCAGGGCGGCTCCCAGACCAGCTCGAGCACGACGGAGGTCACGCCGCGAACGCCGCGCGCCTTGGCCTCCACCTCGGGCGGGAGCGCCTCCGCGGCGGGGCAGGCCGGCGAGGTCAGCGTCATGCGGATCGAGGCCTTGCCGGCCGGGTCGACCGAGACGTCGTAGACCAGGCCGAGCTCGTAGATGTCGACCGGGATCTCCGGGTCGTAGACGCCGTGGAGCGCTTCGACGATGCGCTCCCGGATCTGCTCGGGGCTCTCGGGGCTCGTCGTCTCGGTCGCGGGGCTCGGGGCTTCTTCCATGGCCTACTCCGTCGTCGCCGCCCCGCCGCCCTCGAGGGCGGCGCGCAGCGTGTGCCAGGCGAGTGTCGCGCACTTGACGCGCATCGGGAACTCGCGGACGCCGGCGAGGACGCCGAGCTTGCCGAGCTTCGAGGCGTCGACCGGCGCCCGGGCGCCCGAGGTCACGACGCGGTGGAAGCCCTCGAAGAGGAGCTCCACGTCGGCGATCGGCTTGCCCTTCACCGCCTCGGTCATGAGCGACGCCGAGGCCTTCGAGATGGCGCAGCCGGAGCCCTGGAAGCCGACGTCGCGCACGACGCCGTCCTCGACGCTCGCGAAGACGGCGATCCGATCGCCGCAGAGCGGGTTGTGCCCGTGGGCCTCGCGGTTCGCGCCCGCGGGGCGCTCGAAGTTCCGCGGCCGCTTGTTGTGGTCGAGGATCACCGACTGGTAGAGATCGCGCAGCTCCTGCATCAGGCGAAGACCTCGCGCACGCGGGCGAGCCCGGCGAGGAGCGCGTCCACGTCCTCGCGCGTGTTGTAGGGCGCGAAGGAGGCGCGGGCGGTGGCCGGGACGCCGAAGCGCTCCATCAGCGGCTGCGCGCAGTGGTGGCCGGTGCGGATCGCGACGCCCTCGTGGTCGAGGATCGTGCCGACGTCGTGCGGGTGCACGTCCTCGAGAACGAAGGAGACGACGCCCGCTCGCTCGCGCGGCTCCCCGACGAGGCGCAGGCCCGGCACCAGGGCCAGGCCCGCCGTCGCGCGCTCGAGCAGGTCGCGCTCGTGCGCCGCGAGGCCCTCGTGGTCCTGGGCGCCGAGCCAGTCGAGCGCCGCGCCAAGGCCGACGACACCGGCGATGTCCGGCGTCCCCGCCTCGAACTTGTGCGGGATCTCCCGGTAGAGGGTCTTCTCGAAGGCGACCGAGAGGATCATGTCGCCCCCGCCCTGCCAGGGCGACATCGCCTCGAGGTGCTCCGCGCGTCCCCAGAGCGCGCCGACGCCCGTCGGGCCGAAGACCTTGTGCCCCGAGAACGCGTAGAAGTCGCAGCCGAGCTCGCGCACGTCGATCCGCAGGTGCGGCGCGGCCTGCGCGCCGTCGACCAGGACCGGGACGCCGCGCGCGTGGGCCACGCGCACGATCTCGCGCAGCGGGTTCACGGTGCCGAGCGCGTTCGAGACGTGCGCCAGCGCCAGGATCCGCGTGCGCGGGCCGAGGAGGCCCTCGAGCGCGTCGAGGCGGAGGTCGCCGCGGTCGTCCACCGGCACCACGCGCAGCCGGGCGCGCCGCTCCTCGCAGAGCATCTGCCAGGGGACGATGTTCGAGTGGTGCTCCAGGTGGGTCACGAGCACCTCGTCGCCCTCGCGCACGCGCGAGCGCCCGAAGCTCTGCGCGACGAGGTTGATCGCCTCGGTCGTGCCGCGCACGAAGACGATCTCGCGCGCCTCGGGCGCGCCGAGGAAGGCCCGGACCTTCTCGCGCACCGCCTCGAAGGCCGCGGTCGCGCGCTCGGAGAGCGCGTAGACGCCGCGGTGGACGTTGGCGTAGTCGCGCTCGTAGAGGCGGTCCATCGCCTCGAGCACGCAGCGCGGCTTCTGCGCGCTCGCCGCGCTGTCGAGGAAGACGAGGGGTCTCCCGTGGATGCGCTGCGCCAGGATCGGGAACTCGCGGCGCACGCGCTCCGCGTCGAAGGCCGGTCGGGCGGCCGCGGTCCGGGCGCTCGCGCTCACGGGCGCGCCCCCGCGAACGCCCCGCCGAGCCTCTCGGCGAGGAGCAGCGAGAGCGCCGTCCCGAGGGTGGGCACGGGCAGCGCATCCAGCACCTCCGCCGCGAAGCCCCGCATGAGCAGGTCCCGCGCAGCGGCCTCGTCGAGGCCCCGCGCGCGCAGGTAGAAGAGCGCGTCCTCGTCGAGGCGCCCGATGCTCGCGCCGTGGCGGCACTTGACGTCGTCGGCGTGGATCTCGAGCTGCGGTTTGCTGTCCACCTCGGCGCCGGCGGAGAGGAGCAGGTTCGGGTTCGACTGCTCGGCGTCGGTCCCGAAGGCGCCGGGACGCACGATCACGCGGCCGCGGAAGACGCCGCGCGCGGAGCCGCCGAGGATCCCCTTGGCGAGCTGGCGGCTCGTGCCGTGCGGCATGGCGTGGTCGATCAGCGTGTGGTGGTCGAGGAGCTGCTCGCCCTGGCCCGCGAAGAGCCCGTCGAGCCGACAGGTCGCGCCCTCGTCGGCGAGGAGTACGCTCGCGTCGTTGCGCACCAGGGCCCCGCCGAGCGTGACCGTGTGGGCCGAGAGGTTTGCCTCGCGCTCGACGCGCGCGGAGAGGTTCGAGACGTGGAAGGTCCCCTCGGCCTCGCGCTGCACGAGGACGAGCGCGAGCTCGGCGCCCCTCTCGACGCGGACCTCGATCACGGCGTTCGTGAAGCCGCGCGCCGGCGCGAGGTCGACGTGGTCGACGATCACCTGGGATCGGCTCTCGGGCCCCGCGACCAGCAGCACGCGGGGGTGCCGGACGCGGTCGGGCTCCGTGCCCGAGGACGCGAAGACCACGTGGACGGGCTGCGTCAGCCGGGCGCCGCGCGGCACGAGCAGCACCGCACCGTCGTCCAGGAAGGCCGTGTTGAGCGCGGCGAAGGGGTGCCGCTTCAGGTCGACCTGGCGCCCGAGCTCCGCCTCGATCCGCTCGGGCTCGCGTGCCAGGAGCTCGGCCAGGCTCAGGGCGCGCACGCCGCCCGTGAGCGCGCGGGGCGCCGAGAGCTCCGGCCGGTGCGCGCCGTCCATGAAGACGAAGACGCTGCACGCGTAGACCGGGAAGGAGACCTCCTCCAGCGCCTCGCGCGAGATCTCCGGGCGAGCCTGCGGGAGCTCGAAGGGCACGCGCGCGAGCGGGGTCACGTTGGTGTAGCGCCACTCCTCGAGCCGCGTGTGCGGGAGCCCCGCGTCGGAGAAGCAGGCCGCGGCCTCGCGCCGCAGCCGCGCGAGCCAGGCGGGCTCGTCCGCCCGCGCGGTGGCGAAGGCGGCCTGGCGCGCCAGGTAGTGGTCGCGGGCGGCTTCGAGCGCTCCCATCAGCCCGCCGCCCCCGCGCCGGCCTCGAGCCAGCCGTAGCCGCGCCGCTCGAGCTCCTGCGCGAGCTCCTTCCCGCCCGAGCGCACGATCCGCCCCTCGGCGAGGACGTGCACGTGGTCGGGGACGATGTAGTCGAGGAGCCGCTGGTAGTGCGTGATCACGATCATCGCGCGCTGCGGGGCGCGCAGCGCGTTCACGCCCCCCCCCACGACGCGCAGGGCGTCGATGTCGAGCCCCGAGTCCGTCTCGTCGAGGATCGCGAGGCGCGGCTCGAGCAGCGTCATCTGGAGGATCTCGTTGCGCTTCTTCTCGCCGCCGGAGAAGCCCTCGTTGACGGAGCGGTGCAGGAGCTTCTCGTCCGCCTCGACGAGCTTCATCTTCTCGCGCACGAGCTCCAGGAACTCGATCGCGTCGAGCTCCGGCTCGCCCCGGTGCTTGCGCACGGCATTGAGCGCCGCCTTCAGGAAGTAGGAGTTCGCGACTCCCGGGATCTCGACCGGGTACTGGAAGGCCAGGAAGATCCCCTCGCGGGCGCGCTCCTCGGGCGGGAGCGCGAGGAGATCGCGCCCCTCGAAGAGCACCTCTCCCTGCGTCACCTCGACCGAGGGCCGCCCGGCGAGCACGTTCGAGAGCGTGCTCTTGCCCGAAGCGTTCGGCCCCATCACGGCGTGCACCTCGCCGGCGCGCACCACGAGGTCGATCCCGCGCAGGATCGAGACTCCTCCCGCTCCGGCGTGGAGGTTCCGGATCTCGAGCATCGGTCGTGCCGATCCCTTCGCCATGGCCGCCTAGCCCACCGCGCCTTCGAGGGAGAGGCCGAGCAGGTTCTGCGCCTCGACGGCGAACTCCATCGGCAGCTCGCGGAACACCTCCTTGCAGAAGCCGTTCACGATCATCGAGACGGCGTCCTCCTCGGAGAGGCCGCGCTGGCGGCAGTAGAAGAGCTGGTCGTCGCCGATCTTCGAGGTGGTCGCCTCGTGCTCGACGGTGGCGGTCGGGTTCAGGACCTCCAGGTAGGGGAAGGTGTTGGCGCCGCAGCGGTCGCCGAGCAGCAGCGAGTCGCAGCGCGAGAAGTTGCGCGCGCCCGCGGCCTTCGGGCCCATGCGCACGAGGCCCCGGTAGGACTGCTGCCCCTGGCCGGCCGCGATGCCCTTCGAGACGATCGTGCTCCGCGTGCCCCGGCCGATGTGGATCATCTTGGTGCCGGTGTCGGCCTGCTGGTGGTGGTTGGTCACCGCCACCGAGTAGAACTCGCCGACGGATTCGTCGCCCTGGAGGATGCAGCTCGGGTACTTCCAGGTGATGGCCGAGCCGGTCTCGACCTGCGTCCACGAGATCTTCGAGCGCCGGCCGCGGCAGGCGCCGCGCTTGGTCACGAAGTTGTAGATGCCGCCGCGGCCCTCCTTGTCGCCCGGGTACCAGTTCTGGACGGTCGAGTACTTGATCTTCGCGTCGTCGAGCGCCACGAGCTCCACCACCGCGGCGTGCAGCTGGTGCTCGTCGCGCTTCGGCGCCGTGCAGCCCTCGAGGTAGCTAACGCTCGCGCCCTCGTCGGCGACGATCAGCGTGCGCTCGAACTGGCCCGTTCCGGCGGCGTTGATGCGGAAGTAGGTCGAGAGCTCCATCGGGCAGCGCACGCCCTTCGGGATGTAGGCGAAGGAGCCGTCGGAGAAGACGGCGGAGTTGAGCGTGGCGAAGAAGTTGTCGGAATAGGGGACCACCGAGCCCAGGTACTGGCGCACGAGCTCGGGGCAGCGCGCCACCGCCTCCGAGAAGGAGCAGAAGACGATCCCCTGCTTCTCGAGCTCCTCCTTGAAGGTGGTGGCCACCGAGACGCTGTCGAAGACGGCGTCGACGGCCACGCCGGCGAGGCGCTTCTGCTCTCCGAGCGAGATCCCGAGCTTCTCGTAGGTGCGCAGCAGCTCGGGGTCGACCTCGTCGAGGCTCGCGAGCTGCTTCTGCTTCGGCGCCGAGTAGTAGATGATCTTCTGGTAGTCGATCTTCGGGTAGCGGACGTTCGCCCAGCCGGGCTCGCTCTCGCGCTCGAGCATCTCGAGGAAGCGGCGCAGCGCGCGCAGCCGCCACTCGAGCAGCCACGCGGGCTCGTTCTTCTTCGCCGAGATGAGGCGCACGATGCCCTCGTCGAGCCCGGGCGGGATCGACTCGCTCTCGATCTCGGTGACGAAGCCGTACTCGTACTCGCGCGTGCGGAGTCGCTCGAGCGCAGCGTCGGTCGACTGGGCCATGGATCACCTCTCATTCGCGGCGTTCGCCGGGCGGGGGCTCGGGCAGGACGGGCGGGCGCGGGGAGAGGCCGTGCAGCGGAATCGTGTCGGGATCGCGGGGCGCCCCTTGCGCGAGGTCGGCGAGCGTGACCTGCGCCAGCGCCCGCCGCACCGCGGCGTTGATGCGCTGCCACGGCTCGCGCACGTGGCAGCTCGCCTCCTGCACGCACAGGCCCGGATGCGCCGCGCACTCGGTGAGCCCGATCGGGCCCTCGAGCGCCGCGATCATCTCCGCGGCGCTGATCGCCTCGGGCGGCCGCGCCAGGCTGTAGCCGCCCTTGGCGCCGCGGTGCGAGACGAGGAGCCCGCGCCGCGCCAGGGCCTTCAGGATCTTGCTCACGACCGGGAGCGGCAGGTGGGCCTCGGACGCCACCTCGCGCGCGTTGTGCGGCGCGCCGTCGCCGCCCGCCCTCCCGGCGAGCAGGGCCATGAGCACGATCCCGTAGTCTGAGAGGCGGCTGAGACGGATCAAGGGAGGCCCTCGCGACCCGAGGATATCGGACCCCACAGGTCCTGTAAATCTCGGACCAATCCGGTCCCCTATGCAGCCGGCCCCTCTTCGCGCCCGAGTCTGCGGAGGTTCTCGGACGCCTCCCCACCCCCGGCCGCTTCCAGCTCGCTCTCCCCTCGGGGAATCACGCCGGGTCCGCGGACGGAAACGAAGGCGAGCAGCGAGCAGGCGACGACGGCGAGCCCAAGCGCGAGCCCCCACCAGAGACCGGGGAGGCCGTAGCCCCCGCGCAGCGCGAGCCAGCCGCCGAGCGGGAGCCCGATCAGCCAGTAGCCGATCAGGTTGAAGGCGGTCGCCGGCCGCACCCGACCCATCC
Source organism: uncultured Spirochaetales bacterium (assembly GCA_964624475.1). Lineage (GTDB taxonomy): Bacteria > Myxococcota_A > UBA9160 > UBA9160 > SMWR01 > CAZUYC01. The sequence goes on along the minus strand of CAZUYC010000048.1, from coordinate 12,883 downwards.
CGCGCAGGATCCCGCAGCCCACGACCTGCGTGCCGTCGAAGATCTGGAACGCGGCCGCGATCGGCATGATGGCCGCGCAGGCGGCCACCACGGCCGCGTCCGGCGTGTAGAGGCGAGGCAGCCACTCGCGCAGCACGACGAAGGCCACGGCCGCGATCCCCATCACGCCCGCGCCGAGCGCGAGCGAGACCCAGGCCGCGCGCTGCGCGGCGGCGGGCTCGCGGGCGCCGAGCAGGTTCCCGACGCGGGTCGCCGCCCCCTGCGCGATCCCGAGCGGCATCATGAACGAGAGCGAGGCGAGGTTCATCGCGATCGTGTGCGCGGCCAGCGCCTCGGCGCCGAGGTGGCCGACCAGGAGCGAGGCCGAGGAGAAGGCCCAGGCCTCGAGCGAGACCTGCACGGCGACCGGCAGGCCGTACGCCGCGAGCTCGCGCAGCTCGCGGGCGCGAAGCGAAGCGCGGCCCACCGGCACCCAGGCCCCGTGGTGGAGCCCGAAGCCGGCGACGAGCGCGACGAGGCCCAGGCCGCTCGCGACGCGCGTCAGGCAGGCGGCGATCCCCGCCCCGACGATCCCGAGCGGCGGGAACCCGAGGTGGCCGAAGATCAGCGCCCAGGCGAAGAGCACGTTCAGCACGTTGGCCGCGGCGATCACGAAGAGCGCGGGCCGCATGTACTCGCGGCCCTGGAGGTACTGTCGCAGCGCGGTGTAGACCAGGAAGAACGGGATGCTCGGGATCTGCACCAGCGTGTAGAGGTGGGCCATGCGCGCGAGCTCGGGGTCCTGGCCCGTGAGCAGGAGCACCCGCTCCGTCGCGAGCCAGAGGCACCCGAGCGCCACCGAAAGAAGGAGCGCCACCACGACACCCGCGTGGAGCGCGCGCCCCGCCCGCTCCCCGTCCTGCGCGCCGTGCGCCCGGGCGACGATCGGGTCGAGGCCCATCAGCATGCCCTGCGCGAACATGAAGGTCGCCCAGATCCAGAGGTTCGCGAGCGAGGCCGCCGCCATCGCCTCGACGCTCACGTGGCCGACCATGATCGCGTCGACCACGAGAAGGAGCATGGTGCTGACCTGCGTCCCGGCCACGGGCAGGCCCAGGGCGAGCATCTTGCGGACCTCGGCGCGGACGGGGGACACGCGGGCCTCCGGGGCAGGGTCGCGGGAAACCCAGGGTAATCGAGGTGTCACTCCGGGGCCCGGCAGCGCCGGCGCGCGCGCTGCGATATGACGTCGCCGTGTCCGACCGTCCGGCGCCGCTCCGCTCCGCCCTCGCCGCGGCGTGCCTGCTCGCGGCCTGCTCCGGCGAGGAGCCCGCCGGAGCGGGCGGGGCGGGCGCGGCGCAAGGCTGGCCCGAGTACGGAGGCGACGCCGGCGGGCGCCGCTTCACGCCGCTCGCCGACGTGACGCCGGCCAACGTCGAGCGCCTGCAGGTCGCCTGGACCCATCACACGGGCGACCTCCCGACGAGCCGCGGTGAGCACGCCTCGACGCTCGCCTCCGAGGTGACGCCGATCCTCGTCGAAGGGAAGCTCGTGCTCTGCACGCCCTACAACCGGGTGATCGCGCTCGACGCCGAGACGGGGGCGGAACGCTGGGCCTTCGACCCGCAGATCGACCTCTCGGGGAGGTACGCGAACCAGCTCGTGTGCCGGGGGGTCGCCGCGTGGCTCGACCGCGAGCGCGCGGCCGGCGCGCCTTGCCGCTGGCGCATCGTGAGCGCCAGCAACGATGCGCGCCTCTTCGCCCTCGACGCGGAGACGGGCTCGCCCTGCCGCGACTTCGGCGCCGGCGGCGCCGTCGACCTGAACCCCGGCGCGGGCCCGCAGCGCTGGCGCGGCGAGTACCAGGTGACCTCCCCCCCGGCCGTGGGCCGCGACGTCGTGATCGTCGGCTCCGCGGTCTCCGACAACGTGCGCGTCGACGCGCCGAGCGGCGTGGTGCGCGCCTTCGACGCGCGCAGCGGCGCGCTGCGCTGGGCCTTCGACCTGGCGCCGCCCGGCTTCGAGCGCACGCCGGCGAATGCGAGCGCCGAAGGCTACGCGCTCGGGACGCCCAACGTCTGGGGCCCGATGTCGGTCGACCGCGGGCGCGATCTCGTCTTCGTGCCGACGGGGAACCCGGCGCCCGATTACTTCCGCGGCGACGATCGCCGCGACCACTACGGGAGCTCCGTGGTCGCGCTGCGGGCGTCCACGGGCGAGGTGGTCTGGAGCTTCCAGACGGTGCACCACGACCTCTGGGACTACGACGTCGGCGCGCAGCCCACGCTCTTCGAGCTCGCGCTCGGCGGGCGCCGCGTCCCCGCCGTCGTCGCGGCCACCAAGATGGGCCTGCTCTTCGTGCTCGACCGCGAGACGGGCGAGCCGCTCTTCCCGGTCGAGGAGCGGGCGGTCCCGCAGGGCCCCGCTCCCGGCGAGCGCCTCGCACCCACGCAGCCCTTCCCGCTCGCGCCCCCTCCGCTCGTGCGTCACGCGCTGCGCCCCGACGAGGCCTTCGGGCTCACCCCATGGGACCGCGGGGCGTGCAGGAAGCGGATCGCGTCGCTGCGCAACGAGGGGATCTACACGCCTCCCGCCCTCCAGGGCACGCTCGTCGTGCCGGGGAACGCCGGCGGCATCAACTGGGGTGGCGTCGCGGTGGACGAAACGCGACAGCGGCTCGTCGTGAACGTCCAGGACCTTCCCTGGATGGTCTCGCTCGTGCCGCGCGATGCGCCGCCGCCGCCGCTCGCTCGCTACGGCGAGCTCGCCCCGATGGAGGGGACGCCCTACAGGCTCCGCCGCGAGCTCGTCATCTCGCCGCTCGGCGTGCCCTGCAACCCGCCGCCCTGGGGCGAGCTCGTCGCGGTCGACCTCGGCTCGGGCGAGATCGCCTGGCGGACTCCCTTCGGGACCCTGCGCGACGTCGCGCCCATCCCGCTCCCGCCGATCACCGTCGGAGCGCCGAATCTCGGCGGCCCGCTGCTCACCGCGAGCGGCCTCGTCTTCATCGGCGCCGCCTGGGACCGCTACTTCCGCGCCTTCGACGCCGCCAGCGGCGAGGAGCTCTGGCGCGCGCGCCTTCCCGCGGGCCCGCAGGCCACGCCGATGAGCTACCGCGCGCGCGACGGCGGCCGGCAGTACGTGGTGATCGCCGCGACCGGCTACGGCCGCGGCGGCATGCCGCCCGGCGACGCGATCGTGGCCTTCGCGCTCGAGCCGTAGCGCGGCGACGCGGGCGCGTGCGTCCGGCCCTGATGGAGGTCCGAGCATGAAGAAGCGCTCCTCCCTGCGCGGTCTGCGAGTGCGGGCCCTGCTGGCCGCGGGGGCCTGCGCCGCCGGCTGCGCCGGGCCGGGCGCGCCGGAGCCGGCCGATCTGCTGATTCGACACGCTAAGGTGTATACCCTCGAGGAGGCGCAGCCCCAGGCCCAGGCGGTGGCGGTGCGCGGCGAGCGCATCGTCTTCGTCGGAGACGATGCCGGGGCGGAGGCGCTGCTCGGGCCGGATACAAAGGTCATCGACGCCGGCGGTCGCCTCCTACTGCCCGGCTTCATCGACAGCCACAACCACATCCGCACCGGCTCCGACCCCGACGTGGTGAAGCTCCACGCGGCCTCGAGCCTCGCGGAGATCCAGCGGCGGGTGCGCGAGTTCGCGGCGGCGCATCCGGAGATGCCGTGGATCGAGGGCGAAGGCTGGAACTACAGCGCCTTCCCGGGCGGGCGGCTGCCGACGAGCGCGGATCTCGCGGGCCTGGCCGGCGGGAGGCCCGTCTTCCTCATCTCGTACGACGTGCACACCGCCTGGCTCGACCGCGAGGCGCTCGGGCGCTTCGGCATCGGCCCCGGCACGCGCCGGGTCGAGTTCGGGATCGTCGAGCTCGACCCGGTGACCGGCGAGCCGACGGGGATCGTCTCGGAGTTCGCCACCCTCGGCATCAGCAAGGCTGGGGAGGCGCGGCTCGAGGCGGTGCTGCCCTCCCACTCCGAGGCGCGTAGCTACCGGTCGCTCCAGCGCAGCCTCGAGGACGCCGCGCGCTTCGGGATCACGACCGTCGTCGACCCGCAGGTCGACCTCGACGACCTCGCCCTCTTCGAGCGCGCGCGCGCCGACGGCATCCTCGGCGCGCGCCTCCAGCTCGCGCTCTTCCACGCGCCCGAGACCACCGAGGCGGAGCTCGCCCACTTCGCCGAGGCCATGCGCCGCCTCGACGACGACCGGCTGCGCGTCTCCGCCTTGAAGCTCTACATCGACGACGTGATCGAGCCGCGCACCGCGGCGCTGCTCGAGCCCTACGCCGATCGGCCCGGAAAGCGAGGGGAGACGCTCTACCCGCCGGAGCGCTTTGCCGAGGTGGTCACCCGCCTCGACCGCTCCGGATTCCAGCTCTTCATCCACGCGATCGGCGATCGCGGCGTACGCGTGGCCCTCGATGCCCTCGAGCGCGCCCGCGCCGCGAACGGCGCGCGCGACAGCCGCCACCAGCTCGTCCACGTCGAGCTGCTCTCTCCCGAGGACGTTCCGCGCTTCCGCGCGCTCGGGGTGGTCGCCTGCATGCAGCCGCGCCACGCCGCCCCGGACATCACGGGGCAATGGGCGGCGGCGGTGGGCCCCGCGCGCTGGCCCTACGCCTTCGCGTGGGCGAGCCTGGCGCGGGCCGGCGCGACGCTCGCCTTCGCGAGCGACTGGAACGTCGCGGAGATGGATCCGCTGGTCGGGATCTACAGCGCGCTCACGCGCCAGGGCCCGGGCGGCTCGCCGCCCGGGGGCTGGGTCCCGGAGCAGCGCGTCGATCTCGCCACGGCTCTGCGTGCGTACACGCGGGACGGCGCCTTCGCGAACTTCGTCGAAGACGACCGCGGCTCCATCGCGCCCGGCAAGTACGCCGACCTGATCCTGCTCTCGGACGACCTCTGGGCGCTTCCCCCCGAGAGGATCCCGAGCGCGCGCGTCCTGCTCACGCTGGTCGGCGGTGAGGCGGTCTACACCGCTCCGTAGCGGGCGGAATCAGCGATCCTCCGGACCTTGGCCGGCATCCCGTGCGACGGCGTCCGCGACCTCGATCGCGAAGGCGCTCGCGGCCCTCGTCTCGTGGAGCGGGCGGAGCCGCGCGTGGCGGTGGCCGGTGCCGCGCGCGAGGCGCAGCGCCCAGCGCGAGCCGGCGGCGCCCTGCGGGTCGTGGACCACGATCGTCGTGAAGCCGAGCGCGGCGAGCTCCCGGACGGCGCCTGCTTCGGGCAGCCGGGCGACGAGCGCTGCGAGATCCTCCTGTCCGGGCCGGGTGTAGGACGCGTAGCACGACGAGGTGCGGCGGTGGTGCCAGGCGCTCGCCAGGATCCGCGTCGGGGCCAGGAAGAGGCCGAGGCCCGACTCGAACGGGAGCTCGACGATCGCCCCGCGATCGCCCTTTGCCTCGAGCTCGGCGTAGAACTCGAGCAGCTCGGAGGCGGGGCGGATCGCGTCGATGCGAATCCGCGGCGTCTCGCGCCCCAGGTAGGGCAGCGCGAGCACCTCGCAGGCCGCGAGCGCGGCGAGGAGAGCTCCCGCGGGCGTGGCCCGGCGCCCCGCGAGCCGCGCGCAGGCGGCGACGCCCACGCCGGCCAGGATCGCGAGCACGAGGAGCACGCCCGCGGCGAGGCGCGCTCGACCGCCCGTACCGTGTCGAGCCCGGGCAGGACCCGGGCCAGGATCTCGTAGGGGATCACGCCTGCGAAGCCGCCCGCGACGGGCGCCAGGATCGAGTCGCCGAGGCGCCCGGCCGCGATCACGGCGACGAGCAGGGCGCCGCCGGCGAGCGCGAAGCGCGGGTCGCGGCCTGCGAGCGCGGCAAGGCCGAGGCGCCGTGGGAGCGCGAGCCCCGCCAGGACGAGCCCGAGCTCGAGCCAGCCCGGGAAGAACCAGGTTCCGGGCAGGTACATCTGCCAGGGTGCGTAGAACTGATACGAGCGCTCGAAGTGTCCCGGCGCGGCGCCGCTCGCTGCCTGGTAGGGACCGAGCACGATCGCCGCCGCGAGCGCTACCCCGAACGACACGAACGCGAGCTGCATCGGCCGCGCGTTGCGGAAGCCGTACGCCGCGACGAGCCAGACGGCGAAGGGGACGGCGAGGAACGCGGCCGCGAGCGTGGGGTAGAAGCTCGCCGCGATCTGGAGCCCCCCGGCGAGCGCCAGGCCCGCCGCGTCGCGCCAGCGTCCGTGGGCGAAGAGCCGCCGCGAGAAGAAGAGGGCCAGCACCGTCCAGCTCGCGTCCCACTCGGCCGGGTAGAGGATGCGGTCGATGCGCACCGGGTGGAAGGCGAAGAGGAGCGCGGCGGCGATCCCCGCCAGCGGAATCCCCGTCCACTCGGTGACCAGCAGGTACATCGCGACCGCGGCCACCCCGAGCACCGCGAGGATCGCGAAGTTGTAGCTGAGGATCGGATCCCCGCCGATCAGCGCGGGCACCCCGAGAAGGCCCATCGTGATCATCGGGACGCCGAGGGTCAGCGTGTTCTCGCCGGGGGCGCAGTGCTCCGTGTCGAAGAGGCGCCAGGGCTCGCGGGCGAGGGTGCGGGCGTTGCGGGCGACGAGCCAGGCCTCGAAGGTGACGTCGATGCGACTCATCGCCTGGGCCTTCGGATCGTCGAGACCCGCGACGGGGACGAAGGAGCGCGGGCCGGCGGTCCAGACCTCGCCGAAGAGCAGGGCGAGCGCCGCGGCGAAGACGGCGAGCGCCGTCGTGTTCCAGCGCCAGGACCCGAGCCCCGGGGAGCGGATTGCCTCAGCGAGACGTCGAGCTTCGTCCACCGTCCTACCTCGCGAGTGCGGAGATCCCGGCGCCGGCGTCTCGGGCCGAGCTCATTCCCGCCAGAGGTCGAGCGGATGGCGCTCGGTGACGCGCGCGAAGGCCGCATCGGTCGTCAGCATCGTGAGCTCTCGGCGGATGCAGAGCTGCGCCAGACGAAGAGGTTCAATCGCGGGAGCGCTCCGACTTATAGTCGTAGTCCGGGTCCCACTCGAGTGCGCTGAAGAGCTCGAGCAGGCGCTTCTGCTCGCGGCGCGCGATGAACTCCCTGAGCGCCCGGGTGACGGCGGCCTTCTTGGTCTTCTCGCCGCTCACCGCGACGGCCCGCTCCAGGAGCTCGGGATCGATGGCCAGGTTCGTCGGCATGTGCGAAAGGCTACACATGTCTTTGAACAGCCGAAAGAGCGGCCGGTCTTCCGCGGCCCACCGAGTCAGCGCGGCTCTGGGAGCTCGCGGACCCGGGCGTCGAGCTCCGCGAGCAGGCGCTGCACGTAGTCGTGGAAGGCCTTGTGTACGATCGCGAAGGCGACCGCCTCCTTGAAGACCGAGGGGCGGCGCAGCAGCGTCGCGCCGAGCAGCGAGAGCGTGAACCAGGCGCGCCGCGGACCGCCGCGAAGGCACGTCTCGCGCAGCACGCGCAGGAGCCGGCGCAGGTCGCCCGAGCGGATGTTCCGCCCGCCGTGCACCTGGCGGCCCCGGTGCAGCAGGTAGTCGAGCGTGCGCCGCCGGTAGCGGCGGAAGTCGTAGAGCTGGTACACGAGCCAGCGGTAGCCCTCGTAGAGCGCGCGGCGGCTCATCCCGCGCGGCAGGATGTTCGAGAACACGAACTGGTCGCCGGTCGAGGCGGCGAGCAGCCTTCCCTCGCGCGACACCCGGTCGTGCAGGGGGGTCTTGGGCATCGCCTGGAGCATCCCGGTCATCGAGACGGGGATGCGGGCTGCCTCTATGAAGCGCAGCTGCTCCTCGAAGATCGACTCGTCGTCGTGGTCGAAGCCCACGATCATCCCGGCCTGGACCTGGATCCCGTGGGCCTGGATGCGGCGCACGCTCTCGAGCAGGTCGCCGCGGATGTTCTGCGTCTTGCGCGATTCCCGCAGCGACTCCTTGCGCGGGCTCTCGATCCCGACGAAGACGGTCGTGAAGTTGGCGGCTCGCATGAGGCGCAGCAGCTCCTCGTCCTGCGCCAGGTTGAGCGAGACCTCGGTCTGGAAGTCGATCGGCCAGCCGAGCTCGGCGCCCCAGCGCGCCATCTCGCGCACGAGCTCCTTGGCGAGCTTCTTGTTGCCGATGAAGTTGTCGTCGACGATGAAGACCTGCCGGGCGCCCAGGCGGTGGCACTCGCGGATCTCTGCCATCGCCTGGGCGACGCTCTTGGCCCGGGGCCTGCGGCCGTAGACGACGATGATGTCGCAGAAATCGCAGTTGAAGGGGCAGCCGCGGGCGAACTGGATCGTGAGCGCGTGGTAGCGGTCGACGCGGAGCAGGTCGAAGCGCGGTGGGGGAACGCCCGTCAGGTCGGGCTTCTCGTCGGGGCGGTACTCGGCCGCGGGGCGACCCGCCGCCAGGTCCGCGAGGAAGCGGGGCCAGGTCTCCTCCGCCTCGTCGACGAAGAGCGCGTCGCAGCGCCCGCGCCACTCCTCGGGGCAGAGCGACGCGAAGGGCCCGCCGACGGCGACGAAGCGGCCGCGCCGGCGGAACTCCCCGGCGATCTCGAGCATGCGCTGCTTGTGGACGATGTAGCCGGTCACGCCGACCAGGTCCGCGTCGAGCTCGAAGTCGATCGCCTCGACGTTCTCGTCGCAGAGCACGATCTCGTGCTCGCGCGGCGTGAGCCCGGCCAGCGTCGGCATCGAGAGGTTGGGGAAGATGCAGTCCTTGCCGAGGACCGGGAGGATCGCGTCGTAGGTCCAGAAGCTCGGCGGGTTGCGGGGCGTGACCAGGTAGATCTTCACGCGGGCCCCTCTCGGGGCCCCACTCTACCCCGCGGCCTCGAGGTCGGTAAACCGGGCGAACGGGACGAGGACCGGGGCGCCTTCGCAGCGCCAGGCCAGCGGCGGCGCCTGGAGCGTCCCGGGCGCGCAGACGCGGGAGGCGCCGAGCTCGGCGAGGGCGCGGGCGACTCCCTGCGCCTGCGGGCCGAACCCCCCGACCGCGACCGCCGCGAGGTGGCGGCCGGCCGGCGCGAGCGCGTCGCGGAGCCGCTCGGCCGACTCCGCCGGGTGGACGCGGACGAAGCGGTGGAGCGGCCCCGAGCGCAGAGGCGGCGCATCCTCGCGCACGACCGTCCACGCCGTGCCGCGGCTCGCGAAGACCCTCACGCGACGCCCGGCCGCGCCCCGGAGCTCCGCCTCGTCGCGCGCCGCCTGGATCGCGGCCGCCGTCGCCGCGTCCACGCGGCCGCGCGGCCAGCGCTCCTCCGCCGCGGCGAGCTCCGCCGCGAGCGCCTCGGCGACGCGGTCGCAGGCGGCGGGATCGGGGTCGACGGCGTGGACCGAGAGGGGAGAGAGGCAGCCGAGCTGGTCCCAGAGCGCGACGTCGAGCGCGAGGTCCGCGGCCGCCCGCCGCAGGGCCGGCCCGTGCGTGGCGTCCGGCCCGAGCGCCGCGAGCGAGAGCCGGTGGCCGCGAGCCACCACGCGCCTCGCGTCCGGGATGCGCGCCCGCAGCGCGGCGACCGTGGCGTCCGAGCCGGTCGCGGCGATGCAGTCGGCCTCGAGCAGGGCGGCCGTCCGCTCGGCGTCGCCGCCCGGGAACTCCACCACGGCGATCGCCCTGCCGAGATCGGGGTCGACCTCGGCGAGGGAGCGGGCGACGAGGCGCGGGGTCACCGGATCGCGCGCGGCCGCCTTGGCGAGGACGGGCGAGCGCAGCACCAGCGGCGCGAGCAGCGCCAGGATCGTCGGCATCGGGATCGCGCCCGCCAGGACGACTGCGGTCGTCTCGAAGCCCCCGCAAACGGCGCCGCCTTCGCCCTCCAGCGCCTCGACGCCGCCGAGCTCGCTCTCGACGAGCGCGCGCAGCGCATCGCCGCTCCAGCCCGCGAGCGCGCGGGCGAGGCCCTCCCGCACCATGGGCGCAGAGAAGCCGGTGACCCCGGGCAGCTCCGCCTCGAGCGCTTCTCGCCAGGCCGACGCGGGGTCGCTCCAGCCGTCGAGCACGCGAGCGAGGGCATCGAGCGTCGCGCGGGCGGGACGGCGGCGGAGCGCTGCGCCGGCCTCGCGAAGCTCCGCGAGGCGCGCCCGCAGCTCGGCCGGCGTCACCCGCTCGCGCCCCCGAGGAGCAGGTCGGCGGCGATCGAGCAGCCCCGCTCCTCGGCGCCGGGCTCGCGCCCGAGCACCTCGAACCCGTCGGCGACGCGGCGCCCGAGGTCCGCGCTGCGGATCGCGGCGATGCTCCCGGTGTTGGCGAGGTCGAGGACGACGATCGCGCCGGGCTCGCCGGGCGCGGCGGGGGCGTCGGTCTCCGGGTCGACGATCCGCACCCGCGTCCACGGCGGGCCGAGCTTGCGGCGCGGCGCGCCGGGCTCGGCGAGCGTCGAGTCGTAGAACTGGCTCGCGAGCTCGGTCATCCCGTACTGGTTCACGCTGCGTGCGGCCGGCACGCCGAGCCGCTCCGCGATCTCGGCGTGGAGCTCCTCGCGCGAGAGGGAACGCGAGCGACCCTTGAAGCCGCCCGTCTCCATGATCCGCGTCGAGGGCGGGAGCGCGAGGCGCGCGCCGCGGCCCGCGAGCGCGTCGAGGAGATGCACGAAGGCGAAGGCCGTGCCGGCCAGCAGGCACGGCGCGTCGCCCGCCGCGTCGAGCGCGGCGAGGAGCTCGCGCTCGCGCAGCGCGCCAGCGGCCACGAAGAAGCCGCTCCCGGGCGCCCCGAAGGCCGCGATCGCCGTCGCGAACATGTGGCTGAGCGAGGAGTCGGGGGCCTCCTCCGGGGGAGGGGCGAGCGCCAGGATCTGCGCCTCGCCTCCCGCCGGGAGGTCCGGGAGCAGGTGGCGCCGGAAGCTCGCGAGCAGCGAGGCCTCGTAGAGCGTGAGCGTGTCGAGGTGCAGCTCGCCGCGCGCAGCCCCCGCGCTGCCGCTCGTGCGGAAGGTGTGGACGCTGCACTCGGCGGGAAAGCAGCGCAGCGCCACCTCCTTGAAGGCCGCCGTCGGGACGGCGGGAATCGCGCGCCAGTCGCTGATCCGTTCCGGTGTCGCTCCGCGGCGCGTGCAGAAGCGCCGGTAGGGCTCGCAGTGCTCGAACTGGAAGGCGAAGAGCTCGAGCGCGAGGCGCGCGAAGCGCGCCTCGTCGGCGCGCCAGCGGCCCTCGTGCATCCAGGCCAGGAGCTCGGCCTCGAGCAGCGCGCGGGCCCGCCTCACGCGAGCTCCTCCGCGACCACGTCGAGGCAGCGCAGGAGGAGCTCCGGCTCGATCCCGAGCATCGGCGCGAGCGAGACGACGCGGGCGTCGTCGCCCGAGCCGAGCGCGATCACGCCGCGCGCGAGGGTGCCCGCGCAGGCCCGCGCGGCCCGCCCGGGCTCGTCGCACTCGACGCCGAGCAGGAGCCCGCGGCCGCGCACCTCGACGATCCCCGGCGCGCCCGCGAGACGCGCGCGCAGGTGCGCGAGGGCTCGGGCGCCCGTTTCGGCCGAGCGCAGCACGAGCTTCTCCTCCTCGATCACCGCGAGCGAGGCGAGCGCGGCCGCGCAGCCGGGCGGATGGCCGAGGAAGGTCTGCGTGTGGAGCGACTCGCCCTGCGAGGGCGGCCAGCGGTCCATGACCTCGGCCCGGCCGATGCAGGCCGAGAGCGGCATCCCGGCCGCGAGCCCCTTGCCGACGCACAGGAGGTCCGGGACCACGCCCTCGTCCTCGCACGCGAACCAGTGACCCGTGCGGCCGAACCCGGTGTAGACCTCGTCCACGACGAGGAGCCAGCCCTCGCGGTCGCAGAGCTCGCGCAGCTCGCGCAGGAAGCCGCGCGGCGGGATGCGCTCGCCGCCGCGGCCCTGGATCGGCTCGACCAGCACGGCGCCCACCGCGAGCTCCGAGCGGCGCGCCTCGCGCAGCGCGTCGGCCGCGTCGCCGAAGCGCGCGAAGCGCGTGGCGCCGGGCAGGCGCGCGGCGAAGGGCGCGCGGAAGGCGGGCCGGAAGGTCGCGTCCAGCGCCCCGAGGGCGAGGCCGTGGTAGGCGCCCTCGAAGGCGACGATCCCCGGGCGGCCGGTCGCGACGAGCGCCGTCTTGAGCGCGGCCTCGACCGCGTCGGAGCCCGAAGAGCCGAGCATCGCGCGGACAGGCCCGCCGCCGGGGAAGCGCTTCGCCAGGGCTTCGAGGAGCGCGACCTTCACTTCGGCGGGGTGCACGTCGCCGAGCGCGTGGAGCAGGCGCTCGGCCTGGTCGGCCACCGCCTCGACGACGCGCGGGTGCGCGTGGCCGACGTTCGCCACGCCGAAGCCCGACGTCAGGTCCACGTAGCGGTTGGCGTCGACGTCCCAGACGTTGCAGCCCGAGGCCCGCTCCCAGAAGACCGGCGGCGTCGGCTCCGTGCAGGTGACGTTGCGGCTCTCGACCGAGGCCAGGCGCTCCGCCAGCGCGCGCGAGCGCGGGCCCGGGACGGGCGTGCGCAGACGGGGCGGAACCTGCTCGAAGGGCGACACTTGGGCGGATGGTACCTTGCGGGAGTGAAGAGCGTCGCCGCCTACGTGGGGCTCGGCTCGAACCTCGGCGAACGCGAGGATCTGCTGGCGTTCGCCGTCGGAGAGCTCCGCGCCAGCGCGGGAATCCGGGCCCTGGCGCTCTCGCCGATCTACGAGACCGAGCCGGTCGGGGGACCCGCACAGGGCCCGTACCTGAACGCCGTCGTGGAGCTGCGCACGAGCCTCGAACCCCGCGCGCTCCTCGAACGCCTGCTCGCGATCGAGGCGCAGGCCGGTCGCGAGCGCAGCGCCGTCCTCAACGAGCCGCGCCGCCTCGACCTCGACCTCCTGCTCTACGCATCGCGCGTGATCGACGAGCCGGGCCTCGTGGTTCCCCACCCCCGCCTGCACGAGCGCGCCTTCGCCCTCGTGCCGCTGCGCGACCTCGCTCCGGACCTCGTGCACCCCGTGCTCGGCGAGAGCATCGACCGCCTCGCCCGCCGCGTGCAGGCTCCCGCG
>CAZUYC010000047.1:0-16462 GCA_964624475.1 uncultured Spirochaetales bacterium | reverse complement strand
GGCCAGCGGCCGCGCGCCGGAGCCGCCGGAGCCCGCTCCCGAGCACGACGCCGGCCCGCCCGCGCGCGGGCCCGAGGCGGTGCAGGCGCCCGAGCCCGAGCCGCGCGGCGCCTCCGCGGCGCCGCCGCCCGACGCCCCGCTCGCGGTGGTCTTCGATCGCCTGCGCGCCTTCGCGGGGCGCGAGAACCGCGGGCTCGCCGCGGCGCTCGCCGGGGGACGCCTCGTCCTGCGCACGGCCGAGCAGATCCGCATCGCCGCGCCGAGCCGCTTCGCGGCCGAGCGGCTCGCCGACCGGCGCGAGGCGCTCGAGGCCGCCTGCGCGGGCTTCTTCGGGCGCGCGCTGCGCGTCGAGATCGAGACGCGCAGCGACGCGCCGGCGCCGATCGCGCGCCCCGAGGACCGCGAGGCCACGCGGCGGCTTCGCGAGCGCGCCCTCGAGCACGCCGCCGTGAACGCCGCGCTCGAGGTGCTCGAGGCGAAGATCGTCGACATCCGGCCCGCCCCAGGCGGCGGGAGCCCGCGCGGCTCGTGAGCCCGCGGGCCGCGACCCCGGCGCACCCCGCCGCGTGAAGACCCCGGCGCCCATCGCGCGGCTCGTCGCGGCTTTGCGCCGCCTCCCGGGCATCGGCGAGAAGTCGGCCACGCGGCTCGCCTTCTTCCTGCTCGGCGCGCCCGAGGCGCAGGCGCGCGAGCTGGCCGAGGCGATCGAGCGCCTGAAGCACGAGATCGTGCTCTGCGAGGAGTGCTTCGACCTGACCGACAGCTCGCCCTGCGCGATCTGCCGCGACCCGAAGCGCGACGCGGAGCTCCTCTGCGTGGTCGAGGAGCCGGCGGACCGGGCGGCCATCGACCGCAGCCAGCGCTTCCACGGCCGCTACTTCGTGCTCGGCGGGACGCTCGCCCCGATCGAAGGGATCGGCCCGGGCGAGATCCGCGTGGCCGAGCTCGAGGCGCGCGTGCGTCGCGGCGGGGTCCGCGAGCTGATCCTCGCGACCAACCCGGACGCCGAGGGCGACGCCACCGCGCACTACATCCACGAGCGCCTGCGGCCCCTCGGAGTCGCGGTGACGCGCATCGCCCAGGGCATGCCGCTCGGCGGCGACCTCGAGTACGCCGACCACGTGACCGTCGGCCTCTCCGTCGCCCACCGCCGGCCCATGGATGGCTGACGCGCGAGGACCCCTAAAGCGGCGGAGCGCGCGGGCCGATCCTCGCAGGGAAGGCCGCTTGGCGCCCGGCGGGGGGCCGAGGTAGAGTGCGGGGCCAAATCCCCTTTTCCCCCGAGCGTTTGTCGAGGCAACTGCCGATGCACGACAGCCCGCTCGTCCTCTACGACGAGGACTACCGCAAGATCCTGGCCGTGGTGCAGCGGCTGGTGCGCGACGCGAACGCCAAGGGCGTGTTCGTCGTCGACCGCAACGGCCAGCTGATCGCCGAGGCCGGCGAGATGCGCGGCATCGACACCACGAGCCTCGCCTCGCTCACCGCGGGCTGCATCGCCGCGACGGGCGGGCTGGCCAAGGTGGTCGGCGAGGAGGAGTTCCCGGTCCACTTCCACCAGGGTCAGCGCGACAACCTCCACATCTCGCTCGTCTCGGGCCGCTTCATCCTGGTGATCGTCTTCGACGACCGCAGCTCGCTCGGCCTCGTGCGGCTGCGCGTCAAGAAGGCGGGGGCGCTGCTCGCGAAGGTCTTCGAGGACATCCGCAAGAAGGCGGACCTCGAGAAGGCGGCGGGCCCCATGAGCACGACGCCCTTCGCGGAGATCACGGACGAGGACATCGACAACCTGTTCTCGGTCTGACGGTCGACCATGTCGTTCATCAACTACTCCTCCCGCGAGATCAACTGCAAGATCGTCTACTACGGCCCCGGGCTGTGCGGGAAGACGACCAACCTCCAGTACATCTACAACAAGACCAACCCCGACCTGAAGGGCAAGATGATCTCGCTCGCGACCGAGACCGAGCGGACACTCTTCTTCGACTTCCTGCCGCTGGCGCTCGGCCAGATCCGGGGTTTCAAGACCCGCTTCCACCTCTACACGGTCCCGGGTCAGGTCTTCTACGACGCGAGCCGCAAGCTGATCCTGAAGGGCGTGGACGGCGTGGTCTTCGTGGCCGACAGCCAGATCGAGCGCATGGAGGCCAACGTCGAGAGCCTCGACAACCTGCGCATCAACCTCGCCGAGCAGGGCTACGACCTCGACAAGCTCCCCTCCGTGATCCAGCACAACAAGCGCGACATCCCGAACGCGGCGCCGCTCCACGAGATGAAGCGCCTCTTGAACCCGAACGGCGTGCCAGACTTCGAGGCCTGCGCGACCGTCGGCAAGGGCGTCTTCGAGACCCTGAAGGCCGTCGCCCGGGGCGTCCTCCGGGACCTCCGCCAGATGAGCCGCTGAGGGCCCGCTTCCGATAGAATCTCGGCCCATGCCCTACGTCGTCGTCGCGGGGCGCAAGCTCTACCACGAGGTCCACGGCGAGGCCCCGGGCGTGCCGCTGCTGCTCGTGATGGGGATGGGCGGCTCCTGCCGGGGCTGGCTGCCGCTGCAGGTGCCCGAGTTCCAGAAGAGCCGCCGCACCATCCTCTTCGACCACCGGGGGGTCGGCGGGAGCGACGACCCGGGCGGCCCCTTCACCACCGCCGACCTGGCCTCCGACGTCGCGGGCCTGCTCGATGCCCTGCGCGTCGAGCGCGCCGACGTCCTCGGCGCCTTCATGGGCGGGATGGTCGCGCAGGAGCTCGCGCTCGCGCGCCCCGAGCGCGTCGACCGCCTGGTCCTGGTCGGCACCTGGGCGCGGGCGGACGCGAAGCGGCGCCTGCTGCTCCAGCACTGGCGCGACCTCGCCCGCGCGAACGCGCCGCTCGAGGTCCTGATCCGCGAGCGGCTGCTCTGGACGCTCCAGGACGAGACCCTGGAGCAGCAGGACCTGATCGACGCGATGGTGACCTTCCTGACCCGCGACGATCCGGCCTTCCCCGCCGACGTCTTCGCCCGCCAGTGCGACGCCTGCCTCGCCCACGACACGGTCGACCGCCTGCGCCGGATCCGCCAGCGCGCGCTCGTCGTCGTCGGCCGCCACGACGCGCTGGCCCCCCCCAAGTTCGCGCGCGAGCTCGCCGACGAGATCCCCGACGCCCACCTGGTGACGATCCAGAACGGCGGCCACGTCGTCATGGTCGAAGCCGTCGAGCGCTTCAACCGCCTCGTGCTCCAGTTCCTGGACGACGGGCGCTAGCGGCTGGCCCTGGTGGAGCTGTCCTCGCATCCCGAGCGCTGCGATCATGGCGGCATGCGCCCGCTCGCTCTCCTCCTCGCCCTCTCGGTCCCCCTCCTCGGAGCGCCCGCGCAGGCCGCCGACTACGACGCGGCCGCGCGCTCCGCGCGAAGCCTGCTGGACGCGCTCGTCGCCGCGAATACCTCGAACCCGCCCGGGAACGAGGCGCGCGCCGCCGCGCTCGGGGCCGAGCGGCTCGCGGCGGCGGGGATCGCGTTCACGCGCACGGAGTTCGCGCCGGGGCGCGAGAACCTGGTGGCGCGCCTGCGCGGCGACGGCTCGGCGCCGCCGGTTCTCCTGCTCGCGCACACGGACGTGGTCGGAGCCGAGGGGCAGGCCTGGTCGAGCGACCCGCACCAGGTCGTCGAGAAGGATGGCTACCTGGTCGGGCGCGGCGTCGAGGACGACCTCGGCATGGCCGCCCTCGCGCTCGAGGTGCTCGTCATGCTGCAGCGCGAGAAGACGCCGCTCGCGCGCGACGTCGTGCTCGCCTGGACGGGCGACGAGGAGAGCGGCGGCGCGGGGATCCGCTGGCTCCTCGAGCACGACCCTTCGTCCGTGAAGGCCGCCTTCGCGCTCAATGAAGGCGGCATGATCCGCCTCGGCGAGGACGGCAATCCCACCTGGGTCGAGCTCCAGACCGCCGAGAAGATCTACCAGGACTACGTCCTCGCGGCCCGCGGCGAGACGGGCCACTCCTCGGTGCCGCTCGCGGACAACGCGATCTACCGCCTCGCGCGCGCGCTAGCAAAGCTGGCCGACCAGCGCTTCCCGGCGCGCCTGCTCCCCGTGACGCGCGCCTATCTCGCGGCCCGCGCTCCGCTCGAGCCGCCCGAGCAGGGGCGCGCGATGCGCGCGCTGGCCGAGGCGAAGGGGCCCCTCCCGGAGGACGCCCTCGCCGTGCTCGACGCCGACCCCGTGCTCGCGGCCAGCCTCAGGACTACCTGCGTCGCGACGCTCCTCTCCGCCGGGACGCGCGTGAACGCCCTCCCCGCCGAGGCGCGCGCCAGCGTCAACTGCCGGATCCTCCCCGACGAGACGCCGGCGCAGGTGCAGGCGACCCTCGCGCGCGTGCTCGCCGACCCGGCGATCGAGATCACGCCGACGCAGGAGTTCGGCTTCGGGGAGCCCTCCCCGCTCGAGGGCCCGGCGCCCGCTGCCCTCGCCGCCGTCGTCGGGCAGATGTGGCCCGGCCTCCCGATTATCCCCTTCATGTCGCGCGGCGCCACGGACTCGCGCTTCCTGCGCGCCCGCGGCATCCCCGCCTACGGCATCGGGCCGATCCCGGAGACCGATGCCGACGCCCGCCGCGCCCACGGCATCGACGAGCGCATCCCGGCCTGGGGCCTGCGCACGGGCATCGAGTTCCTCCACCGCCTGGTGCTCGAGCTCGCGGGGCGCCGCACCGCGACCGGCGCCGCGAACGGAGGGGCGGCGGCGCGCTGAGCGGGAGATGGAGCCGGAGCGCACGGGTCAGCCGCGGCCCGCTGCCTCCACGCGCAGGTCGGGAATTCCGGCGAAGTCCCGGGCGTTTCGCGTCAGGAGCACCGCGTCCTGGGCGGCCGCGGTCACACCGATCGCCACGTCCGCGGCTCGCTTGCGCGGCGAACCGAGCCGGCGGAAGACGTCGGCCGCCACGACCGCCAGCGCCTCGGAGAAGGCCACGATCCCGTCCTCGCCGAAGAAGGACCGGGCCACGCCGAGCTGCTCCGGGGTACGCGGTCCGCGCGAGAACTCGTACCACGCGATCGCGCTGATCTGGATCTCCGCGTCGGACTCCGCGAGGCCCCGGAGCCTCCGCCGCTCCGGTCCAGAGGCCCCGAGCGCGAAGATCAGGAAGTCGGTGTCGAGGTGGAAGCGCCTCAGAAGCCCGCATCCTCGGCCTTGAGACGGTGGACCTCCGCGCCGGGGTCGCTCCCCGCGAAGAGCGCGCAGAGCCGGCGCAAGACGAGCGCCCGTTCGCGCCGGCGCGCGGTCGACACGCCGATCTCGGCATCGCGCTGGCGGATCAGCGAGCGCCGGATCGCCTCCGAGACCGAGCATCCGTAGCGTTTCGCGAGCTCGCGAGCCGCCCGGCGCGCGTCCTCGTCCAGGATCAAGGTCGTGCGGGTCGCCATATCATATGCATATCTCGGATGCGCACGATATGCAAGCCAGCCGGGCGGGGTGGGATCGCCCGCCGGCGTCGGGTCAGCCGCCGGCCGCGGGAAGCCCCTTCTCGAACGCCACACAGTGCCCGCGCCAACGTTATCCTCCTTGCGGACCCGGTCGCGCGCAGAGGCCGCTCTCGACTCGGGCTCGCAGGGTGGGGGAATCGAGGCGGAGCTCGCGACACGCCCGCGACTCGCCGGAGGGACGCGTGGGCAATGTTTGCGTGATCTGCGCCGTCGGCCTGACTCCCGAGCTGGTTCGCCACGCCCCCCGCATCGCGGAGATCGGCAAGGCCAAGCCCTGGCGGGGTTCCCTACCCGCCGTCACGGCCACCGCCCAGGCCACCATGCTGACGGGGGTCCCGCCCTCGAAGCACGGAATCGTCGCCAACGGGTGGCTCCATCGCGACACGGGGGAAGTGCGCTTCTGGCAGCAATCGAACCACCTCATCGATCACCCGACGCGCCTCTACGATGGGATCCGAACGGCCAAGATGTTCTGGTGGTTCAATCAAGGGGCGGGAGTCGAGTGGTTCGTGACCCCAAAGCCCCACTACGGCTGCGATGGATCCAAGGTCTTCGACATCATCGACCGCTCTGGCGCCCGGCTGGAAGCGTCCCTCGGCAGGTTCCCGTTCTCGAGCTTCTGGGGACCGGCGGCCGGACTTCCTTCCTCTCGATGGATCGCGAAGGCCAGCGCCACGGTCCTACGTCAGAATCGACCTCAGCTCTCTCTCGTCTACCTCCCGCACCTCGACTACGACTTCCAGCGCAACGGCCCCGGAAGCGCCTCGCAGGTGGCGCAGCTGGATGAATGCGCGGGCATCGTCATCGACGCGGCTCGAGAGATCGGAGCCGAGATCGTCGTCGTCTCGGAGTACGGGATCGTGCCTGTCTCGCGCCCCGTGCACATCAATCGCGTGCTGCGTCGGGCGGGCTGGCTCGAGGTACGCCCCGGCCCTTTCGGCGAGATGCTCGACACCTTCGAATCCAGGGCATTCGCCGTCGCGGACCATCAGGTCGCGCACGTGTATCTGCGCAACCTCGACCCGCTCCGGGTCCGACGTGAGCTCGAGCTCACGCCCGGCATCGACGCCGTCGTTCGGCCAGGCGACATCGGTTTCGGACACCCGCGATCCGGGGAGTGGGTCGCTCTTGCGAACGATGACGCATGGTTCAGCTACGAATACTGGCTCGACGCTGCAGGAGCACCGGACTTCGCCCATACGGTCGACATACACCGGAAGCCGGGTTTCGACCCCTGTGAACTCTTCCTGAGATCTCGCCTCAGGGCCGCCGCGAGACTCGTGCAGAAGGGTCTGGGCTTCCGATACAGGATGGACGTGATCGACCTTCGCCCGGAGCGCGTCCGCGGTAGCCACGGCCTTCGGCCGCGACCGGAGCGCGGCCCCCTGATCGTCGGGGACGGGGCCCCCGACGAGATGGTCGATTTTCGCGAGTACGTTCGTGGCCTTCTCGACCGGAGCCGACCTCGAGCGACCGCGCCCGCCTGAGGACACCCTCCGGCCTCCCCGGTCTCCGCGGTCTTCCTGGCGGCTCTTGCCTCCGGGCCGGCGCCGGAGTCAGCTGCCGGTCGCGGGAGGCCCCTTCTCGAAGTGCGGAAGGTCGTCGGTGATGGTGTGCCACGGCGCCTTCGACGAGACCCACACGTGCGCCGCCGGCCGGCGCTCGGGGTCGTCGTCGAGCGTCCCGAGGCGCACGCGGAGCGTCTCGGGGTCGGCATCGACGCGGCTGTAGATCGGCGAGCCGCAGCGCGAGCAGAAGGCGCGGTACTTCGCGGGCGAGGACTCGTACTCCCGGATCAGCGCCTCGCCCCGCACGAACGAGAAGTACTTGCGCCGGACGGACCCGTTCGAGGCGAAGGCCGAGCCGTTGGCCTTGCGGCACATCGTGCAGTGGCAGTAGCCGACGGGGCCGAGCTTGCCCCGGATCTCGAAGCGGACACCGTCGCAGAGGCAGCTCCCGGAGATCATGCTTCCTCCAACCGCGGGCGCTTGGCGGGCAGCGCAGAGCGTAGCGTGCGCAGCGCGAGCCGGCGCAGACACCTGCTCTTCGGGCGGCCTCCACACGCGCGCGTGTCGGGCGCCGCGCCGATCGATGCCTTCGAGGATCAGCGCGAACTCCCCGGCCCGCACCGCGACGCTCCGCTCGCCGGGCTTCGCCTCCGGGACCCGGAAGCGACCCCGCTCGAGGCGCTTGTAGAAGAGCGCATAGCCTAGCCGCCACTTCGGCGAGGAGGAGGGGGAGCGCTGCGGGCTCTGCGACCGCTGCCGGCAGAGCCCCGAGCGCCCCGCCAGCCTCTTCGAGGCGCTCGCGCCGGCGCACGCTCCTTCGCGCCGGCGCGGAGCCCGCCGAGGCCGTCGCGGCGGCCGGGCCCGGCGCGGATCGCGGAGACCCGGCGCAGCGGCGGCGCAGACCCCAATTGCATCCGCGCGCCGGTGAAGGAGGCCGGGCTCGGGGGGGACCATCTGAAGCGGGTCACGGGGTAGCGCACGCAGGATGATCTCGGAGGTCTCTTGGCCCCATCGGGCGCCCCGCGAGGCGCGTCGGCTGGCCGAGCGCCATCGTCATCGCCATGCGCCCATCGAGTGGCCCACGGTCGCTGCACTGGCTGGCGGTGCCGAGCAGGATCGCTCGATGCTGACGGCGTCGAGCACGCCGGCGGCGTCGGCCGCCAGCTCCTCTCGCGTGCAGGGGCCGGGCGGGGCGCCCGCTCGCGATCGCCCCCGTCGAGCGCGAATTCGAGTTCGTGGGCTCACGAGCAGGAGCGCCGGACAGGCAACCTTCCCGAGGCGCGTGGTGAGTGGGTCTTCGTAGAGGCTCTTCAAGGTACGCGTCACCTCGACGAGGTGTGACTGCGCTCTCGCACTGCTGGGATTCCCCCCCACGAGACGAGTTCACACGAAGCGTCTTCAAGAATTTCCAACAGAATTTCTGTTTCCCCAAACTGCGAGACCGTGATAGAAGAACAAGCGTCGACGTTCGCGCTGGTAGTAGACGTAGGCGAAACCTCGTCGCTTCGATGCGCAGCGTCGTTGGTAGGGAAGCGCACGATGAAACGACGGGGACGGTTGCGCAAGCGGGGCGCGACGAACCGCCGATGGCGGGATCCCTCCTCTCAACTCCGTCGGTCGCTCTGTCGCCCGACCGTGCTGGTCGCGCTGCTCCTCTGTGCGGCAGCCGTCCCGACGGCGCAAGCACCGGCCCGCCACGGCGTCTCGACCCGAGTAGGACCGCAAGAGCGATCGAGTGATCTCGCTCGGCGAGTGCTGATTCCCGCCGTTCGTCAATCGAGCCGCGTCCAACGTGCACAGGCCGTGAGAGCCGAGCTCGCCGCGTTGGGAGCCGCCCTGGACGCGCTCGAGCAGGACTCTTCCATCACCGGGGTCTCCGAGGTTCTCTCCCGTCGCGACTCCACCCGTCGGGCGTTCTTGGCCTTGCAAGGCTCCCCGGCCAAGGCCCACCCCGGGCGCGCCATGCGGGAGATCGCCGAGAAGCTGACCGAGCTTCTGGGTGAAGTTGACGCGATCGCGGCGGACCCGATCGGCCAACGCGCTCGATTGGCAGCGGCCCGGGAGCGGATCACCGGGGCTCTGAGCGGTCCCAGTGAGGACCATCCCCGCACGACCACGATCACCCTCATCTCGGTCGACGACGAAGGCTGATGCGATGCGTGTGGCTCTGTGGTGGCGATGCGCGCTAGCGCTCGCGGCGCTTTCCCAGGCGGGCTCGGCACGAGCCCAGGCGGAAGCCTGCACGAACCCGACCAAGGAGATCCACTGCGATCACCCCGACGTCGTCGCGAAGGCGAACGAGCTCCAGACCCCTCTCCGCATCTACCAGTTCGTCCGGAACGAGATCGAGTACGACGTCTACTACGGCTCGAAGAAGGGAGCTCTCGGAGCGCTTTGGTCGAGGAGCGGAAACGATTACGACCAGGCGTCGCTGCTCATCGCCCTTCTTCGCGCGATCGGTGTTCAGGCGCGATACGCGATCGGGATGGTCGCTATCGATCAGGAGCAGCACAAGCAGTGGTCCGGTATCCGCACCCCCGGCGGGGGGACCTTGCTCTTCCAAGCTCAGTATTGCGGCTTGCCGGCTTCTGGCAGTGCGTGCACCGCGAACCCCCGTCGCTTCATTCCGCTCGGAAGCGGGGTGACGATGGAACACGCATGGGTCGAGGCCCTCCTTCCGGCGCCCTACCGCGGGATCGACGTCGGAGCTAGCGGTCTCCGCTGGATTCCGCTCGATCCCTCGTGGAAGCAGAAGCGATACCCGACCGAGATCGTGGCTCTCGACATCGGCAACGAGGTGACGGGGAACTGCGCCGCACCGAAGATCTGCTTCGAGTACACGGATTACTATTCCCGCTTCGACCCACGGCTCGCATCCGAGGTGTGGGAGCGCCAGCTCCAGCAGAGCATCGCCGCGATCCCGGCTCTCGACGGGAAGACGGTGGCGGACGCGATCTACCACGGCCCGATCGTTCCCGACCAAGGAGAGGTCCTTCCCACCTCGCTTCCCTTCATCCCGAAACCTGCGAATCTGAGCGGAAACCCGCCGACTGCCGGCCCCTTCAACACCACGGACCTCGGCTCGCTCGGCACCACGCCTGCGCGCCGGTTCCATCTCGCGATTCGGATGAAGCATTCGAATAGTGCGGTCCACACGTTCGGCGACTTTCCGCTGGTCGATCTCGTCGGGAAGCGAATGACGGTCGTCTGGGAGCCGGACTCTGCCTCGCGCCCCAACGTTCTCAAGTATGGGGGCTATCTGGGCGGCGCCCCGAGCGGCCACGAGACGCTCATGGACCTCTGCCTGCAAGCGGGCTTCACCCACGCGTCCTGCCCGAAGGTGATCCCGGTCCTCAAGATCGACGACGCCCGGTATCCGATCCAGGTGCCCGCAGCGTTGGGGGAGACCAACCGCTGGACCCTCCAGCTCGACCGGGACCTGCGCCCGGACGCGAGCGGGGTGGCCGAGTACCAACTGACCAATGGAGTCCACTTCGCTGTGTCGCTCGATGCGAACCAGGACGGTCCGGCGCAGATGCAGGCGCGCATCGATGCATTGCTATCCCTCCGAGACCGATTCGCACAGCAGGGGTCTCCCCTTCTCGATGAGGGGGAGGGTGACGGCAACGGGAACGGCGTGCCTGGCGAGATGGTGGTCGACCAGAGTGGCAATGGAGAGCCCGATGCTCAGATCACGCCTTGCTACGATCCCACGTATTCTGCATCGGATGTGATCGAGAAGTGCGACATCGCCATCCCCGCGCGGTTCCGTTTCGACCCGGGCGTGCCGGTCGAGGCCGAACCCGACGAGGTGCTGGGAGAGCTCCTGAGCCTGATTGCGGCTCGCTACATGCAGCGCGACCGAGAGGAGTCCGAGCGCGTTCTGGCGATGGACGGCTACGTCGGCGCTTTCACGCCCTTCGTGGGGATCGCGCGAGCCGGCGTGCACTTCACGTATCTCTTCAACCAGCCGGTCGGCGTCCATCCGGCTTCCCCCGTAATCGACATCCGCGGCGTCAGTTACTCGATGCTCAGGGTGGACGGCAGCGTGACGATCGAGGAGGCGAGGCGCGAGGGTCGTCTTCTGATGCACGTAGGCTCCTCGTTGGAGCATCAGGTCTGGGAGGAGGTCATCGGCTCGGAGTTCGTCTCGACGGTCAAGGGAATCCAGCTCGTGCGCGAGAGATACCCCGAGCAACTCGTGCAGTCCTTCACGAGCTCGGGTGGGGTCGATGCCGCACTGAACTTCGAGTTCGACCGGATCTCCGATGCCACCCGCACGAGGATCAAGCAGATCCTGGACGACCCGGCCTACAGCTCCAAGCTCGTTCTGACGCCCAAGGCGGCCGTAAGCGCGGAAGGCGATCGGGTCGAGGTGTACTACTCCGAACAGCAGAGCGGGGGCTCCTTCGTCACGTTTCAGATGGCGATCACTTCGGGCTCGGAGACGCTCGGGGGAGCGAAGCAGGTGCAGCAACCGGGTTATGATCCCAGGAGCAGTTGGCGGTCGCCGACGCTCGAGCAGATCAGCGAATCCCTGCTGCTCTCCCAGATTGACGGCTATGGGGACGACTGGTCCGCTGACGCCTTGGCACCCCGCGATCCCGTGTTCCTCTCCAGCAGCTTGGTAGGCGACCCCGTGTCCATGATCAGCGGGAACCTGCACCATACCGAGCGGGACCTGGCGATTCGGTCGGACGGCCCGAGCTTCGATCTGACGCGGAGCTACAACTCGAGGGTGGAGGAGGCGGGCGCGCTGGGCTTCGGGTGGACGCACAGCTACGACCTGAGGGTCCAGCCCGTACACGATGAACAGGAGTTCGTCTACCTGCCAAGTTCCCAAGCGAACTTCCTGGACCAGGACCGCGTGCAGGGGGTCCGCTCGGACACTCTCGGGACCTGGAACCTGGCCAACGGCGGCGCGGTCGAGACCCTCACCTGGGCGGCTCTGCCGACGGTATTTCGCTCGGGCATCGACAGCATCGAGGCGGTGAGCCTCGAGCTCGTGTTCGGGCCCGAGAATGCCGAGTTCACGGTCGAGTTCCCGAGCACGGGACAGGCTGCTGTCACGGTGAAGGCCTCGGGCTCCGTCGATTTCGAAACGATCGACCTGACGATTCCTGCCTCTGGGTTGCCGCCGGATCTGTCCCAGCCGATCACTGTCGAGCTCGGCAGGACGAACAAGCTCTTCGACGGGTCGGATCGGCTGTATTACGGGCGCCTCCGAATCCGGTATCACGGGCCCGGAGTCGAGCGGGTGGAGCTCGAGCAGGAGACCCGCTCCGGCTGGAGTGAACCGACCCAGCTCGTGGACGAGGACCCTTCGACCTGCACGCTTCCCACAACGGACAACTGCCCGGGTTGCTCCATCCAGTTCGAGCCACAGAGCCCGGCGAGGGCGTTCGGCTACGAGGTATTGGCCTCCGTGGCTCGGGAGAACAGCGAGGCGGATCTCCAGTCGAGGATCTGGCGGGGGACGGCTGCGTCAGGCGAGGCGTTCCTTTCGGGTCCCAACCAGAACGACGGCACGAAGGTCCGCTTCATGACCCTCGCCGAGACGCTCAACCCGTACGGCTTCGTGGTCACGTTCGACAGCGACTTCTTCTCCTCCGCAGGGGCAGCCGACGTGAAGCTGTGCGACCTCCGCTATCGCATCCTGGTGATGCCGAGACAACGCGACGTGGTCCTGGAGGACGGCTCGCGCGCCCGCTTCACAGACGGGGGTACCCCCGTCGAACCCCAGTGGGAGGCCGCGCCGGGTATCCGCGCTCGCCTCGTCGAGGACGCGAGCGGCTTCGAGCTTCGCCACCTCGATGGACGCGTCCTCCGCTTCGATCACGCTGCCCCCGACAATGCCTACCTGCTGACCGCGATCACCGACCCGCAGGGCCGAAGCCTCGCGCTGAGCTACGATCCGTCCACCCACAGGCTCCAGTCCGTGGCCGATGATGCCCCGATGCTCCTCCCGAGCGGGGTCACGCTGACTCCAACTCTGAGCTTCACCTACGACGGTGGGTACCTCGACCGGGTCACCGATTGGTCGGACCCGCCGCGCGTCTGGGACTACGACGTCACGGCCGAGGGTCACCTCCTGGAGGCGCGGAACCCGGACCAGGTCTACCGGGAAGTTCCCGGCACACGCTACGAGTACGGGCTCGCCTCACAGGACGAAAGCCCCGACCTGGCTCACAACCTGACGCGGATCACCTACCCGAAGAACGGTGGCCAGCACATCGTCCGTTTCGAGTACTACCTCTCGGACCGGGTCGCCAGCCACACCGACTCGCTCGGGAACCGCCAGACCTTCCTCTTCAACATCCCGAGGCTCGAGAGCCAGACGACCGACCCCCGCGGCTTCACGACGATCTACCGCCACGACCGCGAGAGCAACCTCGTCCAGCGGGTGGATCCGGATGGCGCCACCTGGGACTGGGAGCACGACGACGACCGCAACGTCACGAAGGAGATCGATCCGCTCGGGCGCGCCCGAGAGTTCCTCGACTACGACCCCGCTTGCGCCAAGCCACGGCAGATCCAGGATCGCGACGGGGAGACGATCCTCATGACCTACGACGTCACCAACGCCACCCCTCCAGAGCCGATCACCTGTCGCGAGGTGACCGTGACGGACAAGCGCGGACACGTCCGCACCACGTCGCGTGTGAACGGGCTTCCCACCTCCGTTGCGGCCACCCTCGACGGCCAAACTGCGCCGGGAACCGTCCTCGTGGCGAACGTCTACGACAGCGCGGTGAATCCCCGCCGCTTGGACCGCGTGATCGGAACGATCAAACCGGACCAGGTGAAGCGCTCCCTAACTGCCCTCTTCTACCCGCGCAACCCGCGCGACGTGGAGCGCATCGAACACTGGGAGGACTCGGACGGCGACGGGTTCGGCGAGCCAGCGGCAGGAGAGAAGCTCCTCGGGACCCGCCGCCTGGAATATGACGACGTCGGGCGAATCCAGGTCGAGAGGGTCGACCGGATCGACGACCCCGACGGGCTCACGCCCCCCGTGGAGCTCTCCACTGTCTACGACTACGACCGGCTGAGTCGCCCGTCGCGAGTGACGCGGCCGGACGGCGCGGCCCTCGTCTCCGACTACGATGAGAACGGGAACCTGGAGTTCCTATACCTGGAGGAGACCCCCCCCCACCGGCCCGCTCCTCCAGCATCGGCGACGGGACTTCGACTACGACGAGGTCGACCGGCTGCGGACCGTCACGGACGCCGCGGGCGGTGTCACCCGATTCGAGTACGACGCGGCTGGCAACCGGGTCGCCACGATCGACCCCGAGGGTAACATCACGCGCGTCGAGTACGACGCGTTGAATCGCCCGATCCGGACGATCGACCCGACGGGAAGCGTGACGCAGCTCGAGTACGACTTGCTGGGGCGCGTCGTAGCGGTGACCGACCCGACGGGGGTGCGCACCACCCGCGGCTACGACGAGGTGGGAAGACCCGTGTCCCTCCAGCTGGGAAACCTGGAAGCCGCGAAGCGCACAGTCGTCTACGACGACCCCGCGGACCCAAGCCCGAACGACTACCACGAGGAGGTGAGGGATCCCAACGGCAACCTCGCGATCTACCGCTTGGACGCGCTGGGTCGGGTGTTCCGGATCGAGGACGCGGCCTCGGGAATCACAGCGATGGAGTACGACCTGCGCGGAAACCTGACGCAGCTCACCGACGCCGCGTTGGGCGTGAGCCTCTTCGATTACGACGCGCTGTCTCGCGTGGTCTCCGAGGACTACCCGTACGCGGGGCCTCGCGCGACGAAGTACGACGAGACGGGCAATCCCGTGCGGATCACGAAGTCCGACGGCTGCAAGATCGACATGCACTACGACCGTATGGGGCGGCTGCTGCGGCAGCACTCCGGAGCAACCTGCTCGGGAGTGGGGCCCATCGACGACCACTTTGGTTACGACGCCCGGGGAAACCTCGTCGCCGCCAAGAATGTCCACGTGGGGCTGATCCGCGAGTACGACGTCCTCGATCGGCTCGTGCGGGAGATCGACGCTCGCTTCGGGACAGCGATGGCGTATCGCTACGATGACGCGAGCCGCCTGATCGCGAAGATCTACCCGGACGGCTCGGTGCTCAACGTGAGCTACGACCCATCGGGCCGCCCGATCGGGATCACGGACCCGTTTAGCGACACGACGCGGTACGTCTACGATGCCGCCGGGCGGCGGATCGAGACCCAGAGCGCGGCCGCTGCGCTCTCGACCCAGTTCGCGTACGAGAAAGGCACTGGACGACTCGCGAGCGCAGTCAGCACCCGGGCCAACGGAACCCAGGCCGTCGTGCGGGGGTACCCCGCGTACGATCCGGCCGGCAATCGCCAGCGCATCACGGAGGGCCCGAGCGCCCTTCAGACCGTCTACAGTTATGACGCGCTCCAACGGCTCGAGAGCGTCGATCCGCCCGCGGCCGGGAGCGACGACGCGACCTACTACGCGTACGACGCTGTCGGCAATCGTCTGAAGGCGGGGCACCAGCAGGGCGGCGTCTTCGTCGCGCCCTTCACCACCTACGAATACCCCGTGAACCCGACGACCCACCGGCTCGGAGCCGTGCGGGATGCCGACGATAACCTGATCGAGAACTTTGCCTTTTGGAGCCCGAACGGCACCCCCGGGAGCTGGCTCCGTCAGGGAGAGCCGTCGCTACGCCTGCTTACTTGGGACGCTCTCGACCGCCTGGTGGGTATCTACTTTGGGTACTCCGCAAGCTACGTCTACGACCCCCTCGGGAGACGCATCAAGAAGACCGAGGCCGGCGTGACGACCCTCTATCAGTACGACGGCCTCGACATCGTGGCCGAGTACAGCAGCGCCTCGGTGCTCCAGGCGACCTACGTCTTCGGTCCGGGGATCGACGAGCCGATCAAGGTGCGCCGCGGCACCACGGTGGCCTCGTACCACGCCGACGGGCTCGGCTCGATCCTGGCCGTCGCCCCAACCGCCGGCGCCGGAAGCGACCTCGCGACCTACACGTACGGCCCCTTCGGCGAGCCCGGGGTGACCAGCGAGACGATCCCGAACCCCTACACCTACACGGGGCGCGAGCGCGACGGCTCGGGTCTGTACTACTACCGCGCACGCTACTACCTGGCCGAGGTGGGGCGCTTCCTGACCCCCGATCCCATGGGCCTGCGCGGCGGCATCAACCCATACGCGTACGTGGGCTCCAACCCGATCAACTTCACCGATCCCTTCGGGCTGTACTCGAAGAACACCTTCAGCAACCTGGCGAGCCCGCTCAGCGGTGGGTCCCAAGGGGTCTACCAGACCCAGGTCACGTATGGCTACACCGATACGCCGCTAGGGGTGTCGAACCATGTCGTCCTCGGTCGACACCCAAAACCGGCCATTGATCGACACCTGAAAACCGGCCAACGGAGGGGTGGCCCCGGACGTTGACGGGGCGCGGAGGCTGTGGTCTCCCGCCCGGATGACAAACGTCGTGGGCAACGAGAAACGCGAAC
>CAZUYC010000046.1:0-7882 GCA_964624475.1 uncultured Spirochaetales bacterium | reverse complement strand
CGAGCGCGTGGGCCTGGAAGGCCTGGATCCGCCCCGCGCGGTAGGCCGCCGCCACGGCCGGGGCCCGGTGCTCGGCGCGGGCCAGCGCCACGAGCCGGCGGGCCGTGCGCGCCGAGAGGTCGAGCCGCTCCCCGGCGTAGCGCTCGAGGCCCTCGAAGCCGATCTCGGCGAAGAGGCGCCGGTCGACCATCGGGCGCAGCACGCGGCCGATCTCGAGGTCGACCGACTGGAGGAACGCAAAGGCCGCCCGCAGCCTCTGATCGACCTCCCGCGCGCTGCACTCGTCGACGTCCTGCGCGAGGCTCGCGATCGGCTCCGGGGGCGACGACGGAGCGCTACGTCGTCGTGTGGAAGCGCGAGGGCGGGCGCTGGCGCCTCTACACAGACCCGCTTGCTATGCCGTCCCTGACTCGAGAAATCGGCGATAACGCGCCTCGAGCAAATCTGCGCGCGGCTTCTCGTCAGAGCGGCTCGGGACCAGAATCTTCCGTTCGTGAAAACCCTGGAGGCCATGGATGAGCATGGGACCATCGTCCTCGTCGAGAATGTCGCGTCGGACGTGCACGACAAGGTCTGGGCGAATCCCGATCAGGTCCTGATCGAAGGCGGCATGGTGCAGCTTGCAGAGGGCAAGCCCGTTCGGCACCACGGGCACTCCCAACGGATCCGTGTCGGGGACGATGTGGGCGGCATCCAGCAGTTGCTCATGCCGGAGGCGGCAAAGTGCGCATCGCTCACGGTACGCCCTGAGAACTCTCGCCCGGAATGAGCGCTGGTGAAGTCGCTGACGCGTGGTGACCGTGATGTACTCGCGTCGGGCTTCCGATCCTTCCGCGACCGCAAGAAGGCCGTCGCTGACATAGTGTGCGTCATCGACCGCCACGCGGAACCGGAGGTGTTGAGGTTCATCTCCCACGACGTAAACCGGCCATGCGGTGAAATATTCGCCCTTCACGATCCCGTGGAAGTAGACGAGTGGTCTTCGCTGCTCCATCGCCCGCCGGAGCCCGACATTCTCGTGGTGTTGAGGGTTCGAGCCGCGGTAGCGGTAGAGCAAGATCGCTCCGTTGGACGTGAAGACATCATCGTACGGCGCGGGTCCCTTGGGAACGGGCGGCGCTGTGGTGATGGAAAGTGGTAACTCGGGAAGTATCTCGGGCTTGAAGATTCCCTGGAGCCCTTTCAACAGGACACGCTTCCCCCTGAACTCGAAGCCCTGCCGAAGCACTCGGGCTGGGAGGACGTCGCCATGGACACGAACCTGCTCGGCCAGGAAGTCGAACGCTGCAAGCCGAACCTGCATGTCCAGATCGTTGGTGGGCACCAGATGAGTCTACCTCCCCCCTTGACCCTCGGCTGCGCCGTCCGGGAGGGTCACACCAGGCCTGCGCGTCGGTGTCGCCCCCATCTGAGCTCGCTCCGTATTGGTTGCCGGCAGACCATCCAGAGACGTAGCCTCCCTCCCGTGCGCGCACTCGTCTTCGAGAACAGCCTTCCCCGCCTGGTGACCACGAAGCTCCTCTCCGCCTTTACCCCCCGCGCCTTCGTCGGGCCGCTCGCACCGATGCAGCTGCGCGAGGTCCCGGCGCCGAAGCTGCCGGCGGACGACTGGCTGGTGATCTCGACGCGGCTCGCGGGGCTTTGCGGGAGCGATTACAAGCAGGTGTTCATGAACGGCGGGATCGACAATCCGATGACCGCGATGATCTCGTTTCCGCAGGTGCTGGGGCACGAGGTGGTGGGGGTGGTCGACGCGGTGGGGGCGGGGGTGAGGAGGCGGCGCGTCGGGGAGCGGGTGCTGCTGAACCCGTGGCTCTCGTGCGCGCCGCGGGCGCTGCCGCTCTGCGCCTGGTGCGCGCGGGGGGACCTGGCGCAGTGCCTGAACTTCACGCGCGGCGGGATCGCGCCGGGGATCCACCACGGGAACTCGAGCGAGGCCACGGGCGGGTTCGCAGAGCGCCTGCCGGCGCACGAGTCGCAGTGCTTCGCGATTCCGGACGCGATCAGCGACGAGCAGGCGGTGCTCGCCGATCCCTTCTCGGTGTCGCTCCACGCGATCCTCGCGAGTCCGCCGCCCGAGGACGGGGTGGCGCTCGTGTACGGCTGCGGGACGCTCGGGTGCCTGGCGATCGTGATCCTGCGCGCGCTCTTCCCGAGCGTGCGCGTCCTGGCCGTGGCGCGCTTCGCGCACCAGCGGAAGCTCGCGGAGAAGCTCGGCGCGGCGCAGGTCTTCGCGCACCGGCCGGCGCGCGCGATCGTCGAGGGGGTGGCGGCGGCGGTGGGCGCCGAGCTCCAGGTCCCTTGGCGCGGGCTCCCGATGCTGAACGGCGGCGTCGACGTCGTCTACGACACGGTGACCTCGCCCGAGACGCTCGAGGTCGGCGTGCGCGTCACGCGCTCGCGCGGGGCGATCTCGGCGCTCGGCGTGGAGCCGCCGCGGCGCTTCGAGTGGACGCCGCTCTATTTCAAGGAGCTGCGCCTCGTGGGCTCGAACGCCTTCGGCGTCGAGGCCTGGGACGACCGCCGCCAGCACGCGATGGAGTGGTACCTCGAGTGGGTGAGCGAGGGCCGCGTCGACGCGACGCCGATCCTGACCCACCGCTTCGCGCTCTCGCAGTGGCGCCAGGCCTTCCTCGCCTGCCACGACCAGGGCGCGAGCGGCGCCGTCAAGGTGCTCTTCGACCGCTTCGACTGAAGCCTTCCGGCCGCCTCGCCCATCACCGCGTCAGGCGACGAGGGGGACGAGGGACGGATTCGTCAAGAAGAACGCGCACCGGCCGAGGCTAGCTCACCCGCGAGCTCCAGCAGCGCGACGGCCTGCTCCCGCTTCACGGAGGGGAATGCGTCGAGGAACTTGTCGATGCTATCGCCGGCGACGAGGTACTCGATCAGGATGCGCGCGGGAACGCGAGTTCCCACGAAGACGGGAGTTCCAGAGAGGATCTCCGGGTCGGTATGGATGACGGAGGTCAGGTCGCGCATGGACCACCCGGATCGCCCGGGAATTGTGGCGCGCCTGGAGCGATGAGGCAAGCAGACACCGACCGCCTGGCTCGAGGTTGCGGGGCCCCGAGCCGGTCGTCTCGCGACTGCATCGGCCATGCCAAGCGCGGGTGAGCGGCGGACTGCGCCGGGAAGCGCCCGCGGGCAGCCGCAGCGCTCAACCGGCTTGCGCTGACCGCGCCGCAGGCAGGCTCTGCCCTGGACCGCCGGTCGGGTGCGGTGGATCCCTACCGCCTGGGATTCGCGTGTGACCGCCCCTGTCGCAACCGCCTGCGACGATCGTGCAACGCACCCCGCCGTCTC
This sequence comes from uncultured Spirochaetales bacterium, assembly GCA_964624475.1. Classification (GTDB taxonomy): domain Bacteria; phylum Myxococcota_A; class UBA9160; order UBA9160; family SMWR01; genus CAZUYC01. The sequence continues at coordinate 4,576 of CAZUYC010000046.1, read as the reverse complement.
GGGAGCTTCCCGATGCGCGCGCCTTCGCTGGCACCGAGGGGGTCGGTCCGTATCCGCGGAAGAATCGATCCCCGAGCCCGCCGAGCGTTGGCCTTCCTGCACCGCGCGCAGCACGTGCGCCGCGGCGAGCCCCGCGCGCCCATTGCGGTGGAGACCGGGAGCGGTTGATGCCGACCGTTCTGCGATCGGGGCCCTACCGCGTATACTTCTTCAGTCACGAGCCCAATGAGGCGCCGCACGTGCACGTGGATCGAGATGAGAGGTCGGCAAAGATCTGGATCGATCCGGTTGCCGTCGCGCGCAACGTTGGCTTCAACGCTCACGAGCTGAAGCGGATCGAGATCTTGATTCACGAGAATCGTGAGCGCCTTCTCGAGGCCTGGCGTGGCTACTTCGGAACTTAGAGCGGGCGAGCGGATCGTCGATGTGAAGTTCGACGAGGATACGTTGAGCGCGTACCTCGCAGACGGTCGTGTGATCAGCGTCCCTCTGGCCTGGTTCCCCTGGCTTCTGCATGCCACTCCCGAGCAGCGCGAGAAGTGGGTGCTCTCGGCCGCCGGGTATGGCATCCACTGGCCCGACCTCGACGAGGACCTGAGCTCCGAAGGGCTCCTGCGAGGGGCTCCCGCCCCTGCCAGGCAGCGACCGAGCGTGGGATGACGCCGGGACGGCCCACCGGTCCATAACCGCGATCAGGGCCGCACCCGCTCCGGCGGCCCCGCGCGCGGTCCGCCCTTCACGACGTAGAGGTACTCGAGCTCCGTCGGCTCGAAGCCCGGGCCCGGGGTCGCGGCGTTCCAGAAGGCCTGCTCGGACCCGGTCCACAGGAGGTGCGTCGGGCAGAGCGGAAGCTCGCACGCGGCGAGCGCGGGGAGGGAGCGCAGCAGCTCCTCGCGCTCGCGGGAGTCGATGCCGTGGGACCAGAGCGTCCCCGGATAGCCCGCGAAGAGGCGCCGGCCGGTCAAGGTCGCGAGCGAGTTGTGGCGCGGCGCGCAGGCGATCACGGCCGAGGCCGGGGTGCGCTCGCGCACGGCCTCCGCCCGCTCGACGTCCTGCGGCGTGTAGACGACCCGCGGCTCGACGCGGAAGGCCGCACGCACCTCGACGAGGCCCGGGATCACGAGGAGCAGGCAGGCCGCCTGCGCGAGGCGCGCGCCGCGCTCGGGGAGCCGGCTCCAGATCGCGAGGAAGACCAGGTAGAGGGCCACGAAGACCTTGATCTGGTCCCAGTCCCAGACGGCGAGCTGGATCAGGTTCCCCGCGACGAAGAGCAGCGCGAGCGGGGCGAAGAGGTCGTGGCGCCGCGTGCGCCACCAGAGGAACGCGACGAGCGCGAGCCAGACCGGCGCGTCGCGCAGCCAGGTGCGGAGCGCGGCCGCGAGCCGCTCGCCGCCCGCGAGCCGCGCCGCGTCGCCCGTGACCCAGCCGGCCACGAGCGAGAGCGTTCCCGCCTTGCCGGCGAGCCACGGGAGCCAGAGCAGCGCCGGCAGGGCGAAGGCCGCGAAGACGGCAAAATCGCGGGCGGCGCGCGGGAGGCGAAGCGCCAGCACGAGTCCGATCCAGAGGCCCGCGACGGCGCCCATGTGCACGTGGGCGAGCGGCGAGAGACCGAGCACGAGGCCCGACGCGGCCATGCCGAGGCGCCTCTCGGGCGCGCCCTCCGGCTCTTCCAGCGCCGTCTGGAAGAAGTGCAGCGCAGCGAGCGCCGCGCACGCTCCGAGCAGCGCCGCTCGCTGCGTGACCCAGACCGTCGGGAGGAAGGCGGCCCAGGGAACGCCCGCCTCGATCCGCTGGCCGGCGTTCTCGCCGAGGAAGAAGAAGCTCCCGCCGCCGAAGAGGAGCGCCCAGGGAAGGAGCGGGTTCCTGCGGCCGTCGAGGAGCGCGTAGAGGGCGCACCAGAGCACGACCCACTCGACCATGAAGATGCGGCGGAGCGCGGGGAGCGTCGGCGCGATCCACCACACGCTCGCCGACCCGAGGTTCGCGAAGAAGGGATACGAGAGCACCTCGCCCGCATAGACCGGGTACTCGGGCGCCACGTTCGCCCCGAGCACGAACGAGGCGATCATGCCGACGTGGAAGGCGAGGTCGCCGTAGTTGTTCTTCCAGATCGTCGCGACGCCTCCGTCCACCGCGAAGAGGCTCGCACCGAGGGCGATCGCGACGGCGGCGAAGGCGGCGAGGTTCCAGTCGCGGACCGAGGCGGACGCGAGGAGGCGGCGCAGGGGTCCGAGGAACGCCAGGGCCGGCAGCAGAGGCAGGAGCGAGGCGCCCCACCACGGGAGCCCGAGGAGCCGCAACGCGAAGGCGGCGGCGAGGTGGCCGAGCAGGCCTAGCGCAAAGAGCGCGGCGAGCGCGCCAGCGCCGCCGCCGGCGACGTCCGCGCCCGGCGCGCGGCAGGCGCGCGCGACGAGGCGCACGATGCCGAGGCCGAGCGCCGCGTGAAAAAACGGGCTCGCCAGGAGGAGCAGGATCTGCGCGAGCGCGGCCATCCGAGGCTATGCGGGCCCGCCGCGCGGGACGGGCGGCGCGGGGAGCGGCCGGCGCGCGGGGCGCGGCCAGGGAGAGGCGGCCCGGCCGCCCGCCGCCTGGTAGCGCTCCCAGAGCGGCTCGCGGTACCAGGCGTAGGCGTAGCTGCCGGGCCGGTAGAAGTACTTCTCGCGATGCCAGCGCTCGGGCCGGGCCGCGACGAGCGCATCGATGGCCTCGAGCGGCGCGTGGGTGCTCACCACGAGGTCGACGCCGTCGAGCTCGCCCGCGCTCGGGGCCCGCTCGAGGAGCGTCGTGCGCTCGAGCGCCCAGCCTCGGGTCGAGGTGTAGAAGCCGAGCGGCATCTCGAGGTCCACGTTGAGGATGCGCGGCCCCGCGCCGTCCGCGGCGGGGGCGGCGTCGGCCACGCCGAAGAGATCGCGCAGCATGTCGTGGAACTCGTCCAGGGTCTGGTAGTAGATGAAGGGGCGCTGGAAGTCGTCGAAGCGCTCGCGGTTGTCCGCCAGGCTCTCCGCCGCGAGCCAGGGCGCCGGCGCGAGGGCGGCGAGGACCGCCGCGGCCGCCGCCGCGCGGAGCGCTCGCGGGCGCGCCGCGTCCCGGGCGACCTGCGCGGCGCGCCCGATCGCCCAGGCCACGAGCAGCAGCAGCGGGAGGTCGATCTCGAGCACGCACCAGGGCGTCTTGTAGGGGAGCACCGAGTAGGCGAGCAGCGTCGCGGCCGCCCAGCCGAGGACGGCGAGCGCGAGGCGATCGCGCGTCGCCAGGGCGAGCGCCGCCGCCGGGAGCGCGATCCAGCGCCAGGCGCCGAGCGTCGCGGGCATGACGCGCACCAGGTAGTAAGCGAAGGGCTTCGACTGGTTGCGGCCCGTGACGCCGTACTCCGTCCAGGGCGCGAAAGCGGTGAAGAAGTCGACGATGCCGCGCGGGTGCGTGAGGAAGGACGAGAAGAGGAGCGCGAGGATCGACGCGAAGACGACCGCGCCCACGAGCCACGCGCGGCGCGCGTCGAGCGAAAGGGCCCGCAGCGCCTCCCGCCGCGTGCGCCCGCCGAAGAGATCCGCGGCCGCGCCCGCCGCCGGGCGGCCGGCGAGCCAGGCGAGGCCCGCACCGGCCCCGAGGCCCCCGGCGGTCAGCAGCGCGGTCTCCTTGGTCGCGAAGGCGAGCGCCGCGGCCGCCGCCGCGAGCGCCGCAGGGCCCGCGCCCGGCGCCGCGGCGAAGCGCGCCAGCGCCGCCGCCCAGAGCGCCGTGAAGAAGACCAGGTGGATTTCGTGGATCGCCGTGCGCGAGAAGTAGACGAAGCCCGGCCCGACCGCGAGCGCGAGCCCCGCGGCGAGGAGCGCCGCGTCGCCCGCGAGCCGCCGCGCCGGGAGCAGCGCCAGGGGAACGAGCGCGCCCGCGACCACCGTCGCCAGACGCAGCGAGGTCTCGCTCGGCCCGAGCACTCCGAAGCCGATCAGGTTCGCGTAGTAGAGCAGCGGCCCGTGGTAGTTGGTCGGGTCGTAGCGGTAGAGGTTCCACCAGTGGAGCTGGAGCGTGAGCCAGCCGTTCACGCCCTCGTCGTAGTGGAGCGGCTTGTCCGCGAGGCCCGGGAGGCGCAGCGCCAGGGCCAGGCAGAGCACCGACGCCCACGCGAGGGCGAGCAGCGCGGGTCGCGGAAGGCGGAAGATCACGCGGCGCGGTTCCCCGTTCTCCGCGCGATCTGGCGCGGGCGCGGGTGGTAGCCCGCGCCGATGAGGATCCCGTTCTCAGCGCGAGCTTGCCACGTAGGCCGCGAGAGCCGCCCAGTGCGCAGCGGCCGCGGCCACGATCTCCTTCGGTACGTGGCGTTCGTGGGCGCTGCGCCGAGCGCGGCGAGACGCCGGCGCTGCACTCGGAGCGTTTGGAATCGCTCTTGCACCTCCCGCTGGCTCGCACCCTTCCGCAACAGGCGCCCCAGGTCCTCGACTTGTGCGATCGTGATCTGGATCTCCGTCTGCGCCCGGCGCGTCGCCGCGGCTCCCGAACCGCTCACGAGCGCATCCTCTGTGGCGCGGAGCGAATCGGCCAGGTCCATGGCCGTCTCCTCGGCGTCGAGCCGGGTGAGCGC
>CAZUYC010000045.1:0-2665 GCA_964624475.1 uncultured Spirochaetales bacterium | reverse complement strand
CGGGGGTTGGTGTCTTCGAAGAGGTTCATGAAGGTCCTCCCGCCCGCACCAGCAGGTCGGCAAAGTCGTAGTTGACGCTGGTGACACCGAAATCCGGCTCTCGCTGGAAGGGGCGGCGCAGGTAGTGAACACGATGGGTTTCACCGTCCAGGAACTCGACCAACGCGAGGATGAAGTCGTCCGGCTTGTTGAGGCTGGTGAGGATCTCGTTCTTCGTCACGGTCACGGTGTCCGCCCCCGACACGCGCCCCTTGACCTCGATGAACCGCAGCCGGCCGGTGCCGCTGACACGGCTCTCGATGTCGTAGCCGAGCTTCTCGAACTCGCGGTCGGTGGGGTCGAAGCCCAGGGCGCGCTCGACCTCCATCACGGCGGCGCGGGCGCGGGCGGCTGATGCCTGGGTGTCGGCGGGGCTCGTGGGTGCGGCGAGCGCGCGCCCGGTCATCGCGGCGACGAGTCCGAGCGGCACGATCACGAGCCCGCCCTGGACCACGGGCGGCAGTGCGGAGATCTGGGCCTCGCGGTCCAGCTCGGCAAGGCGGCGCTGGAGCCGTGCCTGCAGGTCGTCGGCGCGGCGGCGGGCCTCCTGGGAGTTGAGCCGCGCGCCAGCCTTGCCGGCCTGCTCCTGGAGTTTCAACTGCTCGGCGCGGTGGTCCCAGTAGGTGATCTCCTTGGTCAGGCGGTCCTTCACCGCGGCGCGGGTCTTCTCGATCCACGTGAGCCGCCGGCCTCGCACCTCGGCGATGTGTTCTGGGACCACGTGCGCGATAGCATGGCCCTGCGCCTTCTGCTCCAGCGCGCGCGTGATCCAGGCGCACTCGGGCCGGGCGAGCAGGTCGGCGACCGCGGGCTCGTTCTCGCCAAGCGGGCGGTAGTCGAGGTAGGGCGCGTACTGCAGATGGCGCGTGCGCTCCTCGGCGTCCATTTCGACGTAGAGCATGCGGCGCGAGATGGTGCGGCGCTCGCCCGACGGCAGGAGGCTCGCGTCCTGGATGGCGTGTTCGAGGGTGAAGAGCACGCGTGGGCTCGTGCCGGGATCGCGCTCGTCCACCAGCACCGTGCCGCGCTTCAGGAGATCGCGGTGGCGCTCGAGGGTGAGGTCGAGGGCGGCGTCGAGCAACGGGTGCCCCGGGCAGACGAAGGCCGCTAGCGGCTGGCCCTGGGGCGCGATCAGGTCCTTCTCGAAGGCGATGCGCTCGTAGCGCGACAGCACCGGATCGCCCGCGCCGATCTGGCGGTCGCGGTTGCGCACCGTCGCCGGCACGTGCGTGATCTCGTAGCGGCGCGGCTCGCGCTGGCGGACGGTCCCGCCCAGGCGCTTGAAGGCTTCGAGGAAGAACGACTCGATGTAGTGCGGCTGCAGGCGGCGCGCCTCGGCGCGCTCCATCTCCTCGCGCACGCGCGCCACGCGGCTCGAGTCCATCGCGTCGTGGGCGAGCGCCCGGTCCTCGATCAGGCCCTCAAGGTGCGGCCGATCCACGCCGTACTCGATCGCGCGGGTCAGGCGGGCGCGAACCTCGGGCTGATCGCCGTAGCGGATCGCTTCGATCAGGAGGTCGCGCAGTGGCCGGCCCTCGAACTGCAGCTTGCCGAGAACGTCGAAGACCTGTCCGCCCAGCGCCTGGCGCGCTTCTTCGAGCTTCTCCAGCAGCCGGCGATAGACGTCGCCCTCGCGGGTCTCCTCGGCCACCAGGTTCCACAGGTGGCATACCTCGGTCTGGCCGATGCGGTGAATGCGGCCGAAGCGCTGCTCCAGGCGGTTCGGGTTCCAAGGCAGGTCGTAGTTCACCATCAGGTGCGCGCGCTGCAGGTTGATGCCCTCGCCGGCGGCGTCGGTGGCGAGCAGCACCTGGACCTCGGGGTCGTGCAGGAAGCTCTCCTGCGCCTTGCGTCGCTCCTCGCGGCCCATGCCGCCGTGGATCAGGACGATCGACTGCGGGCGGCCGAGCAGCGAGCCGATCTGGCGCTCGAGATAGGCGAGCGTGTCGCGGTGCTCGGTGAAGAGCACGAGCTTCTGGCGCGGTGAGGGGACGGGCTTCGGAATCGGACCGGCGCCGTAGGGCACGGTGGGCTCGGCGACCCGGCTGCCCAGCCCCGCCGGGGTGAAGATTTCGCCGAGCAGGTGCGAGAGCTCGCGCCACTTGGTGTCCGTGCCGCTGCGGCGCACTTCGGCGGCGAGGGTCTCGAGACGGCCGAGGGTGGCGATCTCCGCTTTCAGCTCTGTGACGGTCGCGGCCGCCGTCGCCTGATCGAGGATCTCTTCCTCGGCGGCCTCGACCTCGTTCTCGGGTGCTTCTTCGAGATCCTCGACATCGTCGGCGTCAAGCACGGGACCGGCCAGCACCGGCGCGGGCGCCGCGGCGCCGCGCTGCAAAAGCTCCAGCTCGCGCAGGCGCTTCTCCAGGCGCTCGCGCCGGCGGCGCAGCGATTGGTAGATCGCCTCGGGTGAGGAGGCCAGGCGCCGCTGCAGGATGGTGAGCGCGAAGCCGACGGTACCGGCGCGCTTGGCGTTCTGCAGCGCCTCGGCGCGGTTGAACTCCTCGCGCACGTATTCGGTGACTTCCTTGTAGAGGCGCGCCTCGGCATCGGAGAGCTTGTAGGGCACGGTGTAGGCGATGCGCTCGGGGAAGAGAGGCCGACCATCGAACTTGAGCAGGTTCTCCTT
>CAZUYC010000044.1:0-6932 GCA_964624475.1 uncultured Spirochaetales bacterium | reverse complement strand
GACGGGGAATCGGGGCTATCACTACCGCGAGGAGGAAGCACCATGGCGGCACGGACGCCCGAGGATTGCGATCGCCTGTTCGGCGAGTACACGAACGCGGGGGATCTCGACGCGCTCATCGAGCTCTACGAGCCGCGAGCGAGCCTGATCCAGCCCGACGGAAGCGCGGCCACGGGCCACGCGGCGATCCGCGCGGCGCTGGGCGAGCTCCTCGGCTCGAACCCCCGGATCCAGATGAAGACCGTGAAGATGGCGAGAGGTGGCGACGACCTCGCGGTCCTCTACAGCGAGTGGTCGCTCGCGACGAGCGCGCCGGACGGCAAGCGCACCGAGCTCGCGGGCTCCTCCGTCGAGGTGGTGCGCCGCCAGGCGGACGGAACCTGGAGGTTCGCGATCGACGACCCGCGCCCGCGCTGAAGCTACTCGAAGATCAACAGCTCCGCCGGGAGCGCGCGCAGGGTGAAGCTCGCCGGAGCCTCGACGGGCGCCTCGCGGCCGTCGAGCTCGACGCGACGGAGCGCGCCCCCGAGCGGCGGGGCGAGGACGATGCCGCCCGGCGGGAGATCGAGGTTCCCGCCGACGCGCAGGCGCAGGCGGCCGGGCCCCTCGCGGCGCAGCTCGTAGTCGAGCAGGCCGTAGTGCGTGGGGAGACCCTGCACGCGCAGGGGCTCGCCCTTCGCGAGCCACTCGGCGGGGACGCCGGCCGCGAGGACGAGCGAGCGGTCGGACGCGCGCTCGGTGACGAGCGCGGTGCGCAGCGCGTGAACGTAGGTCGACCCGATCCAGCCGTGCGGGAGGTCGCCCAGGAACTCCGCGCGCGCGGGGTCGCGCCACAGGATCTCGGGCCACTGGTTCCAGGCGAGCGGACGGCGGTCGGCGAGCACGAAGGCGAGCAGGCGCGCGGCGTCGTCGCGGCGGCCGAGGCGCACGAGCGCGTCCGCGACGCGGAGCTCGTAGGGCGCGTAGGCGTCGCGCGCGAGCTTTCCGCTGCGGCGCCGGTCGAGCTCCTGCACGTAGAGCTCGAAGGTGCGCTCGAGGGCGGGCTGCGGGAGCTCCGCGGGGTCGCCCCCCGTCGTGAGCGCGATTGCCGTCGACGTGGGGTCGAAGTCGCCGAGCTCGACGGACGCGGGCAGGCGGTCGAGCCCGTGGAGCTGCATCGCGGCGGCGTAGGACGCGAGCAGATCGCGGTGGAACTCGTCGGCGAGCCCCCCGAAGGCGCGTTCGTGCTCCGCGTCGCCCACGGCCGAGGCCAGGAAGGCGGCGTCGCGGAGCCCACGCAGGGCGAAGAGGTCGTCCCAGTAGGAGTGGACGGGCCGCTTCGAGTAGCCCTCGTGGCTGATCGACTCGGGGAGGAGGCCGTAGTAGGGGAGCTTCTCCGGCGTCTTCCACTCGGGCCCGGTGCGCTGCTGGCGCAGCGAGTCGAGGTACGCGACCGCGCGGACGACGTGCGGCCACATCTCCCGAAGCAGCCTCCGGTCGCGCGTGAACCGGTAGGCTTCCGCCACCAGGAAGATGAACTCGCCCGGCGCGTCGTGCTCGGGCGTGAAGTCCGGCCCGCGCCCGTCGATGCAGCAGGGGACGGCGCCGTCCTCGCGCTGCTGCGGCGCGTACCAGCGCAGGAAGGCCGCGACCTCGTCGGCGAAGCCCATCTGGAGCAGCGCGCTCGAGGTCAGCGCCCCGTCGCGGATCCAGGAGCGCTCGTAGTTGCGCGAACCCGGCTGGATGCGCGGGCCGTCGCGGTGGATCAGGATGTGCGCGACGGCCGTGCGCAGCGTCCGCTCGAAGGGCCCGGCGACGGACGGGAGCTCGACCCCGATGCGGCCGAGGGTCGCGCGCCAGGCCGAGCGCGCCGTGTGCAGCGCGCCCTCCACCTCCCGCCTTCCCGCGTGGCGCGGGCGCGGCGGCGAGCCGGGAAACGGGATGCGGAGCCCGATCTCGCGCACCTCGCCCGGCGCGAGCGCGAAGGCGTAGCGCAGGACGCCCGTCGCGAGGCCGCGCGGGTCGCTCGCCTCGGCCGGCGCGCGCGGCGGGCGCGCGCCGAGGAGGTCCGCGAGGGCTGCCGCGTCGAGCGGCGCGGCATGGAAGGCGTCCGGCGCCTCGAGCGGGAAGACGCGGGGCTCGCCGTCGACCAGGATCGCGCCGTCGGCAAGACGCAGCGACTGGACTCTCGCGAGGACCGGTTGGAGGTTCAGCGACTGCCACGGCGGCAGCACCTGGAGCGGGCGCAGCGCGAGCCGGAGCTCGCCCTGGCTCGGCGCCTCGCCGCGGTTCTCGATGCGGTAGGTCGCGTAGACCTGCGCCTTGCCGGGAGAGCCTACCGCGAAGGCGCGGATGCGCAGCAGCAGCGGCGGGTGGGCGCGCTCGACCTCGGGGATCGGAAGGTACCCGGAGTCGAGCGCCTGCGCGGTGCGCGCCTCGTGCCAGCCGAGGACGCGACCTCCGGTGACGAGGAAGGGCTCGATCGAGAACGACCCCTTCGCCACCTCGAGCATTCCGTCCGCGTCGAGCAGGGCCTCGTGCTCGTCGTCGGCGACGCCCAGCACCGTCCAGTAGGTCGCCTGCCCGAGGAGGTAGCGGGGCAGGAGCCCGGGTGGGCCCTGCTTCGCGAGCTCTTCCAGGGAGCGGATCGCCTCGTCGCCGGCGCGACCCGGCGTCGGGGGGGCCTCGGCGGACGCCGGAGCGCCCGGCACGGCCACGGCCAGGAGCAGCGCGAGCTCGAGCAGGCGCCGAGCCACGTCGACCCTACCCGCGCACGCTTCCCGCCAGGATCCCGCGCACGTAGTGGCGCTGGAAGGCGAGGAAGAGGAGCACGACCGGGAGGAGCGTCAGCACGGAGCCCGCCATCATGAGCTCGACGTCCTGCACGTGCTCGCCGAGGAGGTTCGCGAGCGCCACCGGCAGCGTCTGCCGCTCCTCGTCTCCGAGCACGATCAAGGGCCAGAGGAAGTCGTTCCAGCTCCCCATGAAGATGAAGGTCGCGAGCGTCACCAGGATCGGGCGCGAGAGCGGCAGCGCCACCTGGGCGAAGATGCGGAGCTCACCCGCGCCGTCGAGGCGGGCCGCGTCGAGCAGGCTGTCCGGGATCTGGAGCATGTGCTGGCGGACCAGGAAGATCCCGAAGATGCTGGCGAGGCTCGGCACGAGGACGCCGGCGTAGCTGTTCACGAGCCCGAGCTGCTCGAGCATCAGGAAGAGCGGGAGCATCGCGACCTGCCCGGGCACCACGAGGCCGACGAGGAGCCAGCGGTAGAGCCGGTCGCGCCCGGCGAAGCGCAGCTTCGCGAAGGCGTAGCCGGCGAGCGAGCTCGTGGCGAGGCCGATCGCCGTGGCGAGCGTCGCGAGCAGAGCGCTGTTCGCGGCCTGGCGCGCGAGGTGCAGGCGCGTCACGAGCTCGCGGTAGTGCGCGAGCGTGGGCTCGCTCGGGACGAGCGCCGGCGGGAACGCGGTGGCCTCGCCGGCGGGCATGAGCGAGACCGAGAGCATCCAGACGAGCGGCGCCGCGCACAGCACGGCGCCGGCCGCGAGCAGGCCGTTCACGGCGAGCGTCTCGCAAGAGCGCCTCACGCCAGGACCTCGCGCCCGCGCCAGGCGCGCGCGAGGAGGGTAGCCGCGAGGACCAGGCCGAAGAGCAGGACGGAGATCGCCGCCGCCTGGCCCAGGTTCCACCAGCGGAAGCCCTGCTCGTAGAGGAGCAGCACGAGGCTCCTCGTGCTGTCCCCGGGGCCGCCCTGCGTCATCACGTAGGGCTCGGCGAAGAGCTGGAAGTGCCCGATCAGCGTCATCAGCACGACGAAGCTCGTGGTCGGGAGCAGCATCGGCAGCGTCACGAAGCGCAGCTCCTGCCCGCGCGTCGCTCCGTCGAGGCGCGCCGCCTCGTAGAGGCGCTCGGGGATGCTCTGGAGGCCCGCCACGAAGATCACCATGTTGAAGCCGAAGTTCTTCCACACCGCGAGCAGGATCAGCGCCGGCATCGCGGTGGCCGGGTCGCCGAGCCAGTCGACGGGCCCCACGCCGAGCCAGCCGAGCGCGCGGTTCAGGAGCCCGAGGCGCGGGTGGTAGAGGAAGCGCCAGACCACGGCGACGGCGACGAGCGTCGTCACCACCGGGACGAAGTAGACGGTTCGGAAGAAGGCCCGGGCCCGCGCGCTCCGCGCACACAGGAGCAGCGCCGTCCCGAGCGAGGCGCCGACCGAGAGCGGCGCGCCGACGCCGACGAAGGTGAGGGTGTTCGTGAAGGCCCGCCAGAAACCCGGGTCGCGCAACCAGCGCGCGTAGTTCTCGAGGCCGACGAAGCGGAGGTTGCGCCGATCGGCGAGCGCGTAGAGATCGAAGTCCGTGAGGCTCAGCGCGAAGGCGGCGGCGACGGGAAGGACGAAGAAGGCGGCGAGTGCGGAAAGGGCAGGGGCGAGGAATCCCGCCGCGACGAGGCCGTGGATGCGCACCGGAGACGACCCCCCAAGAACGCGCTAGCGGCCACCCGCCTCGCGCCGGAGCAGCCAGCGCCGCTTCTCTAGCACCTGATCGGCTTCCCGGTCCAGCGAGCGGAGCGCTTGCTCGGCGCTCTCGCTCCCGCGCACGACCGCCTCGGCGTGGCGCGCGATCCGGCTCGCGATGCGCTCCCACTCGGGGACCTTGGGCGGAGGCCGGACGCGGTCGAGCTGCGCGCGGAAGGCCTGCGCGTGCGGAGAGCTCGCGAGGCTCGGGTCGCTCCACGCCGAGCGGCGCGCCGGGAGGTCGCCGGAGATCGCGTGGAAGGCCAGCTGTTGCTCGGGCGCCGCCAGGTACTCGATCCAGCGCCAGGCGGCGTCGCCGCGCGGGGAGCCGCGCACGAGCGCGATCCCGGCCCCGCCCGCGAGCGAGACGCCCGGCGCGTCGCCTTTCGGCGCGGGGAGCGGCGCCGTGGCCCAGCGGTCCTGGAGCGCGGGCGGGAGGCGACGCGCGAGCTCGGCCATGTTCCACGGCCCGCTCACGAAGCTGGCGAAGGTGCCCGCCGCGAAGTCCTGATGGAGGTTCCCGATCTCGGCCGCGCCGCGCCGCGGGGCCAGGCCGTCGCGGAAGAAGCCCTGGTAGAAGTCGAAGGCGGCGCGGAACTCGGGGCTCGTGAAGTTCCCGAAGCGGTCGCCGTCGCGCAGCAGCTCGGCGCCGCGCTGGAACGCGAGGATCACCGGCAGCTCCCACTCGGTCAGCGGCAGCAGGATCGGGTGGCTCCCGGACGGGAGGCTCTGGCGCAGGGCGGCGAGCGCCGCGCGCCATTCGTCCCAGTCTCGCGGCGCGTGCGGGAAGCCCGCCGCCGCGAAGAGGTCGCGCCGGTAGAAGAGCAGGCGCGTGTCGGCGTACCAGGGCACGGCCCAGGTCGTGCCGTCGATCACGCCCAGGTCGAGGACGCCCGCGAAGTAGTCGTCGCGGCGCACCGCCGGCGAGGCCGCGATGCGCGCGTCAAGCGGCTCGAGGGCGCCGAGCGCCACGAGCTCGGCCACCCAGGTGTTCCCGAGCTGGATCGCGTCCGGGAGGGCGCCGCCCGCGAACGCGGTCAGGAGCTTCTCGTGCGCGGCGCTCCAGGGGATCTGCTGCACGCGCACGCGCAGGTCGGGGTGCCGGCGCTCGAACTCCGGCACGAGCTCGCGCACGAGCTCGCCCTCGCGCCCGAGCGCCCAGAACTCCACGCGGGTCTGCGCGCCCGGCTCCGCCTCGCGCGCGCAGGCGGCGGCGAGGAGCCACGCCAGCGCGCGCCCGCGTCCGATCAAGGCTCGGGCGACGCGGCGGTCCCGAGCGGCGCGAGCGCCTCGGGATCGGTCGCGGGGAGCGAGCAGGTCGTGCCGCGACAGATCCACGCCGTCGGGCGTCCTTGCGCCGGCTCGCGCCCGGCGAGCCAGGCGGGGTCGAGGCCCGCCGGCGCGGGCGCGCCCGGCCGCACGACCACGACGGCGTCCTCGGGGCCGAGCAGGCGGCGGGCGCGCTCGGCGAGCGCGCGCGTGGCGTCGGCCTCCGGGTCGCCCGAGATCACGGCCACGCTCCCGCCGGTCGCGGCGAGGAGCGCGGCGCGCGCGAGCGTCGGCTCCGACTCCGGCGCGCGGTCGAGGACGAAGGCGTGCGTGCGCAGCACGCGCTCGACGATCCGGCCGAGGTCGGCGCGCCCCGCGAGCGTTGCGACGCGGAGCAGGCCGAGCGCGGCCCAGCCCGTGGAGCCCGGCGTGGCGCCGTCGTGGTCCGAGCGCGGGCGCTGCACGAGCGGCTCGCCGTCGGCCGGCGTCAGGAAGAGGTCGCCAAGGCCCGCGTCGTAGAAGCGCAGGGCGATCGCGTCGGCCAGGGCGATCGCCTCGGCGAGGAAGCGGTCGCCGGCGCCGGCGCGGTGGAGGTCGAGGAACGCCTCGAGGAGCGCCGCGTGGTCGTCGAGGAAGGCCGGCACCCGCGCGCGCTCACCGTCGAAGACGCGGTGGAGGCGGCCGTCCGGAGCGCGCAGGCGCGCGAGCGCGAACTCCGCGGCCGCCCGGGCTGCGTCCACGAGCGCGGCCTCGCCGAAGGCACTCCCCGCGCGCGCGAGACCCGAGATCGCGAGCCCGTTCCAGGCGGCCACCCGCTTGCGGTCGGTGGCGGGCGCCACGCGCTTGCCGCGCGCCGCGAGCAGGGCCTCGCGCTCCGCGCGCAGCTCGTCGCGCGGAGCGCGGGCGAGATCGTGCAGCACCGTGGTCCCGCCCTCGAAGTTGCCGCGCGCGCTCACGCCGTAGGCCTTGCAGAAGGCCTCCGCGCGCGCCTGCCCGAGCAGCGCCGCCACCGGCTCCGGGCTCCAGACGTAGAAGGTGCCCTCCTCGCCCTCGCTGTCGGCGTCCTGGCTGGCGAAGAAGCCGCCGTCGGGCGCCGCCAGCTCGCGCCGCAGGTACTCGGCCGTCTCGCGCACGGGCCAGAGCAGATCGTCGTCCTCGCCGCCGCTCCGG
>CAZUYC010000043.1:0-27472 GCA_964624475.1 uncultured Spirochaetales bacterium | reverse complement strand
CACGCCGCAAGGTACTCGGCGCACGCCTCCTCGCTCGCGAACCGGGCCTGGAACTCCCGAAGGTTCCTGGGGAACGATGGTCTCGGCACGGCGCCACGCTACCCGTTGTGTGATGCTGAAACAACCGGATAAGCAGGAGCCGTCTACCCCAAAGCCACGTCAGCGCAGGCAGTCCAACGGTCAGCTCGAACCCCAGCCCGCAGGCGGGCACGGTGCGAATCTCGTCGCATCCCTCCACCGGCGATCCATCGAGCCTCTTCCCCGTGACACAGGCTTCCGTGTCGCCGATCGCAATCCCCCCGCTGGCGTCAGCCTCCGGGAACCTCCGCGGGGTCGATGAGGCCGTGGCGGCGCCAGCCGACGGAGAGGAGCCAGGTCCGGGGCGGAGCGACCTCGGGGTGCTCGGGCGGGGGTTCGCGCGAGCCGAAGGCTCGACGCCAGCCCTGGAACCAGCGGCCCGACGATGCCTCGTCGACGCGCTCCGGGGGCGGGGAGCCGTGGCGTTCGCGCCAGTGCTTGCGCGCGTTGAGGAGCACGGAGGCGAGGGCGTTCCGGACCTCGCGCGGGGTGCGCAGCACGCGCAGGTGGTAGCGGCCGTGCAGGACCGGGCCCGAGAGGCCGAAGGCGCGGTGCACGGCGCGGGCGACGCGGGCGGCGATCGCCTTCATGCCGCGACCCAGCGCTTCCTTGCCCGCGGCCTCGACGAGCAGGTGGAGGTGGTTGCGCTGCACGGAGTAGTGCACCACGCGGAAGCCGCGGCGTTCGCAGGCGTCGCGCAGGCTCGCGCGCAGCTCGCGCAAGAAGCGGCGGTTTCGAAGCGCCGGCAGGCCCCGGAGCAGCCGCAGCGTGACGTGGGAAGGGCAGTCGCGCGGGACCGGCGGGCGCCGGACATGATGGACGGGCGGGTTCGCCGACGCGCGCGGACGCCCGGCACCGGGCCTCGGCCCGCCCCGGCCCGAGCGCATCCGGTGGTCGTGGAAGGTGAGCTGCTTCGGGAACCGCCTCATCGTCGATCGATTAGTGCTATGTATTGATTCTGTCAAGCCTGGCGACTTTCCGGTGGTCCGCTGTGTGCGGGACCCGCCAGCCCTGCGGCCTTGACGTCTCGAGGGCCCGAGGGAAGGCTGCAGCGTGACCTTCTTGCGCACCGAGCGGCTGCTGCTCCGCGAGTGGCGCGACCGCTCGCACTTCGCCGAGCGGGGCTTCGGCCTCTGGGCGGCGCGCTGGCGCGGCGCGCGGCTGCGCGCATGCTAGGCTCCGCGCGATGAGCGACGTCGAGATCCTGTCCGGAGGCCCGCGCTTCGCCCCGGAGGACGTGCGGCGCGTCGTCGCGCGGGCTTGCGTGCGCGAGGGAGCGAAGCTCGCGATCCTGTTCGGCTCGTACGCGCGCGGCGAGGCGGATGCGTGGAGCGACGTCGATCTCCTCATCGTCTGCGAGACGCCCTACCCCTTCGTCGAGCGCTTCCGGAGCTTCCTCGACGTGCTCGACGCCTTTCCCGGCGCCGATCTCCTCGTCTACACGCCCGGCGAGTTCGCGGAGCTGCGCTCCCGGCGCGGGTTCCTGGAGCGCGCAGAGCGCGAAGGGATCCGCCTCTTCGACGCTGCGGAGGCTCATGACCCGGAGTGACGCCAGCGTGGAGGCGGAGCGCTGGCTGCTCCAGGCGGAGAACGATCTCGCCTTCGCCGAGCGCGGCCTCGAGCTCGGCTTCTTCGCGCAGACCTGCTTCCTGGCGCAGCAGGTCGCCGAGAAGGCCGCCAAGGCCGTGCACTACGCGCGCGGTGCGCGCGTCGTGATGGGCCACTCCGTGGACGGGCTGCTGGTGGCGCTCGAGGCGGATTGCCCGGAAGCGGCGGGCCTGCGCGACGGCGCGAAGGAGCTCGACCAGCACTACGTCCCGACCCGCTACCCGAACGGCCTGCCGGGAAACGTTCCCTTCCAGGCCTATACCGCCGAGCAGGCTCGCCGCGCGCTCGGCCACGCGCGCGCCGTCGCAGCGTTCGCTCGGAGCCGCCTCGGGCGCTGAGGCTCCGCCTCCGACGAGGGCTTCGACGACCTTGCCGGCGCGCCCCCGACGCGAACGACGGCGCGAAAATCGGGCTGGGATCAGCCGCTCGCGGGCTCCGTCGCCTCGCCCACGCGCCGCGCCTCGGCCTCCGCGCGCCGCACGTAGCGGGGCACCACGTCGGCCGCGTCGATTCCCTCTCCTCGCCGCAGCATCCAGAGGCCGAGCGCCCCGACCTCGCGCGCGCGCGGCCGGCCGCGCGGCGGAGGCACGCAGCGGACGCCGGAGCCGAGCGCCGCGCGGAGCCGCTCGCCGCACACGGCGACGCCGTCGCCCACGAGGACGCAGCGCGGCGGGAGCCGCGAGGCGAGATCCTCCGGCGTGTAGAGGCCCTCGGGGAGGTCGCCGGGCTCGAGCTCCTCCCCGTCGCGGCGGAACGAGGCGGCGTAGACCTCGCCGCGCCGCGCGTCGAGCAGCGCGACGATCGGGTCGCGGCCGCGCGGCGCGCGCAGCGCGAGCGCGGCGAGCGTGCCGACGCCGGCGACGGGGGCGCCGCTCCCGAAGGCCAGGCCCTTCACCGTCGCGATCCCGACGCGCAGGCCGGTGAAGGAGCCGGGGCCCACGCCGACGGCGAAGGCCCCGAGCGCGCGCACGTCGACACCGGCGCGGCGCAGGAGGACATCGATCGCGGGCAGGAGCATCTCCGACCCGGGGCGCCCGGGGCGCGCGCGCCGCTCGGAGAGGAGCTCCTCGCCGCGCAGGAGCGCCACCGAAGGCTCGCCGCCCGAGGTCTCGACGGCGAGGAGAAGCGGGGCCCGGTGGCCCGCTCGTGGGGCCTGGGTCACTCGCCTTCGGCTCGCTGCGCGCGCCGGGCCTGAGCGGGAACCCGGCGCGGCTTCGCCTCGCTGCGCGCTTCGCTTGCGCGCGCCCGCTAGAGCCCGCCGGAGCGCAGCCAATCCACGACCTTCGACCAGTGGCGGGAGATGTCGTTCCAGAAGGCCATGCCCATCAGCAGGGCCAGCACGGTGAGGCCGATCTGCTGCACCGCGAGCCGCGTGCGCAGCGAGAGCGGCGAGCGCTTCACGCTCTCGACCAGGAAGAGCAGCGCCTGCCCGCCGTCGAGGATCGGGATCGGGAGCAGGTTCAGGATGCCGAGGTTGATGCTGATCAAGACGAGCGTCGAGAGATAGGTCTCCCAGCCCTGCTGCCACGAGCTCCCGGCGATGGTCGCGATGCCGATCGGCCCGGCGACCTGGTTGCGCGACACCTCGCCGGTCACGATCTTGCCGAGACCGCGCAGGAAGGTGCCGGTGATCGAGACCGTCATCTCGACGGCGCGCGGCAGCGCCACGGCGGGGTTGCGCTCGCGGTCGATCGCGAGGGCCCCCGGCAGGGTCGCCGCCGCCGCGGTGATGCCGACGAGGTAGCGCGTCTCCTCGAGCCCCGGGCCCACCTCCACCGTGCGCAGCTCCGGCTGGATCGCCACCTCGTGGGCGACGCCGTCCCGGGCATAGACGACCTCGAGGGACCGGCCGCCGCTCGAGCGCACCGTCTCGGCGAAGGACTGGAAGCTCCGGACCGGGGCGCCATCGACGGAGACCACGAGGTCGCCCGGCTGGATTCCCGCCCGCTCCGCGGCGGACCCGGGCGAGACGCCGGAGACGAGGACGCTGGCAGGGCGCACCCCGAGCTGCGCGAGGTCGCCGAGCGCGGGCACGTCGAGCGCGAGGCGCTCCGGCGCATCCTCCGGCCCGCGCTCGACCCGGGTCGCGACGCGGCCGCCCGCCGGAGCGGCGGCGTAGAGCTTCGCGAGCGCGTTCCAGTCCTCGACCGGCGTGCCCGCGACCGCGCGGACGCGATCTCCCGAGCGCAGCCCCGCGGCGTGGGCGGGCGAGTCCGCGTCCGGCACCCCGAGCATGGCGCGCGGGCGCCGGTGTGCGAGCCCCGCCCAGCCGATCTCCTCCGTCGTCCCGAACTCGTCGAGCCCGCTGCGCGCCTCGAGCGGCAGCGCGAGCTCGCGCCGCTCGCCGGCGCGCTCGATCTCGAGCGCGAGCGCACCGGAGGGATTCGAGCGGATCGCCTCCTCGACCTCGCCCCACCACGCCACCGGCTGGCCGGCGACGGCGACGATCCGATCGCCGGGCGCGATTCCCGCCCTTTCCGCCGGCGAGCTCGCCTCGACGCCGCCCACGACGGCGGCCGGGCGCGGCATCCCGACGAAGAGCGTGCCCGCGAAGACCGCGACCGGGAGCAGGAGGTTCATCGCCGGACCCGCGAAGACGATCGCGAGCTTCTGCCACAGCGGCCTGGACCCGAGCGCCTCGCTCGGGTGGGCGCGCGCCTCCGGGTCGTCCTGCTCGTCGGGGTTCTCGCCGAGCATCTTGACGAAGCCGCCGAGCGGGAACCACGCGATCGCGTACTCGGTGTGGCCGCGCTTCCAGGCCAGGCGCAGGGGGCCGATGCGCACGGGCGGGCCGAAGCCGAGGCAGAACTTGAGCACGCGCACGCCGCAGGCCTTGGCGACCAGGAAGTGCCCGAGCTCGTGCACGAAGATCAGGACGGAGAGCAGGACGACGAAGGCGAGGAGATAGTTCAGGACGGTCACGGCCCCTCCCCCGCCGAGGCCAGCCAGGCCTCGGCCCGGGCGCGCGCACGGCGGTCCGCCTCGCGGACGTCGGCGAGGTCGCGCAGGCGCGCGCCGCCGACCTCCGCCGCGTGCGCCTCGAGCACGGCCGCGTTCGCCGCGGCGATGGCCGGGAAGCGGATGCGGCCGGCCAGGAACGCCGCGACGGCCACCTCGTTCGCCGCGTTCAGCACCGCGGGCGCCGCCTCGGAGGCGCGCAGCGCGGCGTAGGCGAGGTCGAGGCAGGGGAAGCGCTTGCGGTCCGGAACCTCGAAGGAGAGCTCCCCGATCGCCGCGAGGTCGAGGCGCGGGAGGTCGAGCGGGAGGCGTTCGGGATGCGCGAGCGCCACCGCGATCGGGACGCGCATGTCGGGGAGGCCGAGCTGGGCGAGCACGGAGCCGTCGACGAACTCCACCAGCGAGTGGACGATCGACTGCGGATGGACGAGCACGTCGACCCGTGCGGGCGGAACGTCGAAGAGCCAGCGCGCCTCGATCACCTCGAGGCCCTTGTTCATCAGCGTCGCCGAATCGATGGTGATCTTCGGACCCATGTCCCAGTTGGGATGGCGCAGCGCCTGCTCGACGCTGGCCCGCGCGATCTGCGCCTCGCTCCAGGTCCGGAAGGGGCCGCCCGAGGCGGTCAGCACCAGGCGGGCCACGTCCTCGCGGCGCTGGCCCGCGAGCGCCTGGAAGATCGCGCTGTGCTCGCTGTCGACCGGGAGCAGGCTCGTGCCGCGCGCGCGCACCTCGCGCAGCACCAGGGCCCCGGCCATCACCAGCACCTCCTTGTTGGCGAGCGCGACGTCGCGGCCGGCGCGGATCGCGGCGAGCGTCGGCTCGAGGCCCACGGCTCCGACGAGCGCCGAGACCACGAGCTCGGCCGGGTGCGCGGCGACCTCCAGCAGGCCCTGCGGGCCGAAGGCGATCCGCGGCGCGTCCGGGCCGAGCTTTGCTTTGAGCTCGCGCGCGCCCTCGGCGTCCGCGACCGCGACCAGCTCGGGGCGGAAGCGGCGCACCTGCTCGGCGAGCTTGCCGAGCTGGCGGCCGGCGGCGAGCGCGACGACGCGGTAGCGGTCGGGGAAGCCGGCGGCGATGGCGAGCGTCTGCTCGCCGACGCTCCCCGTGGAGCCGAGCAGCGCGATCCGCCGCGGCCCCTCAGCCATCGCTGCCTCCGCGCACCTGCGCGCTGGTGAGCCCGAAGCGCCGCTCGCGCGCCTGGTAGTCCACGATCGCCTCGACGAGGTGCTCCTTGCGGAACTCCGGCCACATCGCGCCGGTCGTGTAGATCTCGGTGTAGGCGATCTGCCAGAGCAGGAAGTTCGAGACTCGCGACTCGGCGCCCGTGCGGATCAGCAGGTCGGGGTCCGGCAGCTCCGGGTCGTAGAGGTAGGCCGCAAAGGTCTTCTCGTCGAGCCGCTCCGGGTCGACCTTGCCGCTCTCGGCGTCGCGCAAGAGCCGGCGCGCCGCGTCGACGATCTCGGCGCGGCCCCCGTAGGAGACCGCGAAGACGAGCGTCATCTCGCGGTTGGCGCGGGTGCGGGCCACCGCCTGCTCGATCCGGGCGCGGGCGCTCGCGGCGAGCCGTTCGATGCGGCCGATCGCGCGCACCTGGATGCCGTTGCGGTGCACCTCGTCGATCTCGAGCTCGAGGTAGCGCTCGAGCAGCCGCATCAGCTCGTCCACCTCGTGCTTCGGCCGGTTCCAGTTCTCGAGCGAGAAGGCGTAGAGCGTGAGCCAGTGCACGCCCAGCTCGTGGGCGGCGCGCACCACCGCGCGCACCGACTCGAGCCCCGCGCGATGACCTTCGATGCGGGAGAGCCCTCGCCGCTCGGCCCAGCGCCCGTTACCGTCCATGATGATGGCGACGTGGCGCGGGATGGACTTGCTGTCGAGCCTTTGTCCTCGCATGCCTAGACCTGGAGGATCTCCTCCTCCTTCTGGCCGGTGATCTCGTCGATCTTCTTCACGAACTCGTCGGTCAGGCCCTGGATCCTCTTCTCCGCCTGGCGGCGGTCGTCGTGCGGGATCGAGCCCTCGGACTCGAGGTCCTTGATCATCGCCAGGGCATCCCGGCGCGCCTCACGCACGCCCACCTTGTGGTGTTCCGCGCGCTTGTGCACGTGCCGGACGAGCTCCTTGCGCCGCTCCTCGGTCAGCGCCGGGATCGGGATGCGCACCACCTTGCCGTCGTTCGAGGGCACGAGGCCGAGGTCCGAGGTCTGGATCGCCTTCTCGATGGCGTGGATCGAGCCCTTGTCGTAGGGCGAGATCACGATCAGGCGCGGGTCCGGCGTGGTCAGGTTCGCGAGCTGGTTGAGCGGCGTCGGCGTCCCGTAGTACTCGACCTGGATGCCGTCGATCAGCGCGGTGCTGGCGCGTCCCGTCCGGACCTTCTGGAGGTCGGCGCGCAGGCTGCGGATCGCCTTGTCCATGCTCGCGCGCGCCTCGTCCTGTATCAGCGCGACGTCACCCTCGGCCATGGCTATCCCCCTACCTGCGTCCCCACCTTCTCCCCCGCCGCCACGCGCTGCAGGTTCCCGGGGACGCCGATGTCGAAGACCACGATGGGAATCGCGTTCTCGCGGCAGAGCGCGATCGCGGTCTGGTCCATGACGCGCAGATTGCGCTGGAGCGCCTCGTCGTAGCCGATCGTCTCGTAGCGGCGCGCCAACGGGTTCTGGCGCGGATCGGAGTCGTAGACGCCGTCGACCCCCTGCTTCGCCATCAGGATCACGTTGGCGCCGATCTCGGCCGCGCGCAGCGCCGCCGCCGTGTCGGTGGAGAAGTAGGGGTTGCCCGTCCCGGCCGCGAAGACGACGATGCGCCCCTTCTCGAGGTGGCGCTCCGCGCGGCGCCGGATGTAGGGCTCGGCCACCTCGCGGATCTCGAGCGCCGAGAGCACGCGCGTCGGGATCCCCTCCTTCTCGATCGCGTCCTGCAGCGCCAGGGCGTTGATCACGCTGGCGAGCATGCCCATGTAGTCGGCGCTGGCGCGGTCGAGGCCCTGCTCGGCGGCCTGGATGCCGCGGATCACATTGCCGCCGCCGATCACGACGCAGACCTGGGTCCCGAGCTCGTGGACGCGGCGCAGGTCCTTCGCCACGCCGGCGATCACCGTCGGCGAGATCCCGAAGCCGCGGTCGCCGGCCAGGTGCTCGCCGGAGAGCTTGATCAGGAGCCTGGAGAAGGCCGCCTTCACGCTCGGGTCGCCTCGCCGAGCCGGAAGCGGCGGAAGGCGGACACCCGGATCGCGGCCCCCGCCCGCTTCGCCGCGTCGCCGACGACGTCGCCCACCGAGCGGTCGGGGTCCTTCACGAAGGCCTGCTCGACCAGGCAGACGTCGGCGGCGAACTTGTTGAGCTTCCCCTCGACGATGCGGTCGATGACCTTCGCGGGCTTGCCCTCCTGCTCGGCCTGCGCCCGGTAGATGGCCCGCTCGGACTCGAGCAGCTCGGGCGGGAGCTGGCTGCGCTCCACCGCGACGGGCGAGGGATCCGCCGCGGCGACGTGCATGGCGAGGTCGCGGGCGAGGCCCTCGATCTCGGCTGCCCGCGCGCCCGTGTCGAGCCCGACCAGCACACCGAGCTTGCCGCCCGCGTGGACGTAGCCGCCGACGATCCCCGAGCCGTCGATCGCGAGCTTGGCTACGCGCTTCAGGACCACGTTCTCACCGAGCTTCGCGACGGTGCCCTGGATCCGCTGCGCCATCGGCTCGCCGTCGACGCGCGCGGCGAGCAGCCGATCCGGGCCGTCTACCCCCGCGCTCTCGGCGACCACGCGGGCCAGCTCGGCCGCGAGGCGCTGGAACTCGTCCGTGCGCGCGACGAAATCGGTCTCGCAGCCGAGCTCGACCATGCCACCGGCGGCGCCCGCGAGCGCGATCGCGATCGCGCCTTCGCTGGTGGTGCGCCCCTCGCGCCGGCCGGCCTTGGCCAGGCCACGCTCGCGCAGCAGCTCCGCCGCGCGCTCCATGTCCCCGTTCGCGTCGGCGAGCACGCGCTTGCAGTCCATCATCCCGGCGCCCGTGCGTTCGCGCAGCGCCCGGACCAGCTCCGCGGAGATCGTCGCCACCGCGCCTTAGCCCTCGGCGCCGGCGTCGGGGGCCGGGGCGGGGGCGGGGGCGGGGACCGGCGCGAGCGCGGGGGCCGGGGCGGGCGCGGGGGCCGGGGCGAGCGCGGGGGCCACGTCGCGGTCGGGGTCGCGGCCGAACGAGGCGGCGCGGCCGCGCCGCGGCGGCTGCGTGATCTCGACCACCACGCGGCCGCCCGGACGCACGGAGCTGTCCGTCGCGGAGCGCGCGTGCTCGGCCTCCGCCACCTCGGCCCGGATCCGCTCCTCATGCAGCGCGGCGCCCTCGAGGCAGGCGTCGGTCACCCGCGCGCAGTAGAGCTGGATGGCGCGGATCGCGTCGTCGTTGCCCGGCACCACGAAGTCGATGCCGTCGGGGCTGCAGTTCGAGTCGACCACGGCGACGATCGGGATCCCGAGGCGGCGCGCCTCGGTGACCGCGATCTCCTCCTTGGCGACGTCGACCACGAAGACCGCGTCGGGAAGCCGGCTCATCTCCTTGATGCCCTCGAGCGACTTCTTGTACTTCTCGATCAGCCGGTGGATCCGCGAGAGCTCCTTCTTGGGATACTCGGCGACCTTCGCCTCGTCACCCACGATCTCGAGCAGGTGCTTGAAGCGCTCGATCGACTTCTTCACGGTCTTGAAGTTCGTGAGCATGCCGCCGAGCCAGCGGTTGTTGACGTAGAACTGGCCGGCCCGCTCGGCCTCGAAGCGGATCGGCGCCGCCGCCTGCCGCTTGGTGCCAACGTAGAGGACCTTGCCGCCGCTGGCCGAGGTCTCGCGCACGAAGTCGAGCGCCGCCTGGAGGCGCGGGAGCGTCTGGTCGAGGTCGATGATGTGGACCCCGTTGCGCTCGCCGAAGAGGAACGGCTTCATGCGCGGGTTCCAGCGCTGCGTCTGGTGGCCGAAGTGCACGCCCGCGTCGACCAGGTCGCGGATCGTCACGTCGGTGTGGAGGGGATGGGAGCTCGCGCCGGGCGCGCCGCCGCTGGGCGCCGAGGCGCTCGCCTCGGCCGTGGCATCGGCCATGTCGGGTCTCCTTCGCGGTTTCGCCGCCGCTCCGTCCGTGGCTCCCCGACCCGGGATCGCCGGCCGCGCGGGCTCGCCTCGCCGACCGAAGGCCCCGGGCACCGCTGGGGCGGTCCGGAACGTGTGATTTGTCGGATGGTTAGCAGACGCCCCGGCCCGGGGCGAGCCCGGCCCCGCAAGGCCGCGAAGCGGCCTTGCGCAGCGAGGTGAAGCCGAGCGAAGCGCGGGCCCCCGCTCGGGCTAGGTCGTGTACTCCGCGTTGATCCGGACGTAGTCGTAGGAGAGATCGCAGGTCCAGACGAAGGCGCAGGCCCGACCGACGCCGAGATCGACGCGGATCTCGACCTCCTTGCCGGCCCGCAGGCGCTCGGCGGCGCGCGCGGCGGCGGCGGGTCCCGCCGGCGCGCCGTGGCGAAAGACCGTCACCCCGGCCAGGTCGACCCGCGCCCGCGGGAGGCGCAGGCGAACCCGCCCGGCCCCCACGGTCTGGAGGATGCGACCCCAGTTCGGGTCCGCCCCGAAGAGCGCCGTCTTGACCAGGAGCGAGTTGGCGATCCGGCGCGCGGCCCGCTCGGCCTCGGCGGCGCTCTGGGCCCCCGCCACCCTCACCGTCACGAGCTTGGTGGCGCCCTCGCCGTCGCGGGCCAGGTCGCGCGCCAGCGAGCGCGTCACCTCGGCCAGCGCGGCCTCGAAGCGGCTCGCCCCGGGGCTCGCCGGGCCGCGCAGGGGGGCGTTGCCCGCGCGGCCGTTCGCGAGCGCGATCAGCGCGTCGCTCGTCGAGGTCTCGCCGTCCACGCTCACCCGGTGGAAGCTCGCGTCGGCCGCCTCGCGCAGGGCCGCGCGCAGGAAGGGAGCTGCGACGGCGGCATCGCTCACCAGGAACGCGAGCATCGTGGCCATCTGGGGCTCGATCATCCCCGAGCCCTTGGCGATCCCGGCGACCGTCACGACGCGCCCCCCGACCCGCACCCGGGTCTGCGCGCGCTTCGGGTAGGTGTCGGTGGTCATGATCGCAAGGGCCGCCCGCTCGAAGCCGGCCGGCGAGAGCGCGGCCCCGGCCAGGGCCACGCCCCGGCGCAGCTTCGCCATCGGGAGCGGTCGGCCGATCACGCCCGTGCTGGCCACGAGCATCTGTTCCGGCGCGCAGCCCACCGCCCGCGCGGCGAGCCGCGCCATCTCGACCGCGTCGCGCATCCCACGCGCGCCCGTCGCCACGTTGGAGACGCCGCTGTTCACCACGACGCCCCGCGCTCGTCCCTTGCGCACGCGCGCGCGCGAGATCTCGACCGGCGCGCCGACCACCGTGGAGCGGGTGAAGAGGCCCGCCACGCTCGCCGGGACGTCGCTCACGACGAGCGCGAGGTCGAGCCCCGCCTTCTTCACCCCGCAGCGGACGCCCGCGGCGCGGAACCCGGCGACTCGGATGGGGCTGCCCGGGCCTAGGAGTCCTAGCCCGCGCCGCAGCACTTCTTGTACTTGCGGCCGGAGCCGCAGGGGCAGGGATCGTTGCGTCCGACCTTCGCCCTCTCGCCGTCGGAGCGCGGCCGGGCCGCCGCGGCCATGGCGGGCCCCGGCTGGCGCAGGGGACCCGCGGCCGGCGGGCGCAGCGCCGGCGCCGCGGCCCGGCCGGGCGGCCGGGTCGCCGCCGCCGGCGTCTCGGCGGGGTCGCGCAGCTGCACCTTGAACACGATCTCGAGCGCCTGCGCGTCGATGCGCTCGTTCATCTCCTCGAAGAGCGCGTAGCCCTCGCGCTGGTACTCGATCTTGGGATCTTTCTGCGCGTAGCCGCGCAGGGAGATGCCGTCGCGCAGGCCGTCCATCGAGTGGAGATGGTCCTTCCACTGCACGTCGAGCACCTGCAGCAGGAAGTCGCGCTCGAGCTGGTCGAAGCGCGGATAGCCGAGGTCGGCGTACTGCTCGGCGAGACGGTCGCAGTGCTTCTTCTTCTCCTCGAGGAAGCCCAGGATCCGGTCGAAGACGCCGCGCCCGAGCCCGTCGCGGTCGCCGGCGGGGCGGCCTTCCTGCACGAAGGGCGGCTGGCCCGCGTCGAAGGCGATCCCGAACTGGGTGGCCGAGTTCGCCGCGATCTCGGCCCGCGCCTCGGCGTCGGGGTCGCCCTTCTCCGGCCAGCTCCGCGCCAGGATCGCCACGACCGCGCCCTCGGCCATGTCGAGGATCTCCTGGTGCAGGTCCTCGCGCGTCATCGCCTCGCGCCGTCGGCCGTAGAAGGCCTGGCGCTGGCGGTTCATCACGTCGTCGTAGTCGAGCAGGTGCTTGCGGACGTCGAAGTTGCGGGCCTCGACCTTCTTCTGGGCGTTCTCGATCACGCGGGTGAGGAGGCGATTCTCGATCGCCTCGCCGTCCTCCACGCCCACGCGGTCCCACCACTGGGCCACGCGCTCGGACTCGAAGATGCGCAGCAGGTCGTCCTCGAGCGAGAGGAAGAACTGGGTGGACCCCGGATCGCCCTGGCGCCCCGAGCGGCCGCGCAGCTGGTTGTCGATGCGCCGGCTCTCGTGCCGCTCCGTTCCGACGATGTGGAGCCCGCCCGCCGCGACGACCTCCTCGCGCTCCCCGGCGCATTGGTGCTCGAAGCCGGCGAGCACCACCGGGTACTCGGGGTGACCCTTGTCGTGCCCGCACTTCGCGAGCGCGAGGAACTCGGGGTTGCCGCCGAGCACGATGTCCGTGCCGCGACCCGCCATGTTGGTCGAGATCGTGACGGCCCCCTTGCGCCCGGCCTGCGCCACGATCTCGGCCTCGCGCTCGTGCTGCTTGGCGTTCAGCACGTTGTGGCGCACGCCCTCGCGGCCCAGCCTCGCCGAGAGAATCTCCGAATTCTCGATCGAGATCGTGCCGACGAGCAGGGGCTGGCCGGTCTCGTGGCGGGTCTGGATCTCCTCGACCACCGCGTCGAACTTCTCGCGCTTGCTCTTGAAGACGACGTCCTGGAGGTCTTTGCGGATCATCGGGCGGTTGGTCGGCATCACGAGCACGTCGAGGTCGTAGATCTTCGCGAACTCCGGGGCCTCGGTGTCGGCGGTGCCCGTCATCCCGGAGAGCTTCTCGTACATGCGGAAGAAGTTCTGGAAGGTCACCGTCGCCAGGGTCTGGTTCTCGGCGCGAACCTGGATGCCTTCCTTGGCCTCGACCGCCTGGTGGAGACCGTCCGACCAGCGGCGGCCGACCATCTTCCGCCCCGTGAACTCGTCGACGATGATCACCTCGTTCTGTCCGCTCGCCCCGATCTCCACCAGGTAGTCGACGTCGCGCTTCTTCAAGGTGTGCGCCACGAGCGACTGGTTCACCGAGTGGAGCACGTGGATCATCTGCGGGTCGTAGAGGTTCTCGACGCCGAGGAGCTTCTCGACCTTGTGCACGCCCTCCTCGGTCAGCGTGGCGCTGTGGTGCTTCTCGTCCACCCAATAGTCGCCCGTCTCCTCGACGCCGTTCACCGGGTCGCCCTTGGTGCCGCAGGCGAGGCGGGGGATCACGCGGTCGACCACCGCGTAGAGGCCGGTGTTCTGCTCGGACGGACCCGAGATGATCAGCGGGGTGCGCGCCTCGTCGATCAGGATCGAGTCCACCTCGTCGACGATCGCGTAGTTGAGGTTGCGCTGGACGCACTGCTCCGGCTTGAACTTCATGTTGTCGCGCAGGTAGTCGAAGCCGAGCTCGTTGTTCGTGGCGTAGCAGATGTCGGAGCCGTAGGCCTCCTTGCGCTCGCGGTCGGAGAGGTCGTGGACGATCACTCCCACGGAGAGGTCGAGGAAGCGATGGACCTGGCCCATCCACTCGGCGTCGCGCCGCGCGAGGTAGTCGTTGACCGTCACGATGTGCACGCCACGGCCGCCGAGCGCGTTCAGGTACGCCGGCAGGGTGGCGACGAGCGTCTTGCCCTCGCCGGTCTTCATCTCGGCGATGTTCCCGCGGTGGAGCGCGATCCCGCCGACGAGCTGCACGTCGTAGTGACGCTGCCCGAGCGTGCGCTTGGCCGCCTCGCGCACGCTGGCGAAGGCTTCGGGCAGGAGGTCGTCCAGCGCCTCGCCGCGGGCGAGGCGCTCGCGGAACGCGCCGGTGCGCGCGCGCAGCTCGGCGTCGGAGCAGGCCACCGCCTCCCGCTCCAGGCGGTTCACCCGCTCGACGAGCGGCAGCATCGCCTTCAGGACCCGGTCGTTGTGGCTCCCGAAGACCTTTCGAACGAGATTCGGCAAGGGCGAAACGGTCTCCCGGAGGGAGGACGACCCAGAAGTCTACGAGAGCACGCCCCGCACGGCAAACGCCCCTCGCGACGAGAGGCTCCCCCGCACGGCAAACGCGCCTTCCGGGGCATTCCGCAAGCGGAGCGCGAAGCGCGGAGCGCGCAGCGAGCCGCAGGCGAGCGGAGTCAAATCGGGAGGACGAACGACCTCGCTGGTCGGTCGAGGCTCGAAGGACCGAGAACCACCCCGAGCCCTCAATCGAAGATATAATCGATCGGATCGACGGCCTTGCCGTTCACCTCCACCGAGTAGTGGACGTGCGGCCCGGTGCTGCGACCCGTGTTCCCGAGCCGCGCGATCACCTGGCCGCGGGCCACCACGTCGCCCCGCTTCACCAGGATCTTGTCGTTGTGCCCGTACTGCGTGCGGATGCCGAAGCCATGGTCGATCATTAGCGCATTCCCGAGCGGTCCCCGGTTGCCGACGAACTCGACCCGCCCGTCCGCCGGCGCCACGACCTCGGTGCCGCGGGCGCCGCTGATGTCGATCCCGCCGTGGAACTGCCGCCGGCCCGTGAAGGGCGAGATGCGCGGGCCGAAGCGGGAGGTGAGCCAGCCGTGGGCCGGCCAGATCGCCGGCGACGAGGCGAGCCGCTGATGCTTGTCCTCGAGCTGGTCCACGAGCTCCTTGAGCGAGAGCGCCCGGGCGTCCGCCACGAGCCCGAGCCGCTCGGCCTCCCGCGCCAGGAAGCCGACGCGATCGCCTTTGCGCGCCGCCCCCGGACCGGCCGTGCCGACGGAGCCGCGGGCTCCGTCCCGGTCACGGGGCTCGAAGGCGCCGGGCACGAGCTCCTCCTCGCCGCCCTGACCGTCCGGGGCGAGGACCTCCGTCTCTCCCGGACCGACCTCCGCCACGTCGGCTCCGCCGGCGGCCGCCGAGCCCGGCAGGTTCGCGATCACGCGGACCTTGCGCTCGAACTCCGCGACGGCCGAGAGCTTCTCCTCGAGCGTGCCGACCGACGCCTCGAAGCCGTCGATCCGCGACTTCTGGGCCTGGGTGAGCTCGCGCAGGCGGCCGACCTCGGCGTGCTCGATCCGCACCCGGACGTAGTCGACCACGACGGCGAGCATCACGAGCGCAGCGACCGCGGCAGCGACCATGGCGCGGCGCAGGCTTCGCTTCGGGACGTCCAGGCGCCGGATGGGCGACGTCCCATCGGACACCACGATGAGCGAATAGTTGTCCATCGGCGGCTCCCCTTCAACCCCTCGCTGCGACCGCGGGCGCGTGGAGCCGAAGCTGCAAGCGCCCGAGCTCGATCTCGTCGCCGTCGCACAGCCGCGCGCGCGTCTCGCGTCGCCCGTTCACGCGGCTGCCGTTCGTGCTGCCGAGGTCCTGCAGCGCGTAGCCCTCGCCGTCCCATTCGAGCGCGGCGTGCTGCCGCGAGATCGTGGGCTCGGCGACCGCCAGGTCGGCCTCCCGGCCGCGTCCGATCACGAGACGGTCGCGGTCGATCGCCACCTCGAGACCCTCGTAGAACCCTCTCAGCACGCGCAGCGTCGCTCCCCGGCTCTGTTGGCCTACGCTCGACATCGTCCCCACCCGGGCTCGCGCTTGTGACCACCGGCACAGAATCCGGGGTCCGAGCCCGCACCCAGCCGTTCGTTTCGGAGGATCCACCGGGTGGCTTGACCCCCTCTTTTCCCCGAGGGGATGAGAGAATCTGGCGCGGACGCAGGTGCGCTAGCTAGGAGCCACGTTGATCCCCTCGGGGATACGCCCGTCGCCCCAGCAGATGGCGCGCGTGGCGGCGGGTGGCCTCCACGATCTCCTCGCCGCCGGCCATCCGCGCGATCTCCTCGACCCGGGCATCGCCCCGGACTGCCTCGACCCGGGCGAGGGTACGCCCGCGCTCGCTTCGCTTGACGACGCGGAAGTGCTCGTGGGCGAGGGCCGCGACCTGCGGCAGGTGGGTGATGCACAGCACCTGGTGCTGGCCCGCGAGCTCGGCGAGCGCGCGGCCCACGGAGTCAGCGGTGCTCCCGCCCACGCCCGCATCGACCTCGTCGAAGACGAGCACCATCCCCGCGTCGGCCTCGCGCAGCGCGCTGCGGAGGGCGAGGAAGCTGCGCGAGAGCTCTCCCCCCGACGCCACCCGCCGCAGCGGGCGCGGCGGCTCGCCCGGGTTGGCCGCGAGCCGGAACTCCGCGGCCTCGCGGCCCGTCGCGGCGCACGGCAGGCCGTCGGGCGCCGGCACCGCCTCGAGCGCGACCTCGAAGCGCGCCTCCGGCATCGCGAGCTCCCGCAGCCTCGCCTCGACCGCGCGGCCGAGCCCGCGCGCCGCGCGAGCGCGCCCGCGCGAGAGCCCCTCCGCATCGCGCTCGAGCTGCGCGACGAGCCCCTCCCGCTCCTTCTCGAGCTCCGCCTCGCGCGTGCCGGCCCCCTCGATGCGCAAGAGCTCGGCCTCGGCCTCGTCGCGGAAGCGCAGGATCTCCTCGGGCGTGGCTCCGTACTTGCGCCGGAGGCGGTCGATCGCGGCGAGGCGCTCCTCGAGCTCGGCGAGGCGCCCGGGGTCCGCCTCCACGCCCTCGATGCGCCGCTCGAGCTCGAGCGCCGCGTCGCGCGCATCGGCGGCGATGCCGAGCGCGCGCGAGGCCAGGTCCGCGAGGGCGGGATCGAGGCGTGCGAGCGCGGAAAGGCGGCGCGCCACCTCGCCGAGCAGGTCGGCGGCCCCCGGGACGTCGCTGCGCGCGGGATCGCCGGCCACGAGGGCCACCGCGGCGGCGCCCTCTTCACGCAGCCGGTCGGCGTGCGCGAGCCGCGAGCGCTCGACCCGCAGCTCCTCGAGCTCCCCCGCCACGAGGCGGGCCGCGGCGATCTCCTGGACCTGGAAGGCGAGGAAGTCCTGCCGGCGGGCGAGCTCGCGGGCCTCGGCGCGCAGGCGCGCGAGCTCGGCGTCGAGCTGGCGCAGGCACGTCACACCCTCGGACACGGCGCGCCGCGGTCCCTCGAGACCTCCGCGGCGGTCGAGCAGGAGGGCCTGGACCTCGGGGCGCCGGAGCGAGTGCGAATCGTGCTGGCTCGAGATCTCGATCCGGCCCGCGAAGAGCTCGGCGAGCGTCGCGACCGGGACGAGCTGCCCCGAGACCCACGCGCGGCTGCGGCCGCCCCGCGCGACGCTCCGGCGCACCACCAGCTCGTGCTCCTGGCTCGAAACACCGCGCCGTTCGAGCTCCGCCTCGAGCTCGGGGAGCCGGTCGGTGCGGAAGACGGCCTCGACGACCGCCTCCTCGCAGCCCTCGCGCACGGCGTCCGCCGAGGCGCGCCCCCCGGCGAGGAGCGCGAGCGCCCCGAGCACGATCGACTTTCCCGCGCCCGTCTCGCCGGTGAGCGCGCAGAGCCCCGGGCCGAATTCGAGCTCGGCCCGGTCGACGAGCGCGAGGTCCGCGATGCGGAGCCACTCGATCAACGCTCGCCCCAGCGCAGCTTCGCCCGCATCACGTCGAAGCGGCTGCGCGCGGGGTCGACGAGCAGGCGCGCGGGCCGCGCCGCCCGGCGCACCGTGACGAGGTCGCCCTGCGCGAGCTCGCGCCCGACCTGTCCGTCCACCGTCAGGTGCACCTGGCCGCCCCGCGTGTCGCGCACGCGCACCTGCACCTCGCAGGTCTCGGGCAGGACGAGCGGGCGGTGCGTCAGCGTGTGAGCGGAGATCGGCGTCAGCACGAGCGCCCGCATCGTCGGGTAGACGAGCGGCCCTCCCGCCGACAGCGAGTAGGCGGTCGAGCCGGTCGGCGTCGCCACGATGAGCCCGTCGGCGTGGTAGGTCGTGACTTCCGCCCCGTCGGCGCGCGTCTCCAGGTGGACCAGGCGCGAGAGCGCCGTATTCGAGATCACCGCGTCGTTCAGGGCGAGGTAGCGCCCGAGCGAGCCGCCGGCGCGCTCCACGCTGACGTCGAGGCGCATGCGCTCCTCGATCCGGAAGCGCCCGGCGAGCACGGCCTCGAGCGCCGCGAAGAGCTCGCCCCGCGAGATCTCGGCCAGGAATCCGAGGGTGCCGAGGTTCACGCCGAGGATCGGGACGTCGCGGTCTCCGATCGCGCGGGCCACCGCGAGGAGCGTCCCGTCGCCGCCGAGCACGACGACGAGATCCGCCCGCGCCGCGAGCTCGCTGCGCGGGCTCCCCGCCGCTTCGGTCGAGCGGCCCGAATCGGGATCCGGCAGCGCCTCCAGCCCGCGCTCGCCGAGCCACTTCTCGAGCGCGCGCAAGAGCTCTGCGAGCTCGGGCTGCTCGGGCTTGACGCAGATGCCGACCCTGCGGATCTCCATCGCGGCGCCCGGGATTCTCCCACGTTGCTAGGCTCTTCGCATGCCCTCGGACGAGTCGCTCGAGCTCTTCCCGGAGCAAGCGGCGCCCGGGCACGCCGGCGCGCGCGGGCCGCTGCCCGACCGGATGCGCCCGCGCCGGCTCGAAGAGATGGTCGGTCAGGACGCGCTCGTGGGCCCGCAGGGGCTCTTGCGCGCGCTCGCGGCCGCGGGGGAGCTCCCCTCGCTGATCCTCTGGGGCCCGCCCGGCTCGGGCAAGACCACGCTGGCGCGCCTGCTCGCGGAGGCGAGCCAGAGCCGGCTCGAGTCGCTCTCCGCGGTGATGGCCGGGGTGAAGGAGATCCGCGAGGCGGTGGAGCGCGCGCGCCGCGAACGGCGAGCGGGCCGGCGCACGCTGCTCCTGCTGGACGAGATCCATCGGCTGAACCGCGCCCAGCAGGACGCGCTGCTCCCCCACGTGGAGCAGGGCGTGGTGACGCTCGTCGGCGCCACCACCGAGAACCCCTCCTTCGAGGTGAACGCCCCGCTCCTCTCGCGCTGCCGCGTCTACACGCTGGAGCGCCTCTCCGCCGCGTCGCTCGCGACCCTGGTGCGGCGCGCGGCGGCCGACCCCGAGCGGGGTCTCGGGGCGACCGGCGTCGAGCTCTCCGCGGAGGCCGTGGCGGCGATCGCGGACCTCGCCGACGGCGACGCGCGCCGGGCTCTCCTCCTGCTCGAGGCGGCCGCGGCCCTGCAGCGCGGCTCGCAAGGCCGCGAAGCGGCCGCGCAGCGAGGCGAAACCGAGCGGAGTGCGGGCCCCCGCTCAGGCCTGGCCGCGCAGCGGGCCGGAGCTCCTGTGGAGCTCGGCCCAGGCGAGCGGAGCAACATCATCGGGCTCGACGCGGTGCGCGAGGCCGCCGGCAGGCGCGTGCTCGTCCACGACCGCGACCGCGAGCAGCACTACAACGTCGTCTCGGCCCTGATCAAGAGCCTGCGCGCCAGCGATCCGGACGCCGCCCTCTACTGGGCGGCGCGCATGCTCGAGGCCGGCGAGGATCCGCGCTTCGTCGCGCGCCGGCTCGTGATCTTCGCCGCGGAGGACGTCGGCAACGCCGAGCCGCAGGCCCTGCCGCTCGCGGTCGCCGCCTACCAGGCCGTCGAGCGCATCGGCATGCCCGAGGCGCGGATCCCGCTCGCGCAGGCGGTCACCTTCCTCGCCTGCGCCCCGAAGAGCAACGCCGCCTACCTCGGGATCGAGCGCGCGCGCGAGGCGGTGGCGGCGCACGGCTCCCTCCCGGTGCCGATGCACCTGTGCAACGCCCCGACCGGCCTCATGCGCGCGCTCGGCTACGGCGCCGGCTACGAGTACCCGCACGATGCGCCCGACGCCTTCGTCGCGACGCCGAACCTGCCCGACGAGATCGGCGCGGCCCACTTCTACGAGCCGGGGGAGCGCGGGGCCGAGCGCGCGATCGCCGAGCGCCTCGCGGAGCTCCGCGCGCGCCGCCGGCGAAAGTAACACTCGCCGGCTACTCGCCGTCGATCGCGATGCAGTTGCGGCCGCGGCGCTTCGCGGCGTAGAGGGCGCGATCGGCGGCGGCGACGAGGTCCGCCGCCGACGCCTGGCCGGGCGCGTGCTCCGCGATCCCGATGCTGAGGGTGACGGCGATGCGAGCCCCCTCGGCGCTGACGAAGCGCGCCTCGGCGACCTCGGAGCGCCAGCGCTCGGCGAGCACGGCGGCCCCGTGCGGCGTGTTCTGCGGCAGGACCACCACGAGCTCGTCCCCGCCCCAGCGCCCGGCCGTGTCGGTGGCGCGCAGCATGTGAAGGAGCCGTTCGGAGACCCCGCGCAGCACCGTGTCCCCGGCGGGGTGACCGTGCGTGTCGTTGAGCTGCTTGAAGCCGTCGAGGTCCACCATCTGGAGGGTCAGGCTGGTCCCGTAGCGCTGGGCGCGGAGCACCTCGACGGCCAGCAGCTCCTGCACGTAGCGGCGCGTGCGCAGCCCCGTGAGCGCGTCGACCGAGGTGAGGCGCGAGAGCTCGGCGTTCTTGTCGAGGAGCTCCGCCTGGAGGCGGCGGAGGCGGAGCTGCCGCGCGACCCGCGCCGCGATCTCCCGCGAGTGGTAGGGCCTGCCGACGGCGTCGTGCGCTCCGTGCTCGAGCACGCGCACGCGCCGCTCCGCATCGGCCGCAGCGCCGAGGAAGAGGAAGCTCGCCTCGACGCTGCGCCCCTCGGGCCGGATGCGCAGCAGCTTCTCGCCGTCGAGCTGCGGGAGGTCGAGGTCGCACACGACGACGTCGATCGGCTCGGCGAGGAGCAGGCGCAGCGCGCGCAGGCCGCCGGCGGCCTCGAGGATGCGGTCGAAGAGGCCCGTCTCCTCGAGGGCCTTGCGGAGCTCCGAGCGATCCTCCGCGCCGGCGACGGCGACGAGCACGCGGGCCACGCAAGCTCCCTCCCGCCCCGCTATCGGCCGCTCGCGCGCCTCGCTTGCGCCCCCCGCCCCGGCGCGGCGCCCGCCCGGCGCCGCCCGAGCGCTATACCAGGGTCGCCATGGCGGAAAGCGGCCCCGCAGTGGACGTGATCCTGCCGACCTGGCAGGCGGGTCCGTGGGTGCACGAGGCGATCGAGAGCGTGCTCGCGCAGACCCACCGCGCGCTGCGCATCACGGTCGTGGACGACGCCTCGCCGGACGGGACGGCCGAGGCGATCTTCGCCCGCTGGGGAGACGCCGGCGGGCGCCTCGGCCTGCTCTGCCTGGGCCGGCGCGTGGGCGCGGCGGCGGCGCGCAACGAGGCCGTGCGGCGCACGGCGGCACCGCTCGTCGCCTTCATCGACCAGGACGACCGCTGGCGGCCCGCGAAGCTCGAGCGGCAGATCGCGCGCCTCCGCGAGCAGCCCGAGGTCGCGCTGGTCCACACGGACATCACCCATCTCGACGCCAGCGGTCGGGAGCGGCACGGAGAGGCCGATCCCGACAACGCCCGCCGCCGGGCGGTGGCGTGGGAGCGCCTCGACCGCGAGGCCCTCGTGCGCGAGTGCTTCCGGCGCATCGGGGTCCGGCTGGTCTCGGTGCTCGTCCGGCGCGACGCCTTCGAGGCGGTCGGCGGCTTCGACGCGCGTTTCTTCGGCGGGGAGGAGTGGGAGCTCTGGGTGCGCCTCGCCGCAGCGGGCTACCGCTTCGCGCACCTGCCCGAGCCGCTCGCCCTGCGCCGGATCCACCCGGGCAACACGTCGAGCGTCGCGGCGGCGCGCCGGCAGGAAGGCCACTTCGCCGCGATCGAAGCCGTGGTGGCACGCCACCCCGAGCTCGCGGGACTCGCCGATCCCCTGCGCGCGAGCGTGCTGCGCAGCGAGATCCTCGCGCAGCTGCGCGCGGGTCGCGGGGCCGAGGCGCGCCGCGCGGCGCGCCAGCTGCGCCGTCTCCGCGGGGCGTCGGCCGAGCTCTACGCGCTGTGGCTGCTCTCGTTCGCGGGTCCGCCGCTCCCGACCCTCGTGCGCGCGCTCGAGCGGGTGCGCGCCCGAAGGCGCGTCGATCCGTGACGGCCGTCACGGAACGCCTGGGCGAGCGGTGAGAAACTCCGGCCCGCGCGGGCACGAACGCGGAGCCCGCGCGCTCGCAAAGGGTCGCGCGCTAGCAAAGGGTGATTGGGGGGTGAGGGGAGCTGGGGATCCCGCGCGTCGGGGTCCCCAGCTCGCCGTCGCCCTCGCGACGAGCGCGTTCTCCCGATGGGCCTGCGTCGGAGTGCTGGTCCTCCTCGCGCTGGCGGCGCGCTCCCTCGACTGGCCGCTCGTCTTCCCCGGGGACGGCCAGGTCTGGCTCGACCCGTTCGACGGGGCCTACCACGCGCGGCGGGCGCTCTACACCTTCGAGCGCTTCCCGGAGATCCTGCGCTTCGATCCCTACCTCGGCTTCCCGAGTGGAGCGCCGGTGCCCGCGCCGCCGCTCTACGACTGGCTGCTCGGGGCCAGCGCGCGCCTCCTCGGCAGCGACACCTCGACATTCGAGAGTGTCGCCGCCTGGGCGGCCCCCGTCCTGGCCGCGCTCGCCGTGATCCCGATCGCGGCCGCGGGCCGCTGCGTGGGCGGCCCCGTCCTCGGGCTCGCGGCCGCAGCCCTCTACGCGCTCCTCCCCGTCGCGGTGAACTTCTCGCGGGTGGGCAACGCGGACCATCACGGCGCGGTGGCGCTGCTCGGCGCCGCGCTCCTGGCGCTGACTCTCCGGCTCGCGAGCGGGGCGCCGCCGCGGCGTCGGACCGCCCTCTGGGCCGCGCTCGCGCTCGTGCGCGTGGCGCTCGTCCTCGTCTGGAGCGGAAGCCTGCTCTACGTGGCCGTCGCCGACGGCGTGCTGCTCGGGCTCGGCCTGCTCGCGGGGGGAAGCTGGCTCGCGGCGCACGCGCTCGGCCTCGCCGCCGGGGCCCTGCTGCTCGCGCCCGCGGCCGCCGCCGAGCACGCGGCGGGCGGGCCCGCCTTCATTGCGACGACCTTCTCCTGGCTGCACGTCGCGGCGCTCGCCTTGCTTGGGGCCTTTGCCGGGGCGCTCGCGCTGGCCGAGCGCGTCCGCGCGGCGCCTGGACCCGGCGGGCGGGGGCTTCGCGCGGCGGCGTTCGCCGCGCTCGCGCTCGGCGCGCTCGCGGCACTCCCCGGGGCGCGCGCGGCGCTCGCCCCGGCGCGGGCCTTCCTGGCCCGCTCGGACGCCTGGGGGCATGCGAATCTCGAGCAGCGCCCGCTCTTCCCATGGCTCACGAGCGCGCCCCTGGTCCACGGGCGCCCGGCCACGTCGCTCTACGGCGGCTTCGCCTATCTGATCCCGCTCGCGCCCGTGGCAGCGCTCGCGCGGGCCCGCGATCCCCGGCGCCGGCGCGCCGCCTGGGCGCTCGCCGCCTGGTGCGCGGCCTTCGGCGCGCTCGCCCTCGCGCAGGTGCGCTTCGGAAACGAGTTCGCGGCTCCCGGCGCGGTCGGCTTCGCCCTGCTGCTCGCCGAGGGCCGCGGCGCGCTCGCGCGCTGGCTCCCGGCCGCCGGCGCGCGGCCACGCCTCGCGGATGCGGCGACCTTCGCGGCGGGGGCGGCGCTGCTCTGGCCGGCGTTCGCCGCCGTGCATCGGCCCGCCCTGCAGCGGGCCGTGTCGCTCGCGCGCGTCCCGGGCCTCGCGCTCGGGCTCGTCGAGACCTCCGGCAACGGCTCGCTGCGGCGCTTCGCCGAGGCGGTCCGGCTCGCGGCGCCGGACCCCGCGGCCGAGCGCGATCCCTTCGCGCACCCCTCGTTCGGCGTGCTGTCCTCCCCGAACTTCGCTTACGCCCTGCTCTACTACGCGCGCCGGGCCGCACCCGCCACG
Organism: uncultured Spirochaetales bacterium; assembly: GCA_964624475.1. GTDB lineage: Bacteria > Myxococcota_A > UBA9160 > UBA9160 > SMWR01 > CAZUYC01. The sequence goes on along the minus strand of CAZUYC010000043.1, from coordinate 3,906 downwards.
AACGCCGGACCCTACGTCGATCCCGAGCTCCTCGCGGACGCCTTCGCGTTCTTCGCCGAGGAGTCGGAGGCCCGCGCGCTCGCGATCGCGCGCCGCCTCGGCGCGCGCTACGTGCTGACCGCCGATCACGAGGCGCTCGCGCCGGGGACCCTGGAGCTCCGCCTGCAGCGCGAGGTCGGCTCGGCGCAAGGCACGAGCGACCACCTCGCCCGCTTCCGCCTCGTCGCCGAGGGCCCCGAGCGCGGGCGCCCGCTCTTCCACCAGTTCCGCGGGCGCCCGCCGCGCGGCGCCCCGCCCTACCGCCTCTTCGAGGTGGTCGAGGGAGCGCGCCTGCGCGTGCCGGCGGAGCCGGGGTCCGAGGTCCTGGCCGAGATCTGGCTCGCCTCCCCGCTCGGACGCAGCTTCGCGTGGCGCGCGCGCGCCCGGGCCGGAGCCGACGGCATGGCACGCCTGCGCGTCCCCTACCCGACGCGAGGGGCCGCACCGGTGCGCACGCTCGGCTCCTACCGCGTGCGCGCGGGCGAGCGCGACCTGCGCGTCGAGGTGAGCGAGAGCGACGTGCGGGAGGGTCGGGTGGTCGCGGTCGAGCCGCCGGCGACGAGCGTCGCCCCGCCGCGCCTCTGATACAATCCGGGCTCGATGCAGCCCGAGGCGATCCTGGCGAGGCTCACGGCCCCCGGCGCTCCCTTCGAGATCGTCGAGGAGGAGGTCCTCGGCGAGCGGATGCCCGTCTTCCGCAACCGGCGCCGCTCGCTGCGCGAGATCCTCGCGGCCTCGGCGGCGTTCGGGGACCGCGACTACGTGGTCCACGAGGAGCGCAGGATCTCCTACGCCGAGAACCTGCGCCTGGTGGCGTCGACGGCGAGCGCGCTGCGCGACCTCTACGGGGTGCGGCCCGGCGACCGGGTCGCGATCCTCGCCGAGAACTGCCCCGAGTGGATCGTCGCCTTCTGGGCGAGCACCAGCCTCGGCGCCTCCGTGGCGGCGCTGAACGGCTGGTGGACCGCGGACGAGATCCTGCACGGCGTCGAGAACAGCGACCCGAAGCTCCTGATCGGCGACCGCAAGCGCCTCGCGCGCGTGGCGGAGCGCGACCTCGGCGTCCCGGTGCTCGAGATCGAGTCGGGGTTCGAGAAGCTCGCGCGCTTCGCTCCCGACGCGGCGCTGCCCGAGCATCCGATCGCGGAGGACGACCCGGCCGTGATCCTCTACACGAGCGGCACCACGGGGCGGCCCAAGGGCGCCGTCAACACGCACCGTGGGATCTGCGGCTTCCTGCAGGGCGCGATGCTCAACGGGATGCGCCTCATGCTGGCCGCGGCGGCTCGCGGCGCGCCGCCGGAGCCGAGCCCGGCGCCGCCCGCCTCGCTCGTGACGGCCCCGCTCTTCCACATGTCCGGGCTCCACGCCGGGGCGATCCTGATGCTGACCGTGGGCGGCAAGACGGTCTGGCGCTCCGGGCGCTTCGACCCGGAGGACGTGCTCCGGCTGATCGAGCAGGAGCGCGTGACGAGCTGGGCGGGCCTCGGCAGCATGGCGCCGCTGGTGCTGAACCACCCGAAGCTCGGCGACTACGACCTCTCGAGCCTGCGCAACCTGGGCTCGGGAGGGGCCCCGACGAGCCCGACCGTGCTCGAGCGCATGAAGCAGGTCTCGCCGGTCGGAGCCCGCGGCCGCGGCCTCGGCTACGGGCTCTCGGAATCGGTGGCCACGGTCGCGATGATCGGCGGCGAGGAGCTCGAGGAGCGGCCGACCTCGGTGGGCCGCGTCCAGCCGACGATCGCGGTGGAGATCCGGGATCCCGAGGGCCGCGTCCTGCCGGAGGGCCGGGAGGGCGAGATCCACGTCCGCAGCCCGTACACGATGCTCGGCTACTGGCGCAACGGGGACGCGACCCGCCAGGCGATCGGGCCCGGCCGCTGGCTCGCGACGGGCGACGTGGGGCGATTCGAGGACGGCTACCTCTACGTCAACTCGCGCGCGCGCGACATGATCCTGCGCGGGGCCGAGAACATCCATCCGATCGAGATCGAGCACCGCCTCGAGGCCCACCCGGAGGTCGCCGAGGCGGCGGTGATCGGGGTGGAGCACCCGGAGCTCGGGCAGGAGGTGAAGGCGATCGTGGTCCCGAGGCGGGGCGCGCGGATCGACCCGCAGGAGCTCGCGCGCTTCGTCGCCGAGAAGCTCGCGTCCTACAAGGTGCCGGCCCACTGGGAGCTGCGCGGCGAGCGGCTGCCGCGCAACGCCGCCGGCAAGGTGCTGAAGAACGTGCTGGCGGGCCAGGCGCAGAGCGCCTTCGTCGAGGAGTAGCGGCCTCGCGATGGCCCGCAGCTCCTACCGCCGCCTCAGCCACGAGAGCGCGACCCTCCTCGAGCGCGAGACCTCGCGCCACTTCCACCACGCGGGGGCGACGCTGATCTTCGAGCCCGGCCCGCTCGGGCGCACCGACGGCGGCATCGACTTCGAGGCGATCCGCGAGGCGATCGCGTCGCGCCTCGAGCGCGTGCCCCGCTACCGCTCCAAGCTGCGCTGGATCCCCCTGGAGAACCACCCGGTCTGGGTCGACGACCGCGAGTTCAACCTCGACTACCACCTGCGCCACACGAGCCTCGCGCGGCCCGGGACGACCGAGCAGCTGCGCAAGCTCGCCGCGCGCATCCAGGCGCAGCGCCTCGACCGCTCGAGGCCCCTGTGGGAATGCTGGGTCGTCGAGGGCCTCGAGGGCGGCCGCTTCGCGCTCGTGCAGAAGGCGCACTTCGCTCTCGCCGAGGGCAACGAGCCCGATCTGCTCGAGGCGACCCTCGCCGCGGACCCCGAGGAACGCTACGGCCCGGTCGAGGCCTTCCACCCGGGACCGATGCCCTCGGCCCTCGAGCTGGTGCGCGACGAGGTGGTGCGTCAGGCGCGGCTGCTCGAGAAGGCCGTCCGGCGCCTGCGGGGCCAGGACCGGCCGCGGCGCCGCGAGGCGCTGCGGGCGCGGGCCGACGCCTTCGCCCGGATGCTGGGCTACGCGCTGCGGCGGGTCCCCGAGACGCCGCTCAACGGTCCGGTGGGGCCGCACCGTCGCGTCGACTTCCTCTCGCTCCCGCTGGCCCAGGCCGAGGCGGTGCGCTCCACTTGCGGGGGCTCGCAGGACGACGTGCTGCTCGCCGCGCTCTCGGGCGCGGCGGCCCGCTACCTCGGCACCCACTTCGTGAACCCGGCCACGCTCGACTTCCGCGTGGCGATCGCCGTCGAATCCCGCGTCGGGCACGGGCGCACGGGCGTCGAGGAACGGGTGCTCGAGCTCCCGGTCTGGGAGCGCGATCCGCTGCGCCGGCTCGAGCTCGTGCGCAAGCGCACGGCCGCGGCGGGATTCGGGGCGTCCGGATCGATCGCCGCGCCGTCGGAGGGAACGGAGTTCGCGAGCACGCGCCTGCTCGCGCGCAGCGCGCGCGCGATGACACAGGCCCCCGTGAACCTCGCCTTCGCGAGCGTCCCGGGCCCCTCGAACCCCCTCTACCTGCGCGGCGCGCGCCTCGCCGAGGCGTACGGCAGGCTCTCGTTGCGGCGGACGAGTGCGCTCTCGGTCGCGGTCATCCGCTACACGGACCGGATCTGCTGGGGCTTCAACGCGGACTTCGACCTCGTCCCGGACCTCCACCTCTTCAGGGGCTTCGTGGAGGAGTCCTTCCACGAGATCGTCCGCGCGGCGCGGCCAGAGCTCGCCCTCGCGCGGGCCTCGTAGCCGGGCCCGAGGCAGGCCACGAGCGCAAGCGGCCGCAGGGGCCGGAGCTCCTGTGGAGCTCGGCCCGCAGCGAGCCGCAGGCGAGCGGAGTCTACGAGCAAGCGGGCGCAGGCCGCGCGCAGCGAGCCGCAGGCGAGCGGAGTCTACGAGCAAGCGGGCGCAGGCCGCGCGCAGCGAGC
>CAZUYC010000042.1:0-227749 GCA_964624475.1 uncultured Spirochaetales bacterium | reverse complement strand
TCGCGATCGCGGCGCCGGTCCGATCGGCTCCTTTCGGCTCGTCGACTTGCCCGACGGCCGCAGCATCAAGACCAGCCCGCAGACCTACCTCGGGAGCTTCTTCTACTTGAAGACGGCGCACCGCGCGGACCTCGGCGCGAGCGAGTTCCAGGTGCCGGAGTCGAAGAAGTCGCTCTGGGTCGCCGGCGGCAACTTCGACGAGCCGTTCGACGCGCGCCGACTCGCCTGGCGCCAGATCCGCCCGCGCGACACGGAGACCGACTTCAGCGAGCCGGACGACACCTTCGTCTACGTGCCGGAGATCCGGAGGTCGCGGCGTGCGGCCTCGCCCTGGGTGGATGGGCTGTACATGCCGCGTTACCGCGTGATGGGCAATCAAGGCGCGGGCGCGGTTCCGTACACGCAAGGAGGGGGCGAGTACGGTGCCGGAATCCAGGTGATCGAGCCGAGCGCGGTGCTGTCGATCCCCGTGTCGGAGGCGATCGAGCGCGGCCTCACGGGCCTCGCGCTGCGGCCCAACGCGTACCGCTGGCGGCTGCTCGGGACGCGCGAGGTTCTCGCGCCGCTGAACGGCAACTCCGTCGGCTGGCCGCTGAACCCGGACCGCAACTACGGCCCCTTCGGCCTCTCGGTCGCAAGCGACCGCTGGGACGTGCGCTACGCGGTGGTGATCGAGGGCCAGGCGCTGCGTCCTTTCTCGGACATCGCGCGCGTCACGTTCTGGGTCGACTACCAGACGCAGCAGCCGCTGTTCATGATCACGCGGCGCAAGGACGGCCTGCTGCTCGACGTCGGCGTGCTCGTCCACAGCTACAGCGGCGATCGTCCCGACTACCCGGCCTGGCCGAATGGCGATATGGCGAACGTCTTCGACCCCGTCGCCGCCAGCTTCTACTACGCGGCCGGCGGCGGCAGCGGTTGGCTGCGCGAGTCCTACGACGTGCGCTCGCTACCGCTCGACGCGAAGGAGCAGCGCCGGCTGACCTCGACGGATGCGCTGCTGAAGGGGCGCTGAGCAGGGCCGGCGGCCTCGAGGCCACCGGCCCTTCGCTCAGCGCTGTCAGCTCAGAACGTGTATCGCAGCCGGAAGAAGAAGCTGTCGAGGTCGCGTGCGGCGGAGAGGCCGTTCTCGACGTAGATCCGATCTCCCACCTGCGTGTCGGAACTCGCCGAGAACTGGTTGATGCCCATGGCTGCCGGTTGGTAGTGACCGGTGATGAAGGTGGCACCCACCGTCGCCGAGAAGTTCTCGGTGAAGCGGTAGCCCAGCGACGGCAGGACGCCGCCGCTGCGCGAGCCGAAGTCGTAGACGAAGACCCACTGCGGGTTCAGGCGGTCCTGGAAGTAGCCGGTGAAGACCGCCACCGTGAAGAGCACGTTGAAGGGCCCGTTCCCGGTGAACCCACCCCCCTGGTAGCCGGTGAGGTACTGGAAGAACCACTGGCTGTTGACGAAGAAGGTCCGGTTCGCGTTCAGGAAATTGATGAAGGTCGGCCGGTCGACCGAGAGCGTGAGATTCAGGATCTGGGAGTCGGAGACGTTGTAGAAGTTGTCGTTGTTCACGAAGGGAACGTCCGAGAACCAGGTGAACTCCATGCCCCAGTTGGTCTTCGTCAGGTCCTCGGCGAAGTCCGCCGAGAAGCCGAAGACGTTGCGCCGGGCGTACTCGAGCATGAGCTCGCCGCCGCTGTGCCAGACGAAGTCGAGCCGGCCATGCTCCGGGTTGCCTCCGGCGAGCTCGGTGTTGCGCTGGAGCCCCGCGACCGACAGGAACCCCTTCACGTTGCGGCAGTACTGGGGCGCGGCCAGCGAGCAGCGGTCGGGCGCCCAGGTCGCGTTTCCGACGCCCTGCACGCCGGCGGGTCGCGGATCGTAGCAGTCGGGGTCCGAGAGATTGTCGCCGCCGCGCACCGAGTCGCAGCTGGCGAGCACCAGGAACATCAGGAAGTTCCAGGAGAAGACCGCCATCTCGTTGCTGAAGATCTGGGCCGTGCCGGCGATGAACTCCGACTCGAAGTCGCGGTTGCTGAAGTCGCAGCGACGCACCCCGTCGCTCGGGTTGTGGGCCTCCTCCCAGGTCCTGCACTCGGCGAGCAGGTGCCACGCCGTCTGCGCGAAGGGCCGGAACAGGGAGGAGCTCGCGTAGTTCGGCACCCCGATCCGCGTCGAGCTCCCACCGAAGGCCCCCCCCGCCAGTCCGCCGCAGGTCAGGTTCAGCGTGGGGGTGATGTCCTCCGTGGTGCCCCCGACGTCGTTCGGGTCGAAGCTCACGCCGTCGCGGATCTTCCGCGCGATCACGGGGTGCCCGTCGATGGCGACGCTGCGGCTGTTCGCGTCGTTCGGATTCGAGACGCCGAGCACGCAGCCGTCGACCAGCGGCGTGTAGCCCTTCTCGAAGAGGAACTCGATGGGGTCGCCCGGGTCGAGGCCCGCCAGATCCTGGGTCAGCAACTTCGAGATGCCCCGGCAGCCCGGCAGGCGCACGAGCCCGAAGTCGTTGGCGAGGCCGCTGCTCGGATCGTAGCGGGTGCAGTAGGACTGGTTCGAGAAGCCGATCGTGCCGGGCTGGATCAGGCGCTCGGTGCTCGTGGCGGTGAGCGTCCGCGACGTCGTGGTCCATCCGTCCACGGTCCCCGGGACGCCCGGCCACGACTGCGTGAGGGCGCTCGCCTCGGTGTTCAGGAAGTCGATGCCGCCGCCCTCGGGGAAGCCCACGCCCGTCCCCGGCGGGAAGCTCCTCAGCTGCACGCGATCGATGCGCGAGGAGTCGCAGCGCGTGCCGAAGAAGGGCCCGCAGCCGAGCAGGGCGCGCTGCTGGGCCGTCATGATCGAGTCGAGGGAGAGCAGGTTGAACTGCGAGTCCGGCGTGTAGGCGCGCTCGGGATTGCCGGCGGGGACGTTCCTGAAGATGGCGCCCAGGGAGGTGTTCACGCCGTCGCTCAGGTCGCGGTTCGCGGGGCGGAGCGGCACCGGCACCGTAAAGGCGCCCTTCTGGTTGGTCTGGATGATCGAGAGCAGGCCCCCGTTGCCCGTGATCGCGCTCGACGCCTCGCCTGCGAAGGTCGCGGAGAAGACCTCGGAGAGGATCGTGCCCGGGCCCGTTGGCGGCGCACCGACGAGCGGGTTCGGCGAGCCGAAGACCGTCCACGCGCAGGAGGTCCCATCCACGGAGGCCGCGATGGTCACGGTGCCGAGGCAGAGGAAGGAGAAGATCTGCTGGTTCGCGTAGTGGAACTCGAGCGCGTTCTGGGGCGAAGGGCGCGCGCCCTCGAAGGGGGCGTTGTAGGTCCCGGTCGCGACGTCCAGGAGGTTCGCGTTCGCTCCACCGGCGACGCCGCCGGGCTTGAGGCAGGCGGGGTCCGTGCCGACGCCGAGGCCGCCCATCATGGGCGCGAGGGCGTTCCAGTACGGGACGGTCCCGGGGGTGGGGGGCGCGTCGGGATCGCCCGACTCCCTGATCGGGGGCCCCACGGTGTTGGGCAGGCCGTTGTTGAGGGTACCCACCGGATAGGTGAGCGTCTGGGCTCGTTCCCAGGAGGCGGTGCCCTGGCGGCAGCGCCCGGTGTTCACCGGCCCGCGCAGGCCCTCGGCGACGAGCGGCCTCCCGCTGACCGTGTCGACGTTGCGCTCGTAGAAGAAGATCGGGTCCGGGTGCGGGAAATCGTTGTAGCCGTAGAAGTCGGCGATCGCGACGCTGAAGCGGTCCCAGCGGAACTCGATGCGCCCGCCGAACTCGAGCCCCTTGATGTCGTCCCAGGGGTTCGGCGGCCGCTCGACACCCGCGATGCCGATGCCGGTCAGACCGTGGAACTCGAGCCCCAGGGTGAGCGAGCAGACGAGATCCGGCGTGAAGGGCTCGCCACAGGCCCCGATGTCGGCGGCCGTCACGTGGTCGAAGTTCGCCGCGAACTCGAGGCGCACGTCCTGGAGCGGCCCGACGTCGTAGAGGGAGTAGACGCCGCGGATCGCGAAGAGCGCCGTCCGCGACTCCTCCAGGCTCGGCAGCGAGGCGAGCGCCAGGTCCTGGGGATTGAACTGGTCGGTCGTCCGGAAGAGCTCCGTCTTGCCCCAGACGATGTTCTGCTTGCCGAGCCGGATCCACAGGCGGCTATCCAGGAACTCCATGTCCAGATAGCCTTCCTTGAACTCCTTGGTGTAGTACTGGCTGTAGCCCCGGTTCCAGGCGCGCTCGGCCTGGCGGAAGTTGTAGAAGTGGTTGTCGAAGTCGCCGCCGGCCTCGGCGAGCGCCTGCTGGAGGCCCTGGGTCGGATAGAAGATGCCCTGCGCGGCGGCGGTCTGGAACGCCTCGAGGTTCGAGGTGTCGGGAGCGGGCCGCAGGGGAAGCTCGCCGCGCCCGCCGGTGTTCGCGATGTTCAGGCCGCGCGGAGTGCCCGCCGGGGGCAGCATGCCGCCGAAGACGTTGGTCCAGCAGCCGGCCGTGTTCCCGTTGGCGATCTGCGCCTGCGCGTTGCTCTGCGGCGCCACGTCCGGCGCCTCGCAGGGGATGATGCCGGTGAAGTCGCCGCCGAAGGGGAGCACGCGCGGCAGCTCGTTGGCCAGGCTGCGCACGGCGCCGCCCACGGGATAGTCGAAGACGGTGGCGAAGGCCTGGCCCGCGTCGAAGATCCCGTCGCCGTTCGAGTCGGAGGCGATGCGCGGGTCGACCGCGTCGAAGCCGTAGGGGAGGACCAGCGGCGGCACGATCCCGGGCGGGAACAGGGCCCGCCTCTGGTCGTCGAGCTGGCTCCAGCGGTAGGAGAAGGGCTCGTTCATTCGCGATCCCTGCTGCACCACCGAGCCGTCCGGCAGGACGATCCGGACCAGCCCGTTTCCCGTCGGAGTGCGCGGGCCGCGGAAGGGGTTGGCGCGGTCCGAGAGCACGGCCAGCGACTTCACGAAGTTCTTCGGCAGCCACGGGCCCATGATCTGCGTGCGGCCGGTCCCGCCGAGCGGCCCGCGCTTGTCGCGGAAGGTCCAGCGGAAATCCTTGATCGGCTCGAAGAGGTAGTTGAAGGGGTCGTCTTCCGGCGTGTTCTGGACCGTGTTCGGGCCGAGGATCGCGTCGGCACCCTCGAGATCGGCCAGCGTGTCGAAGCCGGGAAAGCCCTTGCGCTTGCGCACGACGAGCCGAGTGGGCCTGTTCGCAGCGCTGGTCGCTACGTTCGGGTTGTAACAGAAGTTCGGCGAGACGCCGAACGGCGGCGTGGCACAGGCTGGATTCTGCGCCGGGGTCGGATTCGTCACGGTCTCGAACACGCCGAGCGGGGAGACGCGGTGGTCGGGGTTGCGGCGCGGCGTGCCGGGGGGCTCCGACTGCGCATTGGCGTCGATCTGGCCGCCGAAATCCTCGTCGAGGGCGTCGGCGAGGCGGCGCGGGAGCTTGTTCGCACGGTCGCCGAAGCTGTCGGCGCTGCGCATCGTACCGCAGCCGCGGGTCCAGACGCAGTCGTAGCGTCCCTCGATGCGCACGTACGACGAGAGCAGGTCGAAGGGGCCCCAGCCGTCGGGCAGGATGTCGGTCTCGAGCTCGACGGAGAGCACGTTGTACCACTGGACGAGATCGAGATCCTGCGCGTAGTCCTGCGCGATGGCGCGCGTCTGGATCTCGCCGAAGCCGTGAAGCTGGACCCTGCCGTCGAACGCCTCGAACGCTCCCGCGGAAGGCGACCACAGCGCGAACGCAGCCGATCCCGCCCACGCCGCCAGGATGCGGGCGAGCCCCCGGCCCGCCCTCCCGAGGCTGCCAGTCATGAACCCTCCTCGCCTCGTCGCGGGGCGGCGCGAGCCGGCCCCTCCCCTCCCCAGGCGACCCGGCGCGGTCGTGGTCCAACCGCCACACCGTCGGGACGTGGAACCTCGCGACAGACGACCTATGGGCAGTCTGCAGGCGCGGGGACCCCCCTCCGACGGCACTCGGGTCCTTCGCCCGCACTTTTACCTTCGGCTGCTCTCGGAGATCAACGAAAATCGTCCGCGACGGGAAATCATCCCGTGGGCGGCGCTCTGGCGCTCCGACGAGGGTTTCCGCTCGTGGGCCAGGCGCGGCGCCGAGCCCCGCTCAAGCGTGGGATGGGTCGCGAGTCGATGGGCTCGCGCGGGGAGGGATCAGGCGTCGCCGCGCGCGGGCGCCTTGCGGCGGGCTCCGGCGCGGCGCGGGCTCTTCGGCTTCGCGGGCTTCGCGGTCTTCGCGGCCGCCGGAGCCTTGCCCGCGGCGCCGCGGGCGGAGGCCGCGCGCCGCCCGCCCGAGGGGGCGGCGCCCGCCTCGCGCCTTCCCGCTCGCGGCTCGCGCGGCTGGAACTCGAAGCCGTGGCGGCCGTTCTCCTTGAGGACCAGCGTCGCGGAGAAGGGTCGGCCGAAGCGCGAGGTGAAGTCGGTGAGCAGCGCCGTCCGCTTGTCGCGGCAGTAGACCGCCGCCTCCTCGCGCGTGATCTCGCGCTTGCACACCGTGCGCGGCAGGACGAACGAGCAGGTCCTGGGCGCGTCTTCGCCGCCGGCGCCGGACGCGCTCGTCTCCCCGTCGCGCTTCTGCGACCGCTCGCAGACGAAGAGCCGCGGGGTCTCCACGACGTTGCACTCCTCGTCGAGGGGGCAGCGCGCGACGGGCTCGGGGTTGACCTCGTACTCGGGCTCGTCGCTGGCGGAGGAGCCCTCGTTCCAGCCGAGCGAGCGCACCCGCACCTGCCAGGCCTCGCGGTCCACCTCGAGCGCGGCGCGGTAGGTGCGGCCGCTGCGGGCCACGAAGCCGTCGAGGGGGCCGGTCTTGCCGTCACGCAGCAGTGTCCCGATCGTGTTGCGATCGACGTAGCGCCCCGAGGTGTCCTTCCAGAATCGCATCGGGCAGTCCTCCTCGGGCGCCCGACCGGAAACCTCGCGGCAGCGGTAGAACCACGCCATCTCGACGACCGGGTCGCCGCAGCGCGGACAGGGGCCGAGGACCGCCTCGGAGGCGTAGAGCTCCGAGTACTCGAAAGAGCGCGCCGCCTCGACGATCTCCCGCGCGTAGTTGCGAATCTCGTCCATGAGCTCCGCGGAGCTGCGCTGCCCCTGCTCGACCTGGAGCAGGTGGTACTCGATCTCGCCGGTGAGCTCCGGCGAGGTGAGCCGATCCGCGTGGATGCGGTGCAGCGTGTCGATCAGGCGGATTCCCTTCACCGTCGGGCGCAGCGCCTTGTCGACGCGCAGCGCGTAGCCCTTGGCGATCAGGTTCTCGATGATGTCGGCGCGCGTCGCCGGCGTTCCGAGCCCCTTCTCGTGCAGCGCGGCGGCGATGTCCTCGTCCTCGATCTGGCTGCCGGCGTTCTCCATCAGCGAGAGGAGCCGCGCCTCGTTGATCCGCGGCGGCGGCCTCGTCTCCGCGGCCTCGAGCTCCGTGCCGCGGTTGCCGACGCGCACTCCGCTCGCCTCGTCGCGGCCGGGCGCCAGCGGCGGAAGCTCCCGCTCCCGCTCTTCGTCGCCGCTCGGCTCGAGGACCGAGCGCCAGCCGGGCTCGTTCAGGAAGCGCGCCCGGGTGCGGAAGCGCTCGCCCGCGACCTCGGTGACCCGCTCGATGCGCTCCCAGACGGCGGGTCCGTGGAAGGCCCCGAGGAAGCGGCGCACGACGAGGTCGAAGAGCCGGCGGTCGTCGCCGGCGAGGGGCTCGCCCGGGAGCTTGCCCGTCGGGATGATCGCGAAGTGGTCGGAGACGCCGCGGTCGTCGAAGACCCGCTCCTCGTTGCGGAGGCCGTCGCCCTGCAGGCGCCGCGCTGCGGCGGCGTAGTCGGGGAAGCCGTCGCCGGCGTCGGCCGCGCCGGAGAGCGTCGCGAGGACGCGCCCGACGGTGGGGCGGTAGTCGCTCGGCAGGCAGCGGGAACTCGTGCGCGGATAGGTCAGGAGCTTGTGGCGCTCGTAGCAGCGCTGCGCGGCCGAGAGGGTCCTGCGGGCCGACCAGCCAAAGCGGCGGTTGCCCTCGCGCTGGAGGCTCGTGAGATCGAAGAGCGGCGGCGCCCCCTCGCGCGAGGGCTTGCGCGTCTCCGACGCCAGGGCCTCCCCGGCCCCCACGCGCAGGGCGATGGCTCGCGCGCGCGCCTCGTCGAAGAGGCGGTCGTCGCGGGCCTCCTCGTCGGCCCCGGCCGCGAAGGCGGGGTCGAACCAGGTCCCCGCGTACGGCTGGTCCGCGTGCTCGAAGGTCGCGAGGACCCGCCAATAGGGCCGGGCCGCGTGAGCCAGGATCTCGAGCTCGCGCTCGACGAGCATCGCCAGCGTCGGCGTCTGCACGCGGCCGGCCGACCACGCGGACTTCTCCTTGCGGCTCTTGAGCCGCTTGGTGAGCGCGCGCGTCGCATTCATCCCGATCAGCCAGTCCGAGCGCGCCCGGCAGTGGGCCGCGGCGGCGAGGCCGGCGAGCTCCTCGCCGGGACGCAGGCGGGTCATGCCTTCGCGGATCGCGTCCTCGGTCATCGACTGCAGCCACAGGCGGCGGACTGGCTTCGACGCGTCGAGCTGCTCGACGATCTCGCGGAAGATCAGCTCGCCCTCGCGACCCGCGTCGCAGGCGTTCACGACCGCGTCGACGTCCGGGCGCTGGAGCAGCTTCTTGATGGTCCGGATGCGATCGCTGTGGCCTTCCTTGACCCTGTAGCGGAACTCTTCGGGAAGGATCGGGAGCGTGTCGAGGGTCCAGCGCTTGTAGCGCGGGTCGAGATCCTCCGGCGCGAGCAGCTCGTACAGGTGGCCGACGGCGAAGGTGAGCAGGTGCGAGTCGCTCTCCAGGTAGCCGTCGCCTTCGCGGAAGCCCCCGAGCGCCGCGGCGATGTCGTGGGCGACGCTGGGCTTCTCCGTGATGATGAGGGCTTTTCCCACCGAATGTAGTCCCCTCGGGGTAGTTAGATGAGGATGGGTGTGAGTGGATTTGAGTGGATAGGAGTGGATGTGAGGCCGTGAGGGGCTCCCATCCTTAGCCTGCGAACTCCCGGCTGGCAAATCTCAGCCACCGGCGCGGGGGATCAGCTCGACCGGGACGGGCATCAGGTTCCAGGTGAAGATCGGTCGGGCGTCGGGCCGCCGATAGATCGTCTCCCGCACGGGGCGTCCCGAGATCCAGACGTAGCGGCGGAGCTCCTTGTGCTTGTCGCTCGCGACGTAGAGCTCGTCCGTGCCGTCTCCGTCGAGGTCGGTCAGGAGGGCCGCGTGCTCGAAGCCCGCCGAGTCGGGGTCGATCAGCTCGGGCTCGGCCCCGGGGCGAAGCAGCCACACCCCGCTGCTGAAGGCCGCCGCGACCAGCTCCTTGCGGCCGTCGCCGTCCACGTCGCCCGCGGTCAGGAAGCGGGTCAGGCGGTCCGAGAGGGTCGCGATCTCGACGCCACCCGTCGGCGGCGTCCCGGCCTGGTAGGAGCGGATCTCCACGGGTTCGACGAGCGTCTTGCCGTCGGCTGCGAGGGTGCCCTCGACCGCGACGTAGAGCTCGTCGCGGCCGTCGCCGTCGAGGTCCTCGACCAGGATCTCCTTCGCGTGGCGCTCGCCGAGATCGGCGACCACCACCCGGCCCTCGCCCCGCTCCGGGACGTAACGGACGACCTGGCCGGCTTGGGGCCTCCCGTCGAGCCGGTTCGGCTCGCTCGGCGTCGCGTAGACCTCGAGCACCCCGTCGGCGTCGAGGTCGCCGACCTCGATCTCGTGGACGAAGGTGTCGGGCTGGCGGTCGAGCTCGGCCGCCGCGAAGCCGCCCGCGCTCCCCGGTTCGGGGCGCAGGACGGCCACGACGCCCTGGTCGTGGGTGCCGACGGCAATCTCGGCCTTGCCGTCCCCGTGCAGGTCGGCCACCTCGGCGTCGCGCATCCGGCTGAACTTCCCGCCGAAGTCCTGCTTCCAGAGGGTGGTCGCCCGGAGCGAGCCCGCGGCCGGAGCCCAGGCCTTCACGGCGGCCGCCGTCCCGCCGAGCGTCAGGATCCTCGGGCCCCCCGCGCCCTCGTAGACGAGGGCCTTGTGGAAGACGTTGCTCTCCGGATCCTCGAGCGCCGCGGTCTTCCACGCGCCGCCCTCGCGGTACACGAACTCGAGGAGGGCCGGGCCGGGGACGGACTTGTCGCCCTCCTGCACGAACTGGGCGAGCGCGAGCATGAGGCCGCGCGGGAGGTCGGGCGGCGCCTGCGCCCTGCCCGGCTCGGCCACCGTAGGCTGCGGCGTGGCGAAGGGTGCCGGCTTCGCCGGAGGCGGCGCCGCGGTCCGTTCTCCCTCCCCGGACCCGCAGCCGGCGAGGCCGGCGAGCGGCCCGAGCAGGGCGGCGCAGCGGACGAGTCGACGCACGCGGGGCTCGCTCATGCGGAATACCTCCTCCCGGAAGGTCTGGAGGCGTGGGTGTAGCAATCCCGCGAGCGCAGGGCAGCGGATGTGGTAATCGATCCCGCGTGAGCGTCGGCACGAATCCCCCGCGCGGCACGCGCGACTTCTACCCGGAGGACATGCGGCAGCGCGAGTGGCTCTTCGGCCACTTCCGCGCGGTGGCCCGCGCCTTCGCCTTCGAGGAGGTCGACGCGCCGGTCCTGGAGCACGAGGAGCTCTTCACCCGCAAGGCCGGCGAGGAGATCGTCCAGCAGCTCTACCGCTTCGAGCTGCACGAGCATCGCTACGCCCTGCGCCCGGAGATCACCCCGTCGCTCGCGCGCATGGTGCTGGCGCGCAAGGGGGCGCTCCGCCTGCCGCTGCGCTGGTTCGGCATCCCGCAGTGCTGGCGCTACGAGCGGATGCAGCGCGGCCGCCGGCGCGAGCACTACCAGTGGAACATGGACATCTGGGGCGAGCCCCGGGTCACCGCCGAGGCGGAGCTGGTCGCCGCCCTCTTCCAGGCCTTCGACCGCCTCGCCGTCCCGCGCGCCGACGTGCTGGTGCGCCTGAGCAGCCGCGCCCTGCTCGAGGACACCCTGCGCGCGGGCGTCCTGCGCGAGCGCCCCGAGGCCTTCCCGGCCCTGTGCGTGGCGATCGACAAGCTCGAGCGGATCGGGCGAGACGCGGTGCAGGAGCTCCTCACCGACCCGGCGGGCCCGGTGCGGCTCCCGCGCGCCGACGCCGGATTCGTGCTCGACTGGCTGGCGCTGCGCGACCTCGAGGAGGCCGCCCGCCAGGCCCCGGCGGGCTCGCGCGGCCACGAGGAGCTGCGGGAGCTCCTCGAGCTGCTCGCCTGCTACGGCGTGGCCGACCGCGTCGTCTTCGACGCCTCGGTCGTGCGCGGCCTCGCCTACTACACCGGGATCGTCTTCGAGGCCTTCGACGCGGCGGGAGAGCTGCGCGCGATCTGCGGCGGCGGGCGCTACGACCGCCTGCTCGAGACGCTCGGCGGAAGCGCGCTCCCCGCCGTGGGCTTCGGCTTCGGCGATGCGGTGATCGCCGAGCTCCTGGCCGCGCGCAAGCTCCTGCCGGATCTGCGCCGCGAGCTCGACGCCGTGGTCTTCGCCTTTGGCGAGGGCGAGCGGGGCGCCGCGATCGCCCTCGCCGCGCGGCTGCGCGCGGAGGGCGCCTCGGTCGAGCTCGTGCTGGGCGGGATTCGGCTCAAGCGAGCTCTCGCCGAGGCCGATCGGAGCGGGGCGCGCCGCATCTACCTGGTGGGGCCCGACGAGGTGGCGCGCGGCGTCGCGCGGGTGCGGGACCTCGCGAGCGGCGAGCAGGGCGAGCAGGAGCTCCCGGCCGCGCCGGCCGATGCGACGAAGGGCGACCGAACCTAAGATCTGGAGTAGCGGGCAGGCCGCAGCCTTTGGAGGAGAGTGAGGATGCGTCGAGGCTGGACCGTACGCGACAGCGCCGAGCTCTACGCCGTGGGTGCCTGGGGCGCCGGGTTCTTCGGTGTAAACGACCAGGGCCACGTCGAGGTGCGCCCGCGCGGGCCTGCCGGCGCGGGGATCGACCTCCTGGAGCTCGTCCTCGACCTCGGGCGGCGGGGGCTCCGCACGCCCCTGCTCGTCCGCTTCTCCGACATCCTGGCGAGCCGGGTCCAGGGGCTGTGCCAGGCCTTCGACGAGGCGACCCGGGTCTACGGCTACCGCGGCCGCTACCGCGGCGTCTACCCGATCAAGGTGAACCAGCAGCGGCACGTGGTCGAGGAGATCGTCCAGCACGGCGCGCACCACCGGATCGGCCTCGAGGCCGGGAGCAAGCCGGAGCTCCTGATCGCGCTGGCGCTGCTCGAGACGCCCGAGGCGCTGATCGTCTGCAACGGCTACAAGGACCGCGCCTACGTCGAGCTCGCGCTGCTGGCCCAGAAGCTCGGGCGCACGCCGATCGTCGTGATCGACCGCTTCCACGAGCTCGACCTCGTGATCAAGACCGCACGCGAGCTCGACATCCGGCCGCACATCGGCGTGCGGGCGCGGCTCTCGACGCGCGGCGCCGGCAAGTGGGTCGAGTCGACCGGCGACCGCTCGAAGTTCGGCCTCTCGGCGCTCGAGATCGTGAACGCGGTGGAGCGCCTGCGCTCCGAGGACATGCTCGACTGCCTCGAAATGCTGCACTTCCACATCGGCTCGCAGATCACCGCGATCCGCGCGCACAAGGACGCGCTGACCGAGGCGAGCCGCATCTTCGTCGGGCTGCACAAGCTCGGCGTGCAGCTCAAGATCATCGACGTGGGCGGCGGGCTCGGCGTCGACTACGACGGCTCGGGGACGAACTTCCACTCCTCGATGAACTACAGCCTGCAGGAGTACGCGAACGACGTGGTCTCGTTCGTGCAGGAGGCCTGCGACGAGGCGGGCGTCGCTCATCCCGACCTCGTCACCGAGGCGGGCCGCGCCATGGTGGCGCACCACTCGGTCCTGGTCTTCGACGTGCTGGGGGTGAACGAGATCGTCTCCGGCGAGCGGCCGCCCGAGGTCGGCGAGGCGGATCCCAAGGTCCTGCGCGAGCTGGCCTCGGTCTGGAACGACATCTCGCGCAAGAACCTGAAGGAGGCCTACCACGACGCGCTCCAGCTCAAGGAGGAGGCGACCACGCTCTTCTCGCTCGGCTACCTGGACCTGCGCGACCGCGCGCAGGTCGAGCGCCTCTTCTGGAGCTGCTGCGAGAAGGTCCTGCGCACGATGCGCGAGATGGACCAGGTGCCGGAGGAACTCCAGGACCTCGAGCGCGGCATGGCCGACACCTACTACGGAAACTTCTCGGTGTTCCAGAGCGTTCCGGACCACTGGGCGGTGAAGCAGCTCTTCCCGGTGATTCCGATCCACCGCCTGGACCAGAAGCCTATGCGCCGCGGTGTCTTCGCCGACCTGACCTGCGACAGCGACGGCAAGATCGACCAGTTCATCGACCAGCGCGACGTGAAGGATGTAATCGAGCTGCACGCCTTCGACGGCTCGCCCTACTTCATCGGCGTCTTCCTGGTGGGCGCCTACCAGGAGATCCTCGGCGACCTGCACAACCTCTTCGGCGACACCGACGCGGTGCACGTCCGCCTCGAGGAGGGCGGCGAGTACAGCGTCGACCACGTCGTCGAGGGCGAGGACGTCGCCGACGTGCTGCAGTACGTGCAGTACGAGCGCCGGCCGCTGATCGAGAAGGTGCGCCAGACGGTGGAGAGCGCGCTGCGCCGCGGGCAGATCACCCTCGAGGAGTCGGCGCGGCTGCGCCGGCGCTACCAGCAGGGGCTCGAGGAATATACGTATCTGTCGCGGGACGAATAGGCGGGTTCGGGACTCCGATTGACTCCGCTCGCCTCCGGCTCGCTGCGCGCTTCGGTTCGAGGACGCTACCACGATCTGGGCGGTGGCAGCTCACTCCGCTCGGCTCCGCCTCGCTGCGCGCTTCGCTTGCGTCCACCACCGGGGAGAAGCAGGGAGGATGTTGCGGATCCTGTCCTGGAACGTGAACGGGCTGCGCGCGTGCGCGCGTAAGGGGTTCGGGCGATTCCTGCAGCGCTCGGGGGCCTGGCTCGTCGGCGTGCAGGAGGTGCGCGCGCCGCTCGAGGAGCTGCCGCCGGGGCTGCGCGCGCCGCGCGGCTACTCCACCTGCTTCGTCGCGGCCGAGCGCGCCGGCTACAGCGGCGTCGGGCTCTTCGCGCGCCAGCCCCCGGACCGCGTCGAGACCTCGCTCGGCGAGGCGCGCTTCGACGCGGAGGGAAGGCTCCAGATCGCGCACTTCGGCCGCGCCGCGATCGCCAACGTCTACTTCCCGAAGGGCAGCGGCAAGGACCGCGACAATAGCCGCGTCCCCTACAAGCTCGAGTTCTACGCCGCGCTCTTCCGGCGCCTCGAGCGCCTGCGCCGGTCCGGGCGCCGCGTGCTCGTGCTCGGCGACTGGAACACCGCCCACGGCGAGATCGATCTCGCCCGCCCGCGCGAGAACCGGGCGACGAGCGGCTTCCTGCCCGAGGAGCGCGCCGAGCTCGACCGCTGGGAGGCCGCGGGCTGGATCGACACCTTCCGCCGCTTCGAGCCCGGCCCCGGCCACTACTCCTGGTGGAGCCAGCGCCAGGGCGCCCGCGCGCGCAACGTAGGCTGGCGCATCGACTACGTCTTCGCCTCCCCCGCCGCGATGCGCTTCGTGCGCGGGGCCTTCCTGCTGCCGAAGGTGCGCGGCTCCGACCACTGCCCGGTGGGCGTCGACGTCGATCCCGCGGTCATTTCCTAGCGGGGGCTTCCCGCGCCCTCCGATCGCGGCCAGAATGGCGGCGTGGGATCCGAGCGGCGCGCGCGGATCGCCCTGCTCGCGGGGTCGATCGCCGTAGCGCTCCTGGCCGGTGAGATCGGGCTGCGGGTCTTCGGCGAGGAGCACGAGCCGGCCCCGGACTTCGTGCCGGTCGAGCGGCTGTGCGAGGGCTGCCGGCGCCTCTTCGAGCTCAACCCCGACCACCCGGCGATCAGCGAGCAGAAGACGCGCGACCGCGTCTACGCGATCCCCAAGCCGCCCGGCGTGTTCCGGATCCTCGTCCTCGGCGACTCCGTCGCCCTCGGCCAGCAGGTGCGCCGGAGCGAGACCTTCCCGGAGCGGCTCGAGCTCGCGCTCGACTCCCCGGAGCGCCGCGTCGAGGTCGTGAACGCCGGCGTGAACGGCTACACGCCGTACAACGAGCTCCACTACTTCCTCGAGGTGGGGCACGCCTTCGAGCCCGACCTCGTGCTCGCGGCCTTCTGCATGAACGACGTGGTCGACCCGCTGCTGCACTGGAACCGCCGCCGCCGGCTCCTCGAGATCCCCGCCGAGGCGATCCCGAACCCCGCCTACCACGAGGCGGTGGCCGAGCCGCGCTTCCGGCGCCGGATGTGGGCGGCGCGCGCCGCGGCCCACTCGGCGCTGCTCGGGCGGCTCGCGGCCGCCCTCGTGCCCTCCGTCGCCGAGGACTGGCGCGAGCGCTGCTACCGGACCCGCGACGGGCGCTTTCCGAACTGTCTCACGCTCGAGGACGAGCTCGGGATCGAGGTGCTCGAGGACGAACGGTCGCCGGAGTGGCGCTGGCTGCGCGAGCTCTACGACCGGCTGCACGCCGCGGTCCGCGAGGCCTCTGCGCCGCTCGCGGTGATCGTCTTCCCGCTCGCCTACCAGATGGACCCCGCCGATCCGCACCGGCCGCAGGCGGCGTGGGAGAGCTACTGCCGCGCGCGCGGGCTCGCCTGCCTCGACCTCCTGCCGGCGCTCCGGGTCGGCGCCTCCCGCGCGGGCCCGCCGGCCGACCCGGCCTGGGACGACGCGCTCTGGATCGACGTCTGGCACCTCTCGCCCGCGGGCCATGCGATCGCGGCCGAGGCGATCCGGGCCTTCCTCGTGCGCGAGGGGCTCGTCGTCCGGTAGCGGGGGATCAGCGCGGGGAACCGGGGGCCCCCCGCTACCCGCCCCGAGAGCCCCGGAACTCGGCGTAGTCGACGAGGGCGCGCAGGGCGCGGACCGCGCGGTGCGCGCTGGCGAAGCACAGGCGACCCTCCTCGCGGACTCCGCGCGGGCCGGGATTCCCGTAGTGCCGGTCGGTGTGGACGAGCTCCGTCGCGGTGAGCACGGGCTTGGCGTGGCGCTCGGAAGCCTCGCGCGCGGCCTGCGCGTAGCGGCGGTCCTGACGCTCGTGGAACGCGACCATGCGTTCGAGACCGTGCCCCGGGTAGAAGGGACCCGTCTTCAGCAGCTGCGCGGAGGCGGCCTGGATGCCGATCCCGAGCTGGATCACGGCGTCCACCTCGGGGTGCGCGCAGACGAGGTCGAGGACCTCGGGGATCGTGTCGCGGGTCTCGCCGCCGGCGAGGTCGATCGGGTTGCCCCGGCTCCAGCGCGCGGGGACGAGGCGGTCGATGCGCTCGCGGATCGCGTCCGGGAGCGGGATCAGGTCGAGCCCGGCAGCGGCGCAGGCGTCGGCCGCGAGCACGCCCCAGCCCCCGGCCGTCGTGAAGACGACCACCCGCCGGCCGCGCGGGAGCGGCTGCGTCGCGAGCGTGGCGGCCCACTCGAAGGCGTCCTCGACGGTCGGCGCGCGCAGCGCGCCCAGCTGGCGGCAGAGGCCGTCGAAGACCCGGTCGTCGCTGGCGAGCGAGCCGGTGTGGCTGCGCGCGGCGCGCTGGCCCGCCGCCGCCGCGCCGCCCTTCACGAGCACGAGCGGCTTGCGGGCGGTGAGCCTGCGCAGCGCCGCGACGAAGCGCGCTCCGTCGGGCACGCCCTCGAGGTAGGCGAGCACGACCGCCGTCTCCGGGTCCTCGGCGAAGTACGCCAGGTAGTCGGCGACGGTCGTCTGCGCGGAGTTGCCCGCCGAGATCGCCTTCGAGACGCCGATCCCCGATTCGACCGAGTAGTTGAGGAACGCGGAGACGAGGTTCCCGCTCTGGCTCGCGATCGAGATCCGCCCGGACGGGGGATACGGGGCCACGATCTGCGCGCACATCGAGCGCGGGGTCGAGATCACTCCCTGTCCGTTCGGGCCGGCCACGACCATCCCGAGCGCGTCGGCCGTCGCGACGAGCTCGCGCTCGAGCTCCTGGCCCTCGGGGCCCGACTCGGCGTAGCCGCCGCTCGCCACGAACGCCGCGCGTACGCCGCGCGCGGCGCAGGCGCGCAGCAGCTCCGCGTTCGCCTGCGCGGGCGTGCAGACGAAGACCAGGTCCGCGCGGCCCTGCGGGAGCTCGCGGACGTCGCGGTAGCTCCGCAGGCCGAGCACCTCCGCTCCTTCCCGGTTCACCGGGAAGACTTCGCCCGCATAGCCGAAGCGCAGCAGGTTGTGCAGCGCGACGAAGCCGAACTTCCCGGGGTGGGTCGAGGCCCCCGCCACGGCGATCCCGCGCGGGTGGAAGAGCGGGCGGAAGCGCTCGAGCAGCGCCTCGGGCGCGAGGATCGCTCGCGGAGCCGCGGCCGGCGGCGGGTCGCCGATCACGACGAGCGCGTCGACCGCCACGGGCGTCCCGCCGCGCACGACGAGCGGGTTCACGTCGACCGCCGCGACGTCGGGCCGCTCGGCGGCGAGGCGCCCGAGGCCGGCGAGGATGCCCGCGAGCGCCTCGGCATCGACGGGCGGCTCGCCGCGGAAGGGTCGCTCGAAGAGCCCCCGCGAGCGCAGGCCGGCCTGCATGCGGCGCGCCTCGGCCGCGTCGAGCGGCGCCGCCGCGAAGACCACGTCCTCGAGCGCCTCGGCCAGGACGCCGCCGAGGCCGAGCATCACACAGGGGCCGAAGACCGGATCGCGCACGACTCCGGCGATGAGCTCGCGCAGTCCGCGCACCTGCTCCGCCACGAGGACGGCGACCTCGCCGTCCTCGGGACGGCTGCGCGCGAGCAGATCCTGGGCCGCGGCGCGCACGGCCTCGGGGGTCGCGAGCGAGAGGCGCACGAGGTCGCGCTCGGTCTTGTGCGCGATCCCCGCTCCGCAGAGCTTCGCGACGACCGGGCAGCCGAGCTCGGAGGCCGCGCGCGCCGCCGCCTCCGGCGTCGCGCACAGGCGCTCGCGGGCCCGAGGCACGCCGTAGCGGTCGAGCAGCTCCTTCGACGCGTGCTCGGAGAGCGAGCGGCCGGGGGCCTCGCGCATGGGGCGCGCAGCATAGGGGAAGTTCCGGTGCGGGAACACCGGCCGGGCGGGAGGCGCGCGGCGCCGGTAGCCTCGGTCGCCGTGACGCGCCCGATCGCGCGCCTTCTCGCCGCGGGCCTCTTCGCGCCGTTCGTCGCGGCGGCCTGCGGCACGGCCGAGCCCGAAGGCGTGGTGCGCGCGTCGCTCCTCTTCCTCGGCGATGCGGGCGCGCCGCCCGACGACGCCGGCGACTACGCGCAGCTGCTGCGCGTGGCGCGCGCCGTGGCCGCCGAGGATCAGCAGCGCCCGGCCGACGCGCTCCTCGCCCTCGGCGACAACTTCTACCCGCGCGGCCTGCTCGCCGCGCAGCTCGTCCCCCGCGTGCGCGAGACCCTCGCGAGGCCCTGGTGTCGTTTCGTCGCGCCCGGCGGCTCGCGCGCAGGCGAGCTCGCCGGGGCCTGCGATCTGCCCGAGCGCGAGCGCCGCCCGATCCCGATCCACGCCATCCTCGGCAACCACGACCTCGGGAGCCCCGAGAGCGCCGAGCTCCAGCGCGACGCGATCCCCGCCTTCGTCCCGAACTGGCGGCTCGCGGCGCGGCCGGCCGAGGTTCGCGAGCTCGTCCCGGGCGTGAGCCTCGTGCTCCTCGACTCGGAGCGCGTCTTCCAGGGCGGCGATACCGGGGCGGTAGTCGAGGCGCTCCGCGCGGCACCCGGGCCCTGGCGCATCGTGGCGGCGCACCGCCCGATCTTCGGCCTGGCCGCGAGCCGCGACGAGGATCCCGCGCGAGTGGAGGAGTACGCGAGGCGCATGCGCGCGGCGGTCGCCGGCGCGGGCGTGCCGGTCCACGTCCTCCTCGCCGGCCACGCGCACTCGCTCCAGGTGCTGCTCGGCTCCGCGCCCGACCCGCCTCTGCACGCGATCGCCGGGAGCGCGTCCGACACGGGGGAGCTGCGCCGCGAGGATCCCCGCCGCGTGGTCGGCGTCCGGGCCCCGGGCTTCGGCCGGCTCGACGTGGTCGGCATGGGGATCGAGACGCGCCTCGTGGTGACGCTCTACCGGCTGCTGCCCGCGCCCCTCGATCGCCTGAGCAGCCGGCGGCTCGCCGTGGCCCGCTACGCCGTGGACCTGGCCGGGAACGTCGTGGCCGAGTAGGCCCGATCCGCCTCGGCTACGGCTGCGGAGCCGGCACGCCCGCCGGCGCGCCGGCGGGCGCGGGAGCGGCGCGCACCTCGATGCGGCGCACCGGCGTGAAGAGCACGCGCCCGGAGCCGCCGCCCTGCCCACCGCGCACGTGCTGGTTTCCCTCGGCATCGGTGGTGTAGCCGAGCACGCTCGACTTCTCGGTGCCGTAGAGGAACACGGCCGCGAGCGGGTAGCTCCCCGGGCGGTCGGGCGCGCGCAGCGTGAAGACGACGCGCGCCCGCGCGAAGCGCTCGCGAGCGGGGTCGCTCGCCACGTCGGTCACGTTCACGAACGAGAGGTTGCGGCCCGCCGACTCGGGGCGGCGCGCCAGCCAGGCCTCCTGCGGCGCCCCGTCGGGGCCCGTCACCCGCGGCGGCGCGACGACCTGCCAGCCGGTCGAAGCCGCCGGCCGCGCCCACCAGCGATGATCGGCATCGACGAGCCCGACGCCCACGACCGGCCCGCCGCCTCCCGTCACGTCGACGGCCACCTCGAAAGCAGCCCCGGGCGCGACGATCTCGGGGCAGACGAGTGCGACGCTGGACGCCGCATCGAGCGCCCGGACCTGCCGCGCCAGCGCCTCGCGATCCGACGCGGAGAGGCTCGCGTAGCCCTCCTCGCCGGCGAGGACGCGCGCCAGGTGCTTGGTCTCCGCGAGCTCGCGGTCGGCGCGCGCGCCCGTCCCCGCGAGCGCCTCGGCGCTGCGCGACGAGTGGCAGCCCGCGCAGTAGGGCGCGACGTCGGTCTGGAAGGCCGGGGTCCCGCCCGGGTAGGCGGCCGCCGCGGCCGGTCCGAGGCCCGCCACGAGCGCCCACGCGCGCGCGAGCGAGCGCGCCCGCGCGCCGCCGCATCGCTTCCCGCCCCGCCGACCGCTCGCCATGCTCGCCCTTCCCAGCTCGGAGTGTGCCCCGGATCCGGCCCGCCGGCCGGATCTGTTAGGGTACTCGCGCGCGCGCCGCAAACCGGGGCCGCGACGGAGGGACGCACGCAGCTCGGCCGCCTCGGGGTCTGGACCGGGCCCGACGCGCGCCTGCTCGAGGCGCTGGCGCCCGGAAGCGGGCGGTAGGGGAATCGGTGGCGCGCAGGAAGTTCTGGGGCTGGGGGCACGAGGGCGCGGGACCCACGCCGGAGCTCTGCGAGGGGATCCGGCACGCGCTCGCGGAGCGCTTCGGCGATCCGGAGCTCGCGCTCGCGCCCGAGCCGCGTCTCGAGGACCTTCGACTGCGTGCTCCCCGCGTGACGCCTCCTCCCGCGCTCGCGGCGATCTGCTCCGACTCGCCGTTCGATCGCGCCTCGCACGCCTACGGCAAGAGCTTTCGCGACGTCGTTCGCGGCGCGCGCGGTGAGTTCCCGAATCCCCCGGACCAGGTCGCCTACCCGCGCGACGAGGCCGACGTGGCGGCGCTGCTCGCCTGGTGCACGGACGCGCGCATCGCGGCGATCCCGTACGGCGGCGGCTCGAGCGTCTGCGGCGGCGTCGAGCCCGTCGTCGGCGACGCGTACCAAGGCGCGGTCTCGATCGACCTCGCGAAGCTCGACGCGGTGCTCGAGATCGACCGCACCTCGCGTGCCGCGCGCATCCAGGCCGGGATCTACGGCCCCGCGCTCGAGGACGCGCTGCGGCCGCACGGGCTCACGCTGCGCCACTTCCCGCAGTCCTTCGAGTTCTCGACGCTCGGCGGCTGGATCGCGACGCGCTCGGGCGGGCACTACGCGACGCTCTACACCCACATCGACGACTTCGTGGAGTCGCTCCGCGTCGTGACCCCGTCGGGGACCCTCGAGACGTGCCGGCTCCCCGCCTCGGGCGCGGGCCCGAGCCCCGATCGGCTCTGGATCGGCTCCGAGGGCATCCTCGGCGTGATCGTCGAGGCGTGGGTGCGCCTCCAGGACCGCCCGCGCTTCCGCGCGTCGGCCGCGCTGCGCTTCGCCGGCGAGGACGCCTTCGCGCGCGGCGCGGAGGCGGTGCGCCGTCTCGCGCAGGCGGGTCTCTTTCCGAGCAACTGCCGGCTCCTCGACGCGCAGGAGGCCGCGACCTCGGGCGCTGGCGCGGGCGACGCCGCGATCCTGGTCCTCGGCTTCGAATCGGCGGATCATGCGCTCGACGCCTGGATGGCGCGTGCTCTCGAGTGCTGCCGCGACGCGGGTGGCGAGGTGCCGGCCGGCGCCGGCGGCACGCGCAGCGACGCCGTGGCCGCTCACGAGGGCGCCGCCGGCGCGTGGCGCCGCGCGTTCCTCCAGGCCCCGTACCTGCGCGACGTCCTGGTGCGCGCCGCGGTGATCTCGGAGACCTTCGAGACGGCGGTGACCTGGGACCGCTTCGAGCGCTTCCACGCCGGCGTGATGCAGGCCGCGCGCGACGCCGTGGCGCGCGTCTGCGGCGCGGGCACGGTCGCCTGCCGCTTCACCCACGTCTACCCCGACGGTCCCGCGCCCTACTACACGGTGCTCGCGCGCGGCCGCCGCGGCGCCGAGCTCGAGCAATGGGACGCGATCAAGTCGGCCGCGAGCGACGCGATCCTGCGCTTCGGAGGCACCATCACCCACCACCACGCCGTCGGCCGCGACCACCGCCGCGGCTACGACCGCGAGCGCCCCGAGCTCTTCGCGCGCGCGCTGCGCGCCGCAAAGGCCGCGCTCGACCCGGCGGGCGTGCTGAATCCGGGCGTCCTCGTCGACCCCGCGTAAGCCTCGCCGAGCGCAGCAGCGGAGGAACGTGGGGGCGCAAGCGCCGCAGACGCGCGCAGCGAGCCGCAGGCGAGCGAAGCTCATCGCGCAAGCGCCCGAAGGGTGTGCGCAGCGAGCCGCAGGCGAGCGAAGCCCATCGGGCTAGACTCGCGGGCAAGGCGCGGAGTGAAGATCCTGGTCATCGAGGACGAGGCGAAGACGGCCGCCTACCTGGCGAAGGGGCTCGGCGAGAGCGGCTTCGTGGTGGACGTGGCGTCGAACGGCGAGGCCGGGCTCGAGCTCGCTCGCGACGGGGATTACGCGCTCCTGATCGTCGACGTGATGCTGCCGCGGCGCGACGGCTGGTCCGTGGTGTCGAGCCTGCGCCAGGCGGGTCGGGTGACGCCCGTCGTCTTCCTGACCGCGCGGGACCTCGTGGAGGACCGCGTCCGCGGCCTGGATCTCGGGGCGGACGACTACCTCGTGAAGCCGTTCGCGTTCTCGGAGCTGCTGGCGCGGATCCGATCGGTGCTGCGGCGCGGCGTGGCCCGCGAGCCGGACCAGCTGCGCATCGCGGACCTCGAGATCGACTTCCCGCGGCAGCGCGTCGCGCGCTCGGGGCAGCGGGTCGAGCTCACGGCGAAGGAGTTCGCCTTGCTCTCGCTGCTGGCGCGCAGGGCCGGGCAACCTCTGTCGAGGACGGTCATCGCCGAGCAGGTGTGGGACATGAACTTCGACCCGGGAAGCAACGTGGTCGACGTCCACGTGCGCCGGCTGCGCTCGAAGGTCGACGAGCCCTTCGAGCGCAAGCTGATCCACACCGTCCGCGGCGTGGGTTACGTGCTCGAGGACCGGAGCTGACCCGATGCGGGACCGTCGCCTCCGCTCGAGGTCTCTCGCGACCCGCCTGGCCATCTGGTACGCGACCTCCGCGTTCGGGCTCGTCCTGGCCGCCACGAGCTTCCTGTACTGGACGATGGCCAGGAGCCTCGAGCGCGCGGAAGCCGAGTTCCTCGCCGACAAGCTCTACACGCTCGCGGTGGTGCTGCGCACGGACTTCCCCGAGATCGTGGACGAGGTCGTGGTGGAGTGGGCGGGGGGGCCGAATGCGAAGCTCTTCGTCCGCCTCCTCGACGAGGCGGGTGCGACCATCGCGGAGACGAAGGCGATGGCCGAGCTGGGGCTCTCCGCGGAATCGTTTCCGGAGCCGGCGCCGATGGGGAGCGAGCTCGGCCCGAGCCTCCGGCGCACCGCCCCCAGCGGAAGGTCCTTCGATCTGCGCGCGCTCCGATTCCCGATCGAAGTCGGCGGCAGGACCTGCATCGCCCAGATCGCCTCGGACCGCACGGTGGACGAGGCCTTGCTCGCCGGAGCTCGCCGCCGCGTGGCGCTGGTGCTGGTCGCGGCCCTGATCGCCTGCGCGCTCGGAGGCCTCGGCATGGCGCGCAGTGGCCTACGCCCGGTCTCCCGCATCGGAGCGACCTTGCGTCGGATCCGCTCGACGACGCTCCACGAACGGATCGCGACGGCCGGTCTCCCGAGCGAGCTCCTGGATCTCGCGTCGACGTCGAACGAGATGCTCGACGGGCTGGAGCGCGCGTTCCGGCAGCTGTCCCGCTTCTCGGCGGACATCGCGCACGAGCTGCGAACTCCGATCAACAACCTTCGGGGCGAGGTGGAGGTCGCGCTGGCGCGACCTCGCGCGCCGGAGGAGTACCGCAATCTGCTGGGGTCGTGCCTCGAGGAGTGCACGCGTTTGTCGCGGCTGATCGACAGCCTGCTCTTCCTCGCGCGCGCCGAGGGACGCGGCCAGGCGATGCGCCGCCAGCCCCTCGACCTCGGGCAGGAGCTCGTGGCGATTGCGGAGTTCTACGAGCCGCTCGCCGCTGAAGCGGGAGTGAGCCTTCGGGTCGCTGCGGAGTCGGACACCCGCGCGAGCCTCGATCGCTCGCTGCTCCAGAGCGCCGTGGGCAATCTGATCGAGAATGCGATCGCGGCGACGGGCCGCGGCGGCAGCGTCGCGGCGGCGAGCAGGGCGGACCCCGGGGGCGTGCGCGTCGAGGTCTCGGACACGGGCCGCGGCATCGCCGCCTCCCACCTGCCCCACCTCTTCGAGCGCCTCTACCGGGTCGACGCAGCGCGAGGCGGCGGAGCCGGGCTCGGGCTCTCGATCGTGAAGAGCATCGCGGCTCTCCACGGGGGTTCGGTATCGCTCGTGACCGAGGTCGGGATCGGGACCCGGGTCACCCTGTGGTTCCCGGCAACAGGGCGTGCCGAGTACCCGCCGCCGGAGAGCGGCGCCAAGACAGGCGACATGACGATCTCGTAATCCCGCCGTCAGCGGCGCGACATCCTCCTTTCCTAGGCTCCCGATCCGGGGGGCGCCGCATGTCGCTCGAGCGCTGCATCCCAGTGCTAGCACGCGTCGTGCCTCGACCATGCGCGATCGACCGCTAGCCTTCTCGAGGCCGACTCTCGAGGCGCAGGAGATCGAGGCCGTGAGCGAGGTGCTGCGCTCCGGCTGGATCACGACCGGCCCGCGCACCGCCGAGTTCGAGGCGCTCTTCCGCGAGCGGCTCGCGGCTCCCCACGCGATCGCGGTGAGCTCGGCGACGGCCGGCCTGCACCTCGCCATGGCGAGCCTCGACCTCGCGCCGGGCGACGAGGTGATCCTCCCGTCGCTCACCTGGGCCTCGACCGCCAACGTGGTCGAGCTGTGCGGAGCCCGGCCCGTCTTCGCGGACGTGGAGCGCGACACGCTGAACCTCGACCCCGACGACGTGAAGCGGCGCCTCGGCGAGCGCACCCGGGCGATCGTCCCCGTCCACTTCGCGGGACAGCCGGCGGACCTCGACGCCCTCCGGGGCTTGGCGGCCGAACGGGGAATCCCCGTGATCGAGGACGCGGCGCACGCCGTGGGCGCCGCCTACCGCGGGGTCGAGATCGGGGCCAGCGGCGAGCTCGTCGTGTTCAGCTTCCACCCGATCAAGAACGTCACGACGGGCGAGGGCGGCATGGTCGTGTGCCGCGACGATGCCCGCGCCGCGCGGATCCGGCTGCTCTCCTTCCACGGCGTGTCGAAGAACGCCTGGAGCCGCTACGAGCGCGGCAGCCCGCCCCACTACGACGTGCTCGAGCCGGGTTTCAAGTACAACATGATGGACATCCAGGCGGCCCTCGGCCTGTGCCAGATGCGCAAGCTCGAGCGCTTCAACCGCAGGCGCGCCGAGCTCGCGGCGCGCTACGACGCCCTGCTGCGCGAAGTCCCGGAGGTCCAGCCCCTCGGGCGCGTCCCCTATCCGGTGGTCCACGCCTGGCACCTCTACGTCGTACGGCTCGACCTCGATGCCGTGAGCCTCGACCGCAATGCCTTCATGCAGGCCCTGGGCGAGCGCCGCATCGGCACGGGCCTCCATTTCGTGCCCCTCCACCTCACCCACTGGTACCGGGAACGCTACGGCTACGCGCGCGGGCAGCTTCCCTGCACCGAGTACAACGGCGACCGCATCTTCTCGCTCCCGCTCTTTCCGGGCCTCGAGGACGCCGACGTAGACGACGTCGTCGCGGCCCTGCGCGATGCGATCGCGGCACACCGCAGGCCTGCGTGAGCGCGCCGCGGCTTTCGGTCGTGATCCCGATGCTGAACGAGGCGGGGAACGTCGGCGCGCTCCTCGAGCGTCTGTACCCCGTGCTCGAGGGACTGCGCCTCCCCTTCGAGGTCGTGGCCGTGGACGACGGCTCGCCCGATGCGACCCTCGCGCTCCTCCTCCGGGAGCAGAAGACGCGGCGGGGCCTGCGCATCGTCTCCCTCGCCCGAAACTACGGCCAGCACGCCGCGGTGATGGCGGGCTTCGCAGAGGCGCGGGGCCAGTGGATCGTGACGCTCGACGCCGACCTCCAGAACCCGCCCGAGGAGATCCCGCGCCTCGTGGCCGCCCTTCGCGACGGACACGACCTGGTGAACACCTGGCGCGAGGGGCGCAGGGACAGCGCCTTCCGCAAGGGGGCTTCGCGCCTCGTGAACCGCGTGGTGCGCGCCTCGTCGGGGATCGAGCTGCGCGACTTCGGCTGCATGCTGCGGGGCTACGACCGCAACGTCGTGGAGCCGATGCTCCGCCGCCCGGAGCTCCAGACCTTCATCCCCGCGCTCGCGGCCCTCTACGCGCGAAGACCCGTGGAGATCCCCGTCGGACACGCGGCGCGCGCCCAGGGCGCCTCGGCCTACTCGCTGCGCCGCCTGCTCTCGCTCCAGCTCGATCTGCTCACGAGCTTCTCGGTGGCGCCGCTGCGTCTGCTCTTCGTGCTGGGGATGGCGATCGCAGCGGCCGGGGTGGGCTTCGGCGCCTTCCTCCTCGGGATGCGCCTCCTCCTCGGGAGCGAGTGGGCCGCCGAGGGGGTCTTCACCCTCTTCGCGATCCTCTTCGTCTTCGTCGGTGCGCAGTTCGTGGCCTTCGGTCTGCTGGGCGAGTACATCGGCCGCATCTTCCAGCACGTGCGCGAGCGGCCCCCCTACCTGGTGCAGGCGCGCTTTCCCGGCGAGGAGGGTGAGACCGAGGGGAGCCGCCCGTGAGCGTCGTGGTGCTCGCCTACCACGAGATGGGCTGCGTGGGCCTGCGGACGCTGCTGCGGCGCGGGGTGCCGGTGTCTGCCGTCTTCACCTACGCGCCCGACCCGGCGGAGGGAAGCTGGTTCGGGTCCGTCGCGGAGATCGCGCGCGGCGCCGGAATCCCCACCCACATCACCACGTCGATCAACGAGCCGCGCTGGGTGGACCGGATCGCGGGGCTCGCGCCCGACGTGGTCCTGAGCTTCCACTATCGACACCTGGTGAAGAAGCCCATCCGCTCGATCCCGCGCCATGGAGCCGTGAACCTGCACGCTTCGCTCCTGCCGCGCTACCGGGGGAGGAGTCCCCTCAACTGGCAGCTCGTACACGGGGAGACCGAGTCGGGGGTGACCCTGCACGACATGGTGACGCGCGCGGACGCGGGCGACGTCCTCGCGCAGCGCCGGGTGCCGGTGGGCCCCGACGACACCGCGCTCGAGCTCTACCGCAAGCTCCTGCACGCCGCCGAGGAGCTCCTCGACGA
Organism: uncultured Spirochaetales bacterium; assembly: GCA_964624475.1. Classification (GTDB taxonomy): domain Bacteria; phylum Myxococcota_A; class UBA9160; order UBA9160; family SMWR01; genus CAZUYC01. The sequence goes on along the minus strand of CAZUYC010000042.1, from coordinate 200,875 downwards.
GCAGCTCGCGGGCATCCTGGCCGGAACGGCGCCGCGCGTTCCGCAGGACGAGTCGCGGGCGACGAGCTTCGGCGGGCGCACCTCCGAGGACGGGCGCATCGACTGGACGCGGCCGGCGCGCGAGATCCACGACCTCGTCCGGGCCGTGACGCGCCCCTGGCCCGGCGCCTTCAGCGACGCTCGGGGGGGTCGTCTCATGGTCTGGAAGAGCTCCCCGCGCGCCGCGGCGCCCGGCGGCCCGTCCCTCGCCCCCGGCGAGGCCTGGGGCGGGGCCGGCTCGTGGTTCGTGGGCACCGGCGACGGGGTGCTCGAGCTGCTCGACTTCGAGTGCTCCGCGGCCGAGGGGCTGCGCAGCGGCGAGGTGACCTCAGCGTGAAGATCCTGATCCTCGGCGCGAACGGCTTCATCGGCCACTCGCTCACGGCACGCATCCTCGCCGACACCGATTGGGAGGTGTTCGGGATGGACCTCTGCGCCGATCGCATCGAGGAGCACCTCGGGAACCGCCGCTTCCACTTCCTGGACGGCGACATCTCCATCAACCACGAGTGGATCGAGTACCACGTGAAGAAGTGCGACGTGGTCCTCCCGCTCGTGGCGATCGCGACGCCGATGAGCTACGTGCGGGAGCCGCTGCGCGTCTTCGAGCTCGACTTCGAGCAGAACCTGCGCATCGTGCGCCACGCCGTCGAGTACGGGACGCGGCTGGTCTTTCCCTCCACCTCCGAGGTCTACGGCATCTGTCCCGACCCGATCCTCTCCGAGGACCGGAGCCCGCTCGTGATGGGTCCGATCCACAAGCAGCGCTGGATCTACGCCTGTTCGAAGCAGCTCCTCGACCGCGTGATCTACGCCTACGGGCAGGAGCGGGGCCTGCGCTTCACGCTCTTTCGCCCCTTCAACTGGATCGGCCCCAGGCTGGACAACATCTCGAGTGCCCTGGAGGGCAGCAGCCGGGTCGTGACCCAGTTCCTCGGTCACCTGATGCGCGACGAGCCCCTGCGGCTGGTCGAGGGCGGCGACCAGCGGCGCTGTATCACCTACATCAGCGACGGCGTCGAGGCGCTGATGCGGATCCTCGCGGACGAGCGGGGCAAGACCGACGGGCGGATCCTCAACCTCGGCAACCCGGACAACGATTGCTCGATCCGGGACCTCGCCGAGCTCCTCGTCGACGTCCTCGCGGAGTTCCCCGGCTTCGAGGGTCTGCGCGAGACCGCCGTCCTCGAGAAGGTGTCCTCGCAGGAGTACTACGGGTCCGGCTACCAGGACATCCAGAGCCGGGTGCCCGACATCACGAAGGCCCGCGAGATCCTGGGCTGGGAGCCCGTGGTGGGCCTCCGGGAGGCCCTGCGCCGAACGGTCGCCTACTACGCGGAGCGTGGAGAGGTGCCGCGCGCCCCGGACTCCGCTTGAGCGTCGCCGCTCGCGTCGCAGCGCCCGTCGCGAGCGGACCCCCGGCAGGCGGGCACGCTGCCTTCGCGCTGGCGCTCCTGCTCTCCTGCGCCTTCGCGTTCACGGGCCTCTTCAACCACCCGCTGCGAGCGGCCGACGAGCCGCGCGTCGCCGGCATCGCCTGGGAGATCGCGCACACCGGGAACGTGCTGGTTCCGCACCTGGGCGGAGAGCCCTTCCTCGAGCACCCGCCCCTGTACTACGCGGCCCTCGCCGCCACGATCCACCTCTTCGGCAGCTCCGAGGGGATGGCGCGCGTGCCGGGTGCGCTCGCCGCGGCGGCGACCCTCCTGCTCACCTTCGACCTCGCGCGCCGCATGGCCTCGGGGACCGCCGGCCTGATGGCGGTCATGGTGCTCTCGAGCACATGGAGCTTCTTCAAGTTCAGCCACAAGGTGATGGTGGACTCATGGCTCAGCGCGGCCGTGATGCTCGGGTACTGGGCTTATGCGCGCGCCGCGTGCGAGGGAAGGCCGGATCAGGAGTCGCCCCCGCGCTTCGTCCTCCTGATGTACGGCGCCGGAGCGCTTGCCTTCCTCGTGAAGGGCCCCGTCGGAGTGATCCTGCTCTGCGGAGCCGTCGGGCTCCACGCGCTCCTCGCGCGGCGCTGGTGCTTCCTCCGCTCGAAGGCCCACCTGCCGGGACTGCTGCTGCTCGCGGCGGGCTGCGCCGCGTGGCCGGCGGCGCTCTACGCCTGCGCGGGTCGCGAGGCCTTCGACGCGTTCTTCTGGCAGAACGTCGTCTACCGCATCTTCCCTCCGGTCGACGTCTACGGGGGAGGCCACGAGGAGCCGCCCTGGTTCTACCTGCTGAAGCTCCCCGCGGTCGTGGGCCCCTGGATCGCGGTGCTTCCGGCCCTCGGAGCGTGGGTGCTCGGAGCAGCCCTTCCGGCCGGCTGGAACGCGCGGATGATCCGCTTCGGGGCCTCGGTGTTCCCGGCGGGCCTGCTCCTCCTCTCGTTGGCGGGGACGAAGCGCACCCTGTACCTCCTTCCGGCGCTGCCGCCCCTCGCCGCGGCGGTCGGGGCCTGGATCGCCTCCACGCCCAGCCGCGCCCCCCGCCAGCTCGCCGTGCTGGCCTTCGCGGTGGCGGTCTTCTGGAACGTCGCCCTGCGCGCTTCCGGCGACGCGGGGCGCGACCTCCGCCCGGTGGCCCTGGCGATCGCGGCCGTCGCGAGAGACGGGCGCCCCCTCGTCGCCTACCAGCTCGACGAGCCGATGCGCGGCGCGCTCCCCTTCTACGCCGGGGTGATTCTCCGCAACCTCCACGCTCCCGACGAGGTGCGGAGCTTCCTCCGCGAGAGCCCGCGCGGCCTCGTCCTCCAGGGCGACTTCCCGATGCCGGGTTTCCCGGGCGATCTCCCCGAGCTGCGCGAGATCCGCTCCTGGCCGACGGCCGAGGGCGTCTACCGCGTCTACGAGCTCGGCGCGGAGGGGCCGTGAGCGAGGGACCCCGGCCCTTCGCCCTCAAGGTGGACGTCGATACCCACGACGGGATGCGCGACGGCGTTCCCCGACTCCTCGACACCTTCGCGCGCTGGGGCGTGCGCGCCAGCTTCTTCCTCTCCTTCGGGCCCGACAACGCGGGCAAGGCGATCTGGAACGTCTTCTCCCGACCCGGCTTCCTCACCAAGATGTGGCGCACCGGCGCGCCGCGCCTCTACGGCTGGCGCACGATCGTCTCGGGCACCCTGCTGCCGGCGCGCCTCGTCGCGCTGGGCTTTCCGGACCTCGTGCGGCGCATCGCCGCGGAGGGGCACGAGGTGGGCATCCACGGCTGGGACCATCGCCTGTGGCAGGACCACCTCGACGAGCTCGATGAGAAGCAGATTGCCGAGCAGTACGCCCGCGCCTGGGACGCCTTCGAATCGATCCTGGGCCGCGCGCCGCACGCATCGGCGGCGCCGGCCTGGTACCAGACGCCGCTCGGCCTTCGCGTGCAGGACGAGCTCGACTTCCTCTATGCGAGCGACGCGCGCGACGGCGCCCCGGGCTTCCCCGAGCTCGACGGCTACGCGTCCATCACCCTCCAGATCCCGACCACAGAACCCTGCCTCGAGGAGCTCCTCACGCTCGGCGAGCGCGACCTCGAGGCGTGCGCGCGGCGCGTGCTCGAGCCGCGAGGGGAGGCTCCGGCGCGAGTGATTCCGCTCCACGCCGAGGTCGAAGGCGGACGCTACGCCCCCTTCCTCGAGCAGCTGCTGCGAGGCATCCGCGATGCAGGCGCGCCGGTGTGGACGCTCGAGGAGATCGCGCTCGACGTGCTCGCTCGCAGACCTCGGCCACAGCGATTTCGAGCCGCGCGACGCGAGTGGCCGGGGCGCAGCGGCACGGTGCTGGCACCCGCCCCTGGCACGAGGTGAAGCGCAAGAGACCCGCGCCGCGCGCCAGCGCGCGGGCGATTGATTGCTATCTTGCGCGCCCCATGGCGCGGATCAACGAGAACTACCGCAAGCTCCGGGCCGGCTACCTCTTTCCCGAGATCGGGCGGCGCGTGGCGGCCTTCCAGGAGGCGCACCCCGACGCGCGCGTGATCCGGCTCGGGATCGGCGACGTGACGCTCCCGCTCGCGCCCGCGCTGGTCCGGGCGATGCTGGCGGCGGTGGAGGAGCTCGCGACCGCGACGGGGTTCCGCGGCTACGGGCCGGAGAACGGCTACGAGTTCCTGCTCGAGGCGATCGCCCGGCACGACTACGCCGAGCGCGGCGTCGAGATCGCGCACGACGAGATCTTCGTCTCCGACGGGAGCAAGCAGGACAGCGGGAACATCCAGGAGATCTTCGCCGCGGATTGCCGCATAGCGGTCACCGACCCCGTGTATCCCGTCTACGTCGACACGAACGTGATGGCGGGCCGCAGCGGGGGGGTCGGCCCGGACGGCCGCTACGCGGGGATCGTCTACCTCCCCGGAGACGAGGCGAACGGCTTCACGCCGGGTCCGCCGGACGCTCCGGTCGACCTCGTCTACCTCTGCTCGCCCAACAATCCGACCGGCGCGGTCGTTTCGCGCGCGAAGCTCGAGGCCTGGGTCGCCTGGGCCCGCGCGAGCCAGGCGGTGATCGTCTTCGACGCGGCCTACGACGCCTACATCCAGGACCCGGCGCTGCCGCGCTCGATCTACGAGATCTCCGGCGCGCGCGAGTGCGCGATCGAGATGCGCAGCTACTCGAAACGCGCGGGCTTCACGGGCGTGCGCTGCGCCTATACCGTGGTGCCGAAGACGCTCGTAGGCTCCGCGGGATCGGGCGAGCGCGTGCCCCTGCACGGCCTCTGGGCCCGGCGCCAGGCCACCAAGTACAACGCCGTCCCCTACGCGGTGCAGCGCGCGGCGGCCGCCGTCCATACGCCGGAGGGCCGCAAGCAGACCGGCGAGCAGATCGCCTATTACATGGAGAACGCGCGGCGCATCCGCGAGGGGCTCCGCGCGGCGGGCCTGGGCGTCTTCGGCGGCGAGCACGCCCCCTACGTCTGGGCGCGCACGCCGCGGGGACTCTCGTCGTGGGAGTGCTTCGACCGCTGGCTCGCCGAGGCCCACGTCGTCTGCACGCCGGGCGCGGGCTTCGGCTCCGCCGGCGAGGGCTACGTCCGCCTCTCCGCCTTCAACTCCCGCGAGAACGTCGAGGAGGCGGTCGCCCGGATCGCCCACGTCACGCGCTAGCTCGCTCGCAAGCGGCCAGAGGCCGCGCGCAGCGAGCCACAGGCGAGCGTAGTCAACCGGGCTGCGCGAGCTTGCGCGCCAGGATCTCGCGCAGGGGGCGCGCCCGCTCCTCGCCGCGCGCGCCCGCGTGGTCGAAGTACCAGGGCTCGAGGCCGTCCAGGATCTCGCGGGCGCGCGCGGGCGAAGCGGCCTCCATCTCGCGCGCCGACGCCTCGAGCACGCGCTCGATCGGCACGAAGTCGACGTCGGGCCTCCCGCGCAGGCCGTCCATCACCGCGTCCGAGTAGAGGACGACGCGCGCGCGGGCGAGGTCGGCGAAGACGACTTCGTCGTGCCGGCGGGGCCTGGAGATCGCGACCGGCGGGAAGTCCTGGCTCACCACGAAGTGGACGCCGTGCTCGCGCAGCCAGGCGTCGTCGGCCCCCTTCTCGTGGCCGATCGGCCCGCGCTCGCGCAGCGGCTGCTTCGCGAGCGAGTACTGGGTCAGCCCGGTGAGCTCGACCAGGTACGGCAGGCGGCTCCAGTAGCCGAACACGCACAGGCCGCCCTCGAAGGCCACGCGGGCGCCGCCTGCCGCGAGCGCCGCGCCCACCGCCTCGGCCTGGCGCCGGCGCGCCTCGATCGCCTCCCGCGGATAGAAGAGGCGCTCCTCGCCGATCGTGTTGATGCGCGCGTAGCGGGCGAAGACCGGCGCGGGGAGCGCCGCGGCGACGAGCAGGGCGGCGGCCGCGAGCGCGCCGCGGTCGCGGTCGGTGAAGCGCGCCAGGGGGTCCTCGAGCGCGAGAAAGACGAGGGGCATCGCCGGGAGCAGCCGGCGCGCCGCCATGAAGTCTCCGCCGACCCACACGATGTACGCGACGAAGAGCGCCGCGCTCGCGAGCCAGAAGAGCTCGTCGGCGCGCGCCGCCCGCGGCAGCGCCCGTGCGCCGCCGGCGGTGGCCAGGAGCGCCAGGGCGGCCGCGGCGAGCAGGAACCAGTTCTTGGCCAGGTAGACCCCGAGATAGAGCATCCCCTGGCCGACGTAGGGGCGCGTCGCGGACTTCGAGTAGAAGGCCGTCGGCAGGAGCTCGCCGTAGTAGGCGAGCTTCCACGCAACGAGGACCGCGACCACCGCCACCGCCGGCGCGAGCGTCGCGAGCGCGGCGCGACGGCGCTCGCGGGGCGGGCGGCGGTCGCGCGGCAGCCACCAGGAAGCGACGCCCGCCGCCGCGAAGAGCAGGCCGTCGGGGCGCGTCAGCACGGCGAGCGCGAGCAGGACCCCGGCGAGCCCGGGTCGCGCCGCGCGCTCCGGAGCGTCGCGGGTGGCGAGCAGCCCGGCCGCCGCGAGGAGCCCGAAGAGCGAGGTCTCGAGGCCCCCGGTCGCCCAGACCTGGAAATCGTCGCAGACGAGCACGAGCGCAGCGGCCAGCGGCAGGAACGCGCGCCCGGGCGCGCGCGAGCGGCGCCACGACTCCCACGCCAGCACGAGCGCGAGCCCGGCGTAGGCCGCGATGCCGGGGAGCTCGGCGGCGCGGATCGGGTCCACGCCCGCGCGGAGCCACGCCGCGAGGAGCAGCGTCCAGAGCAGGTTGGTGTAGCCCTCGACGCGCTCGCCGGGGTTGTAGACGAGCCCGTGCCCGGCCACGAGGTTCTCCGCGTAGCGGAGCGAGATGAAGGCGTCGTCGCAGACCCAGGCGAGCTGGACCGCGCGCGCGATCCCGATCGCGAAGAGGGCCGCGAGACCGGCGAGCATCCAGCCTTCGCGGCGGGTCACGGCGCGGCCCGCGCTCGCGGTGTGGCCACGAGCCAGGTGGCCAACGCCACGAAGGCGAGCACCGCGACGCTCGTCGCCGCGAAGGCATCGTCCGGCTCGGGGAGCAGGGCGGCGATCGCACCCTCGAGCGCCGCGAGCGCGCAGAGCGCGACGCCGACCGCCTCGCGGCGGAGCCAGAGGAGTCCCCACGCCGCGAGGAAGGCGGCGTAGTAGCAGGCCCCGTCGAGGACGAAGGGGATGGCGCCGGTGCCGAGGACGGCCGCGACCCAGATCGGTTGTCGGGCGGCCGAGACCGCGAGGAGCGCGAGCCAGGCCGCCGCCGCGACGAGGAAGAGGGCGCGGCGTTGCGCGAACGCGGCGACGCGCCGCTCCTTCCACGCGCGGGCCGGATCCGGGGACGCGTCGAGGACCCGTGCGAGGCGCCCCTCGCGGCTCCACGAGAGCGCGCTGCGCAGGCCCAGCGTGTTGGTCGCCGGGACGGACCGGTGATGCGAGAGGTTCGCGGCGAACTCGCGCCAGGCTTCCGCCCCGAGCCAGGCCGCCGAGACCGGCAGGAGCAGGAGGGCCGCGAGGCCGGCGCCGAGCGCGAGCCGCAGCGTCTCGCGCCGTGGCGCGAGGCGGCGCGTGCGCAACGCCTGCACGAACGCCGCGAGGGCCGGACCGAGGAAGAGCACGCCAGGAACCGCTCGCAGGCCGGTCGCGGCGCCGAAGAGGATCCCCGCGGCGAGCGGGAAGCCGCGGCGCAGGCAGGCGAGCCCGACGAGCATCCCCGCGGTCCAGTCGTGGCGCAGGAAGGCCCCTCCGGTCCAGTCGAAGCCCGCCACGCGGTTCGTGCCCCAGTAGACCAGCGCGACGGCGGCGGCCCGCCAGCCGAAGCCCCAGGCGAGCGCGGCGAAGCTCGCGAGATCGAGAGCGACGTCGAGGCAGGCGAGCGCCACGACCTGGGTCGCGGACGCGGGGCTCCGCGCCAGGAGCCCTCCCATCGCGGCCCAGAGCGGCGTCGCGTTGAAGCCGTGGTCGCGCTGCAACCCCTCCCAGCCCTCGGGCGTGAAGATCCCGCGGAACCAGTCGACGTCGGCGCGGAAGGCGCTCCAGCGCTCCGGCGCGAAGCCCCGCTTGCAGCGCCCCGGATCGGCGAGGACCCTGCGCGTGTCTCGCAGCTCGTAGGTCTCGAGGTCCGTGACGACGCGGCCGGCCGCGCGCGCCCCGAGACCCGCCTCGTGATCGGCGACCACGATGCACTCGTAGAGCCGCGCGTAGCCGAGCTCCGGGAAGTACTTGGTGCCGAGGTAGTACGGCACGAGGTCGGCGTGCAGGAAGCCGGGATGGTGGAAGCGCAGGAAGTTCCACGAGCCGAGCAGCGCGGCGATGGCCAGGAACGCGAGCGCCGCGTCCCGAAGCCCGCGCTGCGCTTCGGGGCGACCCGCTCGCCGCAGCCACGCGCCCCAGAACAGGAGCAGCGCCGCGGCGATGGCGATCGCCGCCTTGGCCGCCTCCACCGCGGCGGGCGTCACCGAGCTCGACCAATGCGCATCCCGCAGGCGCTCCTGGGGGTCGCCGCATTGTAGGCCACTCGCGTTGCACGGCCTCGCGAATCCCGCACACTCGCCGCGTGGCCTACGCGCTCGTGCACGCCGCCCTCGCGGCGGCGCTCTTCCTCGGGTTCTGGGCCACGGGGAGCGGGATCGCCCGCGCGCTGCGCGCGCCGGTCCGCGCGACTCGCCTCCCGGTGATCGCGACCGTGGCCCTCGGGATGATCGGCTGGAGCGCCGCCCTCTTCGCGTTGGCCGCCGCGGGCGCGCTGCGTCCGGCCTGGCTGCGCGCGGCCGCGTGGGTCGCCGCGCTCGCGGGCGCCGGCCTGGCGCTTCGCGCGACGGCGCGGGCCGCACGGCGGCCGCGCCGGCGACCCGCGGTCGGGGCCCGCGAGACGGCGGCGCTCGTCTGCCTCGCGCTCGCCCTCGGCGTCTGCTTCCTGCAGGCCCTCGATCCCCGCATCGTCGGGGACGCGGACAGCTACCACCTGACCCTCCCGCGAATCTTTCTCGAGGCGGGCGGTCTGGTCCGCATCCCGTTCTTCGTCTACTCGACGTGGCCCCTCGCGACCGAGCTCCTGTACGCGGTGGCACTCGCGCTGCGCGACCACGTGCTGGCCCAGACGCTGCACTTCGGCTGCGGGTGCCTTCTCGTGGTCGCCGCCGCCCGGGTGGCGCGCCAGGAGGCGGGTCCGGCGGCCGGCTGCCTCGCCGCCGCGCTGCTGCTCGTGGACCCCTCGCTCGGCTTCGAGATCCGCACGGCCTACGTGGACCTGGCCTTCGCGCTCTTCTTCTTCCTGGCGTGGTGCGCCTGGGATCCGGCGGCGGCCGCAGAGCCTCCCGGAAGACGGCGCGCGCTCCTCGCGCTGGCGGGGACCTTCCTCGGCGGCGCGGCCGCGACGAAGGTGATCGGCGGGCTCGCCGCCGCGGTCTTCGCGGCGCTCGAGCTCGGGCGCGGCCTGGCCCACCGCCGCGCGCCGCGGGCGATCCTCGGCGACCTCGCGTGCCTGCTCCTCCCGGCGCTCGCCCTCGCGGCTCCCTGGTGGCTGCGCAGCTACGCGCTCATGGGCGATCCCCTCCACCCTGCGCTCTGGGCCCTCTTCCGGGGCGGCGGCGAGGAGTGGAGCGCGGAGCTCGCCGCGCGCACTGCGGCGCACCACCGCGCCTTCGGCATGGGCCGCACGCCGTGGGACTTCCTGCTGCTTCCGCTGCGCCTCACCGATCGTGCGGCGGCCGGGCCCTTCCACGGCATGCTCCACCCGGTCTGGGCGCTGCTCTTCCCGCTCGTCGCGTGGGGCTGCGCCGTCGACCGCGCGGCGCGGAGCCTCGCGCTGCCGGCGCTCCTCTACGTCGCCGCCTGGTTCCTGGGCTCGCAGAGCGTGCGCCTGCTGCTCCCCGCGCAGCCCTTCCTCGCCTGCGCCGCGGCCATCGGGTGTGCGCGCGCGGCCGAGGCGCTCGCGCCGGGCCGGCGCGCCCCGCTCGAGGCGCTCGCGCTCCTCGCGGCGGCGGCGGTGGCCGCGGCCGCGGTCCACGGCGCGGCGCCGCGCCTCGCCGAGCTCCTCGCGCTCGCGAGGCAGGGAGAGCAGGCGCTGCTCGACTCCGCCGTCCCGCCCCACTGCCGCTACGTGAACGCCGAGCTCCCGCCCGAGGCGCGCATCCTGATGCTCAATACGAACCGGAGCTTCTTCTGCCGCCGGGCCTTTCTCGCAGACTCGCTCTTCCAGGCCTCCCAGCTGAACCAGTGGCTCCGCACGACTTCGGATACCGAGGGACTCCTCCGGCTGCTTCGCGAGCGCGACGTGACCCACGTGCTCGTGGCCCACACCGACTGGGGGATCGAGTGGCCGGCGCAGCTCCGCGCGGCGCTCGCGGACGACACCCTGCTGCGACCGCTGCATCGCGACGCGGAGGTCGTGCTCTACGCCCTCAGCCCCGGGGCGGGAAGCCCCCCGCGTGGGGAGCGAGGAACACCACCCGCAGGCGCATCGCGGCGTGCAGCCAGCGGCCGTCCACGCGCTGGTACTCGTCGTCCTCGACACCGGCCAGCCAGCTCGCGACGCCGTCGCGCGTGGTGCAGGGTGCGAGCAGGTCCCAGGTTCCGCGGGCGCACTCGCCCAGGACCTCGATCCGCGGCTTCACGAAGTAGTGCCACGAGAAGCGGAGCGTCGGCTCGAGGAAGCGCGCGCGGATCGCCTCGCGCCCGCGGCAGAGGCCGAGGCCCTGGCCGCCGTCCCAGACCGCATCCTCGGTGAAGAGCTCCGCGATCTCGCCGGCGAGGGGCTCGATCTCTCCGCGCGGTCGCGCGCCGCCCTGCCCGTAGCGCGCGTCGACGAGCGCGCCGTAGCGCGCCTTGAGCCGGCGGATCTCCTCCTCGGCCTCGAGCCGGGCGAGTCGCGCCTCGAGCGCGCGCACGGTCTCCTCGAGCGGGCGGCCCATCGCGGGGGTTACTCTACCCCTTCGCGCGAACCGCGACCGAGGAGGCACCGATCGACCTCTCGACCTGGCTCGTGCTCGCCGCGGTCTCCGTGGGAACCTCGGTCGTCTCCGGCGTGATGGGGCTCGCCGGAGGGATGCTGCTCCTCTCCGCGCTCCTCCTCACCCTCGACCCCGTCGTCGCCATCCCCGTGCACGGCGTAGTGCAGCTGGTCTCGAACGCCTCGCGCGCCTGGTTCCAGCGCGCGCACGTGCGCTGGGACGCGGTCTGGCGCTTCGCATGGCCCCTCCTGCCCGCGGGCGCGCTGGGGCTCCTGCTCCTGCGCTCCGTCCCGCCCGACGCGGGGCGCCTCTGGATCGGCGCCTTCGTGCTGGTCGCCACCTGGGCCCCCGGCTGGCTGCGCTTCGGGAAGCCCGCGGGCGGCGATCCCCGGCGCGCGCTCGCCTGGGGCGGCGCACTCGTCGGCTTCGCCAGCACCTCCGTCGGCGCCACGGGCCCGCTGCTCGCGCCCTTCATCCTGGCCCTCGACCTCGGGACGCAGGCGACCGTCGGCACGCTCGCGGCCTGCCAGATCTTCCAGCACCTCTCGAAGATCGCACTCTTCGGCGCCACGGGCTTCGACTTCGCCGCCTTCGCACTCCCGCTCGTCGGCCTCTGCGCCGGGTCGATCCTCGGCTCCGCGATCGGCGCGCGGCTCCTCGACCGCGTGCCCGATCGGGTCTTTCGCACGGCGGTGCGCGTGCTGCTCTCCGTCCTCGCGCTCGAGCTCGCCCTCGAGGGCGTGGCGGAGATCGCCGGCCGGTAGCGATGCTACCGTCGCGGCGGCTAGCGGGGACGGTGTTCAGATCTTTCGGATATTCAGATTCTCTCTCACTGCGGGGACCTCGTGAGCCCTCCGCGGAGAATCTGAATATCCGAAAGATCTGAACACCGTCCCCGCCCCCCCGAGGAGGTCCCCGTGTCGGAGCACCGCGTGCACGTCGGCTGGGAGCGAGCCGGAGTGGAGTTCGGCTACGAGTCCTACCCGCGCGACCACGTCTGGGCCTTCGAGGGCGGCGTGCGCGTCCCGGCCACGGCCGCGCCGGCCTTCCGCGGCAGCCCCGAGCGCGTCGACCCCGAGGCGGCCTTCGTGGCCTCGCTCTCGAGCTGCCACATGCTGACTTTCCTCGCGATCGCGTCGCGCAAGCGCCTGGTCGTCGACGCCTACGAGGACGACGCGGTCGGATTCCTGGCGAAGAACGAGGCGGGCAAGCTCGCGATGACGCGCGTCGTGCTGCGGCCCCGGGTCGTCTTCGCGGGGGCGCCTCCCTCGGCGGAGGCGCTGGCCGAGCTGCACGAGCGCTCGCACCGCGAGTGCTTCATCGCGAACTCGGTCGTGACGCAAGTCGAGGTGGAAGGGCGCTAGACGCGTCCGCGGGAGGAGCCCTTCACGAGGGCGCTGCCGATCAGAGGCGGGGCTTCTGCAAGGTGGCTATGCTCTGCGCGCGCGGAAGGGTCGCACCCGGGCGCGGCAGGAGCCAGCCGTGGGCATGCCGAGCGGAATCGGGATCATCGACCTCATGCTCGGGATCCCGAGCCCCGACCGGAAGCCGAGCTACGAGTTCCTGCGGCCGCTGCTGCGCGACCGGGAGAGCCTCGAGAGATTCGAGTTCCCGGTCGAGTACGTCTTCAAGGACGTGCCGAAGACCGGCCGCTGCGACGACACCCTCAAGTACACGCTCGAGCAGATGGACCGGTTCGGGCTCGAGCGCGCGCTGATCGGGGTCGAGGCCAAGGACGAGACGGGCCGCGAGGCGCTCCGCCGCCACCCCGACCGCTTCATCCCCTCCTGCAGCGTCGACCCGAACCAGGGTGTCCCGGCCCTGCGCCACATCCAGCGCATGCACGACGAGCTCGGCATCAAGGCCGTGAGCGCGTTCCCGGCCGGCTGCGTCCCGCAGGTGCCCATCAACGACAAGCGCTTCTATCCCGTCTACGCGAAGTGCGTGGAGCTCGGGCTCCCGATCTTTGTCTGTGTCGGCGTGCCCGGGCCACGCGTGCCGATGCTCTGCCAGCACGTCGAGCTCGTCGACGAGGTCTGCTGGTTCTTCCCGGAGCTCGTCTTCGTGATGCGGCACGGCGCCGAGCCCTGGACCGAGCTGGCGGTGAAGCTCCTGCTCAAGTGGCCGAACCTCTACTATTCGACGAGCGCCTTCGCGCCCAAGCACTACCCGAAGGCGATCGTCGACTACGCGAACACGCGCGGCGCGGACAAGGTCATGTACGCGGGCTACTTCCCGATGGGCCTCTCGCTCGAGCGCATCTTCGGCGACATGCCCCACGTCCCGTTCCGCGACCACGTCTGGCCGAAGTTCCTGCGGGAGAACGCCCTGCGCGTCTTGCGCCTGGACGGTTGACCGGAGGCGCCATGTTCGAGCACATCGCTCGCGAGCCCTTCTGGCTCCAGGCGTGGATCTACTGGCTGATCCTCGTCAACACCGCGAGCCTCCTCTTCGTGCGGCGCGCCGAGGGGCGCTGGGTGCTGCTCGCCTGGGTCGCGAACCTCGTCACGATGGACCGTCTTTTCGAGACCTTCGGCTACACGCGGATCCTGGGCCTCGCGCACGTGGTCTGGTGGACTCCCCTCGTGATCTACCTCTTCCGCCGGCGCGCCGGCTTCGGCGAGGGCGCCTTCGGCGGCTGGGCCCGCTGGCTGCTGATCACGAACGCGGTCTCGCTGGCGATCGACTGGGTGGACGTGGTGCGCTTTGCGCTCGGCGACCGCGGTCCCGCCTGACGCGCGACGTGGAGATCAACGGCATCGCCCACCTCTTCGTCACCACGGGCGACTTCGCCCGCGCGCGAGCCTTCTACGCGAAGCTCCTGCCCTTCCTCGGCATGAAGCCGGTCCTCGACGGCGAGGGCTTCTACTACTGCGTCGGCGGGCGCACGGCCTTCGGCCTGCGCCCCGCCGCGCCGGAGCGCGCCGGCGAGCGCTTCGACCAGGGCCGCGTGGGGCTCCACCACCTGTGCTTCCGCGCGCGCGTCCGCGAGGACGTCGACGCCGTGCACGCCTTCGCCCGGGAGATCGGCGCGCGGATCGTGCACCCGCCCGAGGCGGGCCCGTGGGCGCCCGGCTATTACTCGGTCCTCTTCGAGGACCCGGACGGGATCCGCCTCGAGGTGAACTTTGTGCCGGGCCGTGGGTTGCTTGAGCGTTGAGGCGGGCTTCGATGGGCCGGGGGGAGCGTCCCGATTCACTCCGCTCGCCTGCGGCTCGCTGCGCGCGAGGCGCTGCCGCGCCTCGCTTGCGAAGCAGCGCGCCGGAACGCCGCCCCCGCTGATGCGGAGATCGCCTACGACTCGCCTCGGGCATAGGAAATGCCCCGCACCACCCGGCTCACCTTCAGTGCGGGCTCCTCGCAAGCGGAGCGCGGCAGCGCGGAGCGCGCAGCGAGCCGAAGGCGAGCGGAGTCAATAGGGAGATCCCCTTCCCGTACACCTCCCCCACCCCCGCACGCCTCCCGAGGCGCTAGCATGCATGGATGCACGAGGTACACGTGGTCCGGCGCTTCCCGGAGCCGCCCGAGCGGGTCTTCGCCGTCTACACGGACCACGCGGGCTGGAGCCGCTGGGCCGGCGTCGGGAGCTCGCGGCTCGCCACGCCGGGGCGCACACACCCGAACGGCAGCGGCGCGGTGCGCGTCCTCGGGCCCGGCCCCTTCGCCGCGCACGAGGAGGTGCTGGACTTCGAGCCGCCGAAGCGCATGACCTACCGCGTCGTGCGCGGCCCGATCCCGTTCCGCGACCACCTGGGCGAGGTCCGCTTCGAGCCCGACGCCGGCGGCACGCGCGTCGTCTGGCGCTGCCGCTTCGAGTCCCGGGTCCCGGGCCTCGGCCCGCTCTTGCGCGCGATCGTGACGCGCGTCTTCCGCCGCGCGCTCGAAGGGCTCGCGACCCGGGGGCTTCCGGGGGTCTGATGGAGCACCTGCGCCGCAGGCTCGCGGAGCTCCACGCCGAGCTCGAGCGGACGGACGCCCTCGACGCAGAGTCGCGCGCCGCGCTGGAGGAGGTGCTGGGCGACATCCAGGGGCTCCTGGCCCGCTCCGGTGGAGCGCGGCTGCGCGAGCCCGCGTCGCTCGCGGATCGGCTTCGCGAGACCGGCCGCCACTTCGAGCAGTCGCACCCGACACTCACCGCGACCCTCGGCCGCGTCGTCGACGCGCTCGCCGCCCTCGGGATCTAGGAGGTGGCGCATGCCCGCCTCGCTCCGCCTCCCGGGAAGCAGCCGCGCCCGCGTCCTCCAGGGCCACCCGTGGCTCTTCGCGAACGAGCTGCGCGAGCCCATTCCCGAGGCGCTCGCCGGCGAGGCCTGCGCGCTCCGCGACGCGCGCGGCCACTTCCTCGGCTCGGGCATCGCCAACCCCCGCTCGGCCATCGCCTGGCGGCGCTTCTCGCGCGAGCCGCGCGACCTCGACGCCGAGTTCCTGCGCGAGGCCCTCGCGGCGTCCGTCGCCCGCCGCACGCCCGAGCCGCTGCGCCGGCTCGTCTGGTCCGAGTCGGACGGCCTCCCCGGTCTCGTCGTCGACCAGTACGAGGACCTCCTCGTGGCGCAGATCGCGACGCTCGCGCTCGATCGCCGCGCCGCGCTCGTCGGCGAGATCCTCGGCGGGCTGCTCTCGCCGGGCGAGATCGTCTGGCGCAACGACGCGCCGACGCGCCGCCGCGAGGGGCTCCCGCTCGGCGTGGCGACCCGCTCGGGGAAGCCCGCCGAGCCGCGCTTCGTGCGCGTGGGCGAGGTCGAGCTCTGGCTCGACGCCATGGCGGGCCAGAAGACCGGCCTCTACCTCGACCAGCGCCGCGAGTACGAGCGCGTGGCCGCCCATGCCGCGGGTCGCCGGGTACTCGACTGCTTCTGCTACGGCGGAGGCTTCGCCCTGCACTGCGCGCGCGCGGGCGCCGAGAGCGTCCTCGCGCTCGAGTCCTCCGCGGCCGCGCTGGGCGCCGCCGCCCGCGCCGCCGAGCGCAACGGCCTCGCCGGCCGGGTCGAGCTGCGCGCGACGAACGTCTTCGACTTCTTCACCGCGGAGCGCGACGCGCGCTTCGACCTGGTCGTCCTCGATCCCCCCCCCTTCGCGCGCTCGAAGGCGACGCTCGAGCGCGCGCTGCGCGGCTACAAGGAGATCCACCTGCGCGCGCTCCAGCGCCTCGCGCCCGGCGGAATCCTCGCGACCTACACCTGCTCCCACCACGTCGGGCACGACGCCCTGCTCGGGGTGATCGGCTCGGCCGCCCACGACGCGCGCCGCCGCGTGCGCATCCTCGAGCACTGCCACCAGCCGCCGGACCACCCGATCCTCCCGGGCATGCCCGAGAGCGAATACCTGCGGGGCTTCGTGCTCGGCATCGACTGAGCCCCGTGGTACGGTAGAGGCCGATGGATCTCGACGAGACCTACCGCGAGGTGCGCGCCGCGACGGAGGCGCTCTGCGCGCCGCTCTCGCCCGAGGACTGCGCCGTCCAGTCCATGCCGGACGCGAGCCCGGTGAAGTGGCACCTCGCCCACACCTCGTGGTTCTTCGAGACGCTCGTCCTCGAGGGCGCGCCCGGATACGCGGCCTTCGACCCGAGCTTCCGCGCGCTCTTCAACTCCTACTACCAGAGCCTGGGCGAGCCGCACCCGCGCCCGGAGCGCGGCGTGCTCTCCCGCCCTTCCCTCGATCGGGTCCTGGACTACCGGCGCCACGTGGACGCATGGATCCTGCGGCTCCTCGACCGCGGCGCGCCCGCGAGCGCGCTCGACGTGGTCCTGCTCGGCCTCCATCACGAGCAGCAGCACCAGGAGCTCGTGCTGACGGACCTGAAGCACGCCTTCTCGCGCAGCCCCCTGCGCCCCGCCTACCGGGAGCGCAGCCCGGAGCCGGCGGGCCCCGCGCAACCGCTGCGCTGGATCGGCTTCGAGGCGGGTCTGCGCGAGATCGGGCACGCGGAGCCCGGTTTCGCGTTCGACAACGAGCGGCCGCGCCACCGCGTCTTCGTCGAGGCCTTCGAGATCGCGTCGCGTCCGGTGACGAACGCCGAGTACCAGGACTTCGTGCGCGACGGGGGCTACGCGCGCCCGGAGCTCTGGCTCTCCGACGGCTTCGCGACGCGCGCCAGCCGCGGCGGGCGCGCTCCGCTCTACTGGGAGGGGCGCGACGACGCCCGCTCCACCTTCACGCTGCACGGGATGGCGCCGCTGCGCCCCGACGAGCCGGTCTGCCACGTGAGCCACTACGAGGCCGACGCCTTCGCGCGCTGGGCGGGCGCGCGCCTCCCGACCGAGGCCGAGTGGGAGTGCGCGGCCGCGTGGGCGCCGCTCGCGGGCGAATTCGTCGAGACCGGGCGCCTGCATCCCGCGCCCTCGCCCGCCGCGGGCCGCTTCCCGGCCGCGCTCTTCGGCGACGTCTGGGAGTGGACCTCGAGCGCCTACACGCCCTACCCGGGCTTCCGCGCGCTCCCCGGCTCGCTCGGCGAGTACAACGGGAAGTTCATGAGCAACCAGGTGGTGCTGCGCGGCGGCTCGTGCGCGACGCCGGAGCGCCACATCCGCCGCTCCTACCGCAACTTCTTCCCGCCCGATGCCCGCTGGCAGTTCAGCGGAATCCGCCTCGCCCGCGACTCCCGCTAGCGCTCCGCCCCCGCTGGAAGCCTGCAGCCCCGCGCGAGCCCCGGGCTCAACGCGCGCGCGCGATCCACCGATGAGTGCGGAGCCGGGACGCCGGCAGCTCTCGAGGTATCCCATGGGTCGAAGCGACGCTCTGTGCGCCGCGGCAGTACTGCTCGCCCTCGCCGGCTGTGCCACGCCGCCCGCCGGAAACCTGACCGACGGCGAGCGCGCCTATTTCGACGGGCGCCACACCGACGCCGAGCTCATCTGGCTCGAGCAGCTCGCGGAGGCCGAGGGCTACGGCGAGGACGACCCGCGGCTCGCGCAGGCGCTGCGCATGCTCTCGAACCTCCAGATCCAGCAGCAGCGCTACGACGAGGCCCAGCCGCTGCTCGAGCGCTGGATCGCGATCCGCGAGCGCCAGGGGCTGACGCTCGACGGAGACTTCGCCGATGGGATCGAGGCGCTCGCGGGGATCCACGCGGTCCGGGGCGAGCACGCCCAGGCCCTCCCCGTCTACGAGCGGGCCGCCTCCGTGCGCGAGAACGACGACGACCTCGACAGCCTGGCCCTCGCGGCGACGCTCGAGCACGTCGGGCAGGAGCAGACGGCGCTCGGCCGGACCGCGGCGGCCGAGCAGAGCTATCGGCGCGCGATCGCGATCCGCGAGGCCACGATCGGCGAGAACGACGCCGAGCACGCCAGGGCGTCGTACCGGCTCGGCGTGCTGCTCCACGAGTCGGGGCGCTACGCGGAGGCGCGCAAGAGCTACGCGCGCGCGATCGAGCTCGCCGACGCCGACCGCGAGGCCGACCCGCTCTTCGTCGCACAGCTCCTCACCAGCGCCGGCTCGCTCGAGCGCGTGTTCGGCGACTACGGCCTCGCCCTGACCTTCCTGGAGCGGGCGCACAAGATCCGGGAGTCGCGCCTCGGCGAGGATTCGCTCGAGACCGCCGCCACCGAGAACGAGATCGCCGTCGTCTACGCCGAGCAGCGCCGCCTCGACGAGGCCGAGGAGCTCCAGGGCCACGTCCGCGAGGTGCGCAGCGCGCTGCTCGGGCCGGACGACGCCGGAGTCGCCACCTCGCTGATCAATCTCGGCCTCGTGCAGCAGTACCGGCGCGAGTACACGCGGGCCGCCGAACTCTACGGGCGAGCGCTCGCGCTCCGCGAGGCGCAGCTCGGCCCGCGCCACCGGCTGGTGGCCGCCGCCCACAACAACCTCGGCGCGCTCGAGCGGCTGCGGGGCAACCCCGCGGCGGCCGAGGCTCACCTGCGCCAGGCCCTCGGGATCCAGCGCGAGCTCCTGGGCATGGATCACCCCGAGACGGCCCAGGCACTGCACAACCTGGCCGACGCGCTGCTCGCCGCGGGACGCATTGGCGAGGCCGAGGCGCACCTGCGCCAGGCGCTGATCGTGAAGGAGCGGGCCTTCGGACCCGACCACCCGTGGGTCGCGGAGACGCTGCTCGTGCTCGGCGTGCTCCACGCCGCACGCGACGAGCGGGACGCGGCGGCGGCGGCCTTCGAACGCGCCGGGGCGGTCTTCGAGCGCACGCCGCCGCCGAACCCGCTGCTCCAGGCCGAGGCCCTGGCCAACCTCGCCCTGGTGCGGCAGGCGCAGGGCCGCAGCCAAGAGGCCCTCGCGCTCTACGACCGGGCGATCCCGATCTTCGAGTCGAGCCTCGGGGCGGGCGACCCGAGCACGCTCCGCGCCCGATCGAACCAGGCCACCGCGCACGCCGCGGCCGGCGACCTGGCGGCCGCCCGCGACGGCTACGAGCAGGTGATCGCGAGGCTCGCACCCGCCGACCCGCGCGCCGCCCAGTCGACCCTCGGGCTCGCCACCGTGGCCGACAGCGAGGGTCGGCCGACCGACGCGGCCCGGCTCTACGCGAGCGCGGTCGCGCTGCTCGAGCGCGCGAAGCCCCCGCAGGAGCGCGCGCTCGCCTTCGCCGAGGCGGGGCTCGCCGACGCGCTGGTGCGTCAGGGAAGCGACGCGGAGGCCGAGCGCCACTACCGCCGCGCGATCTCGCTGCTCGACTCGAAGCCCGGCGCCGACCCGCGCGAGCTCGCGGAGAGTCTGCGCCGGCTCGCGCGCCTCGAGCTCGCCCGCGGCGACCGCGCCGGGGCCCAGGCCTCCCTGCGCCGCGCCCTCGACGCGCTCGAGGCCGCCGGCGGGCCGACCGACCCGCAGGCCGAGGAGATCCGCCGCGACCTCGAGCGGCTCACCGGCCCTGCGGGCGGCAGCCCGGTGCTCTAGCTCGAGCGGGGGGCCGCACTCCGCTCGCCTGCGGCTCGCTGCGCGCGCTCCGCGCTTGCCTCAGCGGGGGCCCGCACTCCGCTCGGCTGCGCCCGCTCGCACTGCCCACGGCCGTCTGGATCAACCCACCGGTCGAAAGCGACGCTCGAGGTTGCCCCAGGATCGACGAGCGCGACCCGACCCGAGGCTCAGGTACCCCCCTCGAAGCGGAGTCGGGTCGCGATGCTGCGCGCAGCGGAGATCGCGATCGTGATCGCGCGTGTCGGCACGTCCGCGACAGCACGCGAGAAAAAGCCAAGCCCCGACCACGTCGCCGCGATCGGGGATCATGTTCATCAACTGGTCGCCGCGTTGGAAACGCGGCGCAATCGCTCGAATCGTGTCTGCCTTACTTCGCTGTTACGCAGCCGGTCTCCACGCCGTAACCCTGCACTTCTGCTGGCTTCAGCGGCTCGCCCGCCGCTTCGGGCGGACGAGGTTTTCGGCCTCGTCCTCGCTCAGATCCTCGGTCGTCTTCTCGAGGAGGAGCGCGGCGAGCTGCATCGGCTCGACGCTCACGCCCCCGTGCTCCCGGACCTTGGCCGCGATCTCCTCGAGGCGCTCGAGCGTCCGTCGTGCGAGCGGTACCAGCCGCCGCTCGGTCCAGCGGGGATCCGTCGGCCGGCCGCCGCCGGACGGCACGCTGAAGCGGGCCTCGATGTCCGCGAGGAGGTGCATCGCCCCGAAGTAACCGCCTGACGCGGTGACCTTTCCTCGGCGTTCGGCGCCAAGGCCCCTGGCGATTTTGTCCATGTCGAGCTGCGTCTTCATCTCCTACTCCTCTCCGAAGCCGCGGATGGCGAAGTACTCGTCGCCGATCACGAGGCCGATCTCTCCCTGCCGAGCCTCGCGTCCCATCTTCCTGCAGAAGCTTCCGAGCTCGGCGAGGTTGCGACCGTCCTCGATGTCGGTCGGCGTCGTGTAGCAGTGCACGACGACCGGCTCGTCCTTCACGAGTGCCCGGCCTCTCTCGTCGTCGCGCCAGATGCCCTTCGCCTTGGGATAGGCGGTCGCACCCCCGAATACGCGCCCGAACATCTCCAGCGCCGAATCCACCCAGCGCGGCTGGTCGATGGCCGTCGTTCCGTCTCGTTCGACGCTCGGGACGAACAGGACGACGAGGACACGCTTGCGTCCGCCGCCCAGTTCCCTTCGGCCCTTGCCGGGAGTCTTCGTCCGTGTCTTCGCCACGCATCGATCAATATAGATCGCTCAGCGCCCTAGCGCAACGCCCGCTCGCGGCCGCTTCGAAGCGGCAGGAGAACCGGCGGCGCGCTCAGGCGTCGATCCGCCGATACTTGATCCGGTGCGGCTGGTCCGCGTCGGCGCCGAGGCGCCGGCGGCGGTCCTTCTCGTAGTCCTGGTAGTTGCCCTCGAACCACGTGACGAAGCTCTCGCCCTCGAAGGCGAGGATGTGGGTGGCGATCCGGTCCAGGAACCAGCGGTCGTGCGAGATCACGACGGCGCAGCCCGGGAAGGCGACGAGCGCCTCCTCGAGCGCGCGCAGCGTGTCGACGTCGAGGTCGTTGGTCGGCTCGTCGAGCAGCAGCAGGTTGCCGCCCATCTGCAGCGTCTTCGCCAGCTGCACGCGGTTGCGCTCGCCGCCCGAGAGCGAACCCACGAGCTTCTGCTGGTCGGAGCCCTTGAAGTTGAACGAGGCGACGTAGGCGCGCGAGGAGAGCTCGCGGCCTCCGATCACGATCCTCTCCTCGCCGCCGCTGATCTCCTGCCAGACCGTCTTGCGCGCATCGAGCGCGTCGCGCGACTGGTCGACCCAGGCGAGCTTCACCGTCTTGCCGAGCCGCAGCTCGCCGCCGTCGGGCTTCTCCTGGCCCACGATCATGCGGAAGAGCGTGGTCTTGCCGGCGCCGTTCGCGCCGATCACGCCGACGATGCCGCCCGGCGGGAGCGCGAAGCCGAGCTCGTCGATCAGGAGGCGATCGCCGTAGCCCTTGCGCAGGTGGTCGGCCTCGAGCACGACGTCGCCGAGGCGCGGCCCCGGCGGGATCGCGATCTCGACCGTCTCCTGGAGGCGCTTTTCGCCCTCGGCGACGAGCGTCTCGTAGGCGCGGATGCGCGCCTTGCTCTTGGCCTGGCGCGCCCGCGGCGCCATGCGCACCCATTCGAGCTCCCTCTCCAGGGTGCGCCGGCGCGCCGAGGCGTGCTTCTCCTCGACCGCGAGCCGCGCCTGCTTCTGCTCGAGCCACGACGAGTAGTTGCCCTGCCAGGGGATCCCGCGCCCGCGGTCGAGCTCGAGGATCCAGCCCGCGACGTTGTCGAGGAAGTAGCGGTCGTGCGTCACGGCCACGACCGTGCCGGGGTACTCGAGCAGGAAGCGCTCGAGCCAGGCGACCGACTCGGCGTCGAGGTGGTTGGTGGGCTCGTCGAGGAGCAGGAGGTCGGGCTTCGAGAGCAGGAGCCGGCAGAGCGCCACGCGCCGCCGCTCGCCGCCCGAGAGCGTGGCCACCGGGGTGTCGCCGGGCGCGACGCGCAGCGCGTCCATCGCCACCTCGATGCGCCGGTCGAGCTCCCAGGCCCCGGCCGAGTCGATCCGGTCCTGGAGCCGCGCCTGCTCCTCGAGGAGCCGGCTCATCTCGTCGTCCTCGAGCGGCTCGGCGAAGCGCGCGGAGAGCTCGTCGAAGCGGCGCAGCAGGGCGCGCAGCTCGGCCACGCCCTCCTCGACGTTCCCGAGCACGTCCTTCGCCGGGTCGAGCTGCGGCTCCTGCGGCAGGAAGCCGACGCGGATCCCCGCGGCGGGCCGGGCCTCGCCGAGGAACTCGTGGTCGAGCCCGGCCATGATGCGCAGCAGCGTGCTCTTGCCCGCCCCGTTCGCGCCGAGCACGCCGATCTTCGCCCCCGGAAAGAAGGCGAGGTGGATTTCGTCGAGGATCACGCGGTCGTCGTCGACGACCTTGCGCAGGTCCTGGATCGTGAACACGAACTCGCGGGCCACGGCCGCCGGAGTGTATCGTCGCGGCGGGCGGATGGTACCCTCTCGTCGCCCGAGGAGGCTTGCCATGGGTTCCGAGCTCGTCTACCGAACCTGCTCGCTCTGCGAGGCCCACTGCGGGGTCGCGGTGGAGGTGGACGCCTCCCGGGGCCGCGTCCGCTCCGTGCGCGGCGACCCGGACGACCCGTTCAGCCGCGGCTACATCTGCCCCAAGGCGCATGGCCTCCTCGCGCTCCAGGAGGACCCCGACCGGCTGCGCCGGCCGCTGCGCCGCTCCGGGAGCGGATGGCAGGAGATCGGCTGGGACGAGGCCCTCGACCTCGCCGCGCGCCGCCTGCGCGAGATCCGGGAGGCTCACGGCGCCGAGGCGCTCGGCTCCTACGTCGGCAACCCGAACGCCCACGACATCGGCTCGACCCTCTACCTGCCCGCGCTGCTGCGCGGTCTCGGGACGAAGCGGCGCTTCTCGGCCTCGAGCGTGGACCAGCTCCCGAAGATGCTGGCCTGCGCGGCGATGTTCGGCGGGGGGCTCACCATCCCGATCCCGGACATCGACCGCACCGACTTCCTGCTCG
Source organism: uncultured Spirochaetales bacterium (assembly GCA_964624475.1). Classification (GTDB taxonomy): domain Bacteria; phylum Myxococcota_A; class UBA9160; order UBA9160; family SMWR01; genus CAZUYC01. Next base: position 177,589 of record CAZUYC010000042.1, on the reverse strand, counting down.
TCCTCGGGGCCAACCCCGTCGCCTCGAACGGGAGCCTCATGACGGCGCCCGACCTGCCGGGGCGGCTCCGGGCGCTGCGCGCCCGCGGCGGCCGGCTCGTCGTCGTCGACCCGCGCCGGACCGAGACCGCGCGCCTCGCCGACCGGCACCATTTCATCCGCCCGGGCACGGACGCGCTGCTGCTCTTCGCGATGGTGCAGGTGCTCTTCGAGGAGGGACGCGTGAACCTGGGCCGGCTCGAGCCGCTCGTGCGCGGCGTCGACGCGGTGCGCACGCTCGCGAAGGAGTTTCCGCCGGAGGCGGTGGCCGGCGCGACCGGGATCGCCGCCCCGGCGATCCGGGAGCTCGCGCGCGAGCTCGCCGCGGCGCCCTCCGCCGCCGTCTACGGCCGCATCGGCACCTGCACGCAGGAGTTCGGGACGCTCGCGAGCTGGCTCGTCGACGTCCTCAACGCGCTCACCGGCAACCTCGACCGCCCGGGGGGCGCGATGTTCCCCCGGCCGGCGACGAGCCGCGCCGCGGAGACGGCCGTCGGCTCCGGCCGCGTTCCGTTCGCGCGCTGGCGCTCGAGCGTGCGGGGGCTCCCCGAGGCCTTCGGCGAGCTCCCCGTCGCGGCGCTCGCCGAGGAGATCGACGCGGCGGGCGAGGCGCGCCTGCGCGCGCTCGTCACGGTGGCGGGAAACCCCGTCCTCTCGTCGCCGAACGGGGGCCGCCTCGCGCGCGCGCTCGAATCGCTCGAGTTCATGGTCTCCGTCGACCTCTACCTGAACGAGACCACGCGCTTCGCGGACCTGATCCTGCCGCCGACCACGCCGCTCGAGCGCTCGAACTACGCGGCGGTCTTCTACGGCCTCGCGGTGCGCAACGTGGCGAAGTTCTCGCCGCGCGCGGTCGAGCCGCCCGCGGACTCCCGCGAGCAGTGGGAGATCCTGGCCGAGCTCGCCGGCCGCGTGAACGGCGCGGACGGGGCCGCCGTCGACGAGCTCGTCTTCTCCCACCTGCTCGAGAGCGCCATCGGGCCGGGCAGCGGGTGCCCGGGGGTCGGCGAGGCCGAGGCGCGCGCCGCGCTCGGGACCCGGCGCGGCCCCGAGCGCATCGTCGACTTGATGCTCCGCGCGGGACCCTACGGCGACCGCTTCGAGCCGGGGCGCGAGGGGCTCTCGCTCGCGCGCCTGCGCGAGGCCGAGCACGGGATCGACCTCGGCCCGCTCGAGCCGCGCCTCCCGGGCGTGCTCGCCACGGCGAGCGGCAGGGTCGAGCTCGCGCCCGACCTCCTCGTCGCCGACGTGCCGCGCCTCGGGGAGCGCCTGCGCGAGCTCGCCGCGCCCGAGGGCGGCGCCATGCTCCTGGTCGGGCGCCGCCACCTGCGCTCCAACAACTCGTGGATGGGCAACCTGCACGCGCTCGCCAAGGGCCGCGAGCGCTGCACGCTCCTCGTCCACCCGCAGGACGCGCTGCGCCTCGGTCTCGCGCAGGGCGGCCGCGCGCGCGTGCGCTCGCGCGTAGGGGAGGTCGAGGCGCCGGTCGCCGTGAGCGACGAGATGATGCCCGGTGTCGTGAGCCTTCCGCACGGCTTCGGCCACGACGCCCCGGGCGCGCGGCTGCGGGTCGCCCGCGCGCACGCCGGCGTCTGCTCGAACCTCCTCACCGACGAGGCGAGCCTCGATGCCCTCTCCGGCAACGGCGTCTTGAACGGGATCCCGGTCGACATCGCGCCGTGCTGAGGTCCGCGACCGCGGAGGACGTCCCGCGCCTGCGCGACCTCATGGCCGAGAACTACGCCGAGGCCGGCTACCCCTTCGACCCGGTCGCGGCGCGCGACTGCTTCGCGGCGATCGTGCGCGACCCCGCGCTCGGCCGCGCCTGGCTCGTCGGCATGGGAGGCGAGGTGGCGGGCTACGCCGTGCTGACCCTCGGCTACAGCCTCGAGTACCGCGGCTTCGACGCCTTCGTGGACGACCTCTACGTGGTACCCGCGCAGCGCGGCCGCGGGCTCGGCCGCGCCGCGCTCGAGGCCGTCGAGGCGGCCGCGCGCGAGCTCGGCGTGCGCGCCCTCCACCTCGAGGTCGAGCGCGAGAACGCCTCGGCGCAGACGCTCTACCGCCGCCGCGGCTTCCGCGACAACGACCGGAGGCTGATGACGAAGAGGCTGGCATGAGCCCGCCGCGGGTCGCCTTCGTCACCAACATCATCCCTCCCTATCGCAAGACCTTCTACGAGAAGCTCTGCGCCACGCCGGGATTCGAGTGGCTCGTCCTGCGCGGGTCGACCGGGGCCCTGGACGGGCGTCCGGACTACCGCGGCCCGCTGGCCATCCCCGAGCGTGCGCTGCGCAACCGCGAGCTTCGGATCGGCCCGTACGTCGTGCGCTGGCAGTCGGGTGCCCTGGCGGCCGTGCGCGCCTTCCGTCCCCAGGTGCTGGTCGTGCTCGGGATTCCCGGCACGCTCAGCAACTGGTTGCTCTGCGCCTGGGCGCGGGTCGCCGGAGCCCGGGTGATCGCCTGGGCCTCGGGCTTCGAGGCGCAGCGCGAGGGCAGCCTGGCCCTTCGGCTCCAGCGCCTCCTCGCCCGCCGGTATTTCTCCCTGGCCGACCGCTGCCTGGTCTACGGCACGAAGGGGGCAGCGAACCTCGAGCGGCTCGGGGTGGCGAGGGACCGGACCCGGGTGTGTTTCAACGGCCTCGAGATCGATGCGCTCGTGGCCGCGGAGCCTGCCATCCGCGCCGAGGCCGTCTCGCTCCGGCGCCGCGCGGGCGCGGAGCGCGCGCGCATCTTCCTCTACGTCGGCGGCATGCTCGAGGACAAGCGCGTCGACCTGCTCTTGCGGGCGTACGGCCGGATCCGCCGCGACGCCGAGGGCTGGGTGCTCTGGCTCGTCGGCGACGGCCCGGCTCGCCCCGCGCTCGAGGCGCTCGCGCGCGAGCTCGGGCTCCCGGACGTCCGCTTCTTCGGCCGCATCATCGAGGGGGTCGATGCCTACTTCGCCGCGGCCGATCTCTGCGTGCTGCCGGGGCTCGGCGGTCTGGCCGTGAACCAGGCGCTCTTCTGGGGCACGCCCTGCGTGGTCGGCGAGGCCGATGGCACGGAAGAGGACCTGGTGCTGGACGGCGCCACCGGCCGCAGATTCGTCCCCGGCGACCTCGACTCGCTCGTGGCCGCGCTGCGCGCCTGCCTGCAGGCGCCCCCGGAGGAGCTCGCCCGCTGGGGCGAGCGCGGGCGCGCGCTCGTCACGACGCGGAGCAACGTGTCGGAGATGGTGCGGACCTTCGTCGCGGCGATCTCCGAGCTGTGCGCCGGCCCTCCTTCGTCCTACGTCGACACGGCCCGCACGTCGCCGGAGCGGTAGACCTCGAGCGGGGGCCCGTCGGGCCGCACTCCGAGCTCGAAGCGCAGCCCCTCGGGCGCGTTCCCGGTGATGCGCACCCTGCCCGCATGCACTCCCCGCAGGTGGTGCGCGATGCAGAGCGTCGTGCGGTTCGCGAGCGCGTTCGACCCGCTCTTCGAGCGGAAGCGCACGTGATGGTCGTGCAGGTTCCGATACGAGCTACAGCCCGGCGCCGTGCAGCGGAACCCGTCCCGTTCGATCACCGGGTGCGCGCGCCCGAGTCGCGCCTCGGTGCCCCACCAGGTCTCGAGCGCGTGGTCGAGCATCGCCTCGAACGCCTCGCCCGACGTCGGGAGGCGTCCCGTCCCGCGCTCGATCCAGCGCCGCACCGAGCAGAGCACCGCCCGGAAGAAGCGAGCGGCAGGCTTCGGCGCGCTCCAGAAGAGGCGCGCCGGCTCGCTCGGCGGCTCCGGGTCCTCGCTCCCCGGAGCTTCCGCGGGGGTGGCCGCGCCCGCGCCGTTCGCGGCATCCACCGAGATCTCCGCGCCAGAAACCGTGGCTTGCGCACCCGTTTGCCGCTGCGCCGGGGACGGGGCCGGCGCTCCGGCGTCGTGCGGCAGCGGTATGCCTCGCCTGGGACCCTGCTCGTGCTCGATCAGGGCGCGCTCCACGTCCTCCTCGAGCCGCCGCACCGTGACGCGGTCGGCCCAGCCGATCCAGCCCTCGAGCGGCGCTTCCGGAAGCCGGGCGAGCGGCACGAGCGCCTGCGCCTGCACCCAGGAGAGCAACCCGTCGCGGTACGCGGTGCCGAGCGCGGGAGCCCGCCCGCAGGCGCGCTCCAGGCGCACGAGCGCGCGCGCCTTGCGTGGCGAGATCCCGAGCACGTCGCGCGCATAGTCCTCGAGCTTCGCGTACCCCCGCTCGCGGTAGAGGCGCCCCTCCGCCACGGCGAGCAGCAGCGGCCCCGCGCGCGCCTCGAAGCGCTGCTCGAGCGCCACCGCCCGCCGCAGCCGGGCGTCGAGCTCGAACGCATCGCACTCGTCCACGCCGGCGAGGAGCTCCGCGATCTCCGGCGGCAGATCGGGCATCGCGCTTCCCGGATCGCGCCGCGCCGCGCACCCGTTTGCCTCCGGCCCGCTCGCGCCGGGCGAGGCGACGCGCAGCCGTGCGCGCCACGAATCGGCGCGCGGCCGCACCGGCGGCCCTACGCGCGCCGCATCGGGCCGGACCCAGGCGACGCCGTGGGGCCGGGGCTCCTCTCCGGCAGTCTCGACCTCCCCGGCCTCGGCGCCCGCGCCGGCCTCGAGCGAGCCCACGTCGACCGCCCGCACCTCGCGCTCGAGCGCCCGGACGCGGAGGCGCCGTGCGAGCTCGACCCAGCGCGCCTCATCGTCCGGGAGCGCGACCCGCGCCAGAAGCCGGGCCTTCGCCCACGAGAGCTCTCCGCGCACGAAGGCCGCCTCGAGCTGCGGGAGCTCCGCGAAGGCCGCATCCATCCGCGCGAGATCCTGGAGCGTGCGCGCCGAGAGACCGACGCGCTCGACCGCCCAGTCGCGCAGCCGCACGAAGCCGAGCCGCTCCCAGCCCCGTAGCGCCACGAAGCGCGCCGCGAGCCGGACCAGCGCGCGCCGCAACGGCGCCTGCCCGCGCACCAGCGCCGCGAGGCGCGCGTGGACGTCGAGACCAGCGCCGCCGGGGCGGCGGCACAGCATATCGACGGCCGGCGGACCCATGGCCGGAGAACCCAAACGCGCGGAAGTCAAGGGCGCGGAAGTCAAGGGTGCGGCAGCCATGTCCGCGGCTCCAACGGGACCGGTCGGAGGCAGTAGAAGCATAGACGAACAAAAGACGAAGGTCAAGATCTGACAACGAACCGCAATCCATCCACCCGACTCGGGCGAATGGCCTGCATCGCTCCCGGGGACGCGACCGACGGCGCGTTGCACCGCAAGAGCCGAAGACTGCAGAATGGGGTCGGCTCAAGCACCCGTTGGGCAGCCCGAGCGGGCTAGGAGTTCGGCCATCGCGAGCGAGGACGGAGAAGGAGATCAGTGAACCACAGCGAAATCGTCAGCTTCCTTTGGGGCGTCGCGGATCTCATCCGCGACACCTTCAAGCGCGGCAAGTATCAGGATGTCATCCTGCCGCTCACGGTCCTGCGGCGTCTCGATTGCGTACTCGCCGGCACCAAGCAGAAGGTCCTCGGCAAGCAGGCCGAGCTGAAGGGCAGGAAGCTCGAGAACCTCGACCCGCAGCTCCGGAAGATCGCGGGCTTCGCCTTCTACAACACCTCCCGCTACGACTTCGAGAAGCTCCTCGCCGACGCGCCGCACCTCGCCGCCAACCTGCGCAACTACATCGCGGGCTTCAGTCCGAACATGCGCGAAGTGCTGGAGAAGTTCGACTTCGACAACACCCTCAGCAAGCTCGACGAGGCAGGGCTGCTGTTCCAGGTACTCGAACGGTTCAAGAACGTGGATTTGCACCCGGACAAGATCGACAACCCCACGATGGGAACGATCTTCGAGGAGCTGATCCGCAAGTTCAACGAGGCTCTGAACGAGAACCCCGGTGAGCACTTCACGCCTCGGGACGTCGTGCACCTGATGGTCGATCTCATGCTGGCCGGCGACGAGACCGAGATTCGCGCCAAGAAGGCGATCCGCACCGTCTACGACCCCTGCTGCGGGTCGGGCGGCATGCTGATGATCACCAAGGAGCACATCACGGTCGGCCTGCGGAAGAACGGCGAACTGCGCCGCCCCGCGATCAACGAGGACGCCGAAATCCACCTCTTCGGCCAGGAGGTGAACCCTGAGACCTGGGCCGTCTCCAAGTCCGATCTCTTCATGAAGGACCCGACGGGCCGCGACGCGGACCACATCGCCTACGGAAGCACGCTCTCCAACGACCGCCACGCGGACAAGACCTTCGACTATCTGATCGCGAATCCGCCCTACGGCAAGGACTGGAAGCGCGACGAGGACTCGATCCGCGCCGAGCACGAGCGCGGTGCGGCGAGCCGCTTTGGTCCGGGGCTCCCGCGGATCAGCGACGGTCAGCTCCTGTTCCTGCTGCACATGCTCGCGCACGCGAAGGACCCAAAGGAAGGCGGCTCGCGCATCGCGATCATCATGAACGGCTCGCCGCTCTTCACTGGCGACGCAGGCAGCGGCGAGAGCGAGATCCGGCGGTTCATCCTGGAGAATGATCGGCTCGAAGCGCTGATCGCGCTGCCCGAGCAGCTCTTCTACAACACGGGCATCGCCACCTACGTGTGGGTGGTGACCAACCGCAAGGCAAAGGCGCGACGCGGCAAGGTGCAGCTGATCGATGCCACGTCGTTCTGGGTGCCGATGCGCAAGAGCCTGGGCGACAAGCGCCGCGAGATCCCGCAGGGCCGCGCCCAGGACATTCGGAAGATCCTTGCCGCGTTCAAGGACGGCGACACGCGCCCCGTCACGAGGGACGGGAAAGCAGAGGAAGCCGTCGTCAGCCGCCTCTTCCCGACCACGCACTTCGGGTTCCGCAAGGTCACCGTCGAGCGCCCGCTCCGGCTCAACTTCCAGGCAACCCCGGAGCGCATCGCGCGCCTCGAGGACGAGAAGGGCTTCCAGGGGCTCGCGCAGTCGAAGAAGAAGGGGGCCGCGGGTGCGAAGGAGCAGGCCGAAGGCCGCGCTCTGCTGGACGCGACCCGCAAGCTCGTCCGGGCGCTCCCCGGAACGCTCATCAAGGACCGGGACGAGTTCGAGCGCGCGCTAGACGGCGCCGCCAGGAAGGCTGGCCTGACGCTGCCGGCCCCGGCCAGGAAAGCGATCCTTTCCGCCCTGTCCGAGCGCGACGGGACCGCCGCCATCTGCCGCGACAGGGACGGCAACCCCGAACCCGACCCGGAGCTACGCGACACCGAGAGCGTGCCGCTCGCCGAGAGTGTCGAGGCGTTCTTCGAGCGCGAGGTCAAACCCCACGTGCCCGACGCCTGGATCGACACCGTCAAGTGCGACCCGAGGGACGGCCAGGTCGGCCTCGTCGGGTACGAGATCAACTTCAACCGCTACTTCTACCGCTACACCCCGCCTCGCCCCCTGGAGGAGATCGAGGCCGACATCCGCGGCATCGAGACGGACATCGTGCGGATGCTGGCGGAGGTGACGGGGGGGAGCGGGCGCGGGCTCTGAAAGCGTGGGCATCCGTACACCTGTGCCGACTCGGCTTGACAAGCGACCAGGCACTCCAGATAATGTCGGCACTAACTCTCTACATGCCGACGTTTTCTGAAACCGCTGATCGAGTTCCTCTCACTCAGGACCGCCTCCGGAGCGCCGGGCTGGGCGCATTCTTCCGACCGAGCCAACTCGAAGCGCTCGGGATCGGCTACGACCGCCTCCGAAGCCTAGTGGCGGCTGGAACCGTCGAGCGTGTCGCCCGCGGCCTCTACCGCCTCGCCGACGCCGAGCCCACGGAGCACAACACCCTGGCCGCCGCCTGCGCCAGGGTGCCCCGCTCCATCGTCTGTCTGCTCTCGGCCCTCCAGGTGCACGGCATCGGTACCCAGCTCCCGCGGGAGGTCTGGCTGGCCATCCCGCACAAGGCGAGGGCTCCGCGGGTTCCCGGAATCAGGATCCGGCTACTGCGCTTCTCCGGGGCCTCCTGGAGCTACGGTGTCGGCGAGACCGAGTTCGAGGGGGTTCCGGCGCGCATCACGAGGCCCGCGCGCACGGTCGTCGACTGCTTCCGCTTCGAACGCCTCGTGGGACGGGAAGCCGCGATGGAGGCCCTGCGCGACGCTCTCCGTCAGAAGCAGGTCACGATCGATGCGCTCTTCCGCACGCTCGAGGTGCTGCCCTCGCGCACGCTCCACCGGGTCCTGGAGGCGACGACGCCTTGAGCCCCGATGTCCCGGCATCGATCAAGGCCCGGCTGCTCAACCGAGCCAAGCAGCGGGGCGAGGAGCTCGAGCTCTTCCTCGTGCGCTACGCGTGCGAACGCTTCCTGTACCGGCTCGGGGCCTCGGCACTGCGCGACCAGTGCATCCTGAAAGGCGCTGGGCTCCTCACCCTGTGGATGGACGATCCGTATCGAAGCACGCGGGATGTGGATCTGCTGGCCTTCGGACCGAGCGACGAGGCGAGCATCCGGGTGGCCATGAAGACGATCTGCGCCGTGCCGTGTCCCGAGGACGGTCTGGATGGTGGATCTCGGCCGCAGGAATAGCCGGATGAAGGATTTTCACGACATCTGGGCGCTCTCGTCCGCGTTCGCGTTCGACGGCGCCGCCCTTCGAGAGGCGATCTCAGCGTGCTTCGAACGGCGCGGCACGGCCTGGACTCCCGAGGTTCCAGACGTACTGCGCTCGGCATTCTACGGTGATGGCGGTCTCCAGGCGCGCTGGAGCGCCTACCTCCGCGCCGGCGCTTTTCGGATCTCTCCGCCGGCGAGCTTCGAACCGATCGGAGAACGGATCCGCGGCTTCCTCGGCCCGGTGCGCGACAGCATCGTTTCGGGAGACTCCTTCGACATGCCGTGGCATCCGGGCGGGCCGTGGCGGTGAGCCTGCAGCGCTTCAAACGCTACCCGGCCTACAAGGACTCCGGCGTCGAGTGGCTGGGGGAGGTTCCGGCGCACTGGCAGATGAAGCGCCTCAAGTCTCTGGCCGTGCTGAACCCGGAGGCGCTTCCGGAGGACACAGATCCGACGCTGGAGATGGTGTACGTGGATATTGGCGGCGTGGACAGCCTCGGTCGCATCGTGGAGCGCGAGCTACTCACGTTCGCCGCGGCTCCTTCACGTGCGCGACGACTCGTTCGCGATGGTGACGTGATCGTGTCTACGGTACGCACCTATCTGCGCGCGATCGCTCCAATTAGTGATCCCGAGCCTGGCATGGTCGTCTCCACAGGCTTCGCAGTCGTGCGACCTAAAGACGGTCTCACCACTGGCTACGCGGCGTACGCGCTGCGAGCGCCCTGCTTCGTGGAGCGGGTCGTAGCGAACTCGAAGGGCGTGAGCTTTCCTGCCATCAACGAAAGCGAAATGGCGACGTATGAGCTGGCCGAGCCGCCCGAGCCCGAACAACGCGCCATCGCCGCCTTCCTCGATTGGGAGACGGAGAGGATCGATGCGCTGGTGGCGAAGAAGGAGCGGCTGATCGAGTTGCTCCAGGAGAAGCGCGCCGCCCTCATCACCCGCGCCGTCACCAAGGGCCTCGACCCGAACGTCCCCATGAAGGACTCCGGCGTCGAGTGGCTGGGGGAGATTCCCGCGCATTGGGAGGTGCGGCGGCTCAAGCAGCTCGTGCCGCAGATCACGGTTGGCATCGTTGTGACACCATCGAAGTACTACGTTGATCAGGGCGTTCCATGCCTTAGATCGCTGAACATCGCTCAGGGCCACATCGACATGGCCGAGCCTGTGTTCATAAGCGCCGCGGCGAACGAACTGCATCGCAAGTCGCAGATCTTCGAGGGCGACCTAGTCGTCGTGCGGACCGGCCGGGCTGGAACGGCGGCTGTCATTCCGCGTGAGTTCAACGGAACGAACTGCATCGACCTGCTGATCATCAGGCGGTCAGAGCAGCTTCAGTCACGGTTTCTGTATCACTTCGTCAACTCGTGCTCCACGTCTGCACAGGTGGAAGCCCACTCAGTAGGCGCCATTCAGGAGCACTACAACACCGGAACCCTTGCGAATCTCTGCGTTCCGAAAGTCCCGCTTCAGGAACAGGAAACCATCGCCGCGTTCCTCGACCGGCAGACAGCGAGGATCGATGCATTGGTGGCCAAGGTCCGCGACGCCCTCGACCGCCTCAAGGAACTCCGCACCGCGCTCATCTCCGCCGCGGTGACGGGCAAGATCGACGTGCGGGAGGAGGCCGCGTGAGCTTCGCGCCGCGCTTCACGGTCACCCACCCGATCACCGCGGCGCTCACGCGGATCGAGCGGGCGCGTGGGTTTCTCGAGGCGGTGAAGCTGCCGGAGGACTGGATCCGCCGGATGGGCGAACGCGCGCTCGTTCTCGAGGCGCACCACACGACGCACATCGAGGGCACGCGGCTCACGCTCGAGCAGTCCGAACGCCTGCTCGCCGGCGAGACGGTCCCCGACGCCGACCCCGACGACGTCCGCGAGCTCCTGAACTACCGCCGCGCGTTCGAGTTCGTCTCGACCTACCTCGGCCACGGCGGCCCGATCACCGAAGGGCTCGTCCGCGAGATCCACAGGCACCTGGTCGAGGGCGTGCGCGGGGGCTCGGCCGCCCCGGGTGAGTACCGCCGGGTGCAGAACTACGTCGTGAACTCGGCCACGCGGGAGGTCGTGTACACGCCGCCCCCGGCCCGCGACGTTCCGGTCCTCATGCGCGAGCTGGTCGAATGGCTGAACGCGCCGGGCGACGTCCACCCCGCGCTCGCGAGCGGCGCGGCGCAGTTCCAGCTCGTCCACATCCACCCCTTCCTCGATGGCAACGGCCGGACCTCGCGCCTTTTGTCCACGCTCTGCCTCTACCGGGCGGGCTACGATTTCAAGCGGCTGTTCACGATCAGCGAGTCCTACGACCGCGACCGATCCGCCTTCTACCGGGCGATCCAGAGCGTGCGCGAACGGGGCATGGACCTGACCGGGTGGATCGAGTTCTTCGCGGAGGGGCTCGCCACCCAGCTCGACGAGGTGAAGGCCCGAGGGGAGCGCGCCATCCGCCGGGACGTGCTTGCCCGCCAGCACGGCCTCTCGGACCGGCAGGCGCTCGCCCTGGGCCGCGTGCTCGACCAAGGGCGGCTCACGATCCAGGAGTTCGAGGCGCTCTGCCTGGGGGTGAATCGGCGGACGCTCCAGCGGGACTTCCGGGACATGGTCGAGAAGGGGCTCCTGGCGACGGAGGGGCAAACCAACCGCCTGGAGTACGTTGCAGGGAAGGGAGTCACGTGAACTTGCGACACACTCGCGACACGACTTGCGACAAGCTCACGACAGGACTCGCGGCATGAGCCCCGAGATCTCCGAGCGCTCCTTCGAGGAGGCCATCGAGTGCGGGCTGCTCCAGCACGGCCCCGACGCCTGCCCGGGTGACGTGACCGCCGTCCGCGAGACGCCGCCGCCCTACGGCGACACGCCGACGGGCGGCTATCGCAAGCGCCGACCCGAGGACTACGACCGCGTGCTCTGCCTGCTGCCGCGCGACGTGGTGGATTTCGTGCTCGCCACGCAGCCCAAGGAGTGGCAGAAGCTCGCTCAGCACCACGGCGCGGCGGTCAGAGAGGTGTTCGTGAAGCGCCTCGCGGCCGAGATCGAGGGGCGCGGCGCGCTCGACGTGCTGCGCAGCGGCATCAAGGATTCGGGCTGCAAGTTCCGGCTCGCCTACTTCCGTCCTGCGAGCGGGCTCAACGAGGAGACCCGGCGGCTGCATGCGGCGAACCTGTTCGCCGTGGTGCGGCAGGTTTACTACAGCACGAAGAACGAGAAGAGCCTCGACCTGGTGCTGTTCCTGAACGGCATCCCGATCTTCACCGCCGAGCTCAAGAATCCGCTGAGCGGCCAGGACGCCCTGGACGCGATCCGCCAGTACAAGACCGACCGCGACTCGCGCGAGCCGCTCTTGGCCTACGGCCGCTGCCTCGCGCACTTCGCGGTGGACCCGGACCTCGTGTACGTCACGACCCAGCTCACGGGGCCGAAGACACACTTCCTCCCCTTCAACCAGGGGAAGTTCGGCGGCGCCGGCAACCCGCCCGTGCCGCCCACGCGCAAGGGCTACGCCACCGGCTACCTGTGGGAGGAGACCTGGGCGCCGGACAGCGTCCTCGACCTCGTGCGCCAGTTCATCCACGAGGTCGAGGAGGAGGACGAGAAGGGGCGCAAGACGGGCAAGCGCTTCCTGATCTTCCCGCGCTACCAGCAGCTCGACTGCGTGCGCAAGCTCGTGACCGACGCGCGCGCCTCGGGCGCAGGGCAGCGCTATCTGATCCAGCACTCGGCCGGCAGCGGCAAGAGCTTCACCATCGCCTGGCTCGCCCACCAGCTCGCGACGCTTCATGACCCGAGCGACCGGCGCGTCTTCGACTCGATCGTGGTCATCACCGACCGCCGCCTTCTCGACCGACAGCTCCAGACCACGATGCGCCAGTTCGAGCAGACCCTGGGCGTGGTGGAGAACATCGACACCACCTCGCGCCAGCTCAAGCAGGCGCTCGAGTCGGGGAAGACGATCATCGTCACCACGCTCCAGAAGTTTCCGGTGATCGCCAAGGAGATCGGCGAGCTGCCGGGCAAGCGCTTCGCGCTGATCGTGGACGAGGCGCACTCGTCGCAGTCGGGCGAGAGCACGAAGAGCCTCAAGGCCGTGCTCGCCTCGGGGTCGCTGGAAGACGCGGAGGAAGAGGAGGCCGGGGCGGAGACGCCCGAGGAGGAGCTGGAGAGCGCGATCCTCGCCGAGATGGAAAGGCGCGGGCGGCTCCCCAACCTCTCGACCTTCGCCTTCACCGCCACGCCCAAACCCAAGACGCTCGAGCTCTTCGGCACGAAGCGACCCGACGGGAAGTTCGCGCCCTTTCACCTCTACAGCATGCGCCAGGCGATCGAGGAGGGGTTCATCCTCGATGTGCTCGCCCACTACACGACCTACAAGGCCTACTGGCGGCTGCTCAAGAAGGTCGAGGACGATCCGCGTTACGACAAGAAGAAGGCCGAGTACCTGCTCAAGTCGTTCGTCGAGCTGCACCCGCACGCGATCGGCGAAAAGGTGAGGATCTGCGTCGAGCACTTCGCCGCGCAGGTGCAGGGCGAGATCGGCGGCAAGGCGAAGGCGATGATTGTCACGCGCTCGCGCCTGCACGCGGTGCGGTACAAGCTGGCGGTGGACAAGTATCTCGTCGAGCGAGGGCTTGCATTCAGGGCGCTCGTGGCCTTTTCGGGCACGGTGCAGGACGGAGGGCAGTCCTACACCGAGCCCGGGATGAACGGCTTCCCGGAGGCGCAGACCGCCAAGACCTTCGAGCGCCCCGACTACCGCTTCTTGATCGTCGCCAACAAGTTCCAGACCGGCTTCGACCAGCCGCTGCTGCACACGATGTACGTGGACAAGAAGCTCGGCGGCGTGAATGCCGTGCAGACGCTGTCGCGGCTCAACCGCACGCTCTCCCCCGACAAGAAGGGCACGTTGGTGCTCGACTTCGCCAACGAGGCCGACGACATCAAGGCGGCTTTCGAGCCGTACTACGAGACGACGCTGCTCTCCGAGGCGACCGACCCGAACCTCCTCTACGAGCTCCAGACCCGGCTTGCCGCTTTCCCGGTCTACACCGAGGCCGACGTGGACGCCTTCGCCAAGGTGTACTTCGACCCCAAGACCACGCAGGACCGGCTCTACGCGGTGCTCGCTGCCGTGGTCGAGCGCTGCCAGGCGTTCTCGGAGGACGAGCAGAATGACTTCCGCGGGCAGCTCACCGACTACGCGCGGCTCTACGCCTTCCTCGCCCAGGTGCTGACCTTCGCCGATGCCGACCTCGAGAAGCTCTATGTCTTCGCGCGCCACCTGCGGCGGCTGCTCCCCTCCGACCGAGCCGAGCTTCCCCGTGAGGTGCAGCAGAACATCGACATGGAGTCGTACCGCATCCAGCAGACCGGAAGCGGCAAGATTGCCCTCGAGCGAAGGCCGGGTGTGCTCGAACCGGTGGGCACCAAACAGGGCCACGGCGCCGCGCCGGAGGAGCTGGAGACGCTCTCCCGCATCATCGCCGAGCTGAACGAACGCTTCGGGCTCAACCTCGGCCCCGAGCACCGAATAACGCTCGGGCAGATGATGGAGAAGCTCGACGACGATGCCGCGCTCGACGCCGCCGCCCGGGTCAACACGCGGGAGAACGTGCGGCTCACCTTCGACCAGAAGGTCGAGCACGTGATCCAGGAGATCGTCGACTCCAACTTCGAGCTCTACAAGCGCATCACCGACGACCGCGCCTTCGGCGAGGCGATCAAGAACTTCCTCTTCGACCAGTACCTGCGCGCCCACCGCAACGCCGAGGAGTTGATCAAGCGCGGCGAGTCGAAGACGCTGGAGTTCAAGTCGACCCTGCGTTGGAACCTCAAGGAGCAGCGGCAGGACGACAAGGCCGTGACGCACGCCGTCCTCAAGAGCATCGCGGCATTCCTGAACACCGAGGGAGGCGACCTCCTGATCGGCGTCGCTGACGATGCCTCGATCGTGGGCATCGAACGCGACCAACTGGAGAGCGACGACAAGTTCATGCGCCACCTCACCCAGGTCGTCCGCAACGGCCTGGGCGACCGGGCCGGTACGTGCATCGACCCAAAGGCGCAGGTCGTGCAGAGCAAGACCGTGTGCGTCGTGAGCTGCCAGCGCAGCCCCGAGCCGGTGTTCCTGAAGTGGAAAAGGATGGAGGCAGTACCGGAGGGCGACTTCTTCGTCAGGAGCGGGCCTGGGACCGTGAAGCTGCCTCCCGACAGCGCCCGTGAGTATGTTCGGACGCGCTTCGCCGGGCTCACGCGTGAGAAGAAACCCGATGCACCCTCGGAGGGGGCTGTCTAACCAGCCGATGAACGGGGCACGAGCGGAAACACTCGTTCTCGAGGGCACTCCGCTCACCCCCGGTGTCCGGGGCGCGCGACGTGCGGTCCCGCTCCGGCTCGCGATTCTCCACCCCCGCGTCGGCGATTTTGTGCGACGATGGGTAACGCGGCGAAGCGGAAGCCGGCGGGATCCGGCGACCCGCTCGCCGAGAGGAGGAGAGGAGCATGGCCGTACGACCGATTCCCGAGGGCTACCACAGCGTGACTCCGTCGCTCAATATCCAGGGCGCGGCGAGGTGGATCGATTTCGCGAGACGCGCGTTCGACGCCGAGGAGCTGATGCGCATGCCGGGGCCCGGCGGCGCGCTCCTGCACGCCGAGGTGAGGATCGGCGACTCGATCGTGATGCTGAGCGACGCCGTGCGCGAGCCCGCGATGCCGGGGAGCCTCTTCCTCTACGTGACCGACGCCGATGCCGTGTACGAGCAGGCGCTCAAGGCCGGCGCGACGTCGCTGCTGGCGCCGACCGACATGTTCTGGGGCGACCGCATGGCGCGCGTGACGGACCCCTGCGGCAACCTCTGGGCCATCGCCACCCACCGGGAGGACGTGGCCCCCGAGGAGATCGCGAAGCGCGCCGCGGCTGCGGCCCGGCCCGGGAGCTGAGCGCGGTCAGCTCCCGAGCGGGTCAAAGCGCGCGCGTCGGGGACGGTGTTCAGATCTTTCGAATATTCAGATTCTCCGGCGGAGAATCTGAATATTCGAAAGATCTGAACACCGTCCCCGCAGGGAGCCCGTCGCGGTAGACGACCTCCTGCGTGCGCACCGCGGGGATGCGCGGGCCGGGGGTCAGGATCCCGACCAGGTTCAGGGGATCGGCGCCCGAGAGGCGGACGAGCTCGCCGCGGCGCTCGAGGCGCCGCGTCTGGCGCAGCGCCTCGACGGCGCCGGGGAGCGCATACTGCTCGCCGCTGAAGCCGGTCACGAAGCGGCCGCCGCGCAGCGTCCCGCGCGCCTCGAGACGCCGGAAGGCCCACTGGAGGTCGCGCCAGGGCACGGCCAGCGTCTCGCGCGCGAGCAGATCGCGGAAGACCACGCCCCAGCGCGCGACGAGCTGCTCGGCCACCGCCTCCGCGAGCGCCTCGCGTTCCGCTCCGGTGTCGGCCTCCGGGAGCAGGGCCCAGCGCCCGCCGCCCGGGCGCGCGCCGCGCGCGCCGCGGCGGAGCCCGCGCCGCGGATGGGCCCGGTGGGGGGCGGCTCGCGCGGCGAGGAGCCCGCGCACGGCGCCGAAGCCGTCGGCCGCGACCAGGCCGCGCGAGACGAGGTCCCAGAGCCCCTGCTCCACCTCGACGGGGAGCCGCCCCGTCACGGCCGCGAGCTCGGCCTGGAAGAGCGCGCCGCGCGACGCGAGCGCGCCCAGGACGTCGCGCGCGGCGCCCGGCCCGGGAAGGCACGTCCGCTGCTCGCCGCGCGCGGCCGCGAGCAGCCAGGCGAGGTCCCCGCGCAGCGCGAGCGCGAGCGGCGTCGCGCGCGAGGGAACGGCGCCGCCGCGACCCGGCTCCTCCTCGTCCGGGGCAGCCGCGGCCGCGCGCACGCCGAGGCGGCCCCACACCACCTCGCCCGAGAGGCAGAGCTCGTCGAGCCATTCGGGGCGGTAGCCGGCGACGCGCGCCGGGAGCAGGGCCTGCTCCCAGGCGCCCGCGGCGGCCTCGAAGCCCTGGAGCTGCTCCACCACCGCGAGCAGTCCGCGCCGCCCCTCGCGCCGGGCGTCCGGCGCCGCGTGCTGCCAGCGCAGCAGGAAGCGCAGAAAGTCCTGGGCCGAGACCGGCTCGATCTCGCGTCGCAGACGCTCCTGCGTGTAGGCGTGGATGCGCGCGAGGAGGCGCCGGGAGCAGAGCTGCTCGCCCGCGAGCGCCTCGTCGAAGCGCCCGCGCAGGCAGAAGCCCTCGGCCTCGAGCCGGGCCGCCGCGAGCTCGAGCCGGGGCGCCGGGAGCCCGGTCGCGGCCGCGAGCTCGGCCCGCGTCGTCGGCCCGAGGAGATCCAGGTGGCCCCGCAGCGCGGCGGTCGCGGCGGCGTCCGCGTCGGGCCGGCGGGCGGCGAGCGCCTCCGGGAGGCGCAGCTCCGGCGCGATCCGCGCGCCGGGGAAGAGCGCCCGCACCTCCGGCCCGCACTCGGCCGCGAGCCAGAGTGCGCCGGAGGGGGTCTCCGCCACCGCGGCCCTGCCGTCGCGCGCCAGCGCCTCGAGACAGGGTAGGAAGGCGGGCGCCGGCCGCAGCACGACGAGCGATGTGAGCGCGTCGTGGAGCTCCTCCGCGTCGCGCGGCGCGAGGCGGGCCTCGTCGCGCACGCGCAGGATGGCGCCGGGATCGAGCCGCGCCAGGTCGCGCACGTCCTCGGGAAGCCCGCGGCGCAGCGCCACCGCGCGCGTGCGGCGCTCCTCGAGCGGAGCGTCGTCGAGGAAGGTGTAGGGCTTGCTGTTCAGGATCTCGTGGCAGAGCGGCGAGGGCTCGGTCGTCTCGCACGCATGCACGCGCACCCCGCCCGACTCGATCGACTGGAGCAGGCCCACGAGCGCGTCCACGTCCATCGCCTCGCGCAGACAGTCGTCGAGCGTCTGGCGCACGATCGGGTGGTCCGGGATCTCGATCGGGCCCGTCGCGTTCTCCTGGCACTGGGCGAGCCCCGGGAAGACCGCGGCCAGGAGGTCGTCGGCCTCCATGCGCTGGATCGGCGGCGGGTTGCGCTTGCCGCCGCGCATGCGCAGCACCGCGAGCGAGCGGCCGAGGTTCCAGCGCCAGCGCGCCTTCCACATCGGCGAGAGCAGCGCGGCCTGGGCAAGCGTCTCCGGAACCCCTTGCGGGCGCAGCAAGGAGACGCACTCCGTGAGCGGGAAGCCGTGCTGCGGCCCGAGCGAGAGCACCACGGCGTCGTCGCTCGCGGCCGCCTGGAGCTCGAAGTCGAAGGTCCGGCAGACGCGCTTGCGCACGACGAGGCCGAGCGCGCGGTTCACGCGCCCGCCGAAGGGCGCGTGGATCACGAGCTGCATGCCCCCGGTCTCGTCGAAGAAGCGCTCGAGGACCACCTCCTCGCTCGTCGGCAGGCGCCCGAGCGCGGCCCGGGCCGCCGCGAGGTAGCGCACGACCTGCTCCGCCGCCGGCCGCGGGGCTCCCGCCTCGGCCTCGAGCCAGCGGACCGCGCCGGCCGCATCGTCGCGCGCGAGGCGTGCGTCGACCTCGGCGCGCAGCCGCGACACCTCGTCCGAGAGCTCCGCGGTGCGCGCGGGTGCCTCGCCGAGCCAGAACGGGATGGTGGGCGGGAGCCCGCCCGCGTCGCGCACGCGCACGACGCCGGCCTCGACGCGGCGGATCTGCCACGAGGTCGTCCCGAGCAGGAAGATGTCTCCGGCCATGCTCTCGATCGCCCAGTCCTCGTTCACGGTGCCGACGAAGGTGTCGTCGGGATCGGCGACGACGCGGTAGTCGGCCGTCTCGGGGATGGCGCCGCCGGAGGTGAGCGCCGCGATCCGGGCCCCGCGCCGGGCGCGCAGCACGCCGTGGATGCGGTCGCGGTGGAGATGGGCCGCGCGCCGGCCGCGCCCGGTCTGGATGCCCTCGGCGAGCATCTCCACCACCTGCTCGAAGTCCGCGCGCGCGAGCTCCGCGAAGGGCGCGGCGCGGCGGACGAGCGCGAAGAGCTCGTCCGCCCGCCACTCGCCGGCGGCGCAGGCCGCCACGATCTGCTGGGCCAGGATGTCGAGGGGCGCCCGCGGGGGGTTCACGCGGTCGAGGTTCCCGCGGCGCACGGCCGCGAGCAGCGCCGCGCACTCGACCAGCTCGTCGCGGCTCGTCGGAAAGAGGCGGCCCTTCGGGACGGCGCGCCGCTGGTGCCCGGAGCGCCCGACGCGCTGGAGGAAGGTCGCGATCGAGCGCGGCGAGCCGATCTGGCACACGAGCTCGACGGGGCCGACGTCAATTCCGAGCTCGAGGGAAGCCGTGGCGACGAGCGCTCCGAGGTCGCCCGCGCGCAGCCGATCCTCCACGCGCAGCCGCCGCTCCTTGGAGAGGCTCCCGTGGTGCGCCGCGACCCGGCCCTCGCCGAGCTTTTCTTCGAGCAGGTGCGCCACGCGCTCGGCCAGGCGCCGCGTGTTCACGAAGACGAGCGTGGTGTGGTGCTCGCGCACGAGCGCGGCGATCCGGTCGAGGATCTCGCCCCACTGCTCGCCCGAGGCCACGGCCTCGAGCTCGCTCTCGGGCACCTCGATCGCCACGTCGAGCGCGCGGCGGTGGCCGACGTCTACGACCGTGCAGCGCGGCGTGCCGTCCGGCTCGGAGCGCCCCTCTCCGGCGCCGACGAGCAGGCGCGCCACGGTCTCGATCGGGCGCTGCGTCGCGGAGAGCCCGATCCGCACCGTCCGCGCCGCGCAGAGCGCGTCGAGCCGCTCGAGCGAGAGCGCCAGGTGCGAGCCGCGCTTGTCGCGCGCGAGCGCGTGGATCTCGTCGACGATCAGCGTCCCCACGCCCCGCAGCATCGCGCGGCTCCGCTCCGCGGTGAGGAGCAGGTAGAGCGACTCCGGCGTCGTGATCAAGAGGTGCGGCGGGCGCCGGAGCATCGCGGCGCGCTCGGAGGGCTTTGTATCGCCGCTGCGCACGAGCACGCGGATCGCGGGCGCCGGGATGCCGAGCCCCTGCGCGATCTCGGCGATCTCGCGCAGCGGTTGCTGCAGGTTCTGCTGGATGTCGACGCCGAGGGCCTTGAGCGGCGAGACGTAGACGAGCTGCGTCGCGTCGGGGAGCCCGCCCTCGGCCTCGAAGCGGCGGTAGAGCCGGTCGATGCAGACGAGGAAGGCGGCGAGCGTCTTGCCCGTGCCGGTCGGCGCGGCGATCAGCGTGTCGCGTCCGCGCGCGATCGCCGGCCAGCCCTGCGCCTGCGCCTCGGTCGGCCCGTCGGGGAAGCGGCGCTCGAACCAGGCGCGGACGGCGGGGTGGAAGGAGGCGAGCGCTTCCATGGCCGCGGCAAGGTAGCGAAAGAGCCCATCCCGGGTCCCTCGCTTGCCCGCGCCGGCGCGCGGGCGTAGGCTCGCCCGCATGCGGCGCGAGAGGCTCGAGGGTCCGGAGCTCGAGGGGTACCTCCAGGCGGTGAGTGCCGCGCTGGTGCGCGACCTCCTTCCGGAGCGCATCGTGCTCTTCGGCTCGTTCGCGCGCGGCGACCAGAACCGCGCCAGCGACCTCGACCTCGTGGTGATCGCGGCGACACAGGAGCCCTTCTGCGAGCGCATCGGACGGGCGCTCGCGAGCGCCCAGGCTGCGTCGACGCGCCTCCCGGTGGAGGCGCTCGTCTACACGCCCGAAGAGTGGGCCGGGATGGTCGCCCGAGGCAGCTCGTTCGCGGCCCTGGTGCTGCGGGAGGGACGGGTGCTCTATGACCGCGAGTCGCAACCGGAGCGAGGCGCAGCGATGGCTCACGCAGGCCCTGCATGACCGGGACGCCGCACGCCTGAACCGCGACCACGGCTTCCACGAGCACGCCTGCTTCGTGGCCCAGCAGAGCGCCGAGAAGGCGATCAAGGCGTTCCTCTACGCGCGCGGCCAGGGGCCCGTGATCGGCCATTCGACACTGGCCCTCGCGCAGGAGGCAGCCGGCCACGACGAGGGCTTCTCGGAGCTCGAGGGCCGCTGCCGTCGTCTCGACCAGCTCTACATCCCGACGCGCTACCCGAACGGACTTCCGGACGGCGTGCCGCACGACTTCTACGACCGCGTGCTCGCGGACCAGGCGCTCGCCGACCTCGACGCCGTGATCGCCTGCGTGCAGCGCTCCGTGTCGCCCTAGCCGATCGGGGAAGGTCGGACGGCCCCGCTCACTCGACCTCGACCCAGACCACGAGCACGCGCTCCTCGCGCACCTCGGGGCGGCCGATGCTCGAGAAGCCGGAGCCGCCGCTCGCGGTCGACTCGTGCGCGAGGCCCCCGATGGCGACCCGCGCGCCGGGGGCGACGGTGACGGTCGCGGCCGGGGCGGGGCGCGCGGCCTGCGGCCCGCCCTCCCCCGGAGGCCCGAACCGCTCGTCGAAAGGGGTGAGCTCGAGGCGTACGCGGCCGTCGGAGAGCACGTGCGGCGTCACGTCGAAGCCGGCCTCCGCCTCGTCGTCGAAGGAGATCGCCTCGCGCACCCTGTAGGGAATGAGCGCCCGCGTCGCGATCGGGGCCCCGACGTCGGTCGCGATCCGCCCCGACTCCCCCTCGAGCATGCGCAGCGACTCCCGCTCGGACTCCCGCTCGCGCTCGGCTGGCGGCGGCGCGGAGACCGGCGGCTCGGAACGCCGGGGCACGACGTTGCCGACGCGCAGCTTCCCCGAGACCGCCTGCCAGTCGATGCGCAGGCCCTCGGCGTCGAGCTCGTCCACGCGGCGCGACTCGTAGTGGACGAGGACGTCGTGGAGCGACGGATCCCGCGACCCGGCGCAGGCGACGGCCGCCATCAGGAGGGCGAGCGGGGGGAGCGCACCCAGGCGAGCGCTCACACCGGGCTCCCGAGCGCCGCCGAGGCCTGCGCCACCGCCTCGGGCCCCGCGCACCACGAGCGTACGCGCTCCGGCTCGATGCGCAGCAGCGTCGCCGGCGGGCGCAGCACGGGCACGGACGCGTAGTGCGGGTACTTCGCGCGCAGCGCCGAGACAGCCGCCGCGACCTCGCGGTCGAGCGACGGATCCTCGGGCCGCACGACCCTGGCCTCGCCGGAGACCGCCACCCACCAGAGGCAGCGCCAATCCTCGGCGTAGTGATCGAGCAGCAGGCTCACGCGCGGGTCGGCGCGCACGTGGCGTACGCGCGCGAGCTCGCCGGCGGCCTTGGGCTTCCCGTCGACGGGCGACCAGAGCGCCCCGCCGGCGCGCGCGAAGACGACCGGGACCTGCCGCGGCCCGGCGGGTCCGAGGGTTGCGAGGCGCGCCACGGGCCAGCGCTCGAACAGGGCCTCCACGACGGCCAGCCGGAGCTCCACGACTCCCCGAGCATACCTCCCGCTTCGCGCGCGAGTCAGGAAGCAGCCGAGAAACGCGCTAGCGGGGGCGGCGCCCCAGCATGCCGAGGCCGAGGAGGCCCAGGCCGAAAAGCGCGACCGTGGTCGGCTCGGGAACCGCAGCACCAAAGGCGCTGTCATCTCCCGGTCCCGCGATGAACTTCGCGGCCGCGAGGAAACCGCTTCCGTTCAGGACGACGAAGTCGGTGTCGGCGAAGGGGCCCGTCCCCGCGATGGTGAAGACGAAGTCGATGCTCTCCCCGGGGCCGATCAGGTTCAGATTGTTCTGGCCCACGCCATCGGTAACGCCGAAGTCGAAGATGCCGAAGCCGTCCACCATTGAGGTGTTCTCGACCGGATCCCAGGCGGCGAAGACGTCGCCTTCGACCGAGTGCGTGGCGCTGTCGAGCGTGAGGCCGGTCACGTTGCCCGCGGCGTTGAACCACGCGCCGTTGATGATAAATTCGTCGGGCGCCGTCGTGTCGTTGGTGACGGTCAGCGTGAGCTCGCTCGCGCCCGTGATCATGAAGACGAAGGTTGCGTCGAGGACCGAGGCCGGCGTGGCGTCGCTGCTCATCGAGCTGAGCGTGATCGTCGCCGCTCCTGCGCTCGATCCCAGGGCGAGCAGCACCCCGGCGGAGATACCCACCCCCCTCGCGAACTTCCGGAAAGCCAACATCCGTAGACCCTTTCCCCTCCGCAACCGCATGTACCGCAAGCGGAAACTTCCGTCGCCGAGGTAGAGCAACAATCATTCCAACTCGTGCCGCCGACGGAATCGATCCCATAAGTCCTTGTCAAAGCTATGTTTCTTACGATTGAGAACGCGCCTTCCCAGATCCCTGCCAGGAAGAGTTTTTCCCAGAGCGGACGTGCGATGGGAGATCAATTTTCCCTCCATACCCCCGGGGGACGATGGCACCGTGGCCGGCCGCTGCGCGGGCCTCGAGGCTCCCAGGTGGGCAGCGCGCCAGGATCCGGGCTCGAGCCGGCGTTAGGATGCGGCCATGACCGAGTCCAGTCAGGGCGAGCCGTTCGCCCCGCGAAACCGGGATCGCCAATGGGAGCGCGCATAGGCGATGACCCGACTCCTCGCGCCGCCGCTGCCTCCCGGCTGCCCGTGGAGCGGGTGGACGCCGCCGAACGTCGACTGGTGCGAGGAGGAGCTCTGCGCCTGGGTCACGAACCCGGCGAACACCTGGTCGAACCTGCTCTACGTCGCGCTCGGCCTGCTGATGTGGCGCGAGGCGCGACGCCGCGGGAGCCGTGCGCTCTCGCTCTTCGGCCCCGCGAGCATCGCCGTCGGCGTCTTCTCGCTGGTCTACCACGCCTCCTACACCTGGTTCCTCCAGTTCTTCGACTTCGTCGGCATGTTCCTCTTCTGCTTCACGGTGCTCTCAATGAACGCGCGCCGGCTCGGCTGGATCGGCGCCGAGCGCCAGACGGCCTTCTATCTCGGCGGCGTGGCGCTCTTCTCCGCGCTCGTCCCCGTGCTCTTCGAGGTCGGCCTCCCGATCCAGGGCCTCGTCGGGATCCTCGCCCTCGCGATGATCGGCCAGGAGCTCGTGCTCCGGCGCCGCCACGGCGCGCGGCCCGCGCATCGCCTCTGGTGGACGGCGCTCGCGCTGATCGCGGCGGCATCGATCTGCTCGGCGCTCGACGTGACGCGCGTCTGGTGCGACCCGACGGACCACTGGCTGCAGGGACACGCGGCGTGGCACCTGCTCTCGGCGGCGAGCCTCTACGCCCTCTTCCGCTTCTACGCGGAGCTCGAACAGGGCACGGCGCCCGGCAGCGCGAGTCCGTAGAGCTGGCCGTACTTGCCGCGCAGCGCCTCGACGAGCGGCCGCGGGTCGGGCGGATGGCCGGTGACGCGCTCGACGAGCAGCGCGGTCGGGAGCCGCCCGCCGCGCCGGTGGACGCGCTCGCGCAGCCAACCGCGGAGCCCGGCGAAGTCGCCGCGGGCGAGCTCGCGCTCGAGGTCGCCGAGCTCCGCCGCCGCCGCCTCGAAGAGCTGGGCCGCGACGACGTCGCCGAGCGCGTAGGTCGGGAAGTAGCCGAAGAGGCCCTCGGCCCAGTGGCCGTCCTGCAGGCAGCCCTCGGCGTCGTTCGCGGGCTCGACGCCGAGGTGGCGCCGGTAGGCCTCGCGCCAGGCGCCGGGGAGCTCGCGCACGGCGAGCTCGCCTCGCACCAGCGCGCGCTCGATCTCGAAGCGCACGAGGACGTGCAGGCCGTAGGTCACCTCGTCGGCGTCGACCCGGATCAGCGAGGGCGCGACGGCGTTCAGCGCGAAGTGGAAGTCGTCGAGCGAGACCCCGCGCAGCGGGCGGGGGAAGACCTCCCTCGCGCGCGGGAAGAAGTGCTCCCAGAAGGCGCGGCTCTTGCCCACGCGGTTCTCCCACAGGCGCGACTGCGCCTCGTGCATCCCGATCGAGGCCGGCTCGCCGGCCGGGGTGCCGCGGAGCTCCGGGTCGAGGCCCTGCTCGTAGAGCGCGTGCCCCACCTCGTGCAGGATCGCGAAGAAGCCGTCGCAGAAGTTGCGCGCGTCGAAGCGCGTGGTGATGCGCTGGTCGCCCGGGCCGAGCGAGGTCGAGAACGGGTGCGCGCTCACGTCCAGGCGCCCGCGCTCGAAGTCGAAGCCGACGGCCGCGGCGACCTCCTCGCCGAAGGCCCGCTGGCGGTCGATCGGGAACTCTCGGCGCAGGAGCGCCGTGCGCGGCGCGCGCGCCGCCCCGCGGATCGCGGCGGCGAGCGGCACGAGCTCGCGGCGCAGCGCCGCGAAGAGCCGCTCGAGCTCGCGGCTACGCATCCCGGGCTCGTAGGCGTCGAGCAGCGCGTCGTAGGCCTCGTCGCCCACGCCGACGCAGGCCGCCTCCTCGCGCTTGAGCAGCACGATCTGCTCGAGCCAGGGCTCGAAGCGCGCGAACTCGGCCTGCTCGCGCGCCGCCACCCATTCCTGCTGGGCGAGCGAGCAGAGGCGCGCCGTCTCCTCCACGAGGCGGCGCGGGAGCCGCCGGCTCCGCTCGTGGAGCCGGCGCAGCTCGCGGACGTTCGCGGCCTGCGCGGACTCCGGATCTGCGGGCGGCCCCGAGCCCTCGAGCGCCGCGAGCAGCTCGCCCCGCCGCGGATCGGCCGCCCGCTCGTGCAAGAGGCCCGCGAGGAGCGCGCGCTGGCGGCTCCGCTGCTCGACCCCCCCGGGCGGCATCTGCGTGAGCTCGTCCCACTCGAGCAGCGCCTCGCACGACGCCAGCAGCGCCTCTTCGCGGGCGAGCCGGACGAGCTCCGCGTAGGCCGCCTCGGCGCGCATCCCTTCCGCCTCCCCCTGGCTCGAGCGCGGGCAGGATACCGGCTTCCCACGCCGACGAGCTCGCCAGGGCGGGCGGGAGCGCCTGCTAGGCTGGCGCCGGGGGACGCCGTGCTGACACCGGCGGAGGCGCTCGGGCTCCAGGGCATGCGGCTCGCGAGCCGGGTGCGGCGCGCCTTCTACCGCATTCCCGAGGCGCGGCTCACGGAGCTCCTGGCCCGAGTCGAGGCGGCGGCCGCGGAGCGACGCCTCGTCTACGCGCACGAGGGGGTGCTCGAGGCGGTGCGGCTCCTGCCCTGCCCGCTCGCGGCCCTCCCCGACCAGGTCGCCTACCTGCACTTCGTCTCGCTCACGATCCAGAACGCGCTGAAGCGCCTGCCCGAGATCTACGCCGACGACCCGGCGGTGCGCGAGATCCTGCGCATCCCGCCCGAGGAGGAGGAGTGGCTGTGGCAGTGCTGGGGTCCGAGCCACCAGGAGAGCAACCCGATCTTCGGGCGCCTCGACGCGGTGATCGACTTCACGAGCGCGATGTGGAAGGACTCGCTGCTCTTCGTCGAGCCGAACCTCTCCGGGATCGGCGGCCTGCACATGGTTCCGAGCTGCGAGGCGATCCTGCGCGAAGTCGTGCTCCCGGAGCTCGCGGCCGCGGACCCGACGCTCCGCCTCGAGCCCGGAACCGACGTCCGCGAGCTCTTGATGCAGGAGGTGCTCGACCACCTCGAGGCGATCGGCCGGCGCGGCCAGAACCTCTGCTTCATCGACCCCAAGTACGCGACGAGCGGACCCGAGGAGCAGGAGGAGATCGCGCGCTGGCTGCACGACCGCTACGGCCTGCGCGCGATGCACGCCGACCCGGCCGAGCTCGTGCTGCGCGGCGACGAGGTCTTCTACGAGGGGATGCCGGTCGACCTGGCCTACCGCGACTACGCGGTGACCGAGCTGCTGCGCCTCTCGCGCGCCGGTGCGGACGTGGAGCCGATGCGCGCGCTGCTGCGCCAGAACCGCGTCGTCTCCTCGATCGCGGCGGAGCTCGACCAGAAGGCCTGCTTCGAGCTCCTGTCCGACGCGAGGCTCGCGCGCCGCCACTTCACCGCCGACGAGCGCCAGGTCTTCCGCCGGCACGTGCCGTGGACGCGCCTGCTCTTCCCGCGCCGCACGACGCTCCCCGAGGGCCGTAGCGGCGACCTGCTCGACCACGCGCGGCGCGCGCGCGAGTCGCTGGTCTTGAAGCCGAACCGCGGCTACGGCGGCGAGGGCGTGCTGCTCGGCTGCGCGAGCGAGGCGGGCCCCTGGGAGGCGGCGCTCGAGCGCGCGCTCGCCGACCCGGAGCGCTGGGTGCTCCAGAAGCTCGTGACGCTTCCGGTGCAGGAGTTCCCGGTGCGCGGCCCGGGCGGGCGCCTGCACCCCGAGCCCTTCTACACCGTGATGGGATTCGTCCCGAGCCGCTACGGCGTCGCGATCCTCGGCCGCGCCTCGCAGAAGCAGGTCGTGAACGTGGCCCAGCGCGGCGGCCTCTGCGCGATCCTGCTCGGGCATCCGCCGGAGGACCCGTCGGGCGACGGCTGATCGCGCACGGCCTCGCGGGCCGACGGCGATCGGGCGCCGCGGCCTCAGGGCGCGAGCGAGAGGGTCCCGGTGGCAGCCAGCGCGCCGAGCACGAGGGCCAGGGCGACGCGGTACCAGCCGAAGGGCGCGAGGCCGTGGCGGCCGAGGAAGCCCACCAGCCAGCGCACCGCCAGCGCCGCCGAGACGGCGGCCACCGCGAAGCCGAGCAGCACGGGCCCCGCGCCGAACGCCTCGAAGAGCGTCGGCTCCTTCCCCTCGAGGGCGGCGAGCAGGTTCTTCGCGAGCTTGAAGGCGCAGGCGGCGCCGAGCGTCGGGACGCCGAGCAAGAACGAGAACTCCGCCGCCGCGGGGGCGCGCAGGCCGAGCAGCACGCCTCCGGCGATCGTCATCATCGAGCGCGAGGTGCCGGGCCACATCGCGACGCACTGGAAGAGGCCGATCCCGAGCGCGGCGCGAGCCGAGAGCGCCTCGAGCCCGCCGCCCGCGTGCGGATCGCGGCGGCGGTCGAGCCAGATCATCCAGACGCCGCCGAGGAGCAGCGCGAGCAGCACCGGAGCGGCGGAGAAGAGGTGCTCCTCGATCGGATCGTCGAGCAGCGGCCCGAGCAGCGCCGCGGGCAGGAAGGCCAGCGCGATCTGCGCGAGCAGGCGCCTCCCGGCGGCGTCGCGGCCCGCGAGGCCGCGCGCCATCTGCGCGACGCGCGCGCGGTAGAGCCCGAGCACGGCGAGGATCGCGCCGCCCTGGATCGCGATCTCGAAGGTGGCGAGCGCCTCGCGGCCCTCGGGGCTCTCGAGGCCGAGCAGCCAGGCCGCCAGGATCAGGTGCCCCGTGGACGAGACCGGCAGGTACTCGGTGACGCCCTCGACCAGCCCGAGGACGGCGGCCTCCCACCACTGCACGCGACGCCCCCCGAGCGCGCTCGATACCGCATCGCCCGGGCGCGCGCCACGGCGCTCGCGCCAGGGCGCGCGTCAGCCGCCCGCCATCCGCTCGAGGTCGGCGAGGATCTCGTCGGCGCCGTGCTCGAGCCCCACGTAACGGCGCACGATCCGGCCCTCGGGGTCGACGAGGAAGCTCACGACCAGGTGGTCGATCTCGCCGTTCTCGGCTGGCGCGCGGCCCACGCCGAAGGTGCGCAGCAGGCCGTCCACCGCCTCGGGCGGGCCGGTGAGGAAGGACCAGCCCGCGAGGTCCGCGCCGCGCTTCTCTGCGTAGGCCCGCAGCCGCTCGGGCGTGTCGCGCTCCGGATCGAGCGAGATCGAGACGAAGCGCGTGGCCTCGCGCAGCGCGGGCGCGAGGCGGCGCTGCGCGTCGACGTGGATGCCCGTCTGGATCGGGCAGGGGCCGGGGCAGTGGGTGTAGACGAAGTCGACGAGGACGAAGCGGCCGCGCAGCTCCGCGAGCGAGCGGGTCCGCCCGTCCTGGTCCGTGAGCGAGAACTCCGGCACCCGCTGGCCGAGGTCGAGCACCGCTCCCATGGCCGGGCCGTCGCGCGGCGGCGGGCGCTGCGCGCGCACCGTGGCCACCACGACGCGGTAGCTCCGCCCGTCGAACTCGACCTCGAAGTCGATCACCTGGCCCGGCGCGAGCGTCGCGAGGAGCGCCGGGTCCGGGACCTCGAAGTTCATGGTCATCGCCGGCATGAGATCCGGGATCTCGTCGTGCTCGATCACGACCTGGCGCTCCTCGCGCGCCACGTCGACCACGACGCCGTGGGCCGGGCGGCGAGTCGGGGCGGGCCCGCAGGCGGTCGCGAACGCGAGCCCGAGCGCGAGGGCCGCGCGGCGCGGGTTCACAGCTCGCCGAGGAAGCGAGCCTCGAGCTCCGCGGAGCCGAGGCGGGTCGTGCGGCGCAGCGCGCGCTCGACGTCACGGGTGCGCGCCGCGTCCTCGCAGAGCTCGCGGAGCGCGCGATCGCCGAAGCGGCTCGCGACGAAGTCGAGCATGCCGTAGGACTGGAGATAGGCGAGCTGCGCCGCGTCCGGCCCGAGCCGGCCGAAGCCCGGCGCGAAGAGGGTCGCGAGGGGAACCAGCCGGCCGGCGTCGCGCGCCCGGGCCAGCGCCAGGGCCTCGCCCTGCCCGAGGCTGCGCTTGCCCACCACGCGCGCCTCGAACCACTCGGCCAGGCCTTCGTTGAACCAGCCGGGCCAGGCGAGGTTCGGCGCGGCCTGGTGCAGCGCGGCGTGCACGAGCTCGTGGTGGAGCACGCGCGAGAGCGGCGCGGTCACCTGCACGTCGCCCCGGATGCGGATCACGCCGTGGTAGAAGCCCGCGGCGGGGAAGCGGAAGCGCCCGGCGAAGCTCGCGTCGAAGACGCCCGGATCGTAGACGACCACCTGGATCGGCTGCCCCGGGCGCAGGTCCAGCAGCGCGCCGAGCCGCTCGTAGGCGCGCTCGAGCTCGGACAGGACCTCCTGCTCGAAGCGGCGCGAGCCGCGGAAGCCACCCGCCTCGTCGATGTCGACGTCCTGGAAGAGGACGAAGTGCGACGAGCTGCGCTTCTCGAAGCGCCCGTCGGCGCCGCGGTCGGCGGCCGGGGCCGCCCCCGCCGCCAGCGCGGCGACGCCGGCCGCGAGCGCTGCGCTACTCCATCGGATGGCGCATCTCCTTCGCGAGGCCGCCGCGTCCTCAGGCCTGGGCGCTCGGACGCGCGGAGACGGCCTCGTGCCAGCGGGCGAGGTGCTTCTGCTCCGGGGCGATGCGGATCTCGACGACGCGCCCGAAATCGATCGCGCAGAGCGCCGTGATGTCGGCAATCGTGTAGCGCTCGCCCGCCAGGAAGGGGCGGCCGGCGAGCTCGCGGTCGAGCCAGGCCAGGCGCTCGCGCGCCGTCTTGCGGCAGAGCTCGCCCCAGGCGGGGACCTGCTCGATGCGCCCCTTGAAGAAGTCGTGCGTGTGCTGGAAGCAGCCCGTCACGGAGCGCCAGAGCTCGAGCTCCGCGCGCCGGCTCCACATCTCGACGATCGCCCGCTCGCGCGCGCCGCTGCCCAGCAGCGGCGGCTCGGGGTGGAGCTCCTCGAAATAGCGGCAGATCGCGACCGACTCGGCGATGCAGGTGCCGTCGTCGAGCTCGAGGACCGGGAGCCCGCCGAGCGGGTTCTTGGCGAGGAAGGGGGGCTTGCGGTTCTCCGCGCTCGCGATGTCGACCTGCCGGATCGGGACGGAGACGCCCTTCTCGGCCAGGAAGACGCGGACGCGGCGCGGGTTCGGGGCGACTCGGCTATCGTAGAGGATCACGGCGGGCCTCCGCGGGAGGGAGGGACCCCTGTCAGGACCCCTCGGTCGGAGCCGCCAGTGTATCCGCGTCGATCGGCAGGTGCACGCTGAAGCGTGAGCCGCGGCCCGGCAGGGACGCCACCCGGATCTCGCCGCCGTGGCTGCGCACGATGCCGTGCGCGATCCCGAGGCCGAGCCCCGAGCCCTCGCCCACCGCCTTCGTCGTGAAGAACGGATCGAAGATCCGATCGAGGTGCTCCGGCGCGATGCCACAGCCGTCGTCCTCGACGTGGACGACGACCGAGCCGTCGACCTGCTCCGTCGCGACGCGGATCGTCCCCCGCTCGCCGATCGCCTGCGCGGCGTTCAGCACCAGGTTCAGGAACACCTGCTGCAGCTCCTGCGGCGCGCAGCGCAGCGGGGCGATCGCTGCGAAGCGCCGCTCGACGCGGATCCGCTCGCGGAGCTGCGGCGCGACCATGCGCAGGACGCCGTCGACGAGGGCTTGCAGCTCGGCGAGCTCGCGCCGGCCGCCCCCGCCGTGCGCGAGCCCGCGGACGTCGCGGACGATCGAGGCCGCGCGGTGCACGCCTTCGAGCGACTCGTCGACGAGCTCCTCGCCTTCCGCGAGCAGCTCCGCGGCCGCATCGCCCGCGCCCGCCTTCTCGAGCAGGACGGCGAGCGAGCCCCAGTGCTGGCGCAAGAGCGAGAGGTTCGCGCGCACGAAGGCGAGGGGGTTGTTGATCTCGTGGGCGATCCCGGCGGCGAGCTCGCCCACGGCCGCGAGGCGTCCGGAGAGGAGCAGCCGGTCGCGCAGCGAGACCACCTCCGCGATGTCGCGCGCGACGAGCACGAGGCCGAGCGGGGAGCCCTGCTTGTCGCGCAGCGGGCGCGTCACCACCGCCACCGGGACGCGGCGCCCGCCGAAGGTCAGCAGCTCGCAGCGCTGCTCGCCCCCTGCGCCCGCGGGATCGATCGGCACGCTCAGGCGCTCGGACAGGCGCACGCCCGGCAGGCTCCGCGGCTCGCGCTCGAGCAGGCGCGCCATCGCCCCGTTCGCCGCCCGCACCACGCCGTCGGGGCGCAGCAGGGCGACGCCGTCCGGGAGCGTCTCGAGGATCTCGCTCGCGAAGTCACCCGGTGCGAGGAGCGAATGGCCGAAGCGGCGGAAGGTCCACAGGATCACGCCCGCCAGGACGGCGCAGGACGCGGCGCCGAAGCGCGGGATCTGTACCCCCGCGAGGGGCAGCAGGCTGTCGGTCGCCGAGGCGACGACGAACGGAACGAACACCCCGACGCTGACCCAGCGCACCTGGGAGCGTTCGGCGGGCGAGGCCGCGCCGCGGTAGAGGCATGCCCCCGCGCGCAGCGCGAGGGCGAGGCAGCCCGCGGTGTGGACGTAGAAGAGCACGGACGCCGTTCCGAGCCGGAGGGCCCAGCCCCAGCTCGTGCGCTCCACGCCCGTGAAGATCCAGGGGGTGAAGTTGCTCGCGAGCAGGAGCGCCCCCGAAACGCCGTAGAGGTAGGGGAGAGACCGGCGCGCGAGCGGCATGCCCCGGCCCGTGAGCTCCAGGAAGAGGTGCACCGTCAGCGGACCGATCCACACCCAGCCGAACGCCGACGCCTTCACCAGCAGCAGCACGACGGCCGGGTCGGCCTGCGTATTCCAGAGCACCTCGAAGAAGGACCAGACGGTGGCGCTGGCGACGAGGAGCGCCGCGAGGCGGTTCACGGGCCGCGCGGGGTCGCGGGCGAGGATCGCCGCGGCGAGCGCTCCGGTGACGAGGCAGGTGGTGAGCGGGACCAGCGAGTAGGGCGCCATCGCAGCCGCCTCGTACGGATTCGTGGCCGGCGGCCCCGCGTCAGCACGCGCCGAAGGTGAAGAAGGTGAGGGCCGCCTGGCCCGCGATCTTGAGCAGGTTCAGGAAGGCCAGGAAGGCGGCCTTCGCCGCCGCGTCCTCGGCGTCGTCGGGACAGAGCTCCTGCTGCTGCGCGCGCAGCCGATCGACGTGCTGCTGCGTGCGCTCCGTCCACATCTCGTTGTCCCGGGCCTCGGCGCGCTCGACCATGTTCTCGAAGTGGGCGATCTGCTTGTGGAGCCGCGCGCACTCGGCCGGGCTCCCGGGCGGGCGCGAGAGCTCCGGCGCGGCCCACGCCATGCCCGGAAGGAGGAGCCACAGCGCGGCAAGCGCGGCGCGAACCCTCATGCAGCCATCCCCTCCGGCCCGCTGCGGGGCCTCTCCGAATATCGGCGGGACGGGTGCGGGGGTGAAGGGGCCGTCCGCGACGGCCGGGGATCAGGCTCCGGCGGCGATCGCCGGGGCGGCGCGGCGCGCGAGCGCCATCGCCGTCCACATCGGGTTCACCGAGGGGCAGAGCGGGAAGATCCCCGTGTCCACGATCCAGAGGCCCGGCGCGTCGTGGCAGCGCCCGAGCTCGTCCACCACGCCGCGGGCCGGATCGCCGTGCATGCGCGTCGTGCAGAAGGCGTGGTTGCCGCCGAGCACGAGGCTCGTCGCGCGCAGGCCGCCCGCGCGCAGCACCTCGGCCTCCTCGAGCGAGTGGAGCTCGTCGGCGATCCCGTGCACGCCCGGCACCACGGTGTGGGCGCCGGCGGCGAAGAAGATCGCGCAGAGCGTCCAGAGCGCCTGGGCCAGGATCGGGACGTCGTCGGGGTGCAGGTGCCAGACGAGGTTCGGGTCGAGCGTGCCGCGCCGCGGCCGCACGCGGCCGAGCGAGCGGCTGCAGGTCCCGATCGCGTCCCAGACGGCGGAGTTCGGGATCCAGGCGAGGCGCTCCTTGAGCCGCGTCCCCGACCCCGGCATGCGCACCGCGAGGACCGAGGGCGGCGCCCAGAGCGTCTCGAGCTTGAATCCCTCGCGCAGGAACTCGAGCGAGTGGTAGCCCTGGGTCGCGCCGAAGGCCGGGTCGACGCGCTGCTCGAAGACGCCCATCACCGCGACACCGGGGTGGAACTGGAGGTTCTCGCCGACCTGGCCCGAGCGGTTCGCGAGGTTCCCGCTCTTGTGCAGCAGGACCGGCGTCGCCATGCAGCCCGCCGCGAGCACGACTCGAGGCGCGCGGACAAGGAAACGCGGGCCGTGGCGCCCGCTGAAGGGCGCGACGATCCGCCCCGCGACGCCGACCGCGCGCCGTCCGTCGACGAGCACGCGCTCCACGCGCGCCGAGCTCAGCACGAGCGCGCCGCCGCGCACCGCGGCGGGCACGTAGGCGAGGTCCATCGACTGCTTGGCGCGCGAGCGGCAGCCCGTGAAGCACTCGCCGCTCCCGCGGCAGCCGCGCACGTTGCGCTGGATCGGCTCGCTCGAGTAGCCGAGCTTCTCGCAGCCGCTGCGGAAGAGGAGGTTGCGCGCCCCGAGCACCTGCTCGGGCGTGGGCGCGATCCCGAGGAACTCGCCCACCGCGTCGTAGTGCGGGTCGAGGTCGGCGCGCGTGGTCTCCCGGAGCTGGAACTCCTCGCACCAGCGGTCGAGGACGAAGTCCGGCGCGCGCACGCAGATCGCCGAGTTCACGAGCGAGCCGCCGCCGAGGCAGATCGCCTGCATCGTCGGCATCACGCTGCCGCGCGTGATGCGGAGCCCTCCCTCGCGCATCGTGCGCGCCATCGAGAGCGCGCCGTCGAGCTCGAAGTCCGCCGGCGTGAAGGGCGGCCCTTCCTCGACGAGCACCACGCGGAGCCCCGCCCGGGTGAGTTCGAAGGCCGCCACCGCTCCCGCGGGGCCCGAGCCGACGACGACGGCGTCGGCCGACTCCTGGAAGTCGCGGTCGTAGTCCGCCCAGACGCGGACCGCGCCCTCGCGCGGGAGCCCGTTCACGCGGGGGCCCGCACTCCGCTCGCCTTGGCCGAGCTCCACAGGAGCTCCGGCCCGCTGCGCGCTTCGCTTGCTCACGGCGACCGCTCCGCCCAGGCGGGGTGCAGCCTCCCGTCGAGGTCGACGGGCGTCCCGTCGCTCGGGGCCGTGAGGTCCGCGGCGCCGTAGCGGATCGCGCCCTGCGGGCACCCGATCGGCGGATAGAGCAGGTCCGCCTCGCAGACCGGCGTCGGGATCGCGAGCGGCGCGACGCGCAGCTGGCGCATCACCGGCGGGTGCGCGAACCAGGCCATGGTGAGCACCGCGCGCAGGCTCGTGAAGACCAGGCGCCGGGGAAAGTAGCGGCTCGTGCGCCAGGCCTCGAGCACGGCGATGCGCTGCTCGGGCGAGAGCTGCGTGAAGCGCCGCCACCCGCCGAAGCCCGGAGCCGGAAAGGCGAGAGGCGCGTGCTCGACCAGGAAGAAGAGCAGGTGCAGGAGCCGGCGGATGCGCGGGCGCGAGGCCGCGAGCCAGCGATCGGTGTAGCCCGCGACGTCGGCATCGCTGGCCGAGGCGGGGATCGCACCGCCGCGCGGGAAGATCGCGTCGCCGGCCGCGTTCAGGAACGCGACCTCGCGACGCGACAGGTAGCGGTAGCGAGCCCCGCCGCGCGGATAGCCCGCGAAGATGCGGGCCGCCACCGCGACGAGGAGCCCCGCCAGGAGGACCCGGCCCAGCATGCGAGGACCTTCTTCTCATCTACTCCGCTCGCCTGCGGCTCGCTGCGCGCGCCCCTCGGGCGCTTGCGGAGAGCGCTCTCGAGACGTGCAGCGCGAGGCGGCGGTGCAGCCAGAGGGTTCGCGTTCCTTGGCTGCGGCAGGGACCCCCGCCGGCGCTCCGTGCTTCGGCGGGGTCCTGCGACAGCCGCAGAGTCCGATTCGACGGTCGTCGAAGCATGGCACAGCGCTTGCTCAGCAAGCAAGCGGCCCGCCTTGGATCTCCGATGCTCCGCTGGATTCTGCTGTTCGCCGTGCTCGTCGCGCCGGGTCTCGCGCGCGCCGACGAGCTCGAGCAGTCGATCGCCGTCGCGCCCGGCGAGCGGCTCCGGATCGAGCTCGCGCGCGGCGACGTCGACGTCTTCACCCACGATGCGGCCGAGGTGCGCATCGAGGCGCGCGCGCGCGGCTTCGGCGCGAGCGGCGTCGAGTTCTTCGTGACCCGCGAGCCGGGTCTGATCGTGCTGCGCAGCCGCGCGGAGCGCTGGCTCGATTGGCTCGGCAGCGGGCCGCGCGTGAGCGTGCGCGCCTGGGTGCCCCGTCACCTCGGCTTCGCGGTGGAGACGAGCGGGCACGTGGCCGCCCGCGACGGCGGCGTGCTGCTCGTGCCGGCGGTGCCCGCCGCGCACTGACCGGCAGGGGTCGTGCGCAACCCACCCTCAAGCCGGGCGAATCTTCGCCCGATGCAGAGGCGTGAACGCGCACCCCGAGAGCTCCGCGCGGGCTCGCCTCGGCCCCTTCTCGACGCCGCGAGCGCGCCGGGCCCTCTGGATCGCGCTCGTCCTGCTCGCCCTCGCGGCCCGCCTCGGCGCGGTCTTCCGCACCAACGTGAGCTGGGACGAGTTCGGGCTCCTCCATCTCGCCGACGCGACCGTGGCGACCGGTGAGCTCCACTCCGCGGCGCGCCCCGGCCTCGCCGTCTGGCTGCTCGTGCCGCTGGTGCGGGAGTGCGGCGACGAGATCTCGGTGATCCGGGCGGCGCGGCTTCTCTGGACGGGGATCACGGCGCTCTTCCTCGTGGGACTCGCGCTCTGGATCGGGGCGCTCGAGCCCGACCGCGCCCACAGCCGCCGCAGCGGGCTCCTCGGCGCGGCCCTGCTCGCCCTCGTACCGGCCTTCCTCGCGACCTCGCTCCAGGTGCGCACCGACCAGATCGCGCTCGCCGGCGGCGCCTTCGGCGGCTACCTGCTCCTCGCCTCGCGGCGCCGCCCAGGGCTCGCGCTCGCGGCCGGCGCCTGCTTCGGCGTGGGCTTCCTCGGCTCGCAGAAGCTCCTCTACCTGCTCGCGCTGGCGGGTCTCCTGGCGGCGGGACAGCTCCGCCTCGAACGGGAGCTCGCGCCGCGGCGCGAGGCGGCTCGGGCGCTCCTCGCCGCCGCCGGCTTTGCCGCGGTGCTCCTCGCGTTCGAGGCGGCCGCCTCCGCCGCCTTCGCGGTGCCCGAGGGCCATGCGGCGCGCAGGGGGCTCTCCGGCGAGTACGTGGAGAGCGGCCTCTCGCTCTTCGGGTTCTACCGCAACACGATCGGCTTCCGCGAGTACCGCGAGATGCTCCCGACCCTCGCTCCCCACCTCCTGGCGCTGCTCGCACTCGCGGCCGCGACTCCCGCCGCGCTCCGGCGCGGCGGCCGGAGCGCCGACCTCTCGCTCCTCGCGTGGGCCGTGGTGGGTCTCGGCGTCGCCGTCGGCCTCTTCCACGCCGCCGCCTTCCGCTACTTCTGGATGACGCTCGGCGTCTTCCCGGCCGTCGCGATCTGCCTCGGGCGCGACGCGATCGGCGCCTGGCTCGCGCAGCGGACCACGCGCCTCCTCCCCGCCGTCGCGACCGCGTTCGCGGCGCTCCTGGCGATCCCCGCGGCCGTCGAGACGGCGCTCCTGCTGCGCGACACGCAGGCGGTTCAGCGCGAGAGCCTCGCCTTCGTGCACCGCCACTTCGCGCGCGGCGACGCCGGCTTCCAGCCCGAGAACGCGCTCTTCTGCCAGGCGGGGCGCCAGACGACCCCCACGCACTTCTCGCAGAAGATCTACCAGCGCTTCGCCGGCCCCGGCCGCGAGGCCAACACGGAGCGCATGCTCCAGACCTTTCGCCGGACCCCGATCAAGTTCCTCGTGCACTCCTTCCGCCTGAACCAGTTCCCCGTCGAGCTGCGCCGCTTCTGGGCGGAGAACTACCAGCCCTACCGGGCCTCGGTCTTCGTCGCCGGGCGCCGCCTCGCCGGCGCGCGCGGCAGCGAGGCGTCCTTCGAGCTCTTCGTAGCGGGGCGCTACCGCTGGATCCCACGCGGCGCTCCGCACCCGCTCGCGATCGGCGAGCGCATGCTGCGCGCGGGCGAGGTCGTCGAGCTCGGCGCCGGGACGCACGTCGCGCGCTTCCCCGAGGACGTCTCCGACGGGATCCTCGTGCTCGCCGTCGGCGAGCCGCCGGGCGAGGCCCCGCTCCCCTTCTTCGCGGGGGGCTAGCGGTGGAACGAGCCGCCCGCTCGTACGCGGGGCTCCTGCTCGTCGGCACGTCGATGCTGTGCATCGGCGCGCTCGAGCTCTCGCTGCGCGCCTTCCTGCCGGCGTACCCCCTCGACGGTGACGAGCCGCCCCCCCGCCAGCACACGCTGCGCTACGCCGAGAGCGCCGTCTCGCGCCACGCCCTCGTCGCGGCGCCGCTCGAGGTCGACGTGTCGCGGGGTCTCCACTACCGCATCAACGGCAAGGGATACCGGGGCGAGGACTTCGACTGGCAGAAGCCGCGAGGAGCGCTGCGGGTCCTCGTCTACGGCGGCTCCTCGGTCTTCGACATCTACCAGAACGAGGGCGACGACTGGCCCGCCCGCGTGGAGCGCGTCCTCGCGGAGCGCGAGATCTCCGCCGAGGTGATCAACGCGGGGATCCCGGGCCACACGAGCCTCGACTCCGTGGGGCTCCTGCTCGCGGAGGGGCACCGGCTCGACCCCGACTACGTGCTGCTCTCCCACGGCTGGAACGACCTCAAGTACTTCCGCGACCCGAGGCCGGCGCTGCGCCAGGTCCGCCCGCTGCGCGTTCGGGAGTCCCTCCTGCGCCCGCAGGGCCGGCTCGACGCCGCGTTCGCCGCGCACTCGCATCTCTACCGCCGCCTGCGCATCCGCTTCCTGCGCTGGGACCGCGAGCTCGGGGCCGAAGGTCGGCTCCCGGAGGGCCCCCTGCGCGACTCCTTCGCTCCCGAGCAGGTCGAGCAGTTCGCGCTGGCGGTGGCCACCTTCGTGGACCTCGCGCGCAATGCGGGCGCCGTCCCCGTCCTCGTGACGCAGCCGCTCCTGGTCGCGCCGGAGAACGGCGACGAGGAACGCGCGATGATCCACTACGAGTTCGTCGGCCTCGAGCACGCCGCCCTCGTCCAAGCCCACGCGGCCGCGGACCGCGCGGTGCGCGAGGTGGCGCGGGCGAAGCAGGTCGCCCTGATCGACGCCTCCGCGCGGATGACCGGCCGCAGGATCTGGTTCCGCGACGCCGCGCACCTCAGCGACGAGGGCTCGGCGGCGCTCGCCGCGCTCGTCGGCCGCGAGCTCGCCGCGCTGGTCGGCGCCCCGCGCCCTGCCGCGCCCGTCCGCGCCGGCTCGACGTGAGGGGACCCGTCCCTTCCGGCGAGAGCGCGAGCTCACGGCGCCGCTCGCTCCGACAAAGCCAGCTTCAGGGCATCCTCAAGTAGCTTCTCGCCTGTCTTGCTCACGAAGGCAAGGCTAACCCGAGGAGCGCCGCCCAAGGCGCTGCAGCTGACGAGCCACGGCGCGGCGGTCCAATCGGTCCGTGGTACCGTTTCGCATCGAACGTGGTCGCTTCGGGCGGGCCGCGGAGGCGCTGTGGCTCGTAGCTGAGCGCCGATCCGTCAGAGGCCGCGCAAGGGAAGAGCATTCGGTTACCGTCGGCTCGATCGAGCCCGGGAGTCTCAAGGTCGTGCGAAGAGCCCTGCAGATCGTTCTGATCCTCTACGGGTGCATTTTGGCGGGACGTTTCGGGGTGACGAGCCTCGTGCTCGGACCCGCATGGACTATCCCCGGGGAGGCCGTTACTCCCTTTCTCGATAGCGAGTACAAGTGGTTCGCTGCCGTCTTCCTGGGACTCGGGGCGCTCTGCTGGTCGATGGTCCCCCGCATCGAGACGTACTTCCCGCAGTTGCTCATTCTGATGGCCTTTACATTTGCGGGCGGCTTGTTCCGCCTCGTGACGGTGTTTTCGCTGGGTGTCCCGGAAAGGCCAGCGGTCGTGGCAAATCTAGTCGAACTCCTTCTCCCACTGATGTCCCTCCCCCTCCTCCTGCGCGTTCGGCAGCAGTCGAACGCGGCAACAACCCGAGGCGGACTGGGTGCGGATCATGTTTGACGGCGAGGAAAGTCCGATCCATTGTGCTTGCGTGGCCTAACCGCCCTCCCGGGACCATCGACTCGATCCAGGTGGAGAGCTCCACCCCGTGACCCGTTCAGTGGCGTTCATCCGCCGCCGCCCCGGCGCGTGAGCCGCCCCGCGCCGGAGCGGGCCGCGACCACCTCGGCGTAGACGGCGAGCAGGCGCTGCGTGCCGCGCTCCGGCGTGAGCTCGTCCTCGTAGCGCGCGCGGGCCTCGCGGCCGAGCGCGGCGCTCTGCTGCGCGTCGTCGAGGAGGCTCTGGCAGGCGGCGGCCAGGCTGGCCGCGTCGCCCGAGCGGAAGAGGAGACCGGTGGCGCCGTGCTCGACGAGCTCGGAGAGCGCGCCGGCGTCCGAGGCCACGACGGCGCGGCCGGCCGCCATCGCCTCGGCGACGGCGACCGGGAAGACCTCGTACCAGAGCGACGGGGCCACCGCGAAGGCGGCCGCCGCGAGGAGATCTTGGACGCGCTCGCGCGAGACCTCGCCGAGGAAGCGCACGCCCGGGATCCCGCGCGCGCGCTCGCGAAGGCTCGCCGCCTCGGGCCCGCCGCCCGCGATCGCGAGCGGCGGCGCGCCCGGGAGGGTGCGCCACGCGTCGAGGAGGAGCGCCACACCCTTCTCGGGCGACAGGCGGCCCACGTAGACGGCGCCGCGCCCGGGCGGGGCCGGCGGCCCCGGGTCGGCAACGGGGTTGGGCTTCACCACGATCCGCTCCGCGGGGAGCCCCGCCGCCACGAGCTTGCGCCGCGTGAACTCGCTCGGCGCGACGAAGCGGTCGACGCACTCGTGCCAGGTGCCCCGGCGGCGGTGCGTCGCCGTGGCCTCCGCCCAGACGGCGCTCGCGAGCCGCGAGCCGCGCAGGCAGCCCCAGCGCACCGCGCGCCAGGGCCCGCGCACCACGCACTCCTCGCAGGGGCGGCCGTCGCGCAGGAAGGCCCCGTTGGCACAGGCGAGCCGGTAGTTGTGGAGCGTCTGCACGACGGGGATGCCGAGCGCCTTGAGCGTCACATGCGCGGCCGGCGAGAGCAGCGGGAAGAAGTTGTGGACGTGGGCCACGTCGGCGGGGTGCTCGGAGAGGAAGCGCGCGATCCGCTCCACCATCTCCGGGTTCCAGCGCGCGCGCGCCGCTGCGTGCAGGCGGGCCGTGCGCGAGCGCAGCAGGGGCGCGTTCTCGACGAAGAAGAGCGCGACCTCGCAGCCCGCCTTGCGCAGGAGCTCGGCCTCCGTCTCGACGACGGCGTCCTCGCCGCCGCGCTGCGCATAGCGGTTGTGGAGGATCGCGACCCTCACCGGCGCTCCTCGTCCACGCCGTACTCGAGGACGTCGCGCCCGAGCTGCGCGGAGACGTGTCCGGCCTGCGTGCACAGGCGAAGCCAGCGGCGGAACGCCGCCTGTCTCCCGCCGAGCGCGGCGAGCGGGAGCGAGAGGGCCAGGAACGCGCTCGCGGCCAGCGCGCGGGCGAGCCCGCGCCGCCCGGTTTCCGGCCCGCCGGAGCGCTCGATGCGCGTGAAGACGACCCCGCCGCGGAAGGCCCGCCGCGCGAGCCAGCGCGGGCTGTGGCGCTCGGGCGGGATCCACTCCAGCACGAAGGCCTCGTCGCACCACTCGAAGCGCGCGCCGGAGCGGAGCATGCGGCCGAAGAGCTCGGCATCGCTCCCGCCGCTGCGCCCGTAGGCCGGATCGAAGCGGCGGCCCTGGAAGAGCGCCGCGCGCAGCAGCGCGTTGCCGCTGCGCAGGTGGGCGCGGCCCAGGAGCGTCCCCGTCGCGAAGCGCGGCCGCGCGTAGAAGAGCTCGGGCTCGAGCCAGCGGGTCGCAACCGCTTCGAGCCGCGGGAGCACCGGACCGAAGAGCCCGTCGCACTCGCCGCGGCGCGCGCGCTCCAGGTAGGCGGCGAGCCAGTGCTCGGAGACCGCCTCGTCGTCGTCGACGAAGGCGAGCCAGCGCCCGTGGGCCTCGTCGACGGCGCGGTTGCGCGCCGCGGCGATGTTCCGCACCGGCTCTTCGAAGCGGCGCAGCGGACCCGGTCCGCGCCAGGCTCCGGCGGCGGCGCGCGACGCCTCGCAGGGGGCGTTGTCGACCAGCACGACCTCGACGCTCGTCTCCTCCGGGAGCTTCTGGCACGCCAGGCTCTCGAGCAGCCGGGCGAGCCCGGCGGGGCGGGTCGCCGCGATGCAGATCGAGATCTCCGGTCGCCGCACGGCCGGCACCTAGAACGCGCCGCGCCGCGAGAGCACCGCGCCGGCGGTCCGCAGCAGGATCGAGGCGTCGAGCGCGAGCGAGCGGTTGCGGATGTAGTAGAAGTCGTACTGGAGGTTCTGGTGCATCGGAAGATCCTTGCGCCCGAGGATCTGCCAGAGGCCGCTGATCCCGGGCTTCACGGAGAGCCTCCGGCGCTGCCACCCGTCGTAGCCGGCGACGATGAAGGGCATCTCCGGGCGTGGCCCCACGAGCGACATCTCGCCCCGCAGCACGTTCCACAGCTGCGGGAGCTCGTCGATGCTCGTCGCCCGCAGCCAGCGCCCGTAGGCGGTCACGCGCGGATCGCCCGGCCCGGTCGGCGCCACCGCCTCGGGCTCCGCGTCGGCGTGCATGGTGCGGAACTTGACCATCCGGAACGGGCGTCCGTCGCGCCCGCTGCGGTCCTGGAAGAAGAGCGCGGGGCCCGGGCTCGTGGCGCGGATGCGCCAGGCGCACCAGAGCAGGAGCGGCGCGAAGGCGACGAGGCCGAGCAGCGCCCCGCACGCGTCGAAGGCCCGTTTCGCCCCCGCGTAGAGCGGATGCGCCCGCTCCCGCCCGAGGCGGACGAGCGGCAGGTCGTCGACGAGGTCGAGCTCGGTCCCGGCCGTCAGCACCTCGAAGAGGTTCGTCACCACGCGGAACTCGATGCCGAGGTCCTCGCAGTCGAGGACGAGCGAGAGCATGCGCGTATGGCCGAGCCCGGGATCGGCGACGAAGACCTCGCGCACGCCCGTCGCGATCGCCGCCTGGCGCAGGTCCTCCACCCGGCCGAGCACGGGGTGGCCCGCGACGTCCTTGCGCGCCGGCTCCTCGCAGTCGTCGAGCAGGCCCACGACGCGGTAGCCGATCTCGGGGTGGTCCTGCAGCTTCTGGAGCAGGCGGATCGCGGCGATCCCCGTCCCCACGATCAGGACCGGGACGTCGTGGGCTCCGGAGCGCCGCAGGCGCCGCTCGGCGCGGTAGAAGGCGACCCGGCTCGCGCCCTGGAGCAGGAGGTTGTTCGCCGCGCTCACGAGCACGACGAAGCGGCCGAACTCGAGCTCGCGGAAGAAGAAGGAGAGCGCGCTCACGACGAGGAGCCCCAGCGCCGCGCCGCGCAGCAGCGTCTGCAGCTCGTCGACGAGCGTGCGCATGCGCGCCCCGCGGTAGATCCCGAAGAGCCAGCAGGTCGCGACCCAGGGGAGCACGACGAGGGGCAACGCCTCGACGTAGCCCCCGAAGGGGTTGATCGGGGTGCCGAGGAGATCGTTCAGCGCGAAGCGGATCCCGTAGGCGCCGAGCCATCCGAGCGAGACGAGCGCGCAGTCGGTGGCGACGTGCAGGCGGCGCAGCAACGCGAGGCCGGGCCTTCGCAAGGCTCAGCTCCCGTGGACGAAGCGGTACTCCTCGCGGTGGATGCCCGCGAGCCCGCCGAGGCGGCCGGCGCCGAACGCGGCGAGCCGCAGCGCCCGAACCGCGCCGGCGCGGCCGCGCAGGGCGCCCACCGGGAGCAGCGTCGCGCCCTTGGCGAGGCAGAAGGCGCCGTGCGCGAGGAGCTGCGCCGCCCCGACCCGGCGCTCGCGGGCGTGGCGGTCGACGAAGGCGCTCGAGATCCCGACCCGGAACGCGCGCTCCAGGATCCAGCGGGCGTTGGCGCGCGAGCACGGGACCCATTCGAAGACGAGCGCGTCGTCCGCCCACACGATCGTGTGTCCACTGGCCGCGAAGCGCCGGAAGAGCTCGACGTCGCTCCCGCCGGAGAGCGCCATACGCTCGTCGAAGAGCGAGTCGAGCTGCGCGAGGGCGCGCGTGCGCACCAGCACGTTGTGGGTGAAGGCCTGGCCCAGGTGCGCGCCCGTGGCGTGGCGGGGCCGCGCGAAGAAGCCGCCGCGCTCGACCCAGCGCGGCACGGGATCCTCGAAGACCGGCTCGCAGGGCCCCGCCACCGCGTCGGCGCCGGTCGCCGCCTGCACGCGCAGGAGCTCGGCGAGCCAGAGCGGCGAGGGCACCTCGTCGTCATCGATGAAGGCCAGGAAGTCCGCGCGCTCGAGCGCGGCGCCGACCGAGGCGTTGCGCGCCTGCGGAATCCCGCGCCGCTTCTCGACGCGATAGACCAACGGGAGATCGAGCCAGCCCTCCGCGTCGTCGCAGACGGCTCGCGCCGAGCCCTCGGCGTCGTTGTCCACCACGACCACGCGCAGGTCGGGCGCGCTCGTAGGGAAGCGCAGGCGCTCCAGCCCCCCGAGCAGGCGCGCCAGCCCCCGGGGCCGCCGATGGGTGGCGATCGCGATGTCGACCTTCAAGCCGGGACCCCTTCCCCCCGGCGGATCGGCGCGCCGGTCCCGATCTTGAGCCCTCTTCCTGCGCGCCCCCGGGGCCGTGGGGCCGCTCCCCACCCCCCCTCCTCACCGCGCTGCAGATCCTCACCCGAACCCCCCGCCCCTCCGATACGCAATGCGATGCGGGGCGACGGGAAGGCAAGCGAAGCGCGCAGTGAGCCGCAGGCGAGCGGAGCCCATGAGGCCAGCGAAGCGCGCAGTGAGCCGCAGGCGAGCGGAGTCGTCACCGCACGTCGCGCGAGGCCCGCCCTCGCGCCCGCCGTGATCCCGCGCGTGAGCGCGATCGTGCCGGTGCGAAACGGCGAGGGGCACGTCCGGCGCTGCCTCGCGGCGCTCCTCGCGCAGACCTGGCCGCCGGACCGGCTCGAGATCCTCGTCGTGGACGACGCCTCGACGGACGCCACCCGTCTGCGCGTGCGCGAGCTCCCGGTGCGGCTCCTCGCGCAGCCCGGGCGGCGCGGGCCCTACGCGGCCCGCAACGCGGCGCTCCGCGTCGCCACGGGAGAGGTCCTGGCCTTCACCGACTCCGACTGCCTGCCGGCCAAGGACTGGGTCGAGCGGGGCGTCGCGGCGCTCGCCCGCGAGGGCGCCGACCTCGCGGGCGGGCACGTGCGCTTCGCCCTCTCGCCGCGGCGCAGCGCGTTCGAGCTCCTCGATTCGCTCTCGAACCTCGACCAGGAGCGGAGCGTCGCCGAGCGGGGAGTGGCCAAGACCGGGAACCTCTTCGCGGCGCGCCGCGTGCTCGAT
Organism: uncultured Spirochaetales bacterium; assembly: GCA_964624475.1. Classification (GTDB taxonomy): domain Bacteria; phylum Myxococcota_A; class UBA9160; order UBA9160; family SMWR01; genus CAZUYC01. Next base: position 133,383 of record CAZUYC010000042.1, on the reverse strand, counting down.
GCGATCGGCCCCTTCCCGGAGCGGCGCTCGGGCTGCGACGTCGCATGGACCGGCCGCGCGACGGGCGCGGGCTTCGCGCTGGTCTACGCCCGCGACGCGGTCGTCGAGAAGCCCGCGCGCGGCGCGCTCGCGCTGATGCGCAAGCAGTACCGCGTCGGGCGCGGGCAGCAGGCGCTCTGGCGCGCCGCCGGCGAGCTCCCGCGCGCCGTCCTGCCGCGGAGCTTGCGCGGGCTCCGGCCCGGCCGTCCCTCGGTCCTGCGCGAGCGCCTGCACCGCCGCGGGCCCGAAGGAGAGCGCGCGGGGCTCGCCGCGCTCTGGCTCGCAGCCTGGGGGATCTCCGCGGTGCAGAGCCTCGGACAGCTGCACGAGCTCCTGCGCGGAGCGCGTGCGTGACGGGCCTCCACGACGTCCTCGCGCGCAGCGCCGCGGCGGGCCTGCGCCTCCAGCGCGCGGACGGGAGCCTCCCGCCCGGCCGCAACGGCCCCTACGGCGACCCGGAGACGCCGGTCCGCAACACCGCCCACTGGCTCGTGCTCTTCGCCACAACCTGCTTCCGCGGCGGCGAGCCGCGCCTGCGCGAGGCGGCGCTGCGCGCGGCGCGCTTCCTCGCGAGCCCCGAGGTGCGGCCGGCCGGGGCCTCGTTCCTGTGTCGGACCCGCGCCGGGAAGGACGCCTGCAACGGCCTCGTGGGCCAGGCCTGGGCGATCGAGGCGCTCGCGGAGGCGGCGGCCTGCCTCGACGCCGAGCCGCTCGCGAAGCTCGCGGAGACGGTCTTCCTGCGCCATCCCTTCGACGCGCGGACGGGCCTGTGGACCCGCGTCGAGGTCGACGGGACGCTCCTCGGGCCCGACTGGACGCTCAATCACCAGCTCTGGTTCGCCGCGGCCGGCGCCGTGCTGGCTCCCCTGGCCGCCGCCGAGGTGGGCGAGCGCGTGCGGGCCTTCCTCTCCGCCCTGCCGCGCAGCCTCGCCCTGCACCGCGACGGCGCGGTGCGCCACGCGGTCTCGCTGACCGCCGCGGCGCGCGCGGCGCCCCGCGTCGCGCTCCGCCTGGCGCGCGCGCGCATCCGCGGGGGCGCGGCGCTGCGCGAGAAGGCGGTCGGCTACCACGCGTTCAACCTCCACGCCCTCGCGATCCTGCGCGCGCGCGTCCCGGACCACGGCTTCTTCTCGAGCGCGCGCCTCGAGCGCGCCTGGCGATTCGCCGGCTCGGAGGCCTTCCGCGCCGCCGCCGAGGGCAACCGTTTCGCCTGGCCCTACAACCCGACGGGTCTCGAGATGGCGCTCGCGCTCGAGGTCTTCGCCCCCGGCTCGCGCGGCGAGCAGGAGCGCTGGGTCGCCGAGCAGCTCCGCCGCCACTTCGATCCGACGACGCAGCTCCTGGCGCGCGCGACCCCCGACCCGGCGACGCTCGCCGCGCGCCTCTACGAGGCCGCCCGCCTCGGCGACCTCGCGATCCCCGACGACGCCCTCGAGGCGCGCCCGACGTGACGCAGCGTGGGGCCGGGCCCGGCAGCCGGCGAGCGGGCGCCGCCGAGCGGTCGGACCTGCGGCGGTAGGAGCGGCGCGTGGCCTTCGTCTCCGTGGTGGTTCCCTGCTTCAACGAGGAGCGGCGCATCGGTCGCACGCTCTCGGCCCTGCTGGACCAGAGCTACCCGAAGCAGCGCTACGAGATCGTGGTCGTCGACAACGGCTCCACCGACGACACGCGGCGGCTCGTCGCCCGCTACCCCGTGCGCTGCCTGATCGAGGAGCGGCGCTCGTCCTACGCCGCCCGCAACGCCGGGATCGAGGCCACCTCCGGCGATTACCTGGCCTTCATCGACTCCGACTGCGTGCCCGAGGCCAGCTGGCTCGAGAACCTGGTGCGCTGCGACCGGGAGTCGGGCCAGGGGCTGGTGGCCGGCCGCATCGAGCTCTTGCCGCCGGTGCGGCCGACGCGGGGCTCGCTGCTGCTCGCGCTGCGCTTCTCCTCCGGCGTGCGGCGCGAGAACGCCGAAGCGCGCGGCGCCGCACCCGGCGGGAACCTGCTCGTCCAGCGCGAGATCTTCGAGGAGATCGGTCTCTTCGACGTCGCCGTCTCCGGCGCGGACTCGGAGTTCACCCGGGCGGTGGCGCGGGGCGGCCGCAAGCTGGTCTACGCCGACGACGCCGTGGTGTGGCACCCGGGGGAGATCTCCGACGCGGAGTTCCTGCGTCGCTCCTTCCGCATCCACTACGGCAAGGGCGCCCGCCGGCGCGGCGAGCCCGGCGCCCTCCCCGAGATCGCCCGCCGAGTGCCGTGGCGTCCGCAGCGGAGGCTCCCCCCGCAGCTCTGCGCGGCGGACCCGGGCGTCTGCTCGCCGCGGCGCCGCCTCGGCTGGCTCGCCTTCCTCTGGCTGGACGCCCTGGCGCGCTGGTCCGGCGCCCTCTGCGGCGCCCTCGGGATCGCCTACCGGGGGGATCGCCGGTGAGCGCGCTCGGGTAGGTCCCGGAGAGGGCCCCCTCGAGGCGCTCACGGGAGGCCGCGGAGGAAATCCTGCATGCGGGCGAAGTGGCGATCGATCGTGGAACCCAGCCGCGCGAAGCGCGCGAAACCGGTGTCGAGGTCCTCGCGGAGCAGGCGGTCGAGCGCGGCGGGCGCCCCGGCGTCGACGCGATAGGGCCCGAGAGCGGCGGATTCGCGCCCCGCCAGGCGGCCGGGCAGCCGTCTCAGGAGCTGCCGGCCGAGTCGAGCGCGCCGGAACGCGGGCACGCCGCGGACGCCCAGGGCCTGCGAGGCGCCCGCGCCCCGCCCATCCTCCTCGACCAGCAGGGACGGCTTGCGCTTGCTCGCGAAGTAGAGGTGGGCGTGCACGCGGTAGCCCACGTGCAGCGTGCATTCGTCGTAGAAGAGGATCTTCGAGGTGTCGCCCGAGACGTCGACGACGTCGAAGCCGAGGGCGTCGACTTCCGCGGCAAGGGCCCGGTTGTTCTCGGCGTCGGCGCGCGGCATCCACGGTCCCGCCTCGTCGAGGCCGCGGTGGAACGAGCAGATCTTCTGCGCGCGTGGAAAGATCTCCGCGATCCGCCGGGCGACCTCGACGCTCTGGTCGCGCAGTGCGTGGAGCTGAGCGGGGGTGAAGACCACGCGCTCCACCGTCTTCGGGGGCTCCAGATCCTTCCCGAGCGACGACAAGTCGTACCAGGCGGGGCAGCCCACCAGCGCGGTGTTCTCGATCCCGTGACGGCGCAGGACCTCCTGCGTGAGCTCGTCTCGGCAGCCGAGCGCAGGCGTGCGCTCCGCCATCCAGCGCAGCGCGGCCCGAGATCGTTCCGAGAAGGCGTAGGTCCGGACCGCGTACGCGTCCCCCGCGCGCCCCTTCCAGCCGACGCCCAGAGGGGTCACCCCGCACGGCAGGTCGTCCAGGCGCTCGGCCAGGGGATACACCTCCGGGACCATCGCGGGCTGGAAGCCCGGGCCGCCGGCGATGAGGATGGCCTTCGCGTCGCGGACCACCTCGCTGCGCGGTTCGAGCGGCTCCCAGGCGGGAACCACGCGCAGCTCCCGGTCGGGACGCAAGCGCCGGAGCAAGGCCACGGCGCGCTCCGTGATCAGGAAGTCCCCCACGTTGCGCTTGGCCCCGCTCAGGAGAACGTACGCGGCGCTCATCTCGCCGCCTCCGGCAGGAGCCCGCGGAGGTCGACCGGTCGCGCGAACACGCGCCGCGCAGCAGCGCGGCACGCGTCGGCCACGTCGTCCGCGCCGTCGGCGAGGCGCCTTGCGCTCTCCTCCGGCGACCGATGCGGCCACATCACGCCCTGCGCCACGAGGTCGGCGTAGGCGTGGGCGCCGCTCTCGTGGGTGAGGAGCGTGGGCACCCCGAAGGCCAGCGCCTCGAGCGCGCAGGTCGAGAACCCGGTCACGTGCCACGCGCAGACCCGCAGCAGCGCGTAGAGCGGGAGGCGCGCGGCCTCGCGCACCTCGACCGGGCGGCCCGTCGCCTCGCGCAGCTCGGCCTCAAGCCGCGTGGAGTCGACCTGCGTGCGCCGGTGCGGGCGCACGAGCCAGCGCCAGTCGGGCGGCGCCCGGCGCACGAGCGGCACGAGCGTGTCGCGGAAGGAGACACCCTTCTGGAGCGTCACGAGGAGCGCGCGGCGCCCGCCGGCCACGCGCTCCGCGCGGGCGAGCGCGGGCCTGCGCTGCGGATCGCCCTCCGGCCGAGTCCACGCCTCGAGCCAGCGATGGCCCACGACGCGCACGGCGTCCGGGCCGATCGCGCCGGGGTTGCTCGCGACGAGCGACTCGGCGTCGCCGGCGCCCCAGACCCAGAAGCGATCCGGGAAGACCTCGTAGCCGCCCTCGGGCGGCGGGCCGAAGCCCGCGTAGAGCGGGTGCGTCCGACCCTGGATCCCGTGCTGGAGGTCGATCACCGGGATCCGGAGCGCGTGCGCGGCCATCGCGGCGCCCATCGCCTCCCGGCCGTACCAGCAGTCGAGCACGAGGGCGCGCGGGCGCGCCCGCTCGAGCCAGCCCTCGAAGAGGCGCGCGCAGGTCTCCACCGCGCGCAGCTCCCGCCCCACCTCGGGCCAGCGGAGCTCGGCGCCGAACTCGCCGGCGACGAAGGCTGCCGGCTCGGCGAACCAGGCCGGAGGGTCACCGATCGGTGTCGATGCGGCAGCGCGCTGCGCAAGATCGAGCGCGCGCTGGATGCTCGCGCGCGGAACGCGGCTCGGCCAGCGCGGGTCGCCGCGCTCCCAGACGGAGGCCGCGCCCCCGGAGCGAGCGAGCTCCTCGGCCCAGGGATCCACGACGGTGTTGGTGAAGGCGCGCCCGACGCGCTCGCTGCGGTTCGAGCTCGTCAGGAAGACGACGTCGGCCGGTCGATCGGGCGGCCCGCCCCGCTGGAGCCGCTCGCCGACCAGGCGGCGCAGGCGCTCGCGCCGGAGGGCGAGCGACCCCGCGAGCCGGCGCCGCGGCGGCGGCGCGCCCTCCGGATCGTGGTGGCGGAGCGCCAGCTGCGCGCGTAGCGCGGGCCAGACCCGCCAGCCGTCCCAGGTCCAGTCGCCGACGGCGTGCCGGGCCTCGAAGGCGGCGAGCTTCTGCGTGAGCTCTTCGCGGCGCACGCCCGCCCCTCACCCGCTTCCCGTGTCGGGACCGCGCGAGGGCAGGAACGCGTCCCAGGTGAGGACCTCGTCGGCGGCTAGGTCGGCCGGCGCCGGCCGGCCCACGAGCAGATCGAGGTGCTCCGGCGAGATCCCGTGACCGGGTCGCTTGGCGACGAGCATCGCCGGCGTGATCGGGGTGCCCTTCTGGATGGCGCACGCCGCCACCAGGCTGCGGCGCGCGTGGGCGCGCGCGGCGGCCTCGCAGGGTTGCACGGTCTTCTCGGCACGGCCCAGCAGCGCCTCCGCCAGCCCGCAGCGCCGGCGGAAGGCGGCGACGTCGTCCGGGTCCATGGCGTGATAGTGGTCGTTTCCGGGCAGGGACTTGTCGAGCGTGAAGTGCTTCTCGAGGAGCCACGCGCCCTCGAGCCAGGCGAGCAGCAGCGAGAGGCAGCCGTCCACGGGCGGCACGTGATCCGACCAGCCGATCGTCGCGTCCGGAAACGCGGCGGCGAGGTGCCGGATCGCGCGCAGGTGGGCGTTGCCGGGGTCGGTCGGGTACTGGAGCACGCAGTGGAGGACGCCGATCGCCGGCGCGCCGCCTTCGTCGAGGACGCGCAGCGCGGCCTCCACCTCGCCCAGGTGGGAGGCCCCCGTCGAGAGCAGCACCGGCTTGCCCTTGCTCGCCACTCGGCGCAGCAGCGGCACGTTCGTGATGTCCGCGGAGGCGATCTTGTGGCAACGCAGCAGCGGGTCGAGGGCGTCGACGAAGCGCAGGTCGAAGGACGTGGTACCGAAGAGGATGCCCTTCGCTTCGCAGCGCTCGTGCAGCTTTCGATACTCCTCCACGTCGAACGCGTCGTAGCGCTGGAAGAGGGCGAACTGGCTCTCGGCCGGCTCGTGGCTGCGGTCCCAGTAGGCGGGGCTGTGCCGGCTGGCCAGGGTCTCCGCCTTGTAGCTCTGGAACTTGATCATGTCCGCGCCGGCTTCCGCCGCGGCGTCCACCATCTCGAAGGCGCGCGCGAGCGAGGCCTCGTGGTTGACGCCCGCCTCGGCGACGAGAAAGGGGCGGTCGCGCCGCAGGGGCACTCCGCCGATGGCGCCGATCTTCATCTTCCCTCCGCTGCGTCCACGGCGCGCTGGATCACCGCCAGCGTGCGCTCGATTCCGCCGCGCACGTCCGCAGACAGCAGCGACCGGTGCAGTCTCTGGCGCAGGTGGCGGCTCTCGAGGAGCTGGTGCATGGCGTCCAGGAACTCGAGCTCGTCGAGCTCCGAGGCCCGCGGCAGGGCCACCACGCCGGCCGAATCGAGTGCGAAGGCGTGCAGGCACTCGCGGTCGTTCTGGGGAACGACCAGCATCGGAACGCCGAGGCTGGCCAGCTCGAAGACCGTGCGCCCGGCGCTGGTGACGGCCACGTCGGCCCGCGCCATGTAGCGACTCACGATCGGCGTGTCGATGACCACCTCGACCCGATGCCGCGCGCGCTCCGCGAAGCGCTCGAGCACCTCCGGGTGCGGGTAGCCCAGCCCCGACACCACGGTGATGCGCCACTCCCCGGGAAGCGCGTCGAGCCAGCGGAGACAGCGCCCGGTGAGATCGCTCGGGTCGGTGCCTCCGAAGAGCAGGAGGACCTCCTCCACCTCCGGACGCACCGCGATGGGCGGCACCGAGTAGAACTCGTCTCGCAGCACGCAGTAGGCGACGCCATGGAACGCAGTCGGCCCGTGGGCGCTTCCGGGCGGGTCGTACATGGCGTTGACGACGAAGTCCGCGAGCGCGGCCCCGGGGCCGAGATCCTCGAAGTTCACGAGATTCGCGCAGAGCGCGCGCAGCGCCTCCATCTCCTCCTTCCCGGTGTCGAGCACGTCGCTCACGATCACGTCGGGAGCGGCCCCGCGCAGGGCCTCGAGCTCCCGCGCCGGCTCGACCAGGGCGAGGTCGTAGAAGCGCCGCTGGATGAGCTCTGCGGCGAGACGGTGCTCGGAGGTCACGACGAAGCGCAGGTCGTGGTCGATCAGCCGGTCGGCGAGGGTGAGCGCCCGGTAGGCGTGCCCCAGCCCGACCTCGCGGTTGCCCACGACCCGGAAGCAGATGCGCCGGCGCCGCAGCGACTTCTCCACGAGCCACCAGTCGAAGTGGTCGTCGACGTCGAGCGACTCGACCTTGGAGACCTCGATCACGGAAACCCGCTCCCCGAAGCGCGTCCCGCGCTCGAGGACGGCGCGCCGGCAAGCGACTACGCCGCCGGTCTCGCGGTAGTGCGGCGGCAGCTCCTGGCGGTTCCGGCGCGCTGCGTGGAGCGGGGCCAGCCCCCCGTCGGCGTCGCATCCCCAGGCGAGGTGCGGCGCGTTCACGACCGTCAGCACGGTGTCGTGGCCTTGCTCCCGGCACTGGCGCACGGCGCGATCGATGGTCGCGGGGCGCACCAGGGGCGAGGTGGCCTGGAGCGTCACGACGCAATCGAAGCGGCGGCCCTGCGCCTCGAGCCTTGCCACCGCGTCCACGACGACCTCGTCGAGGGTCGTCGCGGGACCGGCCAGCTCGGCCGCGCGCTCCACGACCTCGGCTCCGAAGCGCCGCGCGATCTCGGCCAGCTCGGGGTCCTCGGTCGACACGAAGACGGCGTCGATCTCTCGGCTGCGCCGCGCCGCCTCGATGGCGTAGGCCACGAGCGGCCTGCCCCGCATCAGGCGAGCGTTCTTCCGCGGAATCCCGACGGAGCCGCCGCGGACCGGGATGATGGCGACCGCCTGCCCGCTCATTGCGGGGGCCCGCACTTCGCTCGCCTGCGGCTCGCTGCGCGGCCGCTCATCGCGGGGGCCCACGCTCCGCGGCCTTGCTCCGCGGCCTTGCTCATCCGAGCGCCTCCGCGGGGGGCCGGAGCTCCTGTGGAGCTCGGCCGCTCAGGATCCGGAGGTGCCCGAGCAGCTCGGCCAGGAGGGCCGGCCCGCCGGGAAGCAGTGCGAAGGCGGCCAGGTACGCGGCGCCGAAGACGGGCAGGCTCGCCAGCAGCGCCAGCGGCGGCCCCGCGCCCGGCGCCAGCCAGCCGTGCACGCCGAAGGTCAGGAGGCCGGCGAGCGCCGAGGCGGCGGCCGGGCGCCACAGCACCTGGCCTAGCCCCCGCAGCGTGAAGGGCGTGCCGCGGTAGCAATTCGCGATGGTGGGAAGCCTTCGGACGAGGGCACTCACGACGAGGCCCCAGGCGACACCCTCGATCCCCCAGCGCAGGCCCACGGCGATCGCCAGCGCGCCGAGCGCGGTGTTGACGACTCCGGATGCGAGCTGCCGGCGCACGTCGCCGAGCGAGACGAACACCCAGCCCGTCGCCACGTTGAAGGTCCCGATGAAGGCGGGGATCGTGAGGATGCGGAAGATGTCGACGGCGGCGACCCACTGCTCACCCAGCAGCGTGAGCACGAAGCTGTCCGCGACCGCCGCCACCCAGCCGACCACCGGCATCGAGAGCGTCACCACCAGGCCGAGCGCCTTGTAGTAGTAGGAGCGCATCCGCTCGGGATCGCCCTGCAGCCGGGACAGGGCGGGAACCGCGACGTCCGAGATGGGATCGTTCACCATGCGCAGGGGCAGCATCAAGAGGGCGTACGCCTTCGAGTAGAGACCGAGCGCCGACCCGCCGAGGAAGCGGCCCACGAGCACGTTGTCGAGGTTGCGGCCCACGTAGTTCATGACCCGGAAGCCCACCAGATAGCCGCCGAAGCGCACCAGGCTCCGGGCGCCTCCTGCGCGCCACGGCGGAGCCGGGCGCCACGGCGTCGCCACCCAGACCGCCAGCATCAGCGAGCAGGGGGTGGCGAGGCCGCGGAGGACGAGGGCCCAGTAGCCAAAGCCCTGCAGCGCCGCGGCGACGGCGGCCGCCGTGCCCACCACGTGCGCGCCGACCTCTACCCAGGCCAGTTCGCGGAAGCGCATCTGTCGCCGCAGGAGGGCCGCGTGCTGGACCGTGAGGCCTGCGAAGAAGAAGCTCCCGCCCAGGGCGAGGCTGATCCCGACGAGCCGGTCGTCGCCGTAGAACCAGGCCACGCCGCGGCTCGAGGCCGCGACGGCGGCGACCAGCACCAGACTGAGCGCCACGTTCAGCCAGAAGAGCGCACTCACCTGCTCGTGGCTGACCCGCTCGCTCTGGACGGTCGCCATCGAGAGACCTGCGTCCTTGAAGGCGGCGAGGAAGCCGAGCACGGCCGCCACCATCGCCACGAGGCCGTAGTCCTCGGGTGTGAGCAGGCGCGCCAGCACGGCCACAGCCACCACGTCGACGCCGTACTTCGCCCCTTGCGCCGCCAGCGTGATCGCGCCGCCGCGGAGCGAGCGCGCCTTGAGACCATCCACCAGATGATCGGTGGAGAGGGAATCACCGCCGCCGGGCCGGGGTTTCTCGTCTCTCATGCCGGGGATTCGAGAGTGTTTCCGAGCAGATCCGGCTTCGGCTGCGCGCCCCGCATGCCCGCCTCATCGGCGCGGCGGGACCTCGGGTTGAGCCGGGGGGCTGCCGCGGCGCGCTCGGCTGGGCCGGGGCGTCTCATGGGTGGACGGCCGCCACGGGCGGCGCGAGCGGGCGGTCCTCGTTGCAGCCGCGGTGCCAGAGGAGCACGCTCGCGAGGCGCCAGAGGCCCCGGGGGTCCGCGGCGGCGAGCGCGTCGTAGCGGGAGGCGAGGCCGGCGGCGTGCACGCAGGCGAGGCTCGAGCCCGCGGCGTTGGCGAGGATCCAGGGCTTCGCGGCCGCGAGCCAGCGCTGCCACGCGAAGCCGCGCCGCGCGGGCTCGCGCCGCCACACGATCGGCAGCGGGAGCAGCGGCTCGAGCGCGCGCCGCAGCGCGTACTTCGCGAAGCCGCGGCGGATCAGGTAGGTCGCCGGAAGCTGGAAGGCGAGCTCCGCGACGCGGTAGTCGAGGAAGGGGGCGCGCAGCTCGAGCGGGGTCCCCTGGCGCGCGGGGTCCTCGCGGCAGAGCCGGCGCTCCGTCTTCCACGCGCCCCGGTTCGCGCGCAGGAGAGCCTCGAAGTCTCGCGGCGGGCGCCCGTCCTGCAGACCCTGTGTCGTCACGAGGGCGGCGAGCTCCGGGTGCGCGGGCGGCGGCCCCGCCCTCCCGAGCAGGAGACGGCGGGCGAGGGCGAGCCTCTGCGCGCCCGTGGCGGCGGTGAGCTCGCGCGCGATCTCGATCGGGGTCCCCGTGCGCAGGAGCGAGGCGAGGAAGGGCACCGCGTACTCGCGCGGATCGCCCGCGAGCAGCTCGTCGCCGCCCGAGCCGACGATCGCGACCGCGCAGCCGTCGGCGCAGATGCGGCGGCGCAGGTCGTGGATCGCCAGCAGGTGCGGAGCGTCGAGCGGCTCGCCCGCGAGCCGGGCGAAGGCGCCGATGCGCTCCCAGAGGTCGAGCGGGGCCGCGCGGACCGCGCGCAGGTCGACGCAGCGCGGCCAGCGCGCGGCGACGAGGCGCGCGAGCGGCTCCTCGTCGGCCTCGGGGTCGCGGCACTTGATCGTGTAGGCTGGGAAGCGGGCGCCCTCGTCGGAGGCCGCGCGCAGCGCCACGAGCGCCGCGGAGCCGAGCCCGCCCGAGAGCTCCATCGCGACCGGCGCCGGCGCGCGCAGGCGCAGGCGGACGGCGTCGGCGAGGACCTCGCGCAGCACCTCGCAGGCCTCGCGCAGGTCGATCTCGCGCTCCTCGAGCCTCCGCTCCGGGAGCCGCCAGTAGCGGGCGGGGCGCACGCCGAGGTCGTCGCCGACCTCGGCGGTCGAGGCGGCCGCGAGGCTGCGGATCCCGGCATGGAAGGTCCCGCCGCCCTGGCCGCGGGAGCCGTGCAGGACGAAGTCGCGCACGGCCGCCTCGTCCAGCGGAAAGGCCTCCGCGCCCGCGACGGCGAGGATCGCGCGGATCTCCGAGGCGAAGTAGAGGGCGCCGCCCACGACGCCGAGGTAGAGCGGGCGCTGCCCGATGCGGTCGCGCGCGAGCACGAGCCGCCGCCGGCGCAGGTCGTAGAGCGCGAGCGCGAAGGCGCCGTTCAGGCGCGGGAAGGCCTCGAGGTCCCACTCCTCGAAGGCGCGCAGCAGGAGCTCCGCGTCCGCGCCCGACCGGAAGTGGTGCCCCTGCTTCTCGAGCTCGGCGCGGAGCTCCGGGTGGTTGTAGACCTCGCCGTCGCAGACGAGCGCCAGGCTGCGGGAGTCGTTCCAGAGCGGCTGCGACCCGGCGTCGCTCGCCGCGGCGATCGTCCGGCCGCAGTGCGCGAGACCGACCTCGTGCGGGCAGGGCGCGAAGAGCGCCTCGTCCGCCGCGCCGCGCGCGAGCTCGAGGCGCGGCCCGCGGCGGCGGTCGATCGCGACCAGGCGCGCGTCGTCGGGCCCGCGCGGAAGGATCTCGCGCAGCATCGCCGCGAGACGCGCGAGCGTCTCGACGGGGCGCTGCGGCGAGAGGTAGCCGGCGATCCCGCCCACGCCGGCCTCACCCGCCCCGCGGCGCGGGAGCAGAGCGCGCCCGCCTCATGCCGGGATCCGCCCCTGGGAGCGCAGCTGCTCGTGGATCCAGGCGTAGGTGAGCTCGAGGCCGCGCTCGAGGCTCACCTGGGGCACCCAGCCCAGGACCTGACGCAGGCGCGTGTTGTCGCTGTTGCGGCCGCGCACGCCCTGCGGCCGCGAGGTGTCGTAGCGCTTCTTCAGCTGCTTGCCCGCGACCTCGGCGACGAGATCGACGAGCTCGTCGATCGAGAGCAGCCGGTCCTGGCCGAGGTTCAGCGGCTCGGCGCAGCCCGAGCGCATCAGGCGGTGCAGGCCCTCGACGCAGTCGTCCACGTAGCAGTACGAGCGCGTCTGGCGCCCGTCGCCCCAGACCTCGATCTCGTCGTTCTCCTGCGCGAGGGCGATCTTGCGGCAGAGGGCGGCGGGCGACTTCTCGCGCCCCCCCTCGAAGGTGCCGAGCGGGCCGAAGATGTTGTGGAAGCGCACGACGCGCGTGTCGAGGCCGAGGTCCTCGCGGTAGTGCCGGCACAGGCGCTCCGCCATGAGCTTCTCCCAGCCGTAGCCGTCCTCGGCGTCGGCCGGATAGGCCTGCTCCTCGCGCAGTGGAGCCGCGTCGGGCGAGTCCTGGAGGAGCCGCGGGTAGACGCAGGCCGACGAGGTGAAGAGCAGGCGCTCGACGCCGTTCACGCGCGCCGCCTCGAGCGTGTGGGTGTCGATCAGGGTGTTGTCGCGCACGATCTCGGCCTTGTGGGTCTCGATGAAGCCGATCCCGCCCATGTTGGCCGCGAGGTGGTAGGCCTCGTCCATGCCGCGCATCGCCTGGAGGCAGTCGCTAAAGCGCCGGAGGTCGAGAAGCTCGAAGGCGTGCGCGCGCGTGCGCTCGAAGCGCGGGGGGACGAGGTCGACGCCGCGCACCCAGTAGCCGCGCTCGACGAGCGAGCGCACGAGGTGGTGGCCGATGAAGCCCCCCGCCCCGGTCACGACGACGCGTGCGCGGTAGGCCATCAGCCCGGGTTCCCGCGCAGCAGGAAGCGATAGAGGAAGCGCGCGTTGCCGACGAGGTAGCGGCGCCAGAGCCGGCGCGGCTCCGCTGCGAGCCGGAAGAGCCACTCGAGCCCGACGCCCTGCATCCAGGCCGGCGCCTGCGGCTTCGCGCCCGCGAGGAAGTCGAAGGCCGCGCCGACGCCCACCAGCACGCAGGGGAGTGATTCGCGCCGCGCCGCCATCCAGCGCTCCTGCTTGGGACAGCCGAGCCCCACGAAGAGGATCCGCGCGCCCGAGGCCCGGATCGCCTCGCACACGGCGGCGTCCTCCGCCGCGTCGAGCGCGCGGAAGGGGGGGCTCGACGTAAAGGGAACGCGCAGGCGCGGGAAGCGGCGCCGGAGCTCGGCCACGAGCGCGCGGAGCACCTCCGGCCTCCCGCCGTAGAGGCCGACCGGGATGCCGCACGCCTCGGCCCGCGCGCAGAGGATCGGGAGCAGCGACGGCCCGTAGACGCGCGTGGCGGAGCCGACGCCCAGGGCGCGCAGCGCGAAGACCAGCGACATGCCGTCCGGCGTCACGCGGTCGGCCGAGTTCACGGCGCGGCGCAGGGCCGGATCGTCGACGCACTCGATCACCATGTGGGCGGTCGCGACGCAGACCATGCCGCCCGCGCGGGCCTCCGCGCGCTCGATCACCGCGTCGGCGGTCTCCGCGTAGCTGGTGGCATCGACGCGCATGCCGAGGATGCGCCGCGAGGCGAGGGCATGGCCGCGATCCGCCGGCGCGCGGCGCTCGAGGGAGGCTCGCGAGGCCCCGGATTCGGGAGCGTTTCCGCCCGCCTCGGCTATGAGCTGCGCGCCGGCCATCTGCCTGCCGTATCGGCGCCTCGGAAGCCGCGGTTGAGGGATCGCCCAGAGGCCTGCGGCCGCGCGGCACGCTGCGGCAGGGGCGGGCCGAAAGCGCCGGCGCGTCCGGTAAAGACCCGCATCCGTTGCATCGATACCGCGGATCGGCGATGGCTCCCTTCGGGCGAACGGCGGCGGCGCGGGCGGCGCGGCGTGCAGCGCTCCTGGCGCTGGCGCTCGTGGTCCTTGCGTGCGGCCGGGAGCGCGCAGACGCCTGGCCGCCCGGGGCGCTGCTCGCGGGCCGCGCCGCCGCTCTCCGCGCCTTCGCCACGAAGCTGGCCCGCCTCGAGGGAACCCCGATCGCGCGCGAGGCGCTGGCCTGGGCCGAGGCCCTCCCCGACTGCGAGCTCGTCGAAGCGCGCGCCGAGCCGGCGAGCCTCGCGGCACTGCGCGCGGCGCTGCGCTGCGCCGACGCGGCCGGCCCGCTCTCCGCGCTGCACCGCGACCGCGGCGAGCGCGACCTCGCCTTCGCGTGGCCGCTCGGCGACGGGCGTGCGACCGGGAGCGCGGACCTCTCCGCGGCCGGCGATCTCGAGCTCCGGATCGAGCTGCCGGGCGAGGCCTTCCGCGGACCGCGCGCCCTGCTCCGCCCCGGCGATACGCCTCCGGGCCCGGCGGTCCTCGGTGGAGCCGAGGCGCTGGTACACGCGCGCCTGCGGCCCGAGGGCGGGATCGACCTCCCGGCGCTCCTCGAGCGCGGCAGCCAGGGCGACCAGCTCTTCGCGCTCCGGAGCCAGCTCTTCGGCGCGGCGGTCCTCGACGGGAGCTGGGAGCTCGCCCTCTACCTGCCGGCCGCGGACGAACGCGTTCCGCGCGCGGCCCTGGCCCTCGGGATCCGACACCGTGGGGTGGCGGAAGCCGCAGCCGCGCGCTTCCTCGACGAGATCGAGGCCGCCTGGCCCGTGCAGCGCACCCCCTTCGCGCTCGGCGATGCGGCCGGCGCCTGCCTCCCCGAGCTCCGCCTGCTCCCGGGCCTCGCGCCCTGCTACGTGGCGACGGAGCGCGCCCTCGTCGTGGGCTGGAGCGCGGCGAGCCTGCGCAAGGCCCTCGACGGCTCGGCCGCCGCCCTGCCCGCCTCGGGCGGTCTCGTGGCCGAGCTCGCGCGGCTCCCCGCGGCGGACGCGCGCATCGCGGCGCCCGAGCTGCCGGTGGGCGCTCCGGTCTTCCCCTGGCGGCGGCTCGTGGCCGAGCCGCTCCACGCGGGCGCCTCGGTCGGGCTGCGCCTCGCGCTCGCGGCGCCGGCCGACCCGTGAGGCGCCAGCTCGCGATCCTGGCCGCGCTCGTGCTCGTGGCGCTCGCGGCCGGCGTGGTCTCGGTGCGGCGGGTCGGCGAGCAGGTGGCCGTGCTCGAGGCCTGCGAAGCGGCCGAGCGCGAGGCCTGGGGCGACGTCCTCGCGCGCACCTCGGGGCCGATCGGGCCCGGCGCGACGGGGCTCGCCGCCGCCGAGTGCCGCTGCCGAGCGCTGCTCGCCTCGGGCTCGGGCGCCGAGTGCGTGGCGCTGCTCGAGCGGCTCCTCGCGGACCCGGAATCCGGCGACTGGGCGCCCGGGCCCGAGCTCGCGGTGCACCTGATCCAGACCTGGCGCGAGGCCGGGCGGGCGCGCGAGGCCGCAGAGCTCGCCGCGCGCGCGGCGCGGCGCCACCCCGGCGAGTCCGACCTCTTCTACCTCGAGCTCGTGACGCGCTCCATGCTGGAGGACGAGGAGGCGGTGCTCGCCGAGCTCGCGGCGCGCATCCCGCCTGCGGGCCCGGCGGCAGCCCGCATGCGCGTGAGCCTCGCGCACCGCCACCTCCAGCGCGGCGAGGCGACGCGGGCGCTGGCGGCGCTGGGCGACTCCGCGCCGCCGGAGGCCGGCCCCGCGGCCGACCGCTGGTTCGAGACGCGCGGCATGGCCGAAGCTCACGCCGGGGATCTCCGCGGCGTCCAGGCGACCTACGCGGCCTGGCAGCGCGCGGGAGGCGATCCGGCGGAGCTCTTCGCGCGCTTCGCGCTCACGCTGAGCCTCGCCGGGCTCGAGAGCCCCGTCGAGCCGGTCGTCTCCATGCTGCGCCGTGCGCTCTCCGCCGCCGACACCGCGCGCGACGAGAGCCTGCACGAGCAGGTCGCGATCCGGCTCGTGCTGACGCTCGTCGCCTCCGGCGCGCACGCCGAGGCCCTCGGCGTGTACGACCGCGAACGCCCGCGCCACGCGCTGGCCGGGCTCACGCGCGAGGAGCTCGCACGCGCCTCCTCGGCGGCCTCGGCCGTCGCGCAGGGCGGCGCCGCCTCGCGCGGCCGTCTGCGCCTCGCGGCGCCGACGGCTCCGCCGGGCTCCGAGCTCCTCGTCTCCCCCGCGCCGGGCGAGCCCATGGACGCCCCGTACGCCGTGCACCGGCTCGGCGAGGCCGGCGCGCTGGTCATCGAGCGCGCGCTGGACGAGGCGCCGCTGCGCTGGCTGCTCCGCGACGCGGCCGGCCGCACGCTCGCCTCGGGCACAAGCGACCTCACGCCCGGCGAAGAGCGGATCGTCGCGATCGCGCCGCAGCCGCCGCGCGAGCGCCCCGCGCACGCCCTCCGGCGCCGCCCCGCGGACGGGCGCCGGCGCGTCGCCGCGCTCGTCCTCGACTGCGCCGACTGGCGGATCGCGAGCTACCTCCTCGCACGCGGCGAGCTCCCCGTGCTCGAGGCCCTGCTCGCGGCGGGCCACCGCGCGGTCCTGCACAGCCAACCCCCGCTCACCGCCGCCGCGATGGACTCGCTCGTCTTCCCGCTGCGCCGGGGCGGGCGCTCCTTCGTCGGCCTGCTGCACCAGGCCGGGACCGAGCTCGCCGGCCTCGCCTCCGTGGGCGAGAACCCGCTCGAGCCGCTCGCCTGGCTCCTACCCGAGGCGAGCGACCTCTTCTCCGTGGTCGGAGCGGGGCCGCGCTCGGCCGCGAACCTGCTCTTCGCCCACGGCGGGATCCGCGCCGGGCGACACGGTCGGGTGACGGGCCCGGACGGGCGGCGCAGCCGCGTCGCCCTCGGCGCCGCCGCGCGCGACCTCGACCCGTCCGAACGCGAGCGCTGGCCGCTGCTGGCTTCCGTGCGCGCGGAGCGCGACGCGATCCACCTGCGCACCATCGCCGCCGAGCTCGACGCCGCGCGCGACCTCGCCCGGGCGGGCGAGTTCGACCTCCTGCTCCTGCGCGTCGAGCCGCTCGACATCCTGACCCACGCCCACTTCGCCGAGGCGGTGCGCGGGGGCCAGGACGACGGCGCGCGCCTGCTCTTCGAGGTCTACCGCTACATCGACGCGCGCCTCGGCGAGGTCGACGCGGCGCTCGACGCCGACGACGTGCTGGTGGTGATGTCCGACCACGGGATCCGCACGGCCATGGAGCACTCGCCGCAGGCCCTCTTCGTCGCGGTCGGCGCCGGCATCCCGCCGGGCCGCGCGCCGGGTGAGCCCGACCTGCGCGGCGTGCCGCGCGTGCTGGCCGACCTCCTCGGAGTCGAAACCTCGTGGCCCGACTCCGGGGTCGCGCCCTTCGCCGCGGCGCTTGCGCGCGCCGCCGCGAGCCTCGAGGCTACGCCGGCAGGACGGCTGTAGCCGGAGGCGTGCGGCCGCCGGCCGGGGGGGGTCCGTGGCTCGCGTCGCACTCGCCTTCCTCGCCGGGATCGTCGGGATCTCGTTCGCGGCGATCTTCGTGCGCCTGGCGCTGCCCGCGCCGCCGGTGGTGACCGGCTTCTACCGCATGCTCTTCGCGAGCGCGGCGATGGCGGCGTGGGCGCTCGTCGCGACGCGAAGCCCGCGAGCCGGCCTCGAGCCGCGCGCGGCGCTCTTCGCGTTGGCCTCCGGCTTCTGCTTCGGGACGGACCTCGCGATGTGGCACACGTCGATCGTGCGCACCTCGGTCGCGACGGCGACGCTGCTCGTCAACACGACGCCGATCTACGTGGGCCTCTACGCGCGCCTGGTGCTCGGCGAGCGGCTCTCGCCGCGCTTCGTCGCCGGCGCCGGCCTCGCGCTCGCCGGCGCGGCGCTGCTCCTCGGCATCTCCCGCGACGACATCGCGCAGACCGAGGGGGCGCTCCTCGCGCTCACCGCGGCGCTCTTCTACACGGGCTACCTGCTCCTCATGAAGGCCGCGCGCACCCGCGGCGCCGCCGCGCCGGCGCTCCTGCTCTCGAACCTCGCCGCGACCGTCGTGCTCGGCCTCTGTGCGCTCGCCGCCGGCGAGCCCTTGCGCGGCTTCCCGGTCCGTTCGTGGGCCGCGATCGCCGGCGCGGCCGCCGTCTCGCAGCTCGGCGGCGTCTTCGCGATCGTCTGGGCGCTCCGCTATCTCCCCACCACCGTCGCGTCCGTCGCGCTCCTCGCCCAGCCCGTCGGCACCGCGCTGCTCGGCTGGTGGATCCTCGGCGAGTCGCTCTCCCCGCCGCAGGCCGCCGGCGGCGCCGCCGTGCTCCTCGGCATCGCGCTCGCCTCGCGCTCCGGAGGCGCCGGCGAGCTCAGCCCTCGAAGCGGCGCTCCTGCCACCATGGGAAGAAGGGCGGGAGGTCGGTCGAGACCTTCATCGTGAAGCGCGCGGGGCGCTTCTCGAGAAAGCTCTGCACGCCCTCGTAGCCATCGGGCGACTGGCCCATGGCGTAGATCGCCTGCGAGTCGAGGCGGTGCGCCTCCATCGGATGGTCGGCGCCGAGCATCTTCCAGAGGAGCTGGCGCGAGAGCGCCACCGAGACGGCGCTCGTGTTCAGGGCGATCTCCGCGGCGAGCGCGCGCGCCGTCGGGAGGAGCTCGTCGTGGGGCACGACGCGGGAGACGAGGCGGCCCGCGAGCGCCTCCTCGGCGGGGAAGACGCGGCCCGTCGCCACCCACTCCATGGCCTGGCTGATCCCCACCACCCGGGGCAGGAACCAGCTGCTGCACGCCTCGGGCACGATGCCCCGGCGCGCGAAGACGAAGCCGAAGCGCGCCCGGTCGCTCGCGATGCGCACGTCCATCGGCAGCGTCATCGTGACGCCGACGCCGACGGCGGGACCGTTGATCGCGGCGACGATCGGCTTGCGGCACTCGTAGAGGCGGAGCGCCGCGAGGCCGCCGCCGTCGCGATGCGCCGCGGCCGGCTCCTCGCGGCTGCGATCGAAGGTGCCGGCGCCGCCGCCGAGGTCGGCCCCGGCGCAGAAGGCGCGACCCTCGCCGGTCCAGACGACGACGCGGATCGCGTCGTTTCGATCGACTTCGTCGAGGAGCTCCAGGATCTCACCGAGCATCTCGGGCGAGAGCGCGTTCAGGCGGCCGGGGCGGTTCAGGCGCACGGTCAGGATGCCGCGGTCGAGGTCCGTGAGCAGGGTCTGGTAGGCCATGGTGGCCGCAAGATAGGGGATCCGCGCGCCCGCGAGCGCTCGAGGCTACGACCGGCCGCGGCCCGCCACGGCGAGGCCGGCGAGCCCGAGCCCGAAGAGCGCCGCGGTGCCCGGCTCCGGGACGTGCGCGGGGACGTGCGCGCCCCGGTCTCCGAGTCGCAGCGCTCCCGTCACGAGCCCTGCCCGGCGGACCCGCCCTCCTCGGAGGCGAGGACGTCCTCCTCGAAGGCGGTGAGGTCGCGGAAGCCCGCGAAGGGGCGCCCGCGCGCGGCCCGCAGATCCGGAAGCGGCGCGGCGCCGGTCTCACCGAGCAGCCGGTCGACGAGCTCGCGGAACGCGTCGACGGGCGAGCTCGGGCCCGGAGCGAGCTTGCGCGGATCGTAACGGTCGCCGCGCAGGCGGACGATGCGTAGCGGCTCGTCCGGCGGGCGGGGCCAGCCCGCCACGAGGTCGATCACGAGCACGGGCTTCGCTCCGAACCCATCCACGGCGCCGACGGCGATCGCGTCGATCTCGCGCCAGGCCACCACGCGCCCCTCTCCGCCCTCGAGCGCGACGCGGAGCCCCTCGGGCTCGAGGGCAACGGGAATCGCCAGGGCCACCTCGAGCCGGCGCGGCTGGTGACCGAGGTCGATCGGCTCGGGGCGGGCCGGAGGCTCGGCCGGACGGGCCGGCTCGGGACGCTCCGCGTCCTCGCCCTGCGCGACCTCGGGCGCTCGCGCGTCCTCGCTCGGCTCGATGCGCTCGCCGAGCTGGAGCCGCGCGAGCAGTCGTTCCAGGTCCTGCCGGTCGAGGAGGTCGATCTCGGGGGAGGCGAGCGCCCGCCAGGCCGCGTCCACGGCCAGGCCGGGGTCGAAGTCGGCCGCCGCCCGCGCCACGCGGGTGGCGACGGCGAGGCCCGTCGGCCCACCCGAGCGGCGGAGCGCGGCGCGCAGTGCCCCCGCCGCCTCCTCGCTCCGGCCTCCGTCGCGCAGCAGCGCCGCCATGCGGATCGCCAACGCCGGATCGGCGTGGGTATCGAGCCCGGCCGCCGCGAGCGCGAGCCAGTGCGCCACCGCCGCCTCGTTGTGCCCGCGCTGGAGCTCGTCGCGGACGACGCGCAGCAGGGCCTCGGCCGAGGCGCTGCCCCGCGCCCCTCCGCGCGCGCGCTGCCAGGCCGCGCCCCACTCCGCGGCCTCGGCGCCCTCCCGCGGTCGGGCCGGCGACGACGGGCGTCTCTCGTCCCGCGCGCTCCCGCTCCGAGTCCATGCGAAGAGGCCCGCGAGAAGGCAGAGCGCCGCCGCTGCGGCAGCGAGGCCACCCCATTCCTCGACCATGCGGGCCCCTCCGAGAGACGAGCGCAGATCGGCGCCTCGTGCGCGCGATCGGGCCGCCGGCCCGGCTCCCGATCCGCCACTTCGTCCTAGCGGACGGGCGCCCCGCCGGCTGAAGGTCGAGATCTCCCGGCGGCGAGGGTGGCTATCCTCGCCGGGACCGATGACAGCCCTCCGGCTCCGCTCGCTGGCACGGGCCGCGCTGCGCCCGATCTGCACCCCGGCGGCATGGGGCCTGCTCGCTGGGCTCCTCGGCTGCGGCTCGGGAGAGAGCGCAGCGCCGCCTCCTCCGGTCGCGGAGGCCGCCGAGTCCTCGGCGCCCGGCGAGGCGCGGGCGGGCCCGCTCACGGCGGAGTGGGAGGTCGTCGACATGCTGCGCGAGGCGCAGGCGGCGAAGTTCCATCCTTCCGATGGCGGCGGGCGCGCGTGGCTCGAGTCCGCGCAGCCGGAGCGGCCGCCGGTCTCGAGCCCCGGCCGCTTCCGGATCGCGTTCGAGGTCGGCCCGCTCGGGATCGCGACCGGCGGTGTCGTGACGCTCCAGGTCTCGCCCTTCTGGGGCTGGAGCACGCCGCAGGTCGAGGCGCCGGACGCGCGGGGCTACACCGTGGTGAGCAGCGACGCGCCGGGGGCCCTACTCGAGCCCACGACCCTCGGCGATCAGCTCCTCGGCATCACGAACCGCGGCCGCCCGCTCGCGGCCGGCGAGCGCCTGACGATCGACTACGGGGCGGGGCCGGAGGGCGCCACCACCGACCGCTTCGCCGAGCGCGGCTCGCGCTTCTGGATCGCCGTGGACGGCGACGGCGACGGCGTGCGCAAGCTCCTCGAGTACCCGCCCGGGGTCGACGTAGTCCCGGGCCCGCCCGCGCGCCTCGTCGTGCACGTCGCCGGCGTGGTGCGCCCGGGCGAAGCCGTCCCGGTCTCGCTCGCGGTCCTCGACGCGCAGGGGAGCGCGGGCGTCGTATTCGCCGGGGAGATCGCCCTCGCGAGCAGCTCGCCCGCGGCGCTCGAGGTGCCGGGGAGCGCGCGGATCGCGCCGGAGGACGCCGGTGTCGTGCGCGTCGACGCCGTCGCCCGCGAGCCCGGCCTCGCGTGGGTCGAGGCGAGCGGCCCGGACGGGCTCGCCGCGCGCAGCAACCCGATCCTCGTGACGCGCGACGGCCCGCGCGTGCTCTGGGCGGATCTCCACGGCCACTCCGCGCTCTCCGACGGGACCGGAACCCCCGCGGAGTACCTCCGCTACGCGCGCGACGTGGCGGCGCTCGACGTCGTGGCGCTCACCGATCACGACCACTGGGGCATGGTCCCGCTCGACGCGAGCCCGCAGGCCTGGCGCGCGATCCAGACCGCGACCGAGGCCTTCCACGAGCCCGGTCGCTTCGTGACGCTCGGCGGCTACGAGTGGACGAGCTGGATCTACGGTCACCGCCACGTGCTCTACTTCGAGGGCGAGCCCGCCCTCTACTCGAGCTTCGACCCTCGCACCGAGTCGCCGCAGCAGCTCTGGCGGGCGCTCGAGGGCCGCGCCGCGCTCACCTTCGCCCACCACTCGGCCGGAGGTCCGATCGCGGTCGACTGGTCGATCCCGCCCGACCCGCGCTTCGAGCCGGTCACGGAGATCGTCTCTGTACACGGGAGCAGCGAGTCGCCCGACACCGTCCTGCCGATCTACGACGCGGTGGAGGGCCACTGGGTGCGCGACGCCCTGGCCCGCGGCTACCGGCTCGGCTTCGTCGGGAGCGGCGACAGCCACGACGGCCACCCCGGCCTCGCGCACCTCGAGTCGCCGAGCGGCGGCGGGGTCGCGGCGATCCTCGCCGACGAGCGCACGCGCGAGGGCGTGCTCGCCGCGCTCCGCGCGCGGCGCGTCTACGCCACGAACGGCCCGCGCATCCTGCTGCGGGCGGCGCTCGGCCCGCACCCGATGGGAAGCGTCGCCCCGCTGCCGGAGGGCGGCGCTCTGGACGCGATGCTCTTCGTGCACGCCGTCGGAACCGGGCCGATCGCGCGCATCGAGCTCGTGCGCAGCGGCGCGGTGGTCGACGCCATCGACGTCGAGGGCCGCCTCGAGGTGGCGCTCGAGCGCCCGGTCGAGGGCCTGCGCGCCGGCGAGTACGTCTACGTGCGCGTCGTCCAGGAGGACGACGGCGCCGCGTGGTCGAGCCCGGTCTTCGTGGAGGCCGCCGCGCCGGACGCGGACTAGGCGCTCCCTCCGGCGGCGACTCAGAACTGCTCGAGCATGAAGGGCGTCGGGCCCGCGAAGGTGGCGGCGAGGGCGGCACTCCTCCATGGCCGGAGGACCGTACCGCTCCGCGGCGGCGGGCGCCTTCGCTAGCGTTGCGGCGGAGGCGAGGCGGCCATGACCTTCTCGGTGGTGAATCCGGCGACGGGCGAGCGGCTGCGGGAGTACCCGGAGGCGAAGCCGCGCGAGGCGCGGGCGGCGCTCGAGGCCGCGCACGCGGCGTTCCTCCGCTGGCGCCGCACCTCCTTCGCGGAGCGCGCGGCCCCGATGCGGGAGGCCGCGCGCCTCCTGCGCGCGCGCGCTCCCGAGTACGCCGTGCTGATGGCCGAGGAGATGGGAAAGCCCGTGCGCGACGGACGCGCCGAGGTCGAGAAGTGCGCGTGGGCCTGCGAGTTCTACGCCGAGCACGCCGAGCGCTTCCTCGCCCCCGAGCCCATCGCGACCGACGCAAGCCGGAGCTTCGTCGCCTACCTCCCGCTCGGCGTGGTGCTCGCCGTGATGCCCTGGAACTTCCCCTTCTGGCAGGTCTTCCGCTTCGCCGCGCCGGCGCTCATGGCGGGCAATGCCGCGGTCCTGAAACACGCGGGCAACGTCCCCGGCTGCGCGCTCGCGATCGAGGACCTGCTGCGCCGCGCCGGCTTCCCCGAGCACCTCTTCCGCAGCGTGCTCGTGCCGGGCCGCAAGGTGGCGGCGCTGATCCGCCACCCGCGCGTCGTCGCGGTGACGCTCACCGGCAGCACGCAGGCCGGACGCGCCGTGGCGAGGGCCGCGGGCGACGCGCTCAAGAAGACCGTGCTCGAGCTCGGCGGCAGCGACCCCTACCTCGTGCTCGGCGACGCCGACCTCGAGGCCGCCGTCCGCGTCTGCGTCGCGAGCCGGCTCACGAACGCCGGCCAGAGCTGCATCGCGGCGAAGCGCTTCATCGTCGTCGAGCCCTTGCGCAAGGCCTTCGAGGAGGGCTGCGTCGAGCGCATGCGCGCCGTCGCCATGGGCGATCCGTTGCGCGAGGACACGCAGCTCGGACCCCAGGCGCGCCGCGATCTTCGCGACGAGCTCCACGCGCAGGTCCGGCGCAGCGTCGAGGCGGGGGCCCGGCTGCTCCTCGGCGGCGAGATCCCGCCGGGGCCCGGTGCCTTCTATCCGCCGACCGTGCTCTCGGACGTGAGCAAGGGGATGCCCGCCTGCGACGAGGAGCTCTTCGGCCCGGTGGCGGCGATCCTCCCCGTGCGCGACGAGGCGCAGGCGATCGCCGTGGCGAACGACTCGGTCTTCGGCCTCGGGGCGGCCGTCTTCACGGCGGACACCGCGCGCGGCGAGCGCATCGCCGAGCGGGAGCTCGAGGCCGGCGCCTGCTTCGTGAACGCCTCCGTCCGCTCGGACCCGCGCCTGCCCTTCGGAGGCATCAAGACCAGCGGCTTCGGCCGCGAGCTCTCCTACCACGGGATCCGCGAGTTCGTGAACGTGAAGACGGTCTACGTCGGCTGACGGCCCGCCGCGGGGGTCGGCCGCGCCCCGATGCGGGCCAGCGCAACTCGATAGAGCTCCTTGGAGAGCCGCCGGTAGACCTCGGATTCCGACAGGCCCGAAATCTCGACGACCTTCCGAGCGGAACTCTTCCCGGCGATCACTCGAGTGCAGTTCCCAGGTAGGCCGAGCGCGGCGGCGAGGACCTGCTCTACCGCCGCATTCGCCTTCCCACGCTCCGGGCGGGCGGTGACGCGCACCTTGAGCGTTTCACCCAGCCATCCCGCGATGCCATTTCGGGAAGATCCGGGAACCACCTTGATTTCCAGCTTGATCGTCGTGTCTCCACTTGCCCGCGGGAACGCTGGGCCGCCGCGTCGGCCCCGGAGTGGCGGCCGGACAAACTCCAATTCCGTGTCAGGTCGCGCTCCGCCGCACGGCGAAACCGGCCAGGTAGCCGCCAAGGGCTCCGGCCGGAAGCAGCAGCGAGAACCCCAGCAGGTCGAACCACAACGGGGGACGAGGCCCGTCTTGACCGGAGATCCCGTACGGAACGAGCCCGACCACGGCGGAACAGATCCCGATCCAGGCCCCGTGGCGAGCAAAGAAACAGGAGGCGCGTTTGGCTCCGACGTAGGCACCGCAGACCGTACACAGGAGGCCAACGCCGAGGCTGGCGAAGAGGAAGTGCGGGGAGGCCGCCAGTGCCTGCGCAGCTTCACTGGGGGACGCCCCTCCGTCTCGAGGCGCCTGCAGCCCGGCGAAGAGAGCAACCAGCAGGAGACTCCCCAACAGCGAGGCCATGGTGTCGACGACTACCCCGAGGGCGATGGCCCCCGGTTTCAGCCCTTCGAAGATTCCGGTCGGCTGGATCGCGGGCGGACGAGTCGACTCGAGCATGAGTCCCTCTTGCGCGGTCTTCTTCTCTGTAGGCGCTGCCGTCAACCCCCTGGCTGACGATTCGATTCTACACCGCCTGGTCCCTCTCCTCGTCCTCGTTCCTCACACGCTGCTCTGGTGGCTTCGTCTGGCGTTCGGGACGGTGCCTCGAACGACCTTCCAACGGATCGGCGCTCAGCTGCGCGCCACCCGTCAACCCCGATGGTACTCCGGCGGGCGGCCGGCGCTCCTGCCACCCCAACCGGCCGCCCGCCGGCTGGAAGCCCTGGCAGGCCCCGGGGCGTCGGCGACGTGCAGCGCTTCCCATCGGGGCGCCACTTCGCGAGCTATCTCGGGCTCACGCCCCGGGAGTCGTCGAGTGGCCTCCGGCGACGGCTCGGTGCGATCAGCAAGCGAGGCGATCCCTACCTCCGCATGCGGCTCATCCACGGCGCCCGGTGCGTGCTCTTGCACGCTTCCTCGAGCGCTACGATCATGGCGTCTTGTACCGACACTCGCTCCCCGGCGTGAAACTGCCAAGCAGCGTCGGCTTCGTCGTGTGTCACCCGCACTATCGGGAGACGCTCTTCGAGAACCTGGCGCGTCGTGAACACCGCAGTGTTGGGTGCGTCCCTCGAAGGGCCAATTTCCGTCCATGCACGCCTCAAGGCTCGCTAACGACATGCGGTTCAGCTTGTTCAGCTACACCCAAGAGCGCTGACCGGGACCGCTGAGGCAGAGGCGCTCGCCGCCAGAATGCTACCATGCCCCGGTTGGCCGGCGCTGTTGGCGGTCAGCTGCAGCGCCTTGTTAGACCGCGCGCCCCGGCGCTTGCGGGAGGCGAACGGAATGAGCTGGCAGGACAGGATCTCGGTAGACCCCGCGGTGCGAAGCGGGAAACCCTGTATCAAGGGTACCCGGATCACCGTGTACGACGTGCTGGAATACATGGCCGGCGGTATGAGCGAGAAGGAGATCCTGGAGGATTTCCCCGACCTGACGGGGGAAGACATCCGGGCATGCCTCGCGTTTGCAGCGGCCCGCGAGCGGCGCCTTTCTAGCCCCGCGGCGTGAACCTCCTCTTTGATGAGAACGTGAGCCCGAAGCTTGCTGAGCTCGTGGGAGATGAGTACCCCGGCAGCATTCACGTGCGCGATGCTGGTCTCCAGGGCGCGGGCGACCTGCTGATCTGGGAATATGCGCGCGACCACGGATTCGTGATCGTGTCGAAGGACGACGATTTCCGGCAGCGGAGCTTCTTCGAGGGGGCGCCGCCGAAAGTCGTCTGGCTTCAGGTTGGCAATGCCGGCACGGCTGCGATTGCGGAGCTGCTCCGGGGCGAAGCAGCACGGCTTCGTACATTCGAGAGCGAGGACGAATCGGCCCTCTTGATTCTTTCCGTGGTTCGCCGCGCGGTCTAACGGATTGGCATTCAGCTGCCGGCCTCCGTGAGTCTACCAAGGACCGACCGCCGGCCGCCCGCCGTTGGATCGGCATCGACCTTCACCAGCGCGTGATCCAGATCTGCGTCCTCGAGGAGCGGGGAGAGCGGGCGGCGGAGGAGCGGATCCGCTACCGCAACCTCGAGGAGGGGATGGAAGCGGTCGCGTTCCTTCGGCGCTTCGCTCCGGCGTGCCGCATCGCGGTAGAGGCCCTCGGGCTCAACCGCTGGTTCGTGAACGCCTGCCGCGAGGCGGGCCTCGATGTCCTCGTGGTCGATCCCCGCAAGCTCGATCTGAAGAAGCTCGGGAAGAAGACGGACTCGAGGCCGTTGTCAGCGATTGGCTCCCTGCGCGCGGCTTTCCATCATGGCCCGGAGTCCGAGCGTTCCACCAAGCGAGGCCGGAGATACGACTGCAGTCGGAACTTCCCGCGCCGGAACCGTCCATCGACTCGAACATTACGAGGCCATCATCTTCGATGGTCGGCACCTTGCCAGTCGGAGTCAGCTGAGAGAATGGCGTCGTTGCCGCGATCGGAGGAAGCGTCCTGAGATGGTACGGAAGGCCAAGCTCTTCGAGAAGCCACAGCACCCGGACCGACCGGCTGAAGGGAGCGTGATACAGCGAGATCATGCGTACTTCCCTCTCGCCGCCTAACACCTTAAAATGGCTTGCGCCGGCCGTTTGCGCGGGTAGCCGGAGCGTGCGGGTCCATTGTAGGGCGCGGGCGAGGGTTCGCCGATGCGGCGCGCGGTTGCAATCCCGGGGGAGGCGAGAGGTGCGGGCGTTGCCGCGTAGCCCGTGCGATCGCCCTCGAGCGAGCGGATACCGCGCGCTCGCCCTCTAGAACTCCGCCGAGCCCGGCGTGCGCGGGAAGGGGATCACGTCGCGGATGTTGGCCATGCCGGTCATGAACTGGACCAGGCGCTCGAAGCCGAGGCCGAAGCCCGCGTGGGGGGCGGAGCCGTGCCGGCGCAGGTCGAGGTACCACCAGTAGTCCTCCTCGCGAAGGCCCGCGTCGCGCATGCGGCGGCGCAGCACGTCGAGGCGGTGCTCGCGCTGCGAGCCGCCGATGATCTCGCCGACCTTCGGCACGAGGACGTCCATCGCGCGCACGGTGCGCCCGTCGTCGTTCAGGTACATGTAGAAGGCCTTGATCTCGGCGGGGTAGTCGGTGACGATCACGGGCCTGCGGATGTGCTCCTCGGCGAGGAAGCGCTCGTGCTCGCTCTGGAGGTCCAGGCCCCACTTCACGGGGAACTCGAAGGATCGGCCGCTCCGCTCCAGGATCTCGATCGCCTCGGCGTAGCGGATGCGCTCGAAGGGCTCGCGCACCACGTGCTCGAGCGTCGCGACAACCTCCGGATCGATCCGCTCGCGGAAGAAGGCCATGTCCTCCGGGCAGCGCTCGAGGATGCTCGCGAAGACGTGCTTCAGGAACGCTTCGGCGAGGTCCATGTTGGCGCGCAGGTCACAGAAGGCCATCTCGGGCTCGACCATCCAGAACTCGGCGAGGTGGCGCGCCGTGTTGGAGTTCTCGGCGCGGAAGGTCGGGCCGAAGGTGTAGACGCGCGAGAGCGCGAGCGCCGCGATCTCCGCCTCGAGCTGGCCCGAGACGGTGAGGAAGGTCTCGCGCCCGAAGAAGTCGCGCGAGTAGTCGACGCCGCCGTCCTCGCGCCGCGGCGGGCTCGCGGGGTCGAGCGTAGTCACCCGGAAGAGCGCCCCGGCGCCCTCGGCGTCCAACGCGGTGATGATCGGCGCATGCAAGAGGGCAAAGCCGCGCGCCTGGAAGAAGCTGTGGATGGCGCTCGCGGCGGCGCTGCGCACGCGCAGGACCGCGCCGAGCGTGTTGGTGCGCAGGCGCAGGTGGCCGATCGTGCGCAGGAACTCGAAGCCGTGGCGCTTCTTCTGGAGGGGATAGTCGTCGCCCGTCGGCCCGAGCACCTCGATCGTGCGCGCGACGAGCTCCAGGGCCTGCCCGCTTCCGGGCGAATCGCGCAGCTCGCCCTCGGCCGAGACTGCGAAGCCCGTGCCGATGCGGCGCAGCTCGGACTCGAAGTTCGCGAGCTCGGGCTCCGCGACGACCTGGAGCCCGGCCAGGCAGGAGCCGTCGCCGAGCTCGAGGAAGCTCCGGCCCTTCGCGTGGCGCGCCGTGCGCACCCAGCCCTGCACCGCGACCTGCTCCCCCGCGCGGGCCGAGGCCAGGATCTCGCGGATCGTCGCGTTCACGCCGCGAGGCCGCGGGGAGCGCCCGGACGAGCGCGATCGTCGCGCCTCACTCGAGATCCGGGATGCCCATGTCGAAGTTCGAGTGGCGGATCCCGCCGCCGACGTCGAGGACGACGCCGGTTGCGTAGTCCGCCGCGGGCGACGCGAGGTAGACCGCGGCCGCGGCGATGTCCTCGACCGTCCCGAGGCGCTTCATCGGCGTGAGCTCGACCATGCGGCGCACGATCGCGGGGTTGGTGAGCACCATGCCGAGCGCCGAGGTCTCGATCGCGCCCGGCGCGATCGCGTTCACGCGGATCCTCGGCGCGAGGTCGGCGGCGAGGTTCTGCGTGAGGGCGACGAGCGCCGCCTTCGCGGTGCCGTAGGCACAGAAGCCGCGCTCGCGGAAGCGGCCCGCCGACGAGGCGATGTTGATGACGGAGCCGCCGCCGACCTTCAGCAGGTGGGGCACGGCGAGCTGCGTCAGGTTGAAGGCCGTCGAGACGTTCCAGCGGAAGGCCTCGTTGAAGGAGCGCTCGCTCGTCTGGAGGAAGGGCCCCGGCATGCTTCCGCCGGCGTTGTTCACGACGACGTCGATCCGGCCGAGCTCAGCGACCGCGCGCTCGACGAGCGCCTGCATGCCCTCGCGCTGGCTCAGGTCGCCGGCCACCACGACCGCGCGGCGCCCCGCGCGCCGCACCTCCTCCGCCACCTCCTCGAGCTGCGCCTGCGTGCGCGCGCCGATCGCGACGTCGGCACCCACCTCGGCGAAGGCCCGCGCGATCCCGGCGCCGATGCCGCGCCCCGCCGCCGTCACGATCGCGACCTTCCCGTCGAGCCGGAACCTGTCGAGGATCATCGAGAGCTCCTCCCGATCCCGAGCTTACCCGAGCCGGCCGGGCGCGTCCCCCGCAAGCGCGAAGCGCAGCGAGGCGAAGCCGAGCGAAGCTCATCAGGACCCGCAAGCGCGAAGCGCGCGCAGCGAGGGCGAAGCCGAGCGAAGATCCCTAAGGCTCTGGCTCCCGGATCGGCTCGCGCGCCTCGAAGCGCGCGAGGTGCGCGCGCAGGCTCGCGACGAAGCCGTCGGGCGCGCCGCGGCCCTCCACCAGGGCGAGCGCGCGTCGCTGCAGGGCCACGGCCTCGTCGAAGCGCCCGAGCTCCGCGTACGCGGCCGCCAGGGTGTCGAGATAGTCCGGGCTCGCGCCGCCGCCGGCCGCCACGACCTCGCTCGCCAGGGCGAGCGCGCGAGCGCCGTCGCGAAGCTTTGGCTCGGGCAGGGTGGCAAGCGCGAAGGCCAGCGCGTTGCGCAGCGCCGGAGACGCAGGGCACTCCTGCGGGCCCTCGAGCAGGGCGACCTCCTCGGCGTGCCGCCCGCGCTCGAGCAGCAGATCGGCGAGCAGCAGCCGCGCCGCCTCGTTGCAGCGATCGAGCGCGAGGGCATCGCGCAGCGCGCCCTCCGCCAGGTCGCCCTGGCCCGCCTCGCGCAGCCGGGCGCCGAGGCGCACCCGCAGCGCTCCCTGCGCGGGCAGCGCCAGGGTCGCCGAGCGCAGCAGGGGGATCTCCTCGGAGCTTCGCCCGAGCGCGCGGAGCGACACGAGCAGGCCCTCGAGCGCGAGCTCGCTCTTCGGATGGCGCGCGGCGAGATTGCGAAAGAGCGGTTCCGCCCGGGCGGGATCGCCGCCGAGCAGCGATCCCCACGCGAGCGAGAAGAGCTTGAAGTCGAGCGTCAGGTCGCGGGCATCGGGTCCGTGGAGCGCCAGGCTCTCGCCGAGGGTCGGGGCCGCGCCGCCGCCGACGTAGCCGAGCGCGCGCAGCGCGTCGACCTGCGCCGGGTCGAGCCCGGCGCGCGCCGCGTCGGCGGGCCGGGCCTCGGCGAGGACCTGCTCGAGGCGCGCCCGCAAGCGCAGGATCTCCTGCGGGCGCTCCTCCGCGAGGCTTCGCTTCTCGGCGGGATCCGCCGCGAGGTCGAAGAGCTCCGGGCGGAGCTTGTGGACGTACTTCATGCGGCCCTCGCGCAGCGAGCGCAGCAAGTCGCCGCCGAAGAGAGACGCGGGCTCGACCGACTCGCCGTAGGCGACGAGCCCCGGGTCGCGCTCCGGAGAGGCTAAGAGCGGCCGCAGAGAGACGCCGTCGAGGCCGGCGGGCGCCGGGACGCCGAGCAGATCGAGGAGCGTCGGCAGCACGTCGACGAGGCGCACGAGCGACGCCACGCGCACACCGCGGGGAACTCCGCCGCCCCAGAGCACGAGCGGGACGCGCAGCGTGGTCTCGTAGACAAAGAGGGCGTGCGTCTCCTCGCCGTGCTCCCCGCGGCCCTCGCCGTGGTCGGCGGCGATCGCGACGAGCGTGCTCGCGCGCAGCCCGAGGCGCTCGATCTCGTCCACGACGCGGCCCACCGCGTGGTCGACGCGGCGCACCTCGGCGAGGTAGGGGTCTGCGATCTCGCTGCGGAAGGGCTCGGGCGGCTCGTAGGGGTCGTGCGGGTCGAAGTAGTGCAGCCAGAGCAGGAAGGGGCGCCCCGCGTTCTCGCGCAGGAAGGCGAGCGCCGCGTCGCTGATCTCCTCGGCGCTGCGCTGGGCCGGCGAGCGGTCGCCGCGCGCCTGCGCCTCGAGGGGCGAGCTCCGCATGGGCTCGCCGTAGCCCGCGAAACCCTGCGCGAGGCCCTGCCCGCTCGCGAGCACCCGCGAGGCGACCTCTGCGCGCGTCGCGAAGCCGCGCTCGCGGAGCATCTCGGCCAGGGTCCACGCGTCGTCCGGGAGGCGGTAGCCGAAGTTCGAGCGCACGCCGTGGGCGAAGGGCTGCCTCCCGGTGAAGAGCGTCGCGTGGGAGGGGAGCGTGCTCGGCGTGGACGCCGCGACCTGCTCGAAGACCACACCCTCGGCGGCCAGCGCGTCGATGCGCGGCGTCACCGGGAGCGGCTGCCCATAGGCGCCGAGCGCATCGGCGCGGGTCGTGTCGAGCGTGATCACGACGACGCGGGTGGGCGGTTCGCCAGGCGACCCCTCGCCGCAGCCGCAGGCCGCCGCGACGAGCAGCCCGAGCACGCGCGCCGCGCACCGCCCCCCGCCGCCCCTCGCGCGCACCCCAGGAAGGCCTGCCGTCACCGCGTCGAGCGCCCCGGGGCCAGAGGTTAGCGCGCGAAGGCTTCGGTCGCGGACCGCTGGCTCCGCGGCGGTTTCTGCCTGCGCCGGGGTATGGCAGAGTCCGGCGCGGGCGGCCGCGCGCCCGGATCGCGCTGGGAGGCGCCCGATGATCCCCGAGTTCGACGAGTTCCCGATCCACCAGACCGTGAGCGTGGTCGTGGAGGGCGCCTTCGGTCGCCACGCGCCGGCGGGGCTGCGCGGGATCCTCGACGGCGCGCCGTGATCGCGTACCGCGCCCCGGCCGGGGCGACGTCGCGTGACGAGCTGATCCGCACGCTCTCGCCCGACGGCCATGCGTCGGTGCGCGTGCTCGCCGCGACGGGGCTCGCGCGCGAGGCGGCGGGCCGGCACCGGACCTCGCCGACGGCGAGCGTCGCGCTCGCGCGGGCGCTGATGGGCGGGTTGCTGCTCGCGAGCGAGGGACAGGACGCCGAGCGCGTCCAGATCCAGCTGCGCGGCGACGGGCCGCTCGGGACGATCCTCGTCACGGCCGACGCCGACGGGAGCGTGCGCGGCTACGTGCAGCATCCCGCGGCGAACCCGCCGCTCGTGGGCGAGAGCCTCGGCCTCGCGCCCGCCATCGGAAGCGGGGTGCTGCGGGTCGAGCGCAACCATCCCGCGTGGCGGCAGCCGTACGCGGGGATCGTGCCGCTGGTCACCGGCGAGATCGCGCAGGATCTCGCGCACTACCTGCTCGAGAGCGAGCAGAAGCCCTCGGCGCTCGCCCTCGGCGTCCAGCTCGGCCCGGAGGGCGAGATCCAGGCGGCGGGCGGCTACCTGATCCAGGGACTGCCCGGCGCGCCGGACTCCGCCCTGGCCGCGCTCGAGCAGCGTGTGGCCGGCCTCTCGCACCCCTCGCGGCTGCTGTGGGAGGGTGCGAGCGCACGGACGATCCTCGAGCGCCTGGTCGGCGACCTCGCCCGCTGCCGCGTCGCCTGCCTGACGCCGCGTTTCCACTGTCCGTGCAGCCCGCAGCGCGTGCTGCGCGCGGTGGCCCTGCTCGGCCGCGAGGAGCTCCGCGAGGTCGCCGCGGAGGGGGAGAGCCTCGAGGTGCGCTGCGCCTTCTGCGCCGAGGTCTACCGCGTGCCGCCCGCGGACCTGACGCCGCTCCTCTACGATGCGTGACGCGGGGACGGTGTTCAGATATTTCGAATTTTCAGATTCTCCACTACCCCCGGGGCGGCTCCCTGGGTTTCCTTTGGAGAATCTGAAAATTCGAAATATCTGAACACCGTCCCCGTCAGACGATGCGGTCCGCGTGGAGGAACCAGAGCTCGAAGCGCGGCGTGTAGGCGAGGTCGAGGCCCTCGCGCAGCGCGCGCTGGTAGACGCCTCCCTGCGGCGCGTAGCGGCGCGCTCTCTCGCGAAGCTCCGCCTCGCTCTCGACGCGATCGGTCTTGTAGTCCGCCACCACGAGCTCGCCCGTCGCGGGGTCGCGGTAGACGAGATCGACGACGCCGCTGATGCATCCCACGGCGGCGTCCTGCTCGGTCGCGGGAAGGAGCACCGGGAGCTCGCGATGGAGGACGCGATCGCCGAGCGCGCGCAGCCGCGCGAGGAGCCGCCCGCCGGCGATCCGCTCGAGGAGCTCCCGCCCCCGCGCGAGCGCCTCCTCGCGGGCGCCGGGCTCCAACACGGCCTCGACGCGCGCAGCGAGCCTCTCGCGGCTGCGCGCGAGCTCGGCCGCGGGGTCCGCCGCGAGGTCGAGCTCCTCGAGGAGGCGGTGGATCGCGACGCCGACCGCGCGCGCCACGGCCGCCTCGGCCACCGCTCCCGCGGCCGCGCGCGGCACCCCGCACCCGGCCGCGCCGAAGCGCCGCTCGGCGAGCTCGCCCGGATCCTCCTCGCCCACCGCTCCCGACGCGGTCGCGACCAGCGGACGCGCCTCGCGGGCGCGCGCCGCCTCGCGCTTCGCAGCCAGCGCCCGCGAGTGCGCCGCGACCTCGTCCGGTGCCAGCACGGCGGCAGCGTCGCGGCGCTCGGTCCCGCGGGCCGAGGCCGGCGCCGCGGCGAGCGCGGGGAAGACGAAGCGCGCGCCGTCGGCGTCGACGCGATCCCCGCCTTTCGCGGCCAGCTCGGCCATCCGCTCCTCGGGGTGCATCGCGAGCTCGCGCCCGCGCGCGAGGAGCCCTGCGAGCGACGCGCGTCCCTCCGAGCCGGAGCGCGGCCAGAGCCCCGCGAGGACGAGCCGCTCCTCGGCGCGCGTCATCCCGACGTAGAGCGTGCGCACGCGCTCGGCCTCGGCGACGCGCTCCCGCTCGCGAGCGACCCGGTCGTAGCCGGGGGTCGGCAGGCCGAGGAGCCGATACTCGAGCGGGCCGCCCGGCTGCGCGCGGCCCGGCTGCGCGCGCTCGCGCTCGTCCGGGCCCTCGCCCTTGTGGAGCTGCATCAGGTAGACGTGGCGGAAGTCGAGGCCCTTGGCGCCGTGGATCGTCATCACCTGCACCGCGTCGTCGGCGGCCTCGCGCGGCCGGCTCTCCTCGCGGCGCTGCTCGCCCGCCACCGCGCGCCGCAGCGCGCGCAGGAGCGCGCGCAGGCCGCCGTCGCCCGCCAGCGACTCGGCGAGCTCGCGGAAGAAGCGGTCGAGGTTCGCCACCCGCCAGGGCCCGAGGTGGCGGGCCCCCTGCGTCGCCTCGAGAAGGGTCAGCGTTCGCAGCCGCTCGACGAAGACGTCGGCCGGGTCGTCGCGCAGCGAGCGGCGCAGGCGCGCGATCGCGGCGAGGAGCGCCGCCGTGCCCTCGTCCCAGCCCGCGATGCGCGAGATCCCGGGGACGTCGCCGGGGAGCTCGCGAGCCACGCGACGCGCCAGATCTCGCAGCTCGGCGAGCTCCGCGGCGCAGGGATCGACGAGCCGGCCCGCGCGCTCCGCCAGCCGGGCCTCCCAGAGCGGCAGGAGGGCCGCGTCGGGCACGCCCGCGAGCGGTGAGCGGAGCGCCGCGAGGAGCGCCAGGTGGTCGTTCGGGTCGGCGATCGCGCGCACGAGCGCGGCGGCCTCGATGACCTCGCGGCGCTGGAAGTAGCTGCGGTCGCCCTCCACCGCGTAGGGAATCCCGGCGTCGCGCAGCGCTTCGAGGTAGACGTCGAGGTCGCCGCGGCTGCGGAAGAGCACGCCGACCTCCTTCCAGGCGAGCTGCCCCGCATCATGGAGGGCCCGGAGCTCGCGAGCGAGCGCCCCCGCCTCGAGCTCCGCCGCGTCGCTCACGAGCGTCTTCGAGGCGGGCGCGGCGGCCTCGGCGTCCCATTCCGTCGAGATCCAGTACTCGATCGGCGCGAGCCCCTCGGGCAGGGGCCGGGTCGGGCGGCCCTGCCCCGCGAGCAGCGGCTCGAAGGCCGGCTGAACCTTCGCCCTCTGGACCATCACCGGCGCGACGGCCCGCTCGACCTCCGCGAGGACCTCGGACACCGAGCGGAAGTTCACCGAGAGCCGCGCCACCTCGCCGCCCGCCGCGCGGACGCCGTCGATGAAGTCCTCGTAGGCCGCGAGGTCGGCGCTGCGCCAGCCGTAGATCGACTGCTTGGGATCGCCGACGAGGAAGAGCCCCGGGCCCTTCGTCGCATCGCCGGCGAGCGCGAGGGCGCGCAGCATCTCGCACTGCGTCCGGTCCGTGTCCTGGAACTCGTCGACCAGGAGCTGGTCGATGCGCGCGCGCTCGCGCGCGGCCACCTCCGGGTTGCGGACGAGGAGATCGCGCGCGCGACGCAGGAGCTCCGCGAAGGTCGCGACGCCTCGCAAGCGCAGGCGCGTCTCCACCTCGGCGAGGAGCGGGCGGATCACGCGGCGCGCGAGCTCGAGGGCCTCCGGCTCGAGCGCGCAGAGATGGGCGAGCAGTGGCGCGAGATCGCGGGCGGCCGCCTCGATCGCACCCGGATCCGCGGCCGCCTTCCGCTCGCCCTGTGTGAACTCGTCCGCGTCCCACTTCCGAAGTCGCTGCGCCAGCGATTCTTCCTCGCCCCACTCGCTGCGGCAGGACTGCGCGAAGCTCCCGAGCTCCGCCGCATCGCTCCAGGGCGCGTCCCGCGCCGCCGCGCGCAGGCGGGCCAGGGCCTCGAGAACCTGGAGCGCCTTGCTATTCGCGCGCAGCTCCACGAAGCCGGCGGCCGCCGCGAGCAGGGCATCGAGCGCCCCCAGCGCGCGACCGTGGAGGTCGGCGAGCCGATCTCCCGTGAAGGGATCCTCGGCCAGGTCCGCGGCGGCGAGGCCCTCGTCGAGGAGTGTCAGGAGCGCGCGCTCGAGCGCGGCGGGGCCGTC
The DNA here is from genome assembly GCA_964624475.1 of uncultured Spirochaetales bacterium. Taxonomy (GTDB): domain Bacteria; phylum Myxococcota_A; class UBA9160; order UBA9160; family SMWR01; genus CAZUYC01. The sequence goes on along the minus strand of CAZUYC010000042.1, from coordinate 97,700 downwards.
TCCCTGCGCGGCGAGCCGCAGCGCCGCCGAGTCCGGCTCCGCGAAGAGCGCGGGGAGGCGCTCCTCGAGGACGTCGCGCACGACCTCCTCGCGGAGCGCTCCCTCCGCGTCGATCTCGAGGCGAGGGCTGACCCCCGCGTCGATCGGGTGGCTCACCAGGAGCCGGCGGCAGAAGGCGTGGATCGTCTGCACGCGCAGGCGATCGAGGGCGCCGCGGAGGGCGCGTGCGCGCAGGGCCCGCGCGCCGGGGTCCGCCGGGAGCGCATCCTCGGGGAGCCAGTCGAGCCGCTCGCCGTCCTCGACGCTGCGGAGCGCACCGGCGAGCCGGCTCCCCATCTCGGCGGCGGCGGCCTCCGTGAACGTGATGGCGACGACGCCGCCCGCGACCCGAGCTCCGACGGCGTCGGGATGGATGGCCACGCCGCCGCCCGCGACCCGGGCTTTGACGGCGTCGGGATGGATGGCGACGATGCCGCCCGCGAGCTCGCGCGCGGCGAGATCCCACCCGGGGCCGAGACACCAGGCCGCGATCCGCGTCACGAGAACGGTGGTCTTCCCGGTCCCGGCTCCGGCCTCGATCACGAGCGGGCGGTCGAAGACGCTGCGGGCGAGGCCCCGGGCCCGCTCGTCCTGCTCGCGCAGGTCCTCCCGCCCGCCGTTCACGGCTCGCCTTCCCGCCGCCAGAGTCCGAGGGCCGCCGCCTCGGCCGCCGCGAGCGTCCTCGCCGGCGCGGCCGCAGCCCAGCGCACGAGGCGCCCGCGGGCCGACGAGTCGCCCTTCACGCAGGCCTCCTTCACGAGGCAGGTGCGGCAGTCCGGGTTCTCGCGCTCGGTCTCGGCCGCGACGAGGCGCGGGAAGAAGCTCCCCGCGTCCCAGGCGCCGAGCGCGCGAGCCACGGCCTGCTCGAAGGCCCGCGCGATCTCGGCGTCGCCGGCGCCGATGGCGAGCTCGCGCGCGGCGGGGGCCGCATCCGAGCGCAGGTAGAGATACCGCCCGCCCCCGCCCGCGGCCCCGTGGGCGCGAACGACGGCGGCGTAGCCGGGCCCCTGGAGGAGCTCGCCTTCCGCGACCGCCGCGAGGAGCGCCGCCCGCCGCTTCGCCTGGTTCACCTGCTCGACCTTGGGCTTGCCCGTCTTGTAGTCGGTGAGACAGAGCGCTCCCGCGCGGCGGTCGACGCGGTCGGCGCGCAGACGGAGCTCGCGGGGCAGGCCCGCGGCATCGGCGACCTGCAGCCGGCACTCCACCTCGGCGCCGACGATCCCCGAGCCAGCCTGCGGCGCCGCCGCGTCGTGCTCGCGCGCCACCGCGAGCGCGTCGCGCGCCGCGATCTCGAGCACGCGTTCGAAGCCCGGCAGCGCGATGCCCTCTTCGCGCAGGATCTCGCGCGCCGCCTCGCGCGCGATCTCCTCCAGCGCCTCCGGCGCGGGCCACGCGACGGCGACCGGGGAGCGCCCCGCGACCTCGGCGAGCGTCGCGCCGGGAAGGCCGAGGCTCGCCTGCGCGACGCGCTCGAGGACGCGATGCACGAGCGATCCGAGGCGGCGCGGATCGGCGGCCGGCAGCTCACCCCCCGCGTCGGGGGGCGCCTCGATGCGCAGGACGCTCGCGAGGAACGTCTGCCAGGGGCAGCGGAAGAGCTTCTCCAGGGTCGTCACGGCGAGGGGACCGCGGCGCGGATCGCCCTCCGCGCGTAGCCGACCCACGAAGCCTAGGTAGGGCCCGAGGCGCTCGGCGCGGTAGGCGGGACGATCGATCTCGCGCAGGACCGCGATGCGGCCGGCGGCGAGCGCGGTCGCATCGGACGGGGACGCGCCCTCGCCGCGCCAGGCCTCCTCGAGCGCGACGGGCAGGAGTGCCGCGAAGTCCGCCTCGCTCGCGTGCAGGCCGGCGAGGAGCGCGCGCTCGTGGGCGGGGCGCGCGCCGGGCGCGGCGAGTGCCTCGCGCGCGGTGGCGGACGGCGCGATGCGCGGGCCCGCCACGTGCGGCGCCCGGCGGAGTCGCTCGACCAGCGGCGAGATCTCGCGCGCGCGGCCGTCGTCGTCGCAGGTCGAGGCGAGGAGCGCGACCCTCCCGCTCGCCGCGACGAGCTGTGCGAAGAGGAAGCGTTCCTCGTCGTGCCCGTCGCGCTTCAAGGGAAGGTCCGGAAGCAGCGCGCGCAGACGCGCGCGGAGCGCGTCCGGCAGGAGCGGGTCCTCGGCGACCGCGCGCGGAAAGGCATCGCGCGCGAGCCCGACCACGAAGAGGCGCCCGAAGCAGCGCGCGCGCGCCTCGGTCACCGTCAGGACCTGCACTCCGCCGCCCTCTCCGCCGAGCGGAACCCGGCCCTCCCCCGCGAGCCGGCGCGCGAGCAGGAGGAGCAGCTCCTCGGCATCGACGGGGAGCTCCACAGGGCCGAGCGCGGCGCCCTCGAGCGCCGACTCGAGCTCGCGAGCGCCGGGATCCCCGTCGCGCCAGCCGAGGGCCTCGCGCGCGATCTCGCGCAGAGCGTCCGCGCGCTCGGCGAGCGGGCGGAGGGCGGGTAGCACCTCGATCGCGGCGAGGCGCTCCTGGAGGTCGCGCGCGCGCGCGATCGCCGCGTCGAGGAGCGGGCGGCGCAGGCGCCGCCGCGGCGCTCGCGCTCCGCCGTCGTCGTTCGCGGCGAGCCCGGCGCGAATCGGGAGCGCCGGATCCTCCGTCTCGCCTTCGCGTGCGGTCGCGAGGCCCGCCACCTGCGCGAGGCGCGCGGCGCCGAGCGCGTGGAGGCCAAGCCGCAGGTCGGCGCGCTCCTGCGGCGAGAGCCGGCGTCCCCCGGGCCGGTCGAGCTCCAGCACCTCGAGCCAGCGCTCCGCGCGGGCGCGCGGGCCGTCGCGCAGCAGGGCGAGGAGGTCCGCGAGGCGGCGTCCGGACGGGCTCGCCGGCCCGAGCTCCCCCAGCCCGGAGAACGGGATCGCGAGCCGCCCGAGCTGCGCGCGCAGCGCGAGGCGGTGCGCGGCGAGGTCGCGCGCCACCACGCCGAGCTCTTCCGGAGCGAGCTCGCCCGCGTCGAGAGCCTCGCGCAGCGCCTCGGCCAGCGTGCGCGCCTCGGCCCACGCGCCCTGCGCGTGCACCACCTCCACCTCGCCGGGCGGCGCCGGCGCCTCGGCGGCGGGAGGCGGCGCGCCGAGCACGCGGGCGGCGAAGCGATCGCCGAAGCGCGCGCCCGCATCCTCGCGCGACGGATCCGCCGGGTCGGGCGGCCGATCGAGGAAGAGCGTGGCGCTCGCGCGCTGGACCAGGGCCTCGAGGAGATCGGTCACGACGCCCGTCGCGTCCGCGAAGCCATGAATTAGGATGGCGCGCGCCGGCAGCGCCGCCTCGGGGTCGCGCTCGACGATCTCGCGCGCGAGGCGGTAGAGGCGCGAGCCGTGGCCGAGGCGACCCGCCTCGATCTCGCGCGCGACCCCCTGCGCCACGCGCACCACGGCGCGCGCGCGCCGGGCGTGGTCGCGCGGGCCGGGCTCGGCGCCGAGCGCCTCGTCGAGCGCATCGGCGTGCGCCGGCTCGAAGCCCGCGTCGAGCAGGTCGCGCACCGAGGCCGCGACGGCGAGGTGCCCGTCCTCGAGCTCCGCGAGCGGCGCGAGCGCGGCCTCGGCGCGGGCCGCGCGCCGGACCACGAGCTCGAAGAGGCCCTCCCCCGCCGGCAGCGCCACTCCCGCGCGCTCGAGCACGTCGCAGGCGACGGCGTGGAGGGTGCGGACCGAGACGCCGAGGAGCGCCCGCCCCGCGCGCCGCGCGATCTGCACGCAGAGGTGCTGCGCGAGGCTCTGCGACGGGACGACGATCCGCACCGGGCGCGCAAGCGCGCCGGGGTCGCTCCGCCCGGCCTCGAGATGGCGGTCGAGCGCCTCGAGCAGGAGGCGCTCCACGGACCTCGGACCCTGCCCCACGCGAACTAGAGCTCTCGGCACGGCCGGAGGATGGCGCGGGAACGTGTCCGATGCGGTCACGCCCGGCTTGCATCCCCGGGGGGAATCGCCCACGGCCAGACGATATTGAAATCCATTTTCATCTGGTGCATAATCTCCCTATGCGGGCCGCCGGCCCGCCGGAGGGCGTGGGTTGATCGTCTGCCACTGCCAGGGCGTCTCGGATCGCTCGATCCGCCAGGCCGTGCGCGAAGGCGCGCGCAGCGTGGGCCAGGTCGCCCGCGCCTGCCGCGCGGGGCGCATGTGCGGGGGCTGCCGGCCGGCGATCTGCGAGATCCTCTCGACCGAGGCGATCGACGCTCTGCCCGCCCCCTTCAGCCAGGTCGAGGGCCTCGTCGGCGCAGGCTGACGCAAGGCGGCGGAGCCGCCGCGCAGCGAGCCGCAGGCGAGCGACGCCCGGGCCCCGGTGAGGCCGCGGCCCCTGAACTCCGTTTTCATTTTCGTTTCGTTGGCCTTTGCGCGGCACACGGTCCATCCTTCGCCGCGGAGCGGTCGGACGGGAGGACTCCGCGATGCGAGGCGATCCCCAGGTGATCGAGGCGCTGAACGCCGTGCTCACGGCCGAGCTCACCGCGATCAACCAGTACTTCATCCACTACCGCATGTGCGACAACTGGGGCTACCTGCGGCTCGCGAAGAAGAAGCGCGAGGAATCGATCGACGAGATGAAGGACGCCGACCGGGTGATCCACCGCATCCTCTACCTCGAGGGCGTGCCGAACATGCAGCGCCTGAGCCCGGTGCGCGTCGGCGAGGATGCCGTCGAGCAGCATCGCCTCGACCTCGCCCTCGAGAGCGAGGCGATCGAGCGCCTGAACGACGCGATCGAGCTCGCGCGCGCCAAGGGCGACAACGGCAGCCGGGAGCTCCTGGAGACGATCCTCGAGGGCGAGGAGCGCTCGGCGGACTGGCTCGAGGGCCAGCTCCACATCGTCGAGGAGATCGGCAAGGAGCGCTATCTCGCCGAGCAGATCCACGAATGATGCACGACCCGCCAGGCTGCGCCTGAAGCAGCTGCTCCTCGACTGACCCGACGCCTTTCCGCTGCCCTCCGGGAGCTGAGCCGCAGCCTGCTCGATCCCGCGGGCGTGGCGCCCCGGGCGCGCGCGACCCGTTTTCATGCGCCGCGCGCTTCGGTAGATTCCCGCGCGCCCAGGGGGTTCCGTGAAGATCCTGGATCTCGTGGCCGAGCGGCTGCCCGAGAAGTACGCGCTCCACGAGCGGTACCTGAACGCGCAGCACGTGCGCGTGCTCAAGACGATCGGCTTCGACGTGACCTACACCGAGGCGCGCGGGCCCCACCTCTTCGATGCCGCGGGCAACCGCTACCTCGACCTGCTCTCGGGCTGGGGCGTGTTCGCGGTCGGGCGCAACCACCCGACCGTCGTCGAGGCGTTGCGCGACGTGCTGTGCGCCGAGCTTCCCGACCTGGTGCAGATGGACGTGACGGTGCTGGCGGGGCTGCTGGCCGAGCGGCTGCTGGCGCTCATGCCCGGCGGCCTCGAGCGCATCTTCTTCACGAACTCGGGCAGCGAGGCCGTCGAGACCGCCATCAAGTTCGCCCGCTACAGCACTCGGCGCGCGAAGATCGCCTACGTCGAGCAAGGCTTCCACGGGCTCACGCTGGGCTCGCTGTCGCTGAACGGCGACGAGGGCTTCCGAGAGGGCTTCGGCCCCCTGCTCGCCGACACCGTGCGCGTGCCCTTCGACGACCTTCCGGCGCTCGAGCGCGCGCTCGCGGGACGCGACGTGGCGGCCTTCGTGGTCGAGCCGATCGTCGGCCACGGCGTGCGCATCCCGAGCGACGGCTACCTGCCGGGCGTCGCCGCGCTCTGCAAGAAGTACGGCACGCTCTTCGTCGCCGACGAGATCCAGACCGGTCTCGGCCGCACCGGGAAGTTCCTGGCCGTCGAGCACTGGGGCGTCGAGCCCGACATGATCACCCTGGCGAAGGCGCTCTCGGGCGGCTTCGTGCCGGTCGGCGCCGTCGCCTGCCGCAAGTCCGTCTTCGACGCCGTCTTCGACCGCATGGACCGCTCGGCGGTGCACGGCTCGACCTTCTCGAAGAACAACCTCGCCATGGCGGCGGGCCTCGCCACGCTCGAGGTCCTCGACGCCGAGAAGCTGGTCGAGAACGCGGCCACGGTCGGCGCGCAGATCGTCGACGACCTGCGGCCACTGGTCGCCCGCCACGAGTTCCTGAAGGACGTGCGCGGCAAGGGGCTCATGATCGCGCTCGAGTTCGGGCGCCCCGAGAGCCTGCGCCTGCGCGCCGCCTGGAAGCTCCTCGAGGCCGCCAACGAGGGCCTCTTCTGCCAGATGATCACGATTCCGCTCTTCACCCGGCACCGCATCCTGTCGCAGGTGGCGGCCAACCGGATGAACGTCGTCAAGTTCCTGCCGCCCCTGGTCATCGACCAGGACGACCGGCGCTGGATCACGGGCGCGTGCGAGGACGTGATCGCCGCCGCGCACGAGGTGGGCGGCGCCATCTGGGAGCTCGGCAAGCGGCTCGCCGGGGCGGCGATCCGCATGAAGACGGGGCGCGGCTGATGGCCTGCTGTGCCGTCACGGGCGCCAACGGTTTCGTCGGCTCGAGGGTGGTGCGCGAGCTCCTCGAGCGCGGCCACGAGGTCGTGGCGCTGGTCGGCGCCGACCTCGGCTGCGAGAACCTGGAGGGGCTCCCCGCCAAGCTGCGCGACCTCGAGCTGCTCGACGCCGCCGGCGTGCGGCGCGCGCTCGAGGGCTGCGACACGCTGGTGCACACCGCCGCCTGCTACGCCTTCTGGCTGCCCGACGCGCGCGACTTCTACCGCGTCAACGTGGAGGGCACCCGCAACGTGCTCGACGCCGCCCGCGCGCGCGGCGTGCGCAAGCTCGTCCACACGAGCAGCACCGCGACCCTCTCGCCGGGCTTCGGGCAAGGCCCCCTCGGCGACGAGGAGAACGCCTTCGACCTGCGCGCCTTCCGCGGCCACTACAAGACGTCGAAGGCGATGGCCGAGGTGCTGGTGCTGCGCGCCGCCGCGCGCGGGCTGCCGGCCGTGATCGTCCACCCGACGACGGTGCTCGGCCCCGGCGACCGCCGCCCGACGCCGACCGGCTCGATGATCGTGCACTTCCTGAACCGCCATATGAAGGTGTATGCCGACCTGATGCAGAACCTGGTCGACGTGCGCGACGTGGCCGCCGGCCACGTGCTGGCGCTCGAGAAGGGCCGTGCCGGCGAGCGCTACGTGCTGGGCGGCGACAACCTGCCGATGCGCGAGGTCATGCGCGAGCTGGCCGAGATCACCGGCCTGCCGGCGCCGTGGTTCGCGATCCCGCGCGGGGTCCTGAGCATCGCGGCGCGCGCGAACGAGTGGCTCTCCGACCACGTGACGCGCCGCCCCCCGCTCGTCGCCCGTGAGGCCGCCCTGCACGCCCGCGACAGCCGCCCCTTCGACAGCGCGAAGGCGCGCCGCGAGCTCGGCTTCAGCGCTCGCCCCGCGCGCGAGGTGCTGATCGAGGCGGTGCGCTGGTTCGCGACCGAAGGCCATTGCCCGCGCGAGACGGCCGAGCAGATCGCGCGCCAGCCGGCCTTCGCGGACGCGTCGAGCTCCTCGCGACGTTGAGCCCGCCGCCCGGCGTCGGCCGAGCCGCGCGGCGACCTCGGGCGGCGGCGCGGCCGACGCCGCACTCTCGCGCTCAGGTCGCCTCCCCCGCGTTCGCTCGCGCGGCCGCCCACTTCCCGGAGCCGACGTAGTAGGCGACGGGGATGGCCGCGGCGAATGCCGTGAAGGTCCAGACCTGCCACCCGGAGCCGCGCAGGAGCACGAACACGACGACGAGGCCCACCGCGGCCAGCACCGGCGCCCGGCGGCGCTGCGCGGGCCGGAACTTCTCCGGCTCGCGGCGCACGAGCACGACGAGGGCGACCACGACCATGGCGATGGCCACCAGGGCGGCGGCGGTCGAGGCCAGCGCGATGAAGTTGTAGGCGTCGAGAAGTCCGCTCACGAAGTAGGTCGAGGCGAACGCCCCTGCCGCGAGGCTCGACACGACGAGCGCCCGCGTCGGAGCGCCGGTCCGCGGGTGCAGGCGGGCGAGCGCGCGGGGCATGTAGCCCTGGCGCGCCGCCGCCTGGGGGAGACGGCTCGCGATCAGGATCCAGCCGTTCAGGATCCCGGCGATCGAGACGAGGGCGCCGAGGGTGACGAAGGTCTTCCCCCACGGTCCGAGGGCGCGCTCGGCGGCGAGCGCCAGGGGGCTCGCGCTCCCCGCGATCTCGGAGGAGGGAAGCCCCAGCGCCAGCGTGAGGGCGACCGCGAAGTAGACCAGCGCCGCCACGCCGAAGCCGAGGAAGGTCGCGAGGCGGATCGTGCGCCGCGCGTCCTTCATCTCCTCGGCGGGGACGGTGGCCGTCTCGCTGCCGAGGAACGGCCAGGCCACCAGCGCGATCGCCGGGAAGAGCGCCCCCCAGCCCTTCGGCGTGAAGGGCTCCAGGTTTGCGGGCGCCGCGTGGGGGACGAGCGCGACCGCCAGCACGAGGAGCGGGAGGATCTTGAGCACAGTCGTCACCATCTGCACGGCCGCCCCGGCGCGGACGCCCCCGAGATTGACGAGCGTCAGGGACCACAGCAGCGCCTGGGCGAGGAGGAACGCGGGGAGCGGGCTCGCGAGGCCGGGGAAGAAGACCTGCGCGTAGCCGACGAACGCCGTCAAGAACGCCGCGTTCCCGATGACGCACGAGGTCCAGTAGAGGGACGACGCGAGAAGGCCGGCGAGGGGACCGAACGCCTTCTCGGCGTAGACCTGCAGGCCGCCCTGGATCGGATACGCCTCCGCGAGGTCGGAGTACACCGCGTTGAGGCAGAGGTACCCGACCGCGACGATCGGCCAGGCGAGCAGCGATACCGGCCCGGCGGCGTCGGCGAGCGAGGCCGGGATGACGTAGATCCCCGACCCGATGATGTTCCCGGCGACGAGCGCGATCGCCCCGCTCACGCCGAGACCCCGAACGAGCTGCCCTTCCTCCCGTCCTTGCATCCGGCGCATTGTACCCGCCTGCCACGATAAGCTTCGAGCGGAGGTGAACATGCGCCGCCAGGTCGCCGCCACGATCGCCGCACTCGCGGCCTTGTCATCGTGCAAGATGTCTGGGCTGATTCCCACCCAGGCGATCGAGGAGCCCGCCCAGGGGTCCTCGTCCCCCCTCACCCGCGAGATGGCGTCCGCGAGGGCACGCCAGGTAAACCGGGTGTCGTACGTGCTCTGGTTCGGGCTGGACGCGGATCCGGAGGAGTACCAGGGACGCGTCGCGATCGGCTTCCAGCTCGCGGAGCAGGCCGAGGGCGACCTCTTCGTCGACTTCGAGGACGGCGTGGTCCGCGCGCTCTCGGTGAACGGCGTAGCCGTCCCCGCCGCGGAGGCCGCGAAGCGTTACGACGGCCACCGGCTGCGCTTCGCGACGGGCGAGCTCGACCGGGGCGGCGCCAACCGCATCGAGATCGCGTTCGCGCATGCCTACAGCACGACCGGCAACGGGCTCCATCGCTTCGAGGACCCCGTCGACGATCGCGTCTACACCTACTCGAACTTCGAGCCCTACAACGCGAACCGGATGTTCCCGTGCTTCGACCAGCCGGACCTGAAGGCCAGCTACGAGCTCACCGTCGAGGTCCCCTCGGAGTGGACGGTGATCGCGAACACGCCGGAGCGCGAGGTGACGGGCGAGGGCGGCCGCTCGACCTGGCGCTTCCCGCCGTCTCCCGTCTTCAGCACCTACATCTTCGCGCTCCACGCCGGGCCCTGGGCCTCGTGGAAGGGGAATGCCGGCGGGATCCCGACGCGCCTCTTCGCGCGCCGGTCGCTCGCGCCCTACGTCGCGCACGCCGAGTGGCTCGAAGTCACGCGCCAGGGGCTCGCCTTCTTCGACGCGTACTTCGGCCACCCCTACCCCTACGCGAAGTACGACCAGGTCATCGTCCCGGACTTCAACTCGGGAGCCATGGAGAACGTGGCGGCGGTGACCTTCTCCGAGCGCTTCGTGAGCCGCTCGAAGGTCACGCAGGACGAGAAGCGCGACCGCGCCAACGTGATCCTGCACGAGATGGCGCACATGTGGTTCGGGAACCTCGTGACCATGCGCTGGTGGAACGGCCTCTGGCTCAACGAGAGCTTCGCCACCTGGGCGGCCGCCCGGGCGGTCGAGGGCGCCACGCGCTTCGAGGGGAGCTGGCAGGCGTTCCTCGGCACGAAGCAGTGGGCCTACTGGGAGGACCAGCTCGTCACGACGCATCCGATCGAGGTTCCGGTGCCGGACACCGACCAGGCGTTCGCGAACTTCGACGGCATCACCTACGGCAAGGGCGCCTCGGTGCTGAAGCAGCTCGCGTTCTTCCTCGGCGAGGACGAGTTCCGCGAGGGCCTCCGGCTCTACTTCCAGCGCTTCGCGCTCGGGAACACCGAGCTCGCCGACTTCATGGATACGCTCTCGGAGGCCTCCGGCCAGGACCTCTCGGAGTGGCAGCAGCTCTGGCTCGAAACGCCCGGCCTGAACACCGTCGAGGCGTCCTGGATCTGCGCTCCCGACGAGAGATCGGGGCGCCCCGTGATCTCGCGGCTCACCCTCGTGCAGTCCCCGTCCGAGTGGAGCGGCGTGCTTCGCCCGCACCGCACGCGCATCGGCCTCTATTCGGCGCGCAGCGGGGAGCGCATCGGGGACCCGATCCCGGCGACCTACGCGAAGGCCGAGACGGAGGTCGCGGCCGCGGTGGGGAAGCCCTGCCCCGATCTCGTCTACCCGAACGAAGGCGACTACGACTTCGTCAAGGTGACGCTCGACGCGAAGAGCCTCGGGGCGGTCCGCGGGAGCGTGGCGAAGCTCGAGGACCCGATGCTGCGCCAGCAGGTCTGGCACTCGCTCTGGGAGATGGTCGTCGACGGCAAGCTCGCGGCTCGCGACTACGCCGAGGCGGCGCTCGCCCAGATCGCCGCCGAGCAGGACACGCTCGTCCTCACCCAGGTGCTCACGAGCCTCGCGAGCGCGCAGCTCGGCCACGCCTCCATCCTCAAGTACCTGCCCGACTCCGAGCGCGAGGCCTACCGCGAGCGGATGGAGGCCGCCTTCCTGCGCGGCCTCGAGGCCGCGCCGGCGGGCTCCGACCGCCAGCTCGAGTGGTACTTCGCCCTGCTCCAGGTCGCGCGCTCCCCGGGCACGCTCGAGCTCCTCGCGGGCCTCCTCGACGGAACGCGCGAGATCGCAGGGCTGCGCATCGACCAGGACCGGCGCTGGGAGATTCTCGGGACGCTGGCCCGCGCGGGCGCGCCCGGCGCCCGCGAGCGGATCGCCGCCGAGCTCGCGAAGGACCCGACCGACATGGGCGAGAAGGCGGCGATCGCGGCCGAGGTGTCGCTCCCGGACGCCGAGATCAAGGCCACCTGGCGCGCGCGCATGGAGGCGTCGGATGGCCCCGAGCGCCGCGACGACGCCGATCTTCGCGAGGCGATGGGCAGCTACCACCAGCTCGGCCAGGAGGAGCTGTCGGAGCTCGCCGTCGACTGGTACTTCACGACCCTGCCGACCTTCGCCGCGACCCGCGCCGAGGACCTCGTCGAGGACTTCTCGGGGGCGATGTTCCCCGCGCTCTGCGACGAGCAGGTGGTGCACCGGGTCGACCAGCTCCTCGCCTCGGGAGCGAAGCTCCCCGCCGCCGTGACGAAGAGCCTCCGCGTGGCGCGGCAGGAGGAGGAGCGCTGCATCCGCGCGCGCAAGGCGGGCGCGCCTCCCGCGATGGGTTCGGTCGAACGAAGAGGACGAGCGTGAGCCGAGCGCCAGCGGAGCGCGGACGGGCGACTCGGAAGAGGTTCGGCGCCCCGGCCCTCCGCGCCGTCCCCCTGGCGGGGCTCGTCGCCGCCGTGCTCGCGCTGTGGTGGCGCTTCAACGCCCCGCCCGGTCGCACCGGCTACCCCTTCCCCACCGACTTCCTCTACTACTTCCTCCCGATGACGGAGCTCGTGGCGGCGCGCCTGCGGGCCGGAGAGCTCCCGCTCTGGAACCCGCACACCTGTAGCGGGATCCCGCTCCTCGCGACGCTCCAGGTCGCGGCGTTCTACCCGCCGACCTGGCTCACGCTGATCCTCCCTACCGCTACGGCGCTGGCCGCGGGCATCCTCCTCCACACGCTGGCCGGCGCCCTCTTCGCGCTGCTCTGGCTGCGCTCGCTCGGCGTCGCGCGCGCGGCCGCCGCGGCGGGCGCCCTGCTCTTCGTCTTCACCTGCCTGCTCGGAAACGCCTTCTGGCCTCCCGCCCTCGCGACGATCGCGTGGATGCCGGCGATCCTGCTGTGCATCGAGCGCTGGATCGCCTCCGGCGCCTGGCGTTGGTGGCTCGCGCTCGTCGCCGCGACGGCGCTCCAGCTCCTCGCAGGCTTCCCGCAGTACGCCGTCTACACGGCCTACCTGGCCGCTCCTTTCGCGGCGCTGCGCCTGGCCTCGGCGGGCGGCGCGCACGGCGCGGCGGAGGTCTCCCGGCGGGCGGCCCTGCTCGCGCTCGCGGCGGCGCTCGGAGCGGGCCTCGCGGCGGCGCAGCTCGTGCCCAGCGCCGAGCTCGTGCGCGAGACGCATCGCGACGCCCCGCTCACGGTCGAGCAGATGCACCACGGATTCAGGATCCGCCCTCTCCCCCTCGCCGACGTGCTGCGCAACGCCCTCGACCCGAGCCCGAAGCTCATCACGCCCGGCTACGGCTTCGGCGCGGGCTACCTCGGGATCCCGACGCTGCTGCTGCTCCTGCCCGGCGCCGCCGCCGGCCCGCGCGCGCTGGTGGCGTTGCTGGTCGCGCTATCCGGGCTTTCCTTCCTCCTCTCGGGAGGCGCGCTCGGCGCGGGGGCCCCGCTCTTCGAGCTCTTCGCGCGGCTTCCCGGCGGGAGCCTGTTCCGCGACCCGCAGCGCTTGCGCCTCTTGTCCTTCCTGTGCCTCGTCCCCCTCGCCGCCTTCGGAATCGACGCGGCGTGGCGCGGCCTCGCCGGCTGGCGGCGGCGCGGCCGCGCGGCGCTCGCGGGAGCGACCGCGGTCGGGGCCGTCGCGATCGCCGCCTTCGGCGCGCCCGGCGCGGCCTGGCGCGCCCTCGCGGCGGGGGGGCTCCTGGTCGTGGCGCTCGGGGGAGCCGTCGGGCCGGGGCTCCGGCGCACCGCCACCGCGCTCCTGCTGCTGCTGCTCGCCCTCGATCTCCATCACGCGACACGCCCCGCGGCGGGCTCGTTCCGCTCGATCCCGACCGCCTGGGCGCAGAGCCTCCACGCCTCGGGCTACACCCTCCTCGACGCCGGCGGCTACGCGCGGCTGCGCGACGAGGCGGGCGCGGCGCGCATCGCGCTCCTCGACCTCGAGCCCACGCTCGGCGTCCCACCCCTCGCGGGCGGCTACCGGGTCGCCTGCCTCGACCCGCTGGCCCCCGCGACCTGGACGGGCCTGCACGCGGCGATCACCGGGAACCCCGACGCGCGCCACCTGCTCCACGGGCTCCCGGCCGAGGTGCTCGCGCCGTTCCACGACCTGTCCGGCGTCGCGCTCGTGGCACACGTCGAGCGCGGCCCTGCGCCGCCCGCCCCGCCGACGGACGCCGGGCGGCGCAGGGCCTTCGAGGCCCCCGGGCCCGCCCCGGACCCGCCCGGCTGGCTGCGGCTGCGCGTGGCGCGCAACGCCGACGCCCTGCCGCGCGCCTACGTCGTCGAGGGACACCGGGTGGTGTCCAACGCCGAGGCGCTCGCCCGCGCAGCGCGGGGCGACTTCGACTTCCGCCGCGCGGTCCTGCTCGAAAGCCAGCCGCCCCGGCCCGCGCCCTCCGACCCCGCGCCGCTGCGCGCGGCTCGCATCGCCGCCTACGCGCCCGAGCGCGTGGAGGTCGAGGCCGAATCCCCCCGCGGAGGGCTCCTCGTGCTCAGCGACTCCTGGTTCCCCGGCTGGGAGGCGCGCGTGGACGGGGAGCTCGCCCCGATCCTGCGCGCGAACGGCGTCTACCGGGCGGTGGCCGTGGCGCCGGGCAGACACCATGTAGTGTTTCAGTACCGACCCGCGAGCCTGCGCCGGGGTGCGCTCGTTTCGCTCGCGTCCGCGGCGCTGGCCCTCGGCCTGCCGCTCGCCGCGCGGCGGGCGCGGCGAAGGCGCGCCCTCTGAGCCGGACGCGGAGCTCCCTACGCGCCCGAGCCCCCGCCGAGGCGCCGGGTGCGCCGGCGCGCGGCGAACTCCGGCGCCTCGCGGAGACAGGTCGCGAGGATGCCGAGCGAGGTCGCGAAGGCGCCGAGGCCCGTTCTGCGCAGCTCGGTCGTTCCGTCGCCCAGCTCGGGGAAGCCGCGCTCGTCGGGGACGAGGCGCTCCCAGTTCGCGAAGAGGCGGCCCCACTCGCTCGTCATCGCCGCCGCCATCTGCCGCTTCGCGACGAAGGGGTACCAGAAGGTGTCGTGGTAGGCGACGCTCGCGAGATAGGCCCAGGGCGCGAGCACGGTCTTGAGCGACCACTCGACCGGGCGCTTCAGCGCTCCCCAGTAGATCAGGTGCTGCATGCGCGACGCGAAGGTCATGCGCGCGTAGGGGCCGACGAAGCTCCAGCGCTCGGCCGCGGCGCCCTCGTCGCCGACGATCTCGATCTCGCGCGGATCGCCGCAGCCGAGGCCCTGCTCGTGGGCGAGGCGGATGTAGCGGATCGCGAGCGGATCGAAGCCCATCAGGCGCGCCGCCACCGCGTCGATCGCCACCTGGTCGGCGCTCGCCAGGATCACGTTCTTCACGTGCGGGACCATGCAGCGCGGGCCGGGCCCGTCGCCGGCGAAGGTGCCGTCCATCACCGCGAAGATCCCCGGGTGGATGCACTGCTGGATGCGGAGCAGATCGACGAGCGTCTCGTGGATCACCGGGTGGGTCCAGTGACGCCGCTCGTTCAAGAGCCCCCCGAAGGCGTTCTTCATCGCGCCCGTCGTGGTGGTGAAGACGTGGGTCTTCACCGTCGGCAGGTGCACGATGTTCTCGCCGATGAAGCGCTTCGGGATCGAGAAGCCCTCGGGGTAGACCTGGTTCAGCACCAGGAAGCGGTCGGCGAGGTCGCCCACGGCGTCGCGCACGTGCACCCACTCCTCGCCCTCGTAGAGGTGGATGTTGCGGAGCCCGTGTGCCTCCACCACGGGGAGCTGCTTGTTCTCGCGCTCGCCGAGGTGCGCGTCGATCACGACGGTGCGGTTGTGGCAGGCGTGCAGCCGCGCCGGGTCGTAGCCGTCGCGGCGCATGGCGCGGATCACGCCCTCGAGCTGCCACGGCGGGGTCGAGCTCGCGGGGTAGAAGAAGTGCCAGGAGATGTTGATCTTGAGCGCGGTGTCGAGCGAGCGATCGAGCACCGACTGGTAGCCGGCGAGGTTCAGCAGCCGGTGGTAGTCCTCGAGGACGCTGCGCGGCGTCGTCCGCAGCACGGCGACCCGCGCGCGGGCCATGCGGCTACTCCACCGTGATCCGCGCCTTGCGGATCAGGAGCTCCTGCTTCGTCTGCCCGGACGGCGAGCCGCGCCGCTCGAGCTCCTGGAGCGTCCCCATGCCCTCGACCACCTCGCCGAAGAGCGTGTGCTTGCCGTCGAGCCAAGGCGTCGGAACGAAGGTCAGGAAGAACTGGCTCCCGTCGGTGCCGGGCCCGGAGTTCGCCATCGAGAGGAGCCCCGGCTTGTCGTGCTTCAGCTTCGGGTCGAACTCTCCGGCGTACTGGTAGCCGGGGCCACCGGTGCCGCGGCCGAGGGGGTCGCCGCCCTGCGCCATGAACCCGGTGATCACGCGATGGAAGGGAATGCCGTCGTAGAAGCCGAGCTCCGTCAGGTAGATCGTGCTCGAGGCGTGCATCGGCGCGACCTTCGGCAGGAGCTTCACCTTCACGTTGCCGACGTTCGTGTCGAGGTTCCAGTAGTAGGTGTGCGCGGCGTCGAAGCTGGCCTTGGGGGGCCTCGGGAGCCGCGTCTTCCAGCCGGGCTGCGAGGTATCAATCTTCTGCTGGGCGATGAAGCCCTGGAGCGTCTGGATGGCCACGTCCCCCCCTGCCTTCGCTCCCGCGGCCTTGGCTCCGCCCGCGGCGTCCTCGGCCCGGGACGCCGCGGCCACCGCGAGCGAGGCGGCCGCGAGAAAGGCGACGATCGGCGTGCTGGCGCGCAGGGTCGGAAGCATCGATGCGGATCCTCCGCGGGTTCGGCAGGGGGACGGTGTTCAGATCTTTCGAATATTCAGATTCTCCCGGGGGGACCTCAGG
This sequence comes from uncultured Spirochaetales bacterium, assembly GCA_964624475.1. GTDB lineage: Bacteria > Myxococcota_A > UBA9160 > UBA9160 > SMWR01 > CAZUYC01. The sequence goes on along the minus strand of CAZUYC010000042.1, from coordinate 81,497 downwards.
AGAACCCCGGGGTGAGAGAGAATCTGAATATTCGAAAGATCTGAACACCGTCCCCGCTACGCCCGCTGGGCGGGTTTTGCGATCCTGCGGAGCTTAATGCAGACGCTCTACTTTGCCTATGGCTCGAACCTCGCGAGCCGGCGCCTGCTCCGCCGCGTGCCCGGAGCGCGGGCGCGCGGGCGGGCCCGCCTCGCGGGCTTCCGCGTCGTGGCCGACAAGCCCGGGCGCGACGGCAGCGCCAAGCTGAACATCGTGCCCGATCCCGCGGCCTCCGTCTGGGGCGCGCTCTGGGAGCTGTCCGTCGCCGACCTCGCGCGCCTCGACCGTCACGAGGGCGGCTACGAACGCGCCCTGGTCCGGGTCGACGCGGACGCGGGTGCGCTCGACGCCACGAGCTACGCCTCGCCCCTGCGCGGCGCATCCGGGCTCGAGCGCGGCTACAAGGCGCTCGTGCTCGAAGGCGCCCGCGAGCACGGCCTCCCGCCCGAGTGGGTCGCCTTCCTCGAGTCGCTGCCGGAGCGCTGACGCTGCCTCCTCTCAGCTGCGCTTCGCGTTCGCGAGCGCCGTGCGCAGGCCGCTGTAGGCCGGCTGGTCGATCGCGACCTGGTCGACCGCGCTCTGGCGCAGAGTCTCCGCGAGATCGGGCGCGTCGAGCGGGAGGGTCCCGTCGCGCAGGCGCAGGACGAGCTGTTGGCGGAGCGCCTCGAGCTCGCCGCCCCGGCCAAGGAGCCGCCGCAGCCGCTCGCGCTCCCGGGCGCGGTGCGCCTCGCCCAGGGCGAGCTCGCGCAGCGCGATGTCGAGCGAGTTCCCGGCGACGCGCGCCAGGAAGCGCGCGCGGCCACGGGCGGCGCCGATCACGTCCTCGCGCAGGTAGTCGCGCACGCTCGCGACCAGCTCGTCGATGCGCGGCAGGTCGAGCGTGGAGGCGCTCGCGCCGGGCGAGAGCGGCTCGAGCGGGCCGGGGATCAAGAGGTTCACGCAGTCGACCTGGCACTCGGACGTGCGCCGGCCGATCGCGGCGCGCTCGACGCTCCGGTCCGGCCCCGAGCGGTACTGCTCCGCCATGCCGAGGCATCCCACCGACCACCAGAACGAGCCGAAGACCTCCCAGAAGCGGACCCGCTCCGGGTCGACCGGCTCGCCCGACACCGACGCGTAGCCGCGGAAGAGGTCCTCGCGGGTGCCGAAGCCGCCGACGGGGAGTTGGCTCCGCCCGAAGCGCCACGAGTTGGTGCAGATCCAGCCGAGGTCGCGCATCGGGTCGCCGATGTGGGCGAGCTCCCAGTCGAGCACGGCGACCACGCCCGCGGGCGAGACGACGAGGTTCCCGTTGCGGAAGTCGTTGTGGACGAGCGTGAGCTCGGGCGGGTGCGGCAGGTGCTCGAGCAGCCAGCGCGCGGTGAAGTCGATCATCGGCTGCGGCGTGCGCAGGGCCTGGTAGCGCTCCCAGGTCCGGCGCACGTACGCCTCGGGGGGGACGCGCTCGAGCCGGCTCGAGAGACCCGTCGCCTCGAGATCGACGGCGTGGAGGCGCGCCAGGATCTCGCCGCAGAGCTCCGCCAGCCGCGGCCGGACCGCGTCGAGCGAGGCATCGCGGACGATGCGGGAGCCCAGGGTCTCGCCCTCGAGCCACTGCATCAGGAATCCCTCGCCGAGGCCGTCCTCGGGGCGCAGCACGAGGACCACCTCGGGCGCGGGGACGCCGGCCTCGCGCGCGTGCTGCATGAGCAGCGCCTCGGTCGCGAGACCCGGCCGGCCCGGCTCGGGCGACGGCGCGCCGCCGGCCGCGCGCCGCAGCGCGAGCGCGCGTTCCCCGGCGTCGCTGTGGATCACGAGCCGATAGGTCTCCTGGCTCGCGCCGCCCGAGAGCCGCTCGCAGGAGGCGAGCCCGCGGCAGCCGGGAAGGCGGCGCAGGGCCAGCGCCGCCAGCCGCTCCTCGAAGCGCTCCTCGCCGCCCTGCGGCGCCTCCATCGCTAGGCGTCTTCGACCACGCCCTTCGGCGCGCGCTGCTTCATGAAGCCGAACATGTAGCCCGCCACGCGGCGCATCTGGATCTCCTCCGCGCCCTCGGTGATGCGATAGCGCCGGTGGTGGCGGTAGATGTGCTCGAAGGGCTTGTGGCGCGAGTAGCCGAGCCCGCCGTGCACCTGCATCGCGCGGTCCGCCGCCTCGCAGCAGAGGCGGTTCGACCAGTAGTTGCACATCGACACCTTGTCCGAGGCGGAGAAGTTCCCGTAGGTGTCCATCGTCCAGGCGGTCTTGTGGATCAGCGCGCGCAGCATCTCGCACTGCGTCTGCAGCTCGACCAGCGGGAACTGGATGCCCTGGTTGCTCGCGAGCGGCTTGCCGAAGGGCTTGCGGACCTTGGCGTACTCGACGGACTCGTCGATGCAGAACTGCGCCGCGCCCAGGCTCGCGGCCGCCTGGCGGATCCGGTTCTCGTTGAAGAAGTGCTGCACGACCTGGAGGCCGCGGCCCTCGCCCCCGAAGACCGCCGAATCCGGCACCCAGACCTTCGTGAGCGAGACGCGCGCGTGGTCCGTCGGCATGTTGAAGGTCCACAGGAACTCCTCGACCTTGAAGCCGGGCGAGCTCGTCGGCACGAGGAAGGCCGTGATGCCGTCGCCGTCGCCGGCCTTGCCGGCGCTGCGCGCGAAGATCAGGTCGTAGGGGGCCTTGTGGATGCCGCTGTTCCAGGTCTTCTCGCCGTCGATGCGCCAGCCGTTGCCGTCGCGCACCGCGCAGGTCTCCATGTGCGTGGCGTCGGAGCCGTGGTTCGGCTCGGTGATCCCGAAGGCGAAGCCGGTCGTACCGGCGAGCAGGCCGTCCAGCAGATCCGCCTTCTGCGCGTCGCTGCCGTAGGCCAGCAAGAGGAGCACGCCGACGTTGTTGGAGACGATCGAGTGCTCGTTCTGCAGGTCGTTGTGCAGCCCGAGCCCCTTCGCCGAGAGGTGCTCGCGGATGATCGCCATCCCGAGGTTGCTGCCGTCCTTGCCGCCGTAGCGCTTCGGCAGCGGATAGCGGTAGTGGCCCGCCGCGTCGGCGCGGCGGCGCGCCTCGCGGAGCAGCGCCTCCCAGGCCTCGTTCGGCAGCCCGCCGCGCTCCCAGTCGGTGCGCGCGTTCTCGCGGCGGTGGTCGAAGAAGCGGAGGTTGTCGTCCTGCCGTTCGAGCGGCTCGATCTCGCGCTCGATGAACGCGTCGAGCTCGAGCAGGTAGGCGGCGAGGTCGCGCGGGATGTCGAAATCCATGAGGCTCCGTTCCCGGCTCGCTGTCGTTTCACTTCAGGGGAAGCAGGATGTTGGATCCCGAGCCCACCACCTGGGGCGCGACGCCGTTCCACTTCTCGACCATCTTCAGGTCGACGAGCTTCGGGGCCTTCTCGAGCGCCTCGCCCTGGATGCGGATCGACTCGGCGTCGGCCTTGGCCTTGATGATCTGGGTCTCGGCGTCGGTCTTGGCCTGCTGCATGCGGAAGACCGCCTTCTCCGCCTCCTGCTGCTGCACCATCTTGGCCTCGATCGCCTGCTCGAGCTCCTTCGAGAGCGCGATGTCCTCGATCACGAGGTCTTCGATCACGAGGAGCTCCCCGATCTTCTGGCGCGATGCCCGCAGGGCGGCCTCCTTGATCTGCTCGCGGGTCTTCACGATGTCGGCGGCCGTCTTGAGCGCCGTGATCTCCTTGGTCGCCTCCTGCACGCGCGGGAGGATCAGGCGCTCGAAGGGGTTGCCGGCGTAGTCGCGCAGCATGGAGACGACCGAGCCCTCCGGGATGCGGTACAGCACCTTGAGGCGCATGTTGATCTGCTGGAGGTCGGAGGAGAAGCACTCCGCCGACACCTCGCGCGTGTCCTGCTGGACGTTGACGCGCCGGATCTCCGTGACGATCGGCAGCTTCGTACCGAAGCCCGGCTTCAGGAACTCCTCCGACATCTTGCCGAGGGTCACGCGCACCCCGCGTTCCCCGGGCTCGACCACGTAGAAGCACCCGGACACACCCAAGAGGACGAGGATCGCGGCCGTCGCGAGGGCCGCCGCTCGCTGTTGCATCAAGCTCCCTCCTTCGGCGGGGAGCCTATCCCATCAGGGCCGTGCGCGAGAGCCGGGCGCCCCGCTCCCGGCGACGCGCAGCCGCGCGGCGAGGCGCGCCACGGCGCCGCGCACGGCGTCGGGCGGGGCGGCCGTGTAGCAGAGGCGCACCCAGCCGGCGTAGTCGCTGCCGCACGAGGGGCCGGGGGCGAGCGCCACGCCGTCCGCGAGGCACTCCTCGAGGAAGCCGAAGACGCCGCGCTCGTCGAGGCGGTCGCGGACGTCGAGGAAGAGGAAGGTCGAGCCCTCGGGCGGCGCCATGCCGAGCGCGCGCGCCGCGTCTTCGCCCACCTCGCGGTAGCACTCCCGCGCGCGCTCGACCCAGCCGGCGCCCTCGCGCAGCGCGAGCAGGCCCGCCACCTGGCCCGCGGTCGGCGCCGCGTAGAAGGTGTGGGTCGAGATCTTCTGCGCCGCCGCGACGGCCTCGGGCGGACCGACGAGGTAGCCGGTGCGGTTCCCGGCCATGCCGTAGGCCTTCGAGAACGAGAAGACGCTGAGCGTCCGCTCCGGAGCCGCCGCGCCGATCGAGAAGTGCTCGCCGCGATAGACGTAGTCCTCGTAGACCTCGTCGGAGAGGAGCCAGAGCTCCTCGCGGCGGGCGAACTCGGCGAGCGCCTCGAGCCAGGCGCGCGGCAGCACGCGCCCCGTCGGGTTCGAGGGCGTCGAGACGTAGAGCGCGACCGTGCGCTCGCAGAGGCGCTCGCGCACCGCCAGGACGGCATCCGCAGCCGAATCGACGCGGTCGTAGAAGGGCACCTCGACCGGACGCGCGCGGAAGGCCTGCACGATGCCGCGGATCAGCGGCCAGTAGGGCGCGAGGATCAGCACCTCCTCCCCCGGCGCCGCCAGCATGCCGAGGGCGGCGCCGAGCGCGCCGGTCGCGCCGGCCGTGACCAGGACCCCTCGGCGCTCGCAGGGCATGCGATTGCCCGCGCGGACCTTCTCGACGATCGCGTCGACGATCTCCGGCAGGCCCTGCGTCTCGCTGTAGCGGTGCAGGCCGGGGTAGTCCCGCTCGCGCAGGTCCTCCATGCGCGCGCCGGCGAAGGGCTCGAGCCAGGTATCGCCCACGTGGAGCGGCACGAGGGAGCCCCCCTGCGCGTCGAGCTGCCGCGCGAGCGGCGAGAAGACCGCTCCGGACATCTCGCCCACGCTCGGAGCGCAGCGCGGCGGGCGGGGCACGCGTTCCCCTCCTGTGCGCGAGTCCCGGCGGCGCGGGTCAGGCCTGGTCGGCGAGCACCGCGGCGTAGCCCTCGCGGAAGGTCGGGTACTGGAACTCGTAGCCGGACTCCAGCAGGCGCTGGTTGCGGCAGCGCTTGCTGCCGGCCCGATCGGGCTCGGCCGTCGCATCCGGCGTGCCGGCGCGGGGCGCCGGCGCGCCCAGCACGCCGGCCAGCCAGCGATAGAGCGTCGCCTCGGCGGCCGGCTCGCAGTCAACGCCGAGGTAGAGATCCTCGGGCGCGGGCAGGCGCATCAGATGGCGCAGCGCCCCGGCGCAGTCGTCGCGGTGGATGCGGTTCGTGTAGCGCGGCGGCTCCTCCTGGAAGACGACCCGGCCGTTGCGCAGCCGCTCCACGAGGGCCGTGCGCCGCGGCCCGTAGATGCCGCCGAAGCGCACCACCGTCGCCGGGAAGGGCCCCCCGTGCAGGAGCGCCTCGCCCTCGAGCAGCCGGCGGCCCGCGAAGCTCGCCGGCTCCGCGCGCGACGACTCGTCGACCCACTCGCCGTCCTTCTGCCCATAGACGGAGGTGCTCGAGGTGAAGAAGATCCGCTTCGGCCGCTGCTTCTGATCCACGAGCGCGTCGATCAGGTTGCCCAGGCCCTCCACGTACAGGGTGCGGTAGAGCGCATCGTCGCGGCCGGCGGGGGCCGCCATGAAGAAGACGAAGTCGATTCGCGGCGGGAGGTCGCGGAGCGTCCCGGGGATCACGAGGTCGGCCTCGACCGGCCGAACGCCCCAGGGCAGCGCCCCGGATCGGCGTCGCAGCCCGAAGACCGCGTGCGACTCGCGGTCGAGCGCGGCGCCGAGCGCGGCGCCCACGTAGCCGCAGCCGGCGATCAGCACCCTCGCCATCGTCCCTCCCCTCCGAAGGGTATACTGCGCCCCGTGCGGCCGCTCATCGGCATTCCGCCGATCCGCGATGATCGCGGCAGGCTCCGGCCGGGGCGCTCGACCCTGGTTCTCGACGCGCGCTACGTCCACGCGCTCGACGCGGCGGGAGCGACGCCCGTCTGCCTGCCGCTCCAGCAGGACACGGGTTCGCTGATCGACCGCCTGGACGGGCTCATGATCCCGGGCGGCGGGGACTTCGCGCCGGAGCGGAGCTATCCAGCGGAGGTGGAATTCGACGCGGCGTCGCCCGAGCAGCTCGCCTTCGACCGCTGCCTGCTCGCCCGGGCCCTCGAGCGCAGCATCCCCGTGCTCGGGATCTGCTACGGCATGCAGCTGCTCGCCCTCTACCACGACGGGCGCCTGCACTACGACATCCCGACGGACCTGCCCGCGGCCGGCGCACACCGGCTTCCCGAGCCGGAGGGGCGCCACCCGCTCCGCATCGAGCCGCGGACGCTCCTCTCGGGGATCCTGCCTCGCGAGGGCACGCGGGTGAACAGCCGCCACCACCAGGCCGTGGCCGAGGTCGGCCCCGGGCTTCGCGTCTGCGCGTGGGCGGCCGACGGCGTGGTCGAGGCCGTCGAGCGCGCGAGCGGCGCCTTCTGCGTGGGCGTCCAGTGGCACCCCGAGCGGATGGAGGCCGAGCACCAGGAGCGCGTCTTCGGCGCGTTCGTGCGGGCCTGCGCGGGGCCGTGATGCCGGCGCTGCTCTCGACCCTCTTCTGGGCCTTCCTCGCCGGGAGCTCGTTCGCGCTCTTCCCGGCGGCGGCTGCGATCTGGGCGCTCTCCCTCCCCTTCGACCCGAGGCTGCGGGCGCTCCACGCCTTCACCTGCTTCTGGGCCTCGCTCTATACGTGGACGAACCCGGCCTGGCGCGTGCGGATCGAGGGCCGCGAGAAGATCCGGCGCGACGAGGCCTACGTGATGGTCGCGAACCACCAGTCGCTGCTCGACATCCTCGTGCTCTTCCGGCTCTTCGTCCACTTCAAGTGGGTCTCGAAGATCGAGAACTTCCGCATCCCGCTGATCGGCTGGAACATGCGCTTGAACCGCTACATCCAGCTCCGGCGCGGCGAGCGCGCGAGCGTCGTCCAGATGCTGACGCAGTGCCGCGCGACCCTCGCCGCGGGGAGCTCGGTGATGATCTTCCCGGAGGGCACGCGCTCGCCCGACGGCCGGCTGCGCGCCTTCAAGAGCGGGGCCTTCCAGCTCGCCAAGGCGAGCGGGCGGCCGATCCTCCCGATCGTCGTCGAGGGCACGGCGAGCGCGCTCCCGAAGCGCGGCTTCGTGCTAAGGGGCCGCCACCGGATCCGTATCTGCGTGCTCGACGAGATCCCGCCCGAGAGCTTCGCCGCGGAGTCGCCCGAGGACCTGGCCCTGCGCGTGCAGGCGCTGATCGGCGGCTACCTGAAGGAGCGCTGACGCGGGACGTCACTCCCGCCGCCCGCCGCGGCACGCACCTGCGTGGGTGCCGACGAGGCCATGGCCTGGCTGCGGGAGGTGGAGGGGCGCCTCTACCGCAGCGGCCCCAATTCGGCGGGCCGCAGCGCGTGGGTGGCCGTCGTGCGCACCCCGGGCCTCGCCGGCGCGCGCGGCAAGCTCATCATCGCCGTCGGCACGACGCTCGAGGAGGCCGCGGCCTGTGCCGAGGCGCAGTGGCAGCGGCTGTGGACTGCGCTCGGCCCGCTGCACTGAGCGGGCGGAGCCGCTGTAAGCTCGGGCTGCCGTGCCCCTGCCGATCCCTGCCGGGAAGGTTCCGGCCGCGCTCCTGCGCGAGCTCCTCGGCTCGCTGCCCGCGCCGCCGCCCGAGGTCCGCCTCGGCCCGCGCGTCGGCGAGGACGCCTGCGCGATCGACGTTCCCGCCGGGACGCTCGTCGTCGCGACGGATCCGATCACGCTCACGGGCGCGGGCGTCGGCCGGCACGCGGTGCTGGTGAACGCGAACGACGTCGCCGTGATGGGGGTGCGGCCGCGCTGGTTCCTCGCCGCGGTGCTCCTGCCGGAGGGGAGCGGCGAGGCCGAGGTGCGCGAGCTCTTCGCATCGCTGCGCGCGGGCGCGGAGGAGGCCGGGGTGACGCTCGTCGGCGGACACACGGAGGTGACGGCGGCGGTGCGCCAGCCCGTGGTCGTGGGCCAGATGCTCGGGCTCGCCCCGGACGGCCGCATCGTCCTGACCGGCGGCGCGCGCCCGGGCGACGCGATCGTGCAGGCCGGCCCGGCGCCGGTCGAGGCCGCGGCGGTGCTCGCCGCCGAGGCGCGCGACCGCCTCGACTCCGTCGACGTCGCCACGCTCGCGCGCGCGTGCGGAGCGCTCCGCGAGCCCGGGATCTCGGTCGTGGAGGCCGCGCTCGCGGCCAGCGAGCTCGGCGCCAGCGCGCTCCACGACCCGACCGAGGGAGGGCTCGCGACGGGCCTCGCCGAGCTCGCGGAGGCCTCCGGGGTGCGGATCGTCGTCGATCCCGAGCGGGTGATCTGGTTCGAGCCGGGCCGCGCCGTCTGCCGCGCGCTCGGCGCCGACCCGTGGGGCGCCCTCGCCTCGGGGGCGCTCCTCGCCGCATTCCCCCCGGATCGGGCGGCCCCCGCCTGCGAGGCGCTGGCCCGCCTCGGCATCCCCGCCCACGTGATCGGCTCCGCGCAGGCCGGGGCCGGCGTCGTGCTGCGCGACGGCCGCGCGCTCCCCGAGTTCACGCGCGACGAGGTGACGCGAACGCTCGCTGCGGGACCCTGAGCGCGGCGAGCAGGCCAGCGACGCCCGCGGCGTAGACGGCGACCGCGACCATCGCGACGCCCGAGAAGCCGATCGCCATCGCGAGCAGCACGGCGAAAACGGAGCCCGCGACCGAGGCGACGCCGTTCACGGCCCAGGCCCAGGGCACGAGCGAGGGAGCGCGCCGGCGCAGGCACTCGAGCCCCGTCGGAAAGTACATGCCGAGCGCGAAGCCGAGCGGGAGCTGGAGGGCCGCCGTGGCGGCGATGCGCGCCGGCAGCGGCGCCGCCAGCAGGCGCTCGCGCAGCCAGGGCAGGCACGCGTTCTCCGCGAGCACGAGGGTCGCCGTCGCGGCGAGGAGCGCGAGCAGGAAGGGCCGGGGCCGCGCGCGCCAGCGGCGGCTCGCCGCCGCGCCGGCCGCCGCGAAGACGAGGAGCGAAGAGAGCGTCACGCTGAGCGAGTAGGTCGGGTAGCCGAGCAAGAGCACGTACTTCTGCACGAAGCTGATCTCGACCAGCAGGAAGCCGATCCCGAGCGCGCTGAAGTAGGCGAGGAATCCGGCCGCCTCGCGGCCGCCGAGCCCGGCGCCGCGCCGCCACGCCAGCGGCAGGGCGACCAGCGCGCCCCCCACGAGCAGCGCCTGGCCGAGCATCAGCACCAGCACCCACATGCCCGTGGCCGACCCGGGCGCGTACCAGAGCGCCTCCTCCCCGCCGAAGAGGCTTCGCCAGCGCAGGATGTGGAAGAAAAACGGGCGGTCGTCGCCGAGGGGCTCGACCGCGAACGGGTGCTCGGCGAGGAGCCGCGCGCGCTCGCTCCCCTCGGAGCGCACCAGCGCGGCGAGCGGCGCGTAGCCCGGGCGTCCGGGCGCGAGCGGGAGGTCGAAGCCCTCTTGCGCGAGGAAGCCCGCGACCCGGTCGACCTCCTCCGGCGCGAAGGGCGAGCGCTTGACCAAGAGGTTTGAGGCCAGGAACTGCGCCGCGAGCAAAAGGTGCCGATCGGGGTCGCGGACGCCCGAGCGCACGAGCGCCTCGCGCGCGACGAGTGCCAAGCGCGTCGCGAGCGGCATCGGCAGATCCTTCGCCTCGAAGTAGTGGTCGCCGAGCACGACCGAGAGGACGCCGTCCGGCGCGAGGCGTTCGAGGTAGTCCTCGAAGGCCTCGACGGTGTAGAGGTAGCTCTCGGCCAGCACGTAGGCGCCGGTCGACTGGGCCGAGAAGGTGTCGGTCGCGGTGATCTGGATCAGGTCGTAGCCCGCTTCGTGCGCGCGCACGAAGTGCCGCCCCTCGGCGGCGTGGAGCTCGACCTCGGGGCGCAGGAGCGAGCCTCCGGTCCAGCGCGCGAGGCGCCCGCGGTGGAGCTCGAGCGTGACCGGCTGGAGCTCGGCCCCGGTCACGTGGACGGCGCCGCGGCGGAGCGCGTTCAGCACGTCGACCCCGCCGCCGACGCCGATCACGAGCACGCGCGGAGAATCGACCAGGAGATAGGGGGTGCGCAGCAGGTGGTGGTCGAGGAACGCGAGCGAGTCGGGCCCGCGCACCTCGAGGGCGTCGCTCCCGTTGTGGCCGTCGTACTCGATCGAGAGCGCCCGCGGGTGCGCGCCGCGGTAGCCGGAGCCGACCCCGACCCCCGACCAGAAGCCCGCCTCCGCCTTCGCGTGGCGGTGCAGGTCGACCCGGTTCACCGCGCTCCAGCGGCTCGCGAGGATGCCGTTCGGAAGGTCGTAGGCGGCCGCGAGCGCCTTGCTCGCGGCCGGGCGGAACTCGATCGCGCGCCCGGCGAAGGGAGCCCAGGCGAGGAGCGCCGCGGCGAGCGCCGCAGGCGCGAGCGCGCGCCGGCCCGGGAGCGCGTAGGCCGCCCCGGCGGCCGCGAGCGCCGAAGCGGCGACGCAGAGCGCGCCGGCCGCATCGAGCCGGTCGAGTGCGACCACCGCGGCGGCGCAGCCGATCCCCGCGCCGAGGAGATCCGCCGCGTACAGGCGGTCCGCCCGCTCGGGCCAGGCGGAGAGCGGCACCGCCACGGCGAGCCCCCCGAGCAGGAACGGGACCGCGACGACGGCGTAGTAGGCGAAGAGGCCCATCCCGAACGCGAGCGGCTCGGCGAGCAGGCGCTGCGGGTCGATGGGATGCGGGCCGAGCAGCGCCGCGGCCGCGACGAGCGCGAGCGCCGCCGCCGCGGCCGCGCGCGACGCCACCCGTTCCGGATCGCGCGCGAGCAGGCCCGGGCGGAGCCAGAGGAGGGTCCCCGCGGCGCCGAAGCCGAGCAGCGCCGCCCCGATCGTGAGGTAGGCGAGGTGGTACCAGACCGTGAAGGAGAAGATCCGCGTGAGCAGGATCTCGGCCATCAGCACGCCGAGCGACGCGAGCAGGATGCCGGCGTGAATCAGTCGAGCATCCGGGCGCGCTCGGCGGGGCCGGGGACGCGGCAGGCGTCGAGCCGGCCGAAGACGCGGTAGCGCACGCGCGCGAAGATCCGGTAGCCGAGGTCGGTCGCCGCGCGCGGGAGCCGCGCCACGAGGCCCACCCAGCGCGGCGCGCCGGAGATCGCGGCGCAGGCGCGGAAGACCGCCTCCGAGCGCAGATGGACCCGCTCGTCCGAGCCGCTCGCCTCGACGTAGACGAGCGTCTCGAGCCCGTCCGGGATCTCGGGGTGGCGCGCGCGCAGGCGCGCCGCCGTCGCGCCCTGGAGCGGCGCGAAGCGCAGGCGGAGCTCGGGATCCCGGCTCACCAGCCAGGGCACCGCCGCGTCGCAGAAGCCGCAGACGCCGTCGAAGAGGACGATGCCCGCGGGCTCTGCGCTCGGCTCGCTGGCGGCGCTGGCCACGATCCTAGCCCGCGTCGCCGATGCGGAAGGCCTTGCGCGCGGCCTCCTCCCAGCGCGCGAGAGGCAACCGCTCGCGCGCCTCGCGCACGCGCTCGAAGATCCGGCCGGCGCGCTCCCGGTTGCGCGACCACTCCTCGGCGAAGCCGCCCGAGCGGATCTCCGCGAGGACCGCGCCCATGCGCTCGCGCAGCGGCCCTTCGAGGTCCTGGAAGCGCGCGCCGCGCGTGGCCGAGCCGTACTGGCTCGTGTGCGAGTGGAGGTCCATCTGCCGCGCCATGCCGAGCTCGCGCATCTTCTCCATCGAGTAGGCGAGCTCGCCCGAGAGGTAGAGCTCGAGCAGCACCGCCTCGGGCGGGTAGCCCGCCTCCACCAGGAGCTGCACGGCGGTCAGCATCACGCGCCCGAAGGCCGGTCCGAAGCCCTGCTCGGTGAAGAGATCGAGGCTCGCCTCGTCGTGCATCGACATCTCGATGCAGCCGGCGCGCGTCGATCCGATCGCCTTCGCCACCGCGAGCATGCGCTCGCGCGCGCGGCCGGTCGCGTCCTGGTGGACGCCGACGAAGCTCGGGAATCCGGCTCCGGAGAGATAGCTATCGCGCACGCCGGCCCCGATCATGCGCGGCGCCACCAGGGCCACGTCGAGGTCCGGCGCCGGCGTGATGAGTCCGAAGGCCACGTTGTAGCCCGATGCGAAGACCGCGAGGTCGCCCGCCTCGAGCTCCGGCGCGACCTGCTCGCGCCAGACCTCGGGCATCACCTCGTCGGGGACGAGCAGGAGGACACCCGCGGCCCGCGCGCACGCCTCGGCGACCGGGAGCACCTCGAAGCCGTCCGCCTCCGCGCGCTCGTAGGCAGCGTCGCGGAGGTTGCCCACCACGACCGGGATCCCCGAATCGCGCAGGTTCAGCGCCTGCGAGCGGCCCTGGTTGCCGTAGCCCACGACGGCGAGGGTCGCTCCGCCGAGCGCGGCCGTGTCCGCGTCCTCGTCGTGGTAGATCCGGGCCACCGCCCAAGTCTACGCCAGCGCCGCGAGCGCGGCGAAGCGGCGCAGGAGCGCCGGCCCGCAGGCGCTCTCGCTCACGCCGGCCAGCAGGGCCTCCGGATCGCGACCCTCGCCGCGCAGGACCTCGCGGCGCGCCTCCAGGTAGGCGCGGATCGCGTCGGCGTCGAACTCGGGGTGGAACTGCACGCCCCAGGCGCGCGGGCCGGCGCAGAAGGCCTGGTGCGGGTCGCCGCTCGAGGCGGCCAGGAGCGTGGCGCCCTCCGGAAGCTCGAGCACCGACTCGACGTGGGTGGCCTGCATCGGGAAGCGCGCGGGGAGCTCGCCGAGCAGCGCGTCGCCGCGCGCCGCAGGCAGCGTCTCGACGAGCACGGTGCCGATCTCGCGGCCGCGCGGGTTCACCCCCACGCGTCCGCCGAGCGCGTGGGCGAGCAGCTGGTGGCCGTAGCAGATCCCGAGCACCGGCGTCCCGGCGGCGACGGCCGCGCGCAGCCAGCCCGCCGTGCGCTCGCTCCACGCCTCGGCCGCGCTCACCATGGCGCTCGAGCCGGTGAGCACCACCGCGGCGATGGAGGTGGGATCGGGGAGCGCGTCCTGCTCCTGCGCCACCGCGACCTGCGCGCGGGCGCGCGGCACCTCCATGCGGGCCAGGATCCAGTCCTCGTAGTCGCCGCGCCGCTCGCGCAGCGACGCGAGGGTGCTCCCGCACTTCAGGACCAGGAGCGGCAGGTATCCTGCACTCCGCTCGGCTGCGCCTCGCTGCGCGCTTCGCTTGCTGCAGCCTTGCGATCCCGTAGCAGCGCGCGCGCGGCCGCTCAGTGTGCGACCTCGAGCTCCACGCGGCGGTTGCGGGCCCGGCCGTCGGCCGTCTCGTTGGGCGCGACCGGGTCCGACTCGCCGAGCCCGCGGGCCGCGAGCCCCTCGGCCGGGACGCCCTTGCGCACCAGGTACCTGCGCACGACCTCGGCGCGCCGCAGCGAGAGCGCCTGGTTGTAGGACTCGGCGCCCGCGGAGTCGGTGTGGCCCAGGGCCGTGACGCGGATGCCGGGGCGCCCGCGGATCTGGTCGGCGGCCACGTCGAGCAGAACCTCGGACGCCGGATCGATCTCGGCGCTGTCGAAGCCGAAGTAGACGCCGCGCAGGACGAGGCGCGCCGCGATGGGCACGGCCGCGGGCGGAGCGGGCTCCGGCGCCGTCACCCCCGGGATCGGCAGGGGCGGCACCGCGGCGCAGCCGGCCACGACCAGCGCGAACGGGATCACGAGCCGGGTGCGCGAGGCAGCCCGCGCGTCTGCTCCAGCGCGGGCAAGGCGCAGGGTCGGGAACCGCGGCCGCGACGTCACGCCCGCGAAGGCGAGCGCCACCGTGGCGCCGATCCCGACGGCGGCTCCGGTCACGACGGCGACGCGATCGGAGAGCAGCACGCGGCTCGGGTCGAGCGGCATCGGCGCAGCGATCCTACACTGGCCGCGGAGGAACCGCCCCATGGGCCGTCCGGTCCGCTTCGGTGCGACGCTGCCGCAGATCAAGCGGAGCTGGGACGAGGCGCGCGCGGCCGCGATCCACTGCGACGACCTCGGTTTCGACTCGCTCTGGGTCTGCGACCACCTCACCGGCGTCCCGCTGCCGAGCCTGCCGATCCTGGAGGCGTGGTCGCTGCTCGCCGCCGTCGCGGCGGTGACGAAGCGCGCGCGGCTCGGCACGCTCGTGACCCCGCCCGGCTTCCGGAACCCGGCGGTGCTCGCCAAGCAGATCGCCACGATCGACGAGATCTCGGGCGGGCGCGTCATCGCCGGGCTCGGCGCCGGCTGGTTCGAGGCCGAGTTCCGCGCCTACGGCTGCGCCTTCCCGGAGCTCCGCGAGCGGCTGCGCGCGCTCGAGGAGTCGGTCGAGATCATGAAGCGGCTCTGGGCCGGGGACGGGGACGGCGCGAACTTCGAGGGGCGGCACTTCCGGATCGCCGGCGCGAGCTGCCTGCCGAAGCCGCGCAAGCCTCCGCCGATCCTGATCGGCGGCGGCGGCGAGCACGTGCTCATGGGGATCGCCGCCCGGCACGCCGACATCTGGAACAACATGGCCGTCTTCCAGCCGCGCCTCGGCCAGAAGGTCGAGGCGCTGCGGCGCCGCTGCGACGAGATCGGCCGCGACTTCGAGACCCTCGAGGTGTCGCAGCAATGCGTCGTGGTGATCGCCGAGGACTTCGAGTCGGCGCGCGCGCAGCTCGAGAAGGCGAAGAAGATTTACGGCGGGCACCTGGGCTCCGGGCTCGAGGAGCACGGCATCTGGGGCTCGCCCGAGGGCGTGATCGAGCGGATCGAGCGGCACGTGCGCCTCGGCTGCACGCTCTTCCCGATCGAGTTCTTCGGGCGCGACACGAGGGAGCCGGCGCGCCTCTTCGCCGAGAAGGTGATGCCGGCGTTCCGCTAGGCCTGCGGGCTAGGATCCGCCCGTGGCGTCCTCGACCTCCGAAGCAGTGACCCAGGGGATCCGCGTCAGCGTCGAGTGCCGCTACGCGCCCGAGTACTCGCACCCCCAGCGCAACCAGTGGTTCTTCTTGTACACGATCCAGATCGCGAACGAGGGGACGGAGCAGGTCCAGCTCCTCACCCGGCACTGGATCATCCGGGACGCGACCGGCCGGGTCGAGGAGGTCCGGGGCCCGGGCGTGGTCGGCGAAACCCCCGTTCTCGAGCCGGGCGAGAGCTTCGAGTACACCTCCGGATGCCCGCTCACGACGCCCTTCGGCTCGATGGAGGGCCGTTACCAGATGGTCACCGAGAAGGGCGAGCGCTTCGACGCCGAGGTCGCCCGCTTCGCCTTGCGCGAGCCGGGAGCGATCCACTAGAATCCAAAGAATCCGTTCATCTGGATGAACGGATAGAGGATGAATCCGGGGGGCCCCGCCCGGTCGTCCGGGCGTCCGTGCCCGGTGCAGAGGAGATTCCCCATGTCCGCGAGCCTGCCGTTCAAGGTGGCCGACCTCGACCTCGCCGCGCTCGGGCGCCGCGAGATCCGCCTGGCCGAGCACGAGATGCCGGGCCTGCTGGCCCTGCGAGCGCGCCACGCCGCGAGCCGCCCGCTCGCCGGTGCGCGGGTCATGGGCAGCCTCCACATGACCGTGCAGACCGCGGTGCTGATCGAGACGCTCGTCGACCTCGGCGCCGACGTGCGCTGGGTCTCCTGCAACATCTTCTCGACCCAGGACCACGCGGCGGCCGCCGCCGTCGTCGGCCGCAACGGGACGCCGGACAGTCCGCAGGGAGTTCCCGTCTACGCGTGGAAGGGCGAGACCCTCGAGGAGTACTGGTGGTGCACACTCGCGGCGCTGGTCTGGCCGGACGGCGGCGGGCCCGACCTGCTCGTCGACGACGGCGGCGATGCGACGCTGCTCGTGCACAAGGGGGCGGAGTTCGAGGAGGCCGGCAAGGTGCCCGACTTCCACCCCGATCGCGAGCCGGAGGAGTGGGGGATCGTGCTCGAGACGCTGCGCCGCCAGCAGCTACAGAGCCCCCGCCGTTTCCGCGAGATGGCGGCGCGCATCCGCGGCGTCTCCGAGGAGACGACCACCGGCGTGCACCGCCTCTATCAGATGCAGCAGGCCGGGACGCTCCGCTTCCCGGCGATCAACGTCAACGACTCGGTGACGAAGAGCAAGTTCGACAACATCTACGGCTGCCGCCACTCGCTGCCGGACGGGCTCATGCGCGCCACCGATGTGATGCTCGGCGGCAAGGTGGCCGTGATCTGCGGCTACGGCGAGGTCGGCAAGGGCTGCGCGCAGGCGCTCCGCGGCCAGGGCTGCCGCGTGATCGTGACGGAGATCGACCCGATCTGCGCGCTCCAGGCCGCGATGGAGGGCTTCGAGGTGCGGCGCCTCGAGGAGGTCGTCGCGAGCGCCGACCTCTTCGTCACCGCGACGGGAAACCGCGACGTGATCAGCGCGGCGCAGATGGCCCGCATGAAGGACAAGGCCATCGTCGGCAACATCGGCCACTTCGACAACGAGATCGACATGGCCGGCCTCAAGAAGGTCGCCGGCATCCGCAAGCAGAACGTCAAGCCCCAGTACGACGAGTGGATCTTCCCCGACGGCCACTCGGTGCTCGTGCTCGCCGAGGGGCGCCTCTTGAACCTGGGCTGCGCCACGGGCCACCCGAGCTTCGTGATGTCGGCCTCGTTCACGAACCAGGTGCTCGCCCAGCTCGAGCTCTGGCTGCACCCCGAGCGCTGGGAACGGAAGGTCTACGTGCTCCCGAAGGCGCTCGACGAGGAGGTGGCGCGGCTCCACCTCGCCCACCTCGGGGTCGGCCTCACGGAGCTGACGCCCGGGCAGGCGGAGTACATCGGCGTCCCCCCGGGCGGCCCCTACAAGCCCGACCATTACCGCTACTAGGACCGAGATCCAGCCTCGGAAATCGGGGCGGCCGGGCCGATCAGCGGACGAGCAGCCAGCGGCGCACGCCCGGATGCAGCAGGGGGAGGATCGACGCCGCGGCGAGCACCCCGGTGGCCACCCAGAAGCGCGGCGACCAGAGGTCGGTCAGCTGCGCCCCGAACCCGGCGTAGAGCGCCGCGCGGATCGGGCCGGCGACCGCGCAGGCGACGAGGAAGGGCGCGAAGCGGATCCGCGAGAGCCCGGCTGCGAAGTAGAGCGGCGTCATCACCCCCATCGGGTGCGCCGTGGCGAGGCCGATCAGCGGGGGTCCGAACGACTCGGCGCGCTCCTCGAGCGGCCGCAGGCGCTCGGGGATGCGCGACTGGACCCAGTCGCGCCCCAAGAGGCGCGCGGCGGCGAAGCACCAGAGGGCCGAGGCCAGCAGGCCGATCCCGCCGAAGATCGCGCCGAGCCAGGCGCCGAAGACCAGGCCGCCGGCCGTGAGCACGACCGCCGACGGCAGCAGCAGGATCGAGCGGAAGGTCACCAGGCCGAGGAAGGCGATCGGGGCGACCGGGCCGAGCGCACGCACGTACTCCCGCAGGGACTCGGGCGAGATCTCGATCCCGGCGGAGGCGCGGAACTCGTGCCCGGCGCGGAGCAGGAGCGCGAACGCCGCGACCAGGAGGAGCACCGGGAGCTTGCGCACCCGGGTAGGATGCCGGTTCGGGGTGGGTGCGGCCAATCCTGGTGTGGTAATTGACTCGGAGGTCGTTCCCCATCCACCGACCAGCGATCATGCCGTACCGCCTCTCCCGTACCCTCGCGCTCGCCGGGCTCTGGCTGGGGCTCGCCCCCGGGCCGGCCGCGGGGGAGCTCGCCTGCGGGGCGCTGCCCGACCTGATGCAGGACTTCTTGCGCGGCCACGTCCAGCGCACCCCGCTTGGGCCCGAGCTCGAGGCGCGGACGGTCGAGACCTACCTCCGTCGCCTCGACCCGTCGCGCATGCTGCTCACCCGGGCCGAGGTCCGGGCCGTGAACGAGTCGATGCGCGGCGTCTTCGACCGCATCCGGGGGGGCGACTGCAAGCCCCTGGCCGACCTGCACAAGAACCTGGTGCGCCACCACGAGCGCACCGCGAAGTTCGTGCGCGAGTTCGTCTCCGCGGAGAGCTACGCCCTCGACGAGAAGGCGACCCTGGTCCTCGATCCGGAGGAGCGCGGCAACCCGGCGACGCCGCAGGAGCGCGACGCGCTCCTGCGCAACTGGGCCCACTTCCAGATGGCGACCTACGTTTCGAACGGGACGGAGCTCGCCGAGGCCCGCCGCAAGCTCGCCGAGCGCTACGACCGGCGCTTCCGCCGCCTGCTCGAGACGCCGCCCCACGAGGTCTACGGGGACTTCCTCGACGCCTTCGCGGGCTCGCTCGACCCGCACTCGAGCTATCTCTCGGCCAAGGTGCTCGAGGACTTTCGCATCGGGATGTCGCTCTCGCTCGAGGGGATCGGCGTCGCCCTCTCGGAGCAGGACGGCTACGCCGTGGCCGAGCGGATCATCCCGGGCGGCGCCGCCGATCGCCAGAAGGTGCTGCGCCCGAAGGACAAGATCATCGCCGTCGCGCCCAAGGGGAACGGCGACTTCGTCGACGTCATCGACATGCCGTTGCGCGAGGCGGTGTCCCTGATCCGCGGCAAGGCCGGCAGCCGCGTGGACCTGACCATCCTGCGCGAGGGGGAGAGCACGGAGCGCTTCAACGTCGCGATCGTGCGCGACAAGATCGACCTCGAGGAGCAGGCGGCGAGCCTGCGCTTCGAGGAGCGCGAGATCGAAGCCCGCAAGCAGAAGCTCGGCGTCCTAGAGCTGCCCTCCTTCTACGGAGACGCGGACCCGACGCAGCGGCAGTCGACCAAGGACGTCGAGCGGCTCTTGCGGCAGGCGACGGAGGAGAAGGCCGACGGCCTGGTCCTCGACCTCTCGCGCAACGGCGGGGGGCTGCTCCAGCACGCCGTGACCGTCTCCGGCTTCTTCCTGCGCTCCGGAGCCATCGTCGCGATCGAGAACTCGGACGGCGAACGCCAGATCCAGCGCGACCACGACCGCGGCGTGCTCTACTCCGGCCCGCTCGTCGTGCTGACCTCCCGGGTCTCCGCCTCGGCGTCGGAGATCCTGGCCGGGGCGCTCAAGGACTACCGGCGCGCCGTGATCGTGGGGGACGACCACACCTTCGGGAAGGGGACGGTGCAGACGGTCTCGACGCTCCCCCACGGCGACGGGGCGCTCAAGATCACGACCCAGCTCTTCTTCCGGCCCGGCGGGCTCTCGACGCAGCACGACGGGGTGGCCTCGGACGTGGTGATCCCGTCGCTGCTCGCGGGCGAGGAGTACGGCGAGAAGACCCAGCCCTATTCGATCCCGCCCCACGAGACGTCGGCCTTCCTCAGCGACACGGCGAACGGCGCGGAGTCCCGCTGGCAGCCGGTCGGCGACTCGATCCTGGCCGAGCTCGGGCGCCGCTCCCGCAAGCGCGTGGCGGCGAGCCCGGAGTTCGCCGAGATCCGCAAGAAGGTCGAGGAGCGCGAAGGGCGCCCCCCCGCGGTCCAGGTGGCCGAGTTCCTCGCCGAGCGCGAGGAGGAGGGGGGCGAGCCCGCGGAGCCCGCGGAACCCGCGGAGGCGAAGCCCGACGAGCGGCGCCCCGAGGTGGAGGAGGCGCTGCTCGTGCTCAGCGACCTCGTGGCCCTGATGCGCTAGGCGCGCCTCGCCTCCCCGCTCGCCGCAGGAGGCGCAGGAACTCGGCGCGTGGGAGCAGGCTCCCGGTGCCGCCGAGCGCCGTGCAGGCCCGGGCGGCGGCGCGCGCGCCGAGCTCGAGGCAGGCGCCCGGCGGGAGCCCGTGCGCGAGCCCGGCCGCGAAGGCGCCGTGCAGTGCGTCGCCTGCGCCGGTCGTGTCGACGACGCGGGCCGGAAACGCGCGGAAGCGCCGCACGCGCCCTCGGTCGAGATAGAGCCCGCCGCGGCGGCCGAGGGTCACGACCGGCGTTCCGGGACAGACGGCCGCGAGCTCGCGCAGCGTGCGCCGAGGATCCTCCCCCCGGGAAGCGGAGAACTCCTCCGCGACGATCGGGTGATCCACCAGGGGGAGCAGGCGCCGAACGCCCGGGGTCGCGCGATGGAAGTCGCCGATCACGGTCGCGCCCACCGCCCGGGCGCGGCGGGCCGCGCGGAGCGCCTGCGCCGGGAAGTGGCCGTCGACGAGCAGGCAGGCACCGGGGGTGATCGCGTCGAGGTCGAGGGGGGGCGCGTCGGCCTCGATGCGACGGCGCTCGGGCACGACGAAGCGGCGCTCGCCGCTGCGCGAATCGACGAGGACCACGGCGACGGTCGTCGGGATCTCGCGCGAGAGGATCAGGCGACGCGTGTTCACCCCGAGCTCGCGCAGCGCTCGGCGCAGGCGGTGGCCATCGGGATCGTCGCCCACGACCGAGAGCAGGTGGGCCTCGCAGCCGAGCGCCGCGGCCTGCGCGAGCGCCGTCGCGGTCATGCCGCCGTTCGCCACCCGGCGCTCGCGGTAGCGGAGGCGTCCGGGCGCGAGGTCGAGGCCGTCGACGCGGTAGAGGTGATCGACGACGCAGAGGCCGAGGCCGACGACGCGTGGGGCGCGCATGGATCCTCCCGCTTCCGCCGCGATCGGTTAGGCTAGCCCGCCGTGACCGTGGTCCTGTGGGTCTCGATCGGGATCCAGGCGCTCTCGCTCGCGCTCGCCGTGCGCCTGCTCCGGCGCAGCGGGGAGATGCGCGTCGGGGTCCTCGCCGCGCTCGTGATCCTCGCGGCCCTCGGCCAGGGGGCGCTCCTGGTCGCGCACGCGGGCCGCCCGCTCGCTGCCGACGCGGCGACCGCGGCGGCACTCGCCGGACTCGCGGCCGCGGTGGCCGCGCTCTTCGCGGTGCGCGCCTTCGCGGCGACGCTCGACGAGCTCGAGCTCGCCGAGGCCCTGCACTGGGGCAGCATGCAGGGCGTGCGGGCCGTGACGGAGCTCGCGGCGGATCGCCGCGGGCGGCTCGACGAGCGGCTGGCCTCGCTCCTCGAGCTCGGCTGCGAGCGCTTCGGGCTCGAGATCGGCATCGTGTCGCGCATCCTCGGCGAACGCTACGAGCTGCGCGCGCTGCGCGCACCCGAGGGCTTCCCCGTCGCCGCCGGGAGCGTACTCCGCCTCGGCGACACGATCTGCCGGCATAGCGCCGCCGGGGAGCGGCCGCTCGCGGTGGAGCGGGTCTCGCGGGCGCCGTGGGCCCGCCCTCCCGAGAGCGACCCGCTCGGGCTCGAGGCCTACCTCGGGACCAGCGTCGTGGCGGAGAACCAACCCTTCGGCACGCTCGTCTTCGCGAGTCGAAGGCCCTCTGCGCAGCGCTTCACCGCCAGCCACAAGGACCTGCTCGCCCTGATGGCGCAATGGATCGCCGTCGAGATCGAGCGGCACGCGACCCCGCAGCGAAGCGACGCAGAGCGGAGGGCCGGCTCCCGCGATCTCCCGGCGGCGGCGAGGCGGCGGGTGCGCCGGTCGGAGATCGACGTGAACGAGGTCCTGCGCCGCGTCGAGCGCCGCATCCGCGACCTCGTCGAGCCGCGCGTGCGCCTCGTGGTGCGGGCGGCCGGGCCGAGCCGGGCCCGCGACCCGGGCGTGCCCCTCGAGAGCTTGCTGCTCACGCTCGTGGGACACGCCGTGGACGCGATGTCGGCCGGCGGAACGCTGACGCTCTCCGGCGCGAGCCTCGCGGGCGACGCCGCGCGCTACGTGACGCTCTCGGTCTCCCACACCGGTCGCGGCCCCGATGCCGAGGCCCTGGCAAGGGCCTTCGACCCGGGCCGGGCCGAAGCGCGCGATGGCCTCGCGCTGGCGCACCTCGTGCGCGCGCTGCGCCGTGGCGGCGGCGACCTCTCGGCGGAGGTGGACCCGAAGCGAGGATCGACCTTCACCGTCTTCCTGCCGGCCGCGGTCGCGGACGCGCGCGCGCTCCCCGCACGGCCCCCGGCTGCGACGCCGCCCGCTCCGCAGAGTGCGGGGCCGCGCCCGGGCTGATCAGGGAGCCAACGTCGGAAGCGGCAGGCGGTCCGTGGCGGCGGCTACCGGAAAGCGATACGGAGCCGCGGCCAGCGCCTGCGCGCGGCGGACGAGGCGCAGGTGCTCGCGCGAGATCGGATCCTCGCGGTCGATCAGGACGAGCTCGCTAGCGGCCGCGAGCGCGTCGTCGAGGCGGCCGAGGCGCAGCAGCGCGTGGACCGAGCGGCGGCGCGGGGCCTTGGCGAGGGGGTCGCGCGCGGCGAGCTCCGCGTCGATCGCGAGCGCGTCCTCGTGGGCGCCGAGCCTGCCGAAGGCGATGGCCAGGAGCTCCTGCGCCGCCGCGCGCTCGCCGGGGTCGCTCGAGCGGGCCGCCTGCAGGAGGCGGCCGAAGCCCTCCCACACCATCCCCCGGCGGGCTGCCCACTCCGGGTGATCCCGCGCCACGGCCCCCGCGTCGACGCCGCGCTCGGGGTCGAAGGGAATCCGCTGGCGGCGGTACCAGCGCGAGACCCGCTCGAGGTTCGCGCGGTTGCGCGGGTTCGCCCGCAGGTAGACGGCCGAGCGGAGCGAGCGGAAGACGGGAATCCACTCCCGGACGCCCTCGAGGTGCGCCACCGTGTAGCGGTCCGGGCGCCGCTCGCCGACCGGGGCGGCCGGCGGGGTCCCGACTCCGAGGAAGACGTCCACCTGCCGACGCTCGAGCGTGTCGAGGTAGGTCTCCCCGGGGAGACCCCCCGAGCGGCCGGCGATCGCCGCCCCGTCGCGCAGCACCTCTTTCGAGACGTGGAGCCGGCCGTCGACGAAGGTGCGCAGGCGCGGGGCGAGCCAGTAGTCGAGGAAGCCGCCGATCGGGTAGTCGTTCCAGAGCTTGCCCGCGAGGCGCGTCTGGGCGAGGAAGCTCACGGCCTCGCCGTAGAACTTCTCGGCGCGGTAGTGCGGCGTCCAGTAGCCGGCGCCGAGCCCGGCCAGCGGAGTGGCGGTGTCGCGGCCCGAGCCCGCCGCGAGCGACGCGGCCAGCAGCGCTCCCGCGGCGGCGGCGACCGCGTCGCGCCCGCGCGCGGGCCGCGCTCCCTCGCAGGGCCCGGAGCGCGCGAGGCAGGCGAGCGGGAAGAAGCCGAGCCACAGGAAGCGCACCGCCGCGAGCATCGCCAGAGCGCCTGCGAGGGCGAGGGCCAGCGCCACCGGGTCGAGCGCGCGGAGCGCTCCCCGGCCCCGCCGCAAGCGGAGCGCGGTCGCGGCCGCGAAGAGGGCCAGCGTCGCGTTCGCCAGGGTGGATACGAGCGGGCTCACGGCGGCCGAGCTCACCCGGGGGTCGAGCGTCGCGAGGCGAGCCCAGTCGTCGCTGATCCCAAAGATCGAGGCCGTGGCGCTCGCGCGCAGGAAGACCAGATGCGCCTGCGGACCCTCGGGATGGAGCGCCGAGAGCAGGAGCGCCAGCGCGAGCGCGGCCGCGAGCCGCCCGGCGCGCCGCACGGGAGGCGAGCGAAGTGCGGGCCTCCGCCAGGCGGCCAGCGCCTCCAGGCCCGCGCCCGCGAGGCCCGCGACGAGCAGGCAGGGCCCCAGCAGATAGAGGGAGTGCATCTGCGCCCACACCGCGACGAGTACCGCCGTGGCGCCCACCCGTGGCCAGCTCGGGAGGGTGGGGAGCAGCACGAGCCGGTAGAGCAGCAGCGTCGCCGGGATGCTCAAGAGGTCGGGCCGGAGCTGGATGAAGCGGTACCAGCCGAGGACCGCGAAGGCCGCCGTCGCGGCGCAGGCCGCGGGCCGGCGCGCGCCCGCGGCGCGCAGCGAGGCGTAGGCGAGCGCGAGCGCCGCCAGGACGAGCCCCGCGTGCGCGGCGCGCAGGGCGGCGAAGCCCCCGATCCGGCGCACGGCGTGCAGCCCGAGACCGAAGAGCCACTGCGCGCGCGGGGGTGGACCCGGCGGCGCGGTGTGCGTCAGCGGATCGGCCTCGAGGTCGAGGCCCTCGGCCGCGAAGATGGCCCCGAGCTTCGCGTGCCACCAGAAGTCGTTGGTCTCGATCGGGCGCGCGCTCGTGACGAGCAGGCATCCCGCCACCCAGAGCAGCGCGGCGCCCGCCACCCAGTCCGGGAGATCGGCCGGGAGGCGGGCGGCGGCGCGGGCGCAGGCGCTACGAAGGCTCCGCATGGGCGGGGGTGGTTGGGGCGGGGACGGTGTTCAGATGTTCGAGATATTCAGATTCTCCGAAACGAGCCCCGGGAATGCTCCCGTGGTGAAGGAGAATCTGAATATCTCGAACATCTGAACACCGTCCCCGTCCGCGTCCCCGTCCGTCCCGTCCGTCCGCGGCGTCGGGCGCGGCCGCCTATTCCAGCTCGATCGACCCGTGGGCGGAGGCCGTGATCTCGCTGGTCCCGCCCTCGACCGCCGGGGGCATCATCTCCGCGTCGGCCGCCATCGCGCGCATCATCGGGCGCACGGGCGGGGGGCCGCCGCCCCCCGTCCCGACGTGGACCTCGACGAGGCGGTAACCCGAGGCGCCGAAGGTCCTGCGGACGAGGTCGGCGCGCGTCTGGAAGGCCTCGAGCGCCTCGACGACGAGCTCCTCCTCGATCTTGCGCCGCCGCTCGGGAGAGACGCTGAACGCGAGCGACTGGACCTGGAGCCGCTCCTGGAGCTCGCCCACCAGGGCGGTGAGCGCGGCGACGTCGCCGCTCTCGAGCACGAGCTCCTGCGCGCCGCGCCAGTGGCGGACGCTCCCGCGCTTCGGGTCGTGGACCGGCAGCGTCGAGTAGCCGCCGCTGCGCGCGCGGACGGGGCTCCGCTTCTTCGCGAGGTCGAGCGCCCAGGTCATGTCGCGGTTGATGCGCGCCGCGACCTCCGCCGCGCTCGGGTCCTCGTGGGTGACCGAGAGGACCCCCGTCACCCAGTCGTTCGCGACCTCGCTCGAGCGCTCGACCGAGAAGCCGACGCGCCGGTTCGGCCGGTCCTCGGCCGCGAAGGCCCCCGTCGCCGCCACGCACGCCACCAGCGCGATCCCCGCAAGAGCCGCCCTCGTCCTCATGACCCTTCCTCCTCGCGGTCCCTCCGCCCGCGCGTTTCCGACCCACTGTATCCTGCCCGTCCGTGAACGACTCGTGGTCCGGAGCGATCTACGCGACCGCCGCCTACGCCTTCTGGGGCCTCATGCCGCTCTACTGGAAGGCCGTCGAGGAGGTCCCGCCCGGGGAGCTCCTCGGGCACCGCATCCTCTGGTCCTGCGCCGTGGGGGCGGCGCTGGTGGTGGCCGCGCGCGCCTGGCCCGAGGTCCGACGCTGCGTCACCTCGCCGCGCCATGGGCTCCCGATCCTGCTGGCGGCGTGGCTGCTGGCGGGCAACTGGCTCGTCTTCCTGTGGGCGATCGCAACCGACCGCGTGCTCGCGACGAGCCTCGGCTACTACGTGGCGCCGCTCGTGAACGTGGGGCTCGGCGTCGCCTTCCTCGGTGAGCGTCTTTCGGGTGCGCAGCTCGGAGCGCTCGCCCTCGCGACCGCCGGGGTCGTGATCCTCGCGGTCGGGCTCGCCGAGCCACCCTGGATCGCCCTCGCCCTCGCCGGCAGCTTCGGCGTCTACGGCCTCGTGCGCAAGCGAGCACCGGTGGGCCCCGTCGCGGGCTTCGGCCTCGAGATGATGCTGCTCGCCCCCTTTGCCGCGGCCTACCTGCTGACCCTCGGCGCCGACGGCGGCGCCGCTCTCCCGGAAGCGAACGGGAAGGTGCAGGCCCTCGTCGCCGGGAGCGGCGCCGTCACCGCCGCGCCGTTGCTCTGGTTCAACAGCGCGGCGCGCAGGCTTCGGCTCGCGACCCTCGGCTTCTTGCAGTACCTCGCGCCGAGCGTCACCTTCCTGCTCGCCGTCTTCGCCTTCGGCGAGGCTTTCACGCGCACCCACGCCCTCGCCTTCGGCTGCGTCTGGCTCGCGCTCGCGATCTACGGCCGGGGCGCCTTGCGGGCCTCGCGCGGACGACCCGCTCCGGCGGCGGAAGCGATCCGATGACGCAGCGGCGGCTCGCGGCCGTGATCTTCGACCTTGGCGGCGTCGTGCTCGGCTCGCCGCTCGCCGCGATCGCGGGCTTCGAGCGCGAGCACGGGATCCCGGCGGGCTTCGTGAACCGGGTCGTGGTGGAGAGCGGCCCCGGGGGCGCCTGGTCGCGCCTCGAGCGCGGGGAGCTCGAACTCGAGCGCTTCTACGCCGACTTCGAGGTCGACTGCGCGCGGGCCGGGCACGGCGTGGCGGCGCGGGCGATGATGGAGCGGATCGCGGCCGGCTCGGCTCCGCGGCCGGCGATGCTCGCCGCGGTCGCGCGGATCCGCGAGCGCGGGCTCAAGGCCGCCGCCCTCACCAACAACTGGAGCGGAGAAGGCGACGGCACCCGGGCCCTGCGCGGCCACTTCGACGTCTTCGTCGAGTCGTGCGTGCTGGGGCTCCGCAAGCCCGACCCCCGGATCTACCGCCACACGCTCGCCGCGCTCGGGGTCGGGGCGGGCGAGACCGCCTTCCTCGACGACATCGGCCGCAACCTGAAGCCCGCCAGGGAGCTCGGCCTCGCGACCATCAAGGTCGACGACCCGGACCGGGCGCTCGCGGAGCTCGAGGAGCTGGTTGGATTCCCGCTCCGCTAGTTCCCCCGGGGGAACGATACGGCGCTAGCATTGGATCTGGATATTGAGATAGACTGATTTATAGCTAGGATCCAGCTATGCCCGAAGCTGATACCGCCGCCCGCCTCGCGGCGCTCCTGCGCGAGCGCATCCTCGTGATCGACGGGGCGATGGGGACGATGATCCAGGCGGAGGGGCTCTCGGAGGCACAGTTCCGCGGCGAGCGCTTCGCCGACCACCCGCGCGACCTGAAGGGCGACAACGAGATCCTGGTCCTGACCCGCCCCGAGGTGATCGAGCGCATCCACGAGGCCTACTGCGCCGCCGGGGCCGACCTCCTCGAGACCAACACCTTCGGCGCGACCCGCATCGCGCAGGGCGACTACGGGACCGAGGGCCTCGCCCGCGAGATCAACCTGCGCGCCGCCGAGCTCGCCCGGCGCGTCGCAGACGCCTGGAGCGCGCGCACCCCCGAGCGGCCCCGCTTCGTCGCCGGCGCGATCGGCCCCACCAACCGGACGCTCTCGCTCTCGCCCGACGTGAACGACCCGTCGCTGCGCAGCCTGCGCTGGGACGAGCTCGTCGCGGCCTACGCCGAGCAGATCGAGGGCCTGATCGACGGCGGCGTCGACCTGCTCCTCGTCGAGACGATCTTCGACACGCTCAACGCCAAGGCCGCGATCTTCGCCGCCGAGCAGGTCTTCGAGGCGCGGGGCGAAGCCCTCCCGCTCTTCCTCTCCGTCACCATCACCGACAAGAGCGGTCGCACCCTCGCCGGCCAGACCCTCGACGCCTTCTGGATCTCGGTCGCGCATGCGCGCCCGTTGGCCCTGGGCATCAACTGCGCGCTCGGCCCCGACGAGATGCGCCCGCACCTCGCGGAGCTCGCGAAGATCGTCCCGGCCTTCGTCTTCGCCTACCCGAACGCGGGCCTGCCGAACGCCTTCGGCGGCTACGACGAGACGGCGGAGCAGCTGGCGCCGAAGCTCGGCGAGTGGGCGGAGAGCGGGCTCCTGAACCTGGTCGGCGGCTGCTGCGGCACCACCGACGCGCACATCGCGGCCCTCGCCGCGGCCGTCGAGGGCCTGCCGCCGCGCGTGCCGCCCGCCCCGCGCCGCGACCTCAGCTCCTTCGCCGGGCTCGAGCCGCTCGTGATCCGCCCCGACTCGAACTTCCTCATGGTCGGCGAGCGCACCAACGTGACCGGCTCCCGGCGCTTCGCGAGCCTCGTCAAGGCCGGCGACTTCGGCGCCGCCGTGGAGGTGGCGCTCGACCAGGTCCGCAGCGGCGCCAACTTCCTCGACGTGAACATGGACGAGGCGATGCTCGATTCCGCGGCCGCGATGACGACCTTCCTGAACCTGATCGCCACCGAGCCCGAGATCGCGCGCGTCCCGATCATGGTCGATAGCTCGCGCTTCGAGGTGATCGAGGCCGGGCTGCGCTGCATCCAGGGCAAGGGGATCGCGAACTCGCTCTCGCTGAAGGAGGGCGAGGCCGACTTCCTGGCGAAGGCGCGGCTCGTCCGGCGCTACGGAGCGGGCGTGGTGGTGATGGCCTTCGACGAGCGCGGGCAGGCCGACAGCGTCGAGCGCAAGGTCGAGATCTGCCAGCGCGCCTATCGCCTCCTCGTGGAGCGCGCGGGCATCGACCCGAACGACGTGATCTTCGACCCGAACATCCTCCCGATCGGGACCGGCATCGAGGAGCACGCCGGGTACGCGAGGGCCTACATCGAGGCCATCCGCACGATCAAGCGCAGCTGCCCGGGCGCGCGCATCAGCGGCGGCGTCAGCAACCTCTCCTTCTCCTTCCGCGGCAACGACCCGGTGCGCGAGGCGATCCACACCGCCTTCCTCTACTACGCGATCGAGGCCGGGATGGACCTGGGCATCGTGAACGCCGGCCAGCTCGGCGTCTACGAGGAGATCCCGAAGGAGCTGCTCGAGCGCGTCGAGGACCTGCTGTGGAACCGCCGCCCCGACGCCACCGAGCGCATGGTCGAGTTCGCGGAGACCGTGAAGGGCGCCGGGCGCCGCAAGGAGCTCGACCTCGCCTGGCGCGAGGCGCCGGTCGAGGAACGGCTGCGCCACGCCCTCGTCCACGGCGTCGTCGACTGGATCGAGCAGGACGTGGAGGAGGCGCGGCAGCGCGCGCCCCGGCCGCTCGCGGTGATCGAGGGGCCGCTGATGGACGGCATGCGCGTCGTCGGCGACCTCTTCGGCGCCGGCAAGATGTTCCTGCCCCAGGTGGTGAAGAGCGCGCGCGCCATGAAGCGCGCGGTGGCGGTGCTGACCCCCTACATGGAGGCCGAGAAGCACGCGGGCCCGAGCTCGCAGGGGCGCATCGTGATGGCGACCGTGAAGGGCGACGTGCACGACATCGGCAAGAACATCGTCGGCGTGGTGCTCGGCTGCAACAACTACGAGGTGATCGACCTCGGCGTGATGGTGTCCTGCGACGAGATCCTGCGCACCGCCGTCGAGCGCAACTGCGACCTCGTCGGGCTCTCGGGCCTGATCACGCCCTCGCTCGACGAGATGGTGAACGTCGCGCGCGAGATGCAGCGGCGCGGGATCGAGAAGCCGCTGCTGATCGGCGGCGCCACCACGAGCCGCCAGCACACCGCGGTCAAGATCGCGCCCGAGTACGGCCCTCCGACCGTGCACGTGAACGACGCCTCGCGCGCGGTGGGGGTCGTCGCGAGCCTCCTCGACGCGAAGGGCCGCGAGGCCTTCGCCGCGGACAACCACGCGAAGCAGGAGCAGCTTCGCGCGCTGCACGCCCAGCGCGGCGCGCGCAAGCTGCGCTCCCAGGCCGAGGCCCGGGCGCATCGCCTCGCGCTCGAGTGGCGCGAGGAGGACCTGCCCCACCCGGCGTTTTTGGGCCGCCGGGTCGTGGAGGTCCCCGTCGCCGAGCTCGTGCCATACATCGACTGGACCTTCTTCTTCGCCGCCTGGGAGATGAAGGGCCGCTACCCCGCGATCCTCCACCACCCGCGCCAGGGCGAGGCGGCCCGCGAGCTCTTCGAGCACGCGCAGGCGCTGCTGCGCCGGATCATCGACGAGAAGCTGCTCTCGCCGCGGGGCGTCTACGGCTTCTGGCCGGCCGCGGCCGACGGCGACGACATCGCCCTGTACGAGAGCGAGGCGCGCGAGCGCGAGGCCCTGCGCTTCTGCATGCTGCGCCAGCAGGGCATCCCGCCCGACGACGGGCCCTCCCTCTCGCTCGCCGACTTCGTGGCGCCGCGGGAGCGCGGCCTTCGCGACCACGTCGGCGCCTTCGCCGTCTGCTCCGGCACCGAGACCGACGCGCTGGCCGCGGGCTTCGAGAAGGCCCTCGACGACTACCACGCCATCATGGTGAAGGCGCTGGCCGATCGCCTCGCCGAGGCCTTCGCCGAGGCGCTCCACCGCCGGGTCCGCGCGGAGTGGAGCTACGGCCGCGACGAGAAGCTCACGAACGAGGAGCTGATCGGCGAGAAGTACCGCGGGATCCGGCCGGCCTTCGGCTACCCGGCCTGCCCCGACCACACCGAGAAGCGCAAGCTCTTCGAGCTCCTCGACGCGCCCGCGGTCGGGATCCGCCTGACCGAGAGCTGCGCCATGTGGCCGGCCGCGAGCGTCTCCGGCATCTACCTGGCGCACCCGAAGGCGCGCTACTTCACCGTGGGCCGCCTCGGCCGCGACCAGGTCGCGGACTACGCCCGCCGCCAGGGCATGCCGCTCGCCGAGGCCGAGCGCTGGCTCGGGCCGAACCTCGGCTACGACCTGGCGGGCTGAGATCGGGTTGGGGAGCCCGAGGCCGTGCGCCTGCGCCTCGATACGACCATCGAGCGGTGACACGCGCAGCCGGCCGCAGGCGAGCGGAGTCACTCGGGCCCCAGCTCGATCGTGAAGGCCTTCGCGCGGCCCGTCCCGCGCAGCGGGCGCAGCCAGGCGCCTTCGCGGCTCGTGGGGCGGAGGAGGCGCGTCGCCCAACCGACACCGCTGCGGAACGGGTCGTGCACGACGATCGTGGTGAAGCCGAGCGCCGCGAGCTCGCGAACCGCGTGCGGCTCCGGGAGCTCCTCGGCGAGCTCCGCGAGCCGCTTCCGATCGGAAGGCTGGAAGGAGCCGAAGCACGCCGAGGTGCGGCGGCCGTGCCAGGCCGAGAGCAGGATCCATTCCGCCGGGTCGTTGACGCGGTCTCCCGGGAGCGGCAGCTCGAAGAGGGGCCCGCGGTTGCCGATCCGCTCGAGCTCCGCGAAGTACTCGAGATCGCCGGCGTGAGGGTGGATGTCCTCGATCCTCCAGGGACTTCGCCGCTCCCCGCCCGCTCCCGTCGGGCCGAACGCGGCGAGCGCGACGAACGCCGCGAGCGCCGCGCCGGCGAGCGCGGCGTGGCGCCCCGCGAGCCGCGCGCAGCCTGCGAGCGCGGCGCCGGCCAGGATCGCCAGCACCAGATGCACCCCGGCCGCGAGGCGGAAGACGCCGCGCACGCTGTCGAGCCCGGGGACGATCGCGGCGAGCGTCGCGTAGGGATCGAGCTCCGCTCCTGCGACTCCGTCGAGGACCGAGTTGCCGAGCGGGCCCGCCGCGACGATCGCGACGAGGAGGGCGCCGGCGACCAGCGCAAGGCGCGGATCGCGCGCGAGCCCTGCGAGGCCGAGGCGCCGCGGGAGCGCGCAGCCGACCAGCGCGAGCGCGGTCAGCGTGAAGCCCGGGAAGAACTGGCCGCCGGCGAGGTACGCATGCCAGGGAGCGTACGTCTGGAACGCCGCCCGCAGACTCGTGGGCGAGGCGGCGCGCACCTCGGAGTAGGGCCCGAGCACGGCGGCCGCGCCGAGCCCGACGGAGAGCGCCACGAACGCGAGCTGGGCGGGTTTCACCTGCCGGAAGCCATAGGCGAGCGCGAGCCAGACGGCGAAGGGCAAGGCGAGGCAGAGGCTCGCGAGCATCGGGTAGAAGCTCGCCGCGATCTGGAGCGCGCCGGCCAGGGCGAGGCCCAGCGCGTCGCGCCAGCGCCCGCCGGCGAAGAGCCGCCTCGCGAAGAAGAGGGCGAGCACGGTCCACGTCGTGTCGAACTCCGCCGGGTGGAAGATCGTGTCGAGGCGCTGGCGGTGGAAGGCGTAGAGCAGGCCGGCAGCGATGCCGGCCGGGGGGAACCCGGTCCAGTCGGTGACGAGGCAGTACATCGCCAGCGCGGCGATCAGCAGCGAGAGGACGAGGGCCCCGTTGTAGGCGAAGATCGGATTTCCGACGAGCGAGGCCGGCACGGCCAGGAGCCCCAGCGTCAGCATCGGCACCCCGAGCGTCAGCGTCTTCTCGTTGGGCGCGCAGTGCTCGGTGTCGAAGAGGCGCCAGGGACGGCGCAGGATCGTGTGCGCGTGGCGCGCGACGAGCCAGGCCTCGAAGACGATGTCGTTGCGCGTCATGAGCGCCCACGTCGGATCCATCTCGACCGAGGGGACGGCGCGGTTCGCGCCTTCGCGCCAGACGTCGGCAAAGACGAGCGCCGCCGCGGCGGCGAAGCTCGCGAGCGCGGCCGCGTGCCAGCGCCACCTCGAGCGCCCGGGAGCCGGGCCCGCCCCGGCGCTCGCCGGGCTCGCGGTCTCGCTCATCGCAGGGTCCGCCCTCGTGCGCCGGCGCAGGGCTCAGCTCCGCAGTGGGTCTCCTCCCTCTCGGGCGCCGGGCGGGGAGCCTACCCCAGCCGAGCGAATGCCGCGGGAGAGCGCGCCCCCGGGGTTCCCCCAGGCCCTCGAGCTCAGCGGCCGACGTACCCGCCGTGCCGGTAGAAGGCGGCGTACGGGTGATGCGCCCGGTACCCGTACCGGTAGGCCGGGCGCTGCGAGCACCCCGGGCCGTGCCGGTGGCGCGCGTAGGAGTGGCGGTAGCCGTTGCGGAAGTGGCCGAAGTGGCTGCGCCGGTGGTCGCGGCCACGCCAGTGGTGGTCGCGATGGCCGCGCTCGCCGTGGTCTTGGTGCCGCTCGTTGCGCCAGCCGCGGCCATCGCGGTCGGCGGAGGCCGTCGCCGGCAGGGCGGCGGCCAGGGCCACGGCGCCGATCAGGGCGCCGAAGCAGCGGGCCGTTCGAGATCGAATCATCGTGGACGTCATCGGAAGTCCTCCTCTCATCCCCTCTGCTAGCTTCGACGCCCGTTTCGACCCGTTATTCGGTGGGGGTTCCGAGACCCATGGTGCGCCGGAATCCCTCGCGCAGGAGAGCCGCCGAGCGCCCCGATCCCTATGCGCTCTACGAGCAGGCGGTCCAGGACCCGGACGCCGACATCGCGCTCGTCCAGCGCATCTACCGCAAGCGCTACGGCCGCGTCCCGCGCCTCCTGCGCGAGGACTTCTGCGGTACGGCGGTGATGGCCTGCCGCTTCGTCGAGAAGCACCCGGAGAACCACGCCTGGGGCATCGACATCGATCCCGAGCCGCTCGGCTGGGGCCGGGAGCACCACGCGGCGGGGCTCCGCCCGGCGCAGGCGGCGCGCCTGCACCTCGTCCGCGGCGACGTCCGCACGGTCCGCCACCGCCGCGTCGACGTGACCGTCGCCTTCAACTTCTCGTACTTCCTCTTCCGCACGCGCGACGCACTTGGCGCCTACTTCGCGAAGGCGCGCCGCACCCTGGCGGACGAGGGGCTCTTCGTCGTCGACTGCTACGGCGGTGCCGACTCGTTCCGCACCCTACGCGAGCGGCGCCGCGTCAACGGCTTCTTCTACGTGTGGGACCAGCACGCCGTGGACCCGATCAGCCACTCCGTCACGAACTACATCCACTTCGAGCTCCGCGACGGCACGCGCATGCGCCGCGCCTTCCGCTACGACTGGCGCCTCTGGACGGTGCCGGAGATCCGCGAGCTCCTCGCGGAGGCGGGCTTCTCGAGGAGCGAGGTCTACTGGGAGGGCACCGACCGCAAGACGGGCGAGGCCAACGGCATCTTCCACCCGCGCGAGCGCGCCCCCGACGACCCGGCCTGGATCTGCTACATCGCCGCGCAGCGCTAGCAGACCTCGCGCCCGCCGACTCGGATCAGTGCCCCGGGGCGCTCCGCTGCAGCGCTTCCATCTTCTGCTCGAGCTCGGCCTTCAGCGCCTCCAGGTTGAAGCTCGCGCCCTTCTGCATCGGCGGGAACTCGAGGAAGGTCTGGGCGTACCGGGCGATCTCCTGCTTCACGAAGACGAAGCGCCAGAACTCGTAGACGAACCAGTTGTAGAAGGCGAGCGATCCGCCCAGCCCCGTGCGCTCGAAGGGATCGAGCCGGAGATTGACGATGATCGGCCAGTCGACCTTGACCGTGCCGCCGAGCCAGCCGTTCGGCTGATCGATGAAGCGGTACTTGTAGTCGCCGATGCGGACGGCGCCGAGCGTCGTCTCGGCGAAGTAGAAGATGTCGTCCCGCTTCGAGGGGCCCTTGCCGGTCAGGAGATCCAGCTGGTTGTAGCCGTCGAGGTGGACCTTGTAGGTTGTGCTCCCGAGCGCCTTCCCCTTCGTGAGCTCGGCGGCGATGTTCGGGTTGCCCGCCGCCGCGACGAAGGTGGGGAACCAGTCGAGCCCCGAGAAGATCCCATTCTCGACCTTGCCCGCGGGCACCTTGCCCGGCCAGCGGATCATCGCCGGCGCGCGGAAGCCGCCCTCCATCACCGTCCCCTTGCCGCCGGCGAAGGGGGTCTGGCCGCCGTCGGGCCAGGTGAAGTTCTCGGTGCCGTTGTCGGTGCTGAAGGCGAGGATCGTGTCGTCGGCGATGCCCGCGTCCTCGAGCTTCTTCATCACCGCACCGACCACGTCGTCGAGCTGAGCCATCCCGGCTTCCTGGATCGACCAGCCGTTCTCGGAGGTGCGCAGCTTCTCGTACTTGTCCGAGAGGTGCGTCACGACGTGCATGCGCGTGGGATTGAGCCAGACGAAGAAGGGCTTGCCGTCCTTCCCGGCCTGGTCGATGAACGCGAGGGTCCGCGCCAGGATCTCGTCGTCCACCGTCTTCATGCGCTCGGGGTAGAGCGTCCCCTCGTCCTTGATCGTCTGCTTGCCGACCTTGCCCCAGCGCGGATCGACGGACGCATCGTCCTTGTCGCTGGCGCGGCAGGTCAGCATGTTGCGCGGGCCGACCTGGGCCTTCATCGCCTGCGGGTAGTTGGGATGGGCGGGGTCCTCCATCGCGTCCAGGTGGTAGAGGTAGCCGAAGAACTCGTCGAAGCCGTGCAGGCACGGCAGGAACTGGTTCAGGTCGCCGAGGTGGTTCTTGCCGAACTGGCCCGTGGCGTAGCCCATCGATTTCAGCACCGTGGCGATCGTCGGCGCCTGCGCCGGCATGCCGATCGGGGAGCCGGCCTGGCCGACGGTGGTGAGGCCGGTGCGGATCGGCAGCTCGCCGGTGATGAAGTTCGCGCGGCCCGCCGTGCAGCTCGCCTCGGCGTAGTAGTCGGTGAAGCGCATCCCCTCGGCAGCGAGCCGGTCGAGGTTCGGCGTCCGCCCGGCCATGATGCCCTGGTGATAGGCGCCGATGTTGAACCAGCCGATGTCGTCGCCCATGATGAAGACGACGTTGGGCGGCGCCGCGGCCGCCGGAGCGGCGATGGCGAGCAGCGCCAGCGCCAGGAGTGCGCGCAGGGCCAAGGGGGTCTTTCGCTTCATATTCGATGCTCCTTCGCACGCGCTCCGGTGAACCTTTCCGGTGGCAGGGGCGGGTTATACGCGAGAGCGAGTCCAGTCGCCACCGAGTCGCCGAGGGTTGACGGGAATACAGGAAAACAGCTAGCATGCTATCATGAAGGCGACCATCGACCTGCCGGACGATCTCTATCGGAGGGTGAAGGCTCGCAGCGCGCTGGAGGGTCGTTCGGTGCGCGCCGTGGTCGTCGAGCTGTTCCGCCGCTGGCTCGGCGAGGCGCTACAGGCCGGTCCGGATGCGGAGCGGCGGGAACGGCTCCGGCGCTACTGCGGCATCGTGGACTCCGGGGTCACGGACCTCGCCACGAACCCGGCCTACCTCGAAGGCTTCGGTGAGGACGCAGCCCGCGATCGTTGACACGGGCCCGCTCGTGGCCTTTCTCGATCGGCGCGAGGCTCATCATGCGTGGGCCGCCGAGACCGCGAGCTCGCTGGCATTACCCTGGCGAACCTGCGAGGCCGTGTTGGCGGAATGCTGGCATCTGTTGCGTCGCGCGCCCGAGGCGCAGGACGCGCTGCTGGCCATGGTCGAGGAGGGTCTGCTGAGCATCGACTTCGCGCTCGCCAGCGAGATCACCCCGGTGCGCGCGTTGCGGCGCAAGTATCGGGATCTCCCGATGTCGCTGGCCGACGCGTGCCTCGTACGCCTCGCCGAGCGTTTCGACGATCACGCCGTCTGCACCCTCGATTCCGGCTTCGCGGTGTACCGCAAGCACGGTCGAGAGCCGCTCTCGCTCGTCATGCCGGCGCGCTCCTGATTCGGGGCGAACGGCGCTCAGCCCTCGTCCGAGCCGCGGCCCGCGTTGCGCTCGCGCAGCTGCGCGAGGAGCTTCTCGGGACCCCCGTGGCTCAGCACCTCGTGGAACTGGTCGCGGTAGTTCGAGATCAGGCTGATGCCCTCGATCTTCACGTCGATCACGCGCCACGCGCCGTCGCGGCTGCGCAGGCGGTACTCGACCGCCACGGACTCGGCCTTCGGACGATGGATCTTCGTGGCGATGACCGCGTCGCCGCCCGCGGCGCTCCGCTCGCCCACGATCTCGACCTTCTCCTGCTCGTAGCGGTCGATGCGGTCGCCGTAGCGGTGCGCCAGGAAGTCCTTGAACTCCTTCATGAACTCCTCGCGCTGTGCCGCGTCGAATCGCTTCCAGTACTTCGCCAGCACGAGCTTCGACATGGTCGGGAAGTCGAAGCGCTCGTAGGCGATCTCGACGATGCGATCGCGGCGGGCCTCCGGCGTGAGCGAGGCGTCCTTCAGGATCGCGAGCACCTGGTCCACCGTCCGGGCGACGACGTCGCGCGGGCCGGGAGTCGTGGCCGTCGCGGCGACGAGCAGCACCGCGGCGGCGAGGAGTGCTGTGGCGTGGGCGTGAGCGCGTCTCATGGCTTCTCCTCCGTCTCCTCGTCGTCGAGGAGGTAGAGGTCGTCCTCCTCCCCGGCCGCCGCCCGCGGCGACTCGGCGTGGTCCTGCACGAGGCTTTCGCGGCGGCTCACATGGGCGTTTCGGACGGCCGCGTACCAGTCGAAGGCCTCGGCACGCTCCTCGGCGATCTCGTCGGCGGTGAACGAGAATGCGTTCGAGGTGTCGACGGAAGTGATCGCCGCGCTCGCCCAGATCGGGATGAACCAGCCGTAGCCGGTCGCCGCGGCGTCGGCCGCGCGGCCGACGGCGTCGCGCGGGCTCGAGGGGCCGAGGAAGGGCAGCACGAGGTACGGGCCCGCCGGGACTCCCCAGACGCCGAAGGTCTGGCCGAAGTCCTCCTCGTTCGCCTCGAGCCCGATCGCCGCCGCCGGGTCGAGGAGCCCCGCGAGCCCGACGCTCGAGTTGAGGATCAGGCGCGCGAGGTCGACGCCCGCCTCCCGGGGCTTGCCCTGGAGGAGGTCGTTCACCATCACCGCCGGCGTGCGCACGTTCTGGTACAGGCGCGAGATCGAGTCGCGCACGAACGTGGGCACCACGAAGGCCCAGCCGCGGCCGACCGGCTCGAGGACGTGGCGCGAGAGGAAGTCGTTGACCGCGAAGATCTTGCGGTTGAAGGGCTCCCACGGGTCCGGGCTCGCGCCGGCGGCATCGGCGGGCGCGCCGCTACCGGCGGCCGGATCCTGGGGCTGGCCGAAGCCGGGCGACGCCGCGAGGAGCAGCCCCGCTCCGAGAGCGGCGGCCAGGCCGGGCGGCGATCGCCTCATTCCGCCTTTCCCTCGTCGAGCCCGGCGTCGTTCACGAACTTCCCGATCAGGCTCTCGAGCGAGATCGCGCTCTCGGTGAAGTCGATCTCGCCGCCGGGCTTCAGGATATCCTCTTCGGCCCCCGGCTCCAGCGCGATGAACTGGTCGCCGAGGAGCCCCGAGGTGACGATCCGGGCCGACGTGTCGATCGGGAGCCGGAGCCCCGGATCGAGGTCGAGCGTCACCCGGGCCCGCAGCTCCGGGTCGAGCTCGATGCGCGAGACCTGGCCCACCTTCACGCCGGCGATCGCGATCGGCGCGCGCGGCCGTAGGCCCCCCACCTCCTCGAAGGTGGCGCGGAGCTCGAGCCCCCCGGGCCCCGTGTAGGACATGCCGCCGACCTGGATCGAGAGATAGGCGAGGGCCGCGAGCCCCGAGGCCACGAAGAGACCCACGATCAGATCGCGCGTGGGCGAGGACTGCATCGATCCACCTCCCAGGGGAGAGCTCAGACTCCCCAAAGACTCGTCAGCACGTAGTCGAAGAGCAGCACCGAGACGGACGCCGCGACGACGGTCCCGGTGGTCGCCGCGCTCACGCCCGCCGAGGTCGGCTCGGCCGTGTAGCCGCGGTAGGTGGCGATCCAGGCCACGAGCGTCCCGAAGACGAGCGCCTTGGTGAGGCTCTGCAGCACGTCGTCGTGCAGGTCGACGGCGTCCTCGAGGCTCGTGATGTAGGTCCCCGCGTCGAGGCCGAGCAGCTGCACCACCACCGCCCAGCCCCCTGCGATCGCGAAGACGATGAAGAGGGCCGAGAGCAGCGGCATCGCGAAGAACATCCCCCAGGCCTTCGGCATCACGACGAAGTGGACCGGGTCGATCGACATCATGCGGAGGCCATCGACCTGACCGGTCTGCACCATCGAGGCGATCTCGGCCGCCATCGCCGACCCCGCGCGGCCCGTGACGAGGAGCGCCGTCACCACCGGGCCGAACTCGCGGATCAGCGCGATCCCCACGACGGCGCCGACGGAGCCCTCGGCGCCGAAGCGCGAGAGCGCCACGTAGCTCTGGAGGCCGAGCACGGCGCCGACCGTCGCCCCCGAGAGGCAGACGACCGGGAGCGAGAGCACCCCGACGTCGAAGACCTCGCCCACGAAGCGGCGCAGCCGCACGGGCGGGAGCACGCTCGCGCGCGCGATCCGTCCGACGAAGACCCCGAGGCGCCCCAGGTGGACGACGAGCGAGAGCGTGCGGAAGCCCAGCGTCTCGATCGCGTTCACGATCCGGCCCCGCCGGAAGCCGTGTGCGCCGCCGCCTCCTCGGCGAGCCGCGCCGCGTCGAAGGCCGGCTCGCTCTCGGCGGCCAGGAAGTCGACGATGCGGCGATCTTCGCTCTGCAAGAGCTCCTGCGGCGATCCGGAGACCGCCCGGCCGTCCACCAGGAAGACGATCCGGTCCGCCATGCGCAGCGACGACGCCAGGTGATGGGAGGTCACCACGAGCGTGAGGCCCGCCCGCCGCGAGAGGTCCACGAGGAGCGCCTCGATCCGGCGCACGTTCAGGGGATCGAGGCCCGAGAAGGGCTCGTCGCAGAGCACGATCTCCGGGTCCATCACGACGCTGCGCGCGAGCGCCGCGCGCCGCGCCATGCCGCCCGAGAGGTGGCGGGGAAAGAGGTCGGCGACGTCGGGAAGCCCGACCGCGGCGAGACGCTGGTTCACGCGGGCCGCGACGTCGGGCTCGGAGAGGCGCGTATGCTCGCGCAGCGGCAGCGCCACGTTGTCGAAGACCGTCATCGAGTCGAGGAGCGCTCCGCCCTGGAAGAGCATGCCGATGCGCTCGCGGACCCGGAAGAGATGCCGCTCCGGCAGACGGCTCACCTCTTCGCCCCCCACCCGCACGATCCCCGCTTCCGGCCGCTCGAGGCCGCCGATCAGGCGCAGCAGCGTGCTCTTGCCCGCCCCGCTGCCGCCGAGGACGACCGTGATCCGGCGGCGCACGAACCCGCAGGAGAGCCCGCGGAAGACCGCGCGACGCCCGAGGGTCAAGTGGACGCCATCGAAGGCGATGTGGAAGTCCTCGGCGAGCGATCCGTCCACGGCCAGCAGACCCCCCCCCTGGTCCCGTCGGCATCGCATTCTAGGACAGGCCGCCCGGGAGGGCGCCGGGGAGGTTCCGCGGGCGCTCGCCTTTGCAACAATCCGGGGCTCGGCGCGCCGGGGAGCGCCGGCGGGGTCGGGAGGAGCGGGTGGGTGGACGTCCGGGGCCGGGATCGGGCGCAGGCGCCTCGGATGCGCTCGCGGAGCGGGTCTGCGCCGTCTCGCGGAGCCTCGCGCGCAGCGTCGGCGCCCTGCGCTTCTCCGCGCCCGTCCGCTACGTCTACAACCCGCTCGTGTATGCCCGCCCGCCCCACGAGGTCTACCTGCGCCGCCACGCCGCGACGCGCAAGCGGGTGATCTTGCTCGGCATGAATCCGGGGCCCTTCGGCATGGCGCAGACGGGCGTTCCGTTCGGAGCCGTGGAGGTGGTGCGGAGCTGGCTCGGGATCGAGGGCCCCGTCGGCCGTCCCCCGCGCGAGCACCCGAAACGGCCCGTCCAGGGGCTCGCCTGCCCTCGCAACGAGGTGAGCGGCGCGCGGCTCTGGGGAGCCATCGCGGAGCGCTTCGGCACACCCGAGCGCTTCTTCCGGCGCCACTTCGTGGCAAACCTCTGCCCGCTCCTCTTCCTGGAGGCGAGCGGTCGCAACCGCACGCCCGACGCGCTGCGCAGGCCCGAGCGGGACGCGCTCCTCGACTCGTGTCGGCGACATCTGCGACGGCTCGTCGAGCTGCTCGAGCCCGAGTGGGTGGTCGGCGTCGGCGCCTTCGCCGCGGAGCAGGCGCGCGAGGCGCTGCGCGGGACCCAGGTGCGGGTGGCCCGCATCCTCCATCCGAGCCCGGCGAACCCGCGCGCGGGGAAGGACTGGGGGCTCCGGGTCGCACGCGAGCTGGCCGATCAGGGGGTGTGTCCGTCATGAGCGCGCGCGCACTCGAGATCGCCTCCGTGGCCTGCGCCCTCGCGCTCGCCAGCGCCTGCTCCGCCCCGGATGCGCCGGAGAACGCGGCTCCGGAAAAGCCCGCGGCCGCCCGCGACGCGCAGCCGACCCCGAGGGCGGCCCCGTCCGGACCCGAGCACTGGCGCAGCCTCGGGCGCGAGGCGCTGGCCCGCGCCCGCGCGCTCGCGCCGGCGGGACGGCCGGCGAAGAACGCGATCCTCTTCCTCGGCGACGGCATGTCGCTCGACACGGTCGTCGCCGCCCGCATCCTGGAGGGCCAGCGGCGCGGCGAGCCGGGGGAGGAGAACCTGCTCGCCTTCGAGAGCTTCCCGCACGTGGCGCTCGTCAAGACCTACAACACCGATCAGCAGGTTCCCGACTCGGCGGGCACGATGTCCGCGATCATGACCGGCGTGAAGACGCGCAGCGGCGTGATCTCGATGGACGAGCGGGTCACGCCGGGCGTGTACGCGGAGGACCTCGAGGCGCACAGCGTTCCGACGCTGCTCGAGCAGGCCGAGGAGCGCGGCCTCTCCACCGGGGTCGTCACCACCACGACCCTGACGCACGCAACGCCCGCCGCCTGCTACGCGCACGCGCCCGATCGGAGCTGGCAGGTCGACGGGCGCCTGCCCGCCGCGGCCCTCCGCGCGGGGTTCCCCGACATCGCGCGCCAGCTCGTCGAGT
Organism: uncultured Spirochaetales bacterium; assembly: GCA_964624475.1. Taxonomy (GTDB): domain Bacteria; phylum Myxococcota_A; class UBA9160; order UBA9160; family SMWR01; genus CAZUYC01. Next base: position 40,200 of record CAZUYC010000042.1, on the reverse strand, counting down.
TTCCCCACGGTGACGGCCTCGAGGTGGCGCTCGGAGGTGGACGGAGCTTCTTCGTGCCGGAGGACGTCGAGGATCCCGAGGATCCCGAGGCGACGGGGGTCCGCGAGGACGAGCGCGATCTCACGCAGGAGTGGCTACGGCGCCGGCCGCGCTCGGCCTACGTGTGGAACGCCGAGCAGCTCGCCGCGGTCGACGCAGGCGGGACCGATCACCTGCTCGGGCTCTTCGCGCCCGAGAACATGAGCTTCGAGTTCGAGCGCGAGAAGGGCGAGCCCTCGCTCTCGGAGATGACCGCGCGCGCGATCGAGGTCCTCGCGCGCAACCCGAAGGGTTTCCTCCTGATGGTCGAGGGCGGCAAGATCGACCACGCGCATCACGACGGAAACGCCTACCGGGCGCTCACCGACACGATCGAGCTCTCGAACGCCGTGCGCACGGCGCTGGCGCTCGTGGACCCCGCCGAGACGCTCGTGGTCGTGACCGCGGACCACGGCCACACCATGACGATCGGCGGGACTCCGACGCGCGGGAACCCGATCCTCGGCAAGGTGGTCGAGAACGACGACCAGGGGGAGCCGCTCCCGGATCTCGCCCGCGACGCGACCGGAGCGCCCTACACGACACTGAGCTACGCGAACGGCCCCGGCTACACGGGAGCCGACGCCGATCAGCCCGAGGGCCCGAAACATTGGACGAAGGAGGGCCCTTCCCGCCAGCGCGGGGTCACGGAGGGCCCGCCCGACCTGACGGAGATCGACACGACCGCACCCGACTACCTCCAGACCGCCGCCGTGCCGCTTTCGAGCGAGACGCACTCGGGCGCGGACGTGCCCGTCTACGCCACGGGCCCAGGCGCGCCCCTCTTCCACGGCGTACAGGAGCAGAGCTACCTCTACTACGCCATCGCCGACGCTCTCGGCTGGGACACAGCCGAGTAGATCGCCGCCGTCGCGATCACGGCCGGCTGCGCCACCGAGCAGCAGATGCTCGATCGGCAACAGGCTCCGGCCGTCGATTCCGCGTTGCGACGCGGTCGATTCGAGATGAACTGCCCGACGGCGACCGCGGAGGTCCTCTCGCGCGACTTCATCCAGCCGGCGATCCAAGGCGGCCCGTGGGTGGGCGTCCAGGGAATCAACCGGCTCGAGTACACGGTCGGCATCGCGGGGTGCGGCAAGCGGACGACGCTCGTCGTGATGTGCCAGGAGGGTTCGAGCACCTGCTTCGCTGCGAACCCTCGCGGCGACTCGCCTCAGCCGGATTGAGCACCGGGGCCGGCTCGAGCAGGGGCGCACTTCGCTCGGCTTCGCCTCGCTGCGCGGCCCGGCCTGAGCGGGGGTCCGCGCTTCGCTCGGCTTCGCCTCGCTGCGCGCTTCGCTTGCCGCGGCCTGGCTAGCGCAGGTTCCGCAGGCGGATCTCCCAGCTTCCGGTGGGCGTCCGGAAGATCAGCAGGCGCCGTCCGGTCGTGACCGTGGCGAGGTTCGACTCCGCCTCGATGCGCTCGACCGTCTCGCCGAGCAGCACGGGCGTGTCGAAGAAGCCGCCGACCGAGGGCGAGAGGCCGAGCGCCCGGCGGTCCGTGACCACGACCGCGACGTTGAGACCGACGGCGGTCGCGAGGACGCGCTCGCGCAGGCCGAGCGACACCTCGAGCAGGTTGCGGCTCCCGCCGTCGAAGCCGATCGCCCGGCGCGAGGTGAGGAGGAGCCCCACGCGGTCGCCGAGCTGCGCGTGGCCCGGCACCTGCTCGCCGTTCTGGAGGTCGATCTGCTGCCAGGTGCCGGAGGCAACCGCTGCGGCGAGCACGCGCTGATCGGTGAGCACCATCCCCACGCGGCCGCGGCTCGTCTTCCACAGCACGCGCTCGCCGAGGCGGAGCGAGATCTCGAGCTGGCCCCCGGTCCGCGCGTCGACGGCGAGGAGCTGGCGATCGAGCTCGAGGATCTCGAGGACGTCGGCGAGCGGAACCTCGTCGGCGATCTGGGCGCCTGCGGCCGAAGCGAGCGTGAGGATCCAGACCGCGAGAGCCACGCGGACCACGCCTGATGGGTAGCGCCCCGGGGCCCGTGCCGCCCGGCCTGATGGAGCTTCGCTCGCCTGCGGCTCGCTGCGCGCGCCTTCGCGCTTGCGGGCGCGCTCTCGCGCTACCCTGAAGGCGGCGATGAGGCGAACGGCTGCTCTTCTGCTCGTGGCGGGCCTGCTCGGCGGCTGCGGATCACTCAAGCGCTTTTCCTACGAGGGGTTCTCGCGCGACGGCTGGCAGCAGCCGGAGCGGGTGGTGGCGGCGCTCGGCATCCGGCCGGGCGATCGCGTCGCCGACCTGGGCTCCGGGAGCGGCTACTTCACGGTCCGCCTCGCCCCCGCGGTCGGGGCCGAGGGCCGGATCTACGCGGTGGACGTGGACGCCGAGATGAACGAGTACCTGCGCGAGCGCCTGGCCGCGGCGGGGATCGAGAACGTGGAGCTCGTCCTCGGCCGCTTCGAGGACCCGCAGCTTCCCGACGGCGGCGTCGACCTCGTGGTCACGGTCGACACCTACCACCACATCGAGGGGCGCCCGGCTTATTTCCGCAACCTCCAGCGCGACCTCGCCCCCGGCGGACGCGTCGCGGTGATCGACTACGACGGGCGCAAGGGCTGGTTCGTGCGGCTCATGGGACACTACACGCCGCGCGAGGACCTCCTGCGCGAGATGCGCGAGGCCGGCTACGAGGTGGCGGAGGAGCACGATTTCATCGACCGCCAGAGCTTCGTGATCTTCAAGGTTCGATGAGCTCGCGCTCCACCTCGTCGAGCCATTCGCCGGCGCGCGAGTAGCTCTCGGGGTCGCCGATGTCGTAGCGGCGGCCCTGCATCGCGTGCGCGAAGACCGGCTCGCGCGGGGCCAGCCACGAGGCTTCTCGACGAAGCGGAGCATGCGGCCCTGTGCACCGAGCACCGCGACCCCCGAACGGCACAGGCGGCGGCGGTCCGGCTCGGGGTAGACGAGGATCGCGTTCTCGCGCCGCCGCGCGTGCTCGTCGAGAAAGGCGTCCAGGCGGAAACGGAAGAGATTGTCGCCGGCGCCTTCGGCCGGTCGCGCGCGATCGGATGCAGGCGGGTCCCGAAGCCCGCGCAGAGCAGGATCGCCCTCATGGCGCCCATGCTGCGCAGGCGGCGACCGCCGGTCAACACCCCCGGGCTCCTTGGACGACCGTTCATCGGAGCGATGGATGTGGAATACTCTTCGCCGTGAATCCTGCCTCGCGCCACTCCCCGGCCGACAGACCCTCCAGCCGCTGACCAATGGCATCCACGGGCCTGGTTGCCTGTCGCGACTGCGATCTCCTCCAGGGCCTGGGCGAGATCCCGGAGGGCACGACGGCGCTCTGCGTCCGCTGCGGCGGCGTGCTGCGCCGGCGCCGCCGCAACAGCATCGAGCGGACGCTGGCGCTGACACTCGCGGCGAGCGTGCTCTTCGTCGTCGCCAACTCCTTCCCCTTCCTCAGCTTCGACATGAAGGGCCAGGTCACGCAGACGACGCTCCTGACCGGCGTCTTCGACCTCTACGAGCAGGGGGTGTGGCAGATCGCGGCCCTCGTGGGCCTGACGGCCGTCGCGGCGCCGCTGGCGCAGCTCGTGCTGCTCCTCTACGTGCTCCTCCCGGTGCACGCGGGACGCATCCCCTGGCAGATGGCCGCCGCCTTCCGGTGGCTTCGCCACGTTCAGCCCTGGAGCATGATGGAGGTCTTCCTGGTCGGGATCCTGGTCGCCGTGACCAAGCTCGTCGACATGGCGACGGTCGTCCCCGGCCTCGCGCTCTGGGCCTTCGCGCTGCTCATCGTCGTGCTCGCCGGCGCCTCGGCCTCCCTCGATCCGGAGGCGGTCTGGGAGCGCTTGGAAGCGAGGCGGGCATGAGCGCCACGGCCACCACCGCGCTCGCCTCGGGCTGCGCGCTCTGCCACGACTGTGGCCTGCTCTGCGCGCTGCCGGAGCACGGCGCGCACGGCGCCGCCTGCCCGCGCTGCGGGGCCGGCCTCCACACGCGCAAGCCGCGCAGCCTCGAGCGCGCCTGGGCGTTCCTGATCGCGGCCGCGCTCTGCTACCTCCCCGCCAACCTGCTCCCGATCATGCAGGTCACCTCCCTCGGGCGGGCGCAGGCCGACACGATCATGAGCGGCGTGGTCTTCCTGCTGACCCACGGCATGTGGCCGCTCGCGATCGTCGTCTTCACGGCGAGCGTCTTCGTCCCGATCCTGAAGATCGTCATCCTGACCAGCCTGCTCGTCTCCGTGTACCGCGGCTCGCGCTGGCGGCCCGTCGAGCGCACGCGCCTCTACCGCATCACCGAGGCGATCGGCCGCTGGTCGATGGTGGACATCTTCGTCGTGACCATCCTGGTGGCGTTGGTGCGGCTCGGCAACCTGGCCACCGTCGAGGCGCAGCCGGGGGCCGTCTTCTTCGGCGCCGTCGTCGTGCTGACCATGCTGGCGGCCGAGTCCTTCGATCCGCGGCTCATCTGGGACCGCAGCGAGGCGAGCAAGTCATGACCTCTCGAGAACCCGATCGCGCCCCCGTCGCCGCGGCGGTGGTCTCCACCCGCCGCCGCCCCTCGATCGTCTGGCTGATCCCGCTGGTGGCGGCCGTCGTCGGCGGATTCGTCGCCTGGCGCACGTACTCGGAGCTCGGCCCCCTGATCGAGATCGACTTCGAGACCGCCGAGGGGCTCGAGGCAGGCAAGACCAAGCTCAAGTACAAGGACGTCGACGTCGGCGCCGTGGAGGAGATCCGCCTCCAGCCGGATCTCTCCGGAGTCATCTGCACCGCGCGCATGGTGAACGGCGCCGAAGAGTGGCTGACCGAGAAGACGCGCTTCTGGGTGGTGCGGCCGCGGGTGGCGGGCGGCCAGGTCTCCGGGCTCGGGACGCTCTTCTCCGGCGCCTACATCGGCGTCGATCCGATCCGCGAGGGCGAGCGGGCGCGCCACTTCCAGGGCCTCGAGGTGCCGCCCGTCGTCACCGCCGATACCCCCGGCAAGAGCTTCCGGCTGCGCTCGCACCGAGCGGGGTCGGTAGACGTCGGGACTCCGGTCTACTTCCGCAAGATCCGCGTGGGCCAGGTCCTCGCCTCCGAGCTCGATGCCTCCGGCGACTTCGTCGACATCCAGATCTTCGTGCACGCACCGCACGACGAGCGCGTGCGCCGCGACACCCGCTTCTGGAACGCGAGCGGAGTCCACGCCTCGCTCTCCGCGACGGGCTTCGAGCTCGACGTCGAATCGCTGGTGAGCCTCCTGATCGGCGGCATCGCCTTCGATGCGCGCGGCGACGCGATCGGTCCTGTGGCCGAGGAGGACGCCGTCTTCGAGCTCTACGCGAGCCGCGAGGCGAGCGAGCGCGAGGTCTACCACCTGCACACCTACTACCAGCTCTACTTCGACCAGTCCGTGCGCGGTCTGCACGTCGGGGCGCCGGTCGAGTTCCGCGGCATCCAGATCGGCGAGGTGAGGGACATCAAGCTCGAGCTCGACCCACAGACGCAGAACTTCCGCATCCCCGTGCTGATCGCGATCGAGCCGGAGCGCATCGCCGGCAGCAGCGCCCTCGATCCCGCCGCGCGCCGCGAGGCCCTCCAGCGGCTGGTCCGGGGCGGCCTGCGCGCGCAGCTCGAGAGCGGGAGCCTGCTCACGGGCCAGCTGCTGGTGCAGCTCGACATGCACGAAGGCGTCCCCCCGGCCGAGATCGTCTGGCGCGAGCCCTATCCGCAGTTTCCCACCATCCCGACGCCGCTCGAGGAGATCACCTCGAGCGTGACGCGGCTCGCGAAGCGCCTCGAGAAGGTCCCGCTCGACAAGATCGGCGCCTCCGTGGACGCGACGCTCGAGACCGCGCGTGCCACCCTGGCCCAGGCCGAGCGCACGCTGGCCTCGGCGGGCTCCTTGGTCGGACCCGACTCCCCGTTCAACACCGAGCTGCGGCGCGCCCTCATGGAGCTCACGGACGCGGCGCGCTCGATCGGGCTCGCGGCCGACCAGATCGAGCGCCAGCCGAACTCGCTGATCTTCGGCAAGCAGGGAGCGCAGTGATGGTCCGCCCGGTCGCGAGCGCGCTCGGGCAAGGCCTCCTCGCCGCGGCGCTCGCCATGGGCTGCCTCGGCGGCGGCGTCCCTCCCCAGTACTTCACGCTGAGCCCCGCGGCCCGCTCCGCCGGCGGGAGCGGCGGAGCCCTGGCGGCCCGGCCGGAGCTCGGGCTGGCGGTGGGGCCGATCGAGTTCCCGCGCTACCTCGATCGGCCGGAGATCGTGACGCGCGACGGGGCACACCGGCTCGTGCTGTGGGGCGAGCACCGCTGGGGGGGCTCGCTGCGCACCGACATCCTGCGCGTCATGGCCGACGACCTCGGCACGCTCCTCGGGACGACGCGCATCGCCGTCTTTCCCGTCGAGCCCCGCTTCCCGGTCGACTACCGCGTGCTGCTCGAGCTGCTCGAGTTCGAGGGCGTCCCGGGAGGCTCGGTCACGCTGCGCGCGCGCTGGACCGTGGCGGGACCCGACGGGCGTGCGCTCGCCATCGAGGAGGCTCGTTTCGAGGAGGCCGCCGCCTCTCCCGCCTGGCAGGATCTCGTCGCCGCGCACAGCGCCGCGCTCGGCCGCGTGACGCGTCAGATCGCCGAGCGGATCGCCTCGCTTTCGCCCCCGCAGCGCCCCGCGCCCTCTGGCGGGCCTCGCTCGGGGTAGGATGGGACCATGATCAGCCCGGAGGACGTCGAGGCCTTCTGGGTCATCCACATCGACTCGAAGTCGGGGAAGGGCTCGCCTCCCGCTAGGGGGTGTCGACGACCTCGAGGTAGGTCACGACCTTCCGGCCGCCGCGGCGGCGTCGCTGCGATCGTGGCCTGCGCGGAGCGGCTCGGACGGGAGCGGGACACATGAGGCGGGCTACGCCGGTGCAGCGACGGAGAGGCCGAGGAGTCTCGCCGCGTCCGCCATCCGGGCGTCGTACGTGACCACCGCCTCGAGCTGCGCGGCCACCGTCAGGGCGGCAGCCAGGTGGATCGCGTCGAGGGAGCGCAGGACACCCGTGTCGAGGGCGCCGGCAGCGTCGAGCAGCGCGTCGTCGAGCCGCACGAGGTCGACCCGCCGCACGACTTGGCGGGCACGCGCGATCACCCTGGGGCCCAGGTGATGGACGGCGCGGACCACCTCTGTGCGCGCGAGGGCGCAGGAGACGCGAAGCCGATGGCGCTGCAGGAGGCGGCGGAGGGCGGGCGATTCCCGCTCCGCCACCACGATCTTCACGAGCGCCGAGGAATCGAGGTACAGGATGCCCCGGGCCTTGGCGCGGGCCGCCATCAGCGCTCGTAGGCTCGGGCGCGGGCGAGCCGCTTCGACGCCGGCTCCTTCCCGGCTCGGACGCGGAGCGGCAGCCCCAGGGCGAGCAGCTCGCCGCGCGCTCGGACCAGCCGCCCTTCGGCGGCCAGCCGCCCGAGGGAATCGCCCGTGGGGACGGGCACGATGAGCGCGACGGGCCGCCCCCGGTCCGTGACCTCCACCGCCTCGCCCCCCGCGACGCGTCTCAGCACTGCGCTGGCGTGCTGCCTGAGCGCCCGGACTCCGACTCGAACCATGTGCTACATAGTAGCACATGGCGGGGTATGCAACCAGGCCTGGCGCTGGAGGAGACGCGATGGATGCGTTGGGCATGGGGGCGATCGTCCTCGCCTGCGTGTTCGGGGGGGCGCTGGCCGGCATGCTCATCCGCAGGAGCCTGCCCGAACACCACCTGGCCAAAGCGACGGAGGATGCCGTCAAGCTTGGAATGGGCATGATCGCGACCATGAGCGCGTTGGTCCTCAGCCTGCTGCTCGCCTCGACCAAAAGCGCGTTCGATGCCAAGGATGGGGAGATCCAGCATTTCTCCACCGACCTGATCCTGCTCGACCGCAACCTCGAGAGCTACGGCCCGGAGGCGAAGGAGGCACGCGATCTGCTGCGGCGCTATGCCGTCAACCAGATCGACTCCACCTGGCCCGATGAGGCATCCCAGCCCCCGGAGGACGACAACGGCTGGATGCTGCTGGAGACCGTCCAGGACAGGGTGCGGGCGCTCGCGCCCGGCAACGACGCCCAGCGCTGGCTTCAGGCAAGGGCGCTGGAGATCAGCGGCGACCTCTCCGAGACCCGTTGGCTCTTGCACGTCCAGATGGGAAATCCCATCGCCGAGCCGTTCCTGGTGATCCTGGTCTTCTGGCTCAGCATCATCTTCGTCATTTTCGGCCTCTTCGCGCCGTCGAACGGCACCGCGATCACTGCCCTCTTCGTCTGCGCGTTCTCCATCGCAGGGGCGATCTTCCTGATCCTGGAAATGGCCCATCCTTTCCAGGGGCTGATCGTCGTCTCCAGCGGCCCCATGCGCGAGGCCCTCGCCCTTCTCGGCCACTAGTTCGCCGGATAACGGTCGCGCGCGACGGCCACGGACGACCGTTGGACCCCCGACGGAGCCGCGGGCGCGGGCCCGTCAGCCAACCGTCGGCGAGCTCGCAGCATCGATCAGACTGAGGCTCACGAGGCGGGCGATGAACGGGCTCCTTGCGTTGTCTTCGTCCGCTCGTCGCGCCACGTCCAGACCAGCAGCAGCGCCACGACGGCGTGCAGCACGACTCCCGGCCACAACAGCAAGCCCCCCAGGTGCCCGAGCGTGCCCAGGTAGGCGAGGTAGAGCGCAATCAGCGCGTTGTAGGTCAGCATCGCCCGGAAGGCCGGCCAGGCGGTCTCGGCACGCGGTCGTCCCGGCCAGCACGCCAATCCCAGAGCGAGCAGCGCGATGCCGAAACATCGGCCGAGCGGCGCCCCTGCACCGGAAACCTCGGCCCCCAGCAGCAAGGTGACGACGATCGCCGGATCGACGATCAGGACGAGACCCGTGCCGGCTTCCACGACTGAGGCGAAGGCGAGAATCCGCCGCAGAGCGTCGAGGCTCGTTTCGCTCACGGGTACCGTCCGAACCGTTCCTCCGCCACGTGGATCGCTCGCGGCGTCGAGCGGTATCAGCGGCGGCGCCGCACGAAGGTCACGGGATCAAGCCGCATTCGAACAGCTTGTTGGCGACGGGTGCGGCGACCTTGTCGATGAAGGCCTCCCTTGCCTGCGAGTCGTTGCGCAGGAACTGAACGGCCGCCTGCACCTTCTCTGATTTGGGCTCGTTCTTCTGCTGCGCCAGCTGCGCGCAGGTAGCCCCTTGGTACTTCTGGATCACCTGGTCGGCCGCGAAGTCCAAGAGCATGCCCTGGGCAGCCACGGTGCCAGCTACGATCAAGGCTGAGAGAATGATTGCTACACCGATCGATCTGCTCACGTTGCGCTCCTCATCGTGTCGAGTGGTTCTCTTCAGTTCCTAGTCTCGCGCTTTTGCGGCCGCTTCTCCTGCCTTCTTCTGTTCCTCTGGGGCGAGCTGCGTCGGCCCGAGATTGAAGGTGAGCCTGTTGATCTTGCCGTTGAAGCGGAACGGCACCTGGTAGTCCAGGTCGTTCACGCCCGTGCGTGTGTCGACTCCGATGTCGAAGCTCTCATCGCCCGGCAACAGGAACGGGACCGTCTTCGGAACCTGCAGCGTACGGACCTCGCGGCCGTCCACCTTCAGCACGCCGGTACCGCCCTTCGCGATGCCGGGGCCGTCATACTTGAAGTCGAACACGATCGTGTGCTTGCCCGCTGTGAGCGGTTGATCGCCTGCCCAACGGGCCTGCAGGAGCGCGAGCAGGTTGTAGTCGAACACCGGTATGCCCTTGAGCAGGTACAGCCCATATCCGCCCCAGCGGCCCCCGGTGGTGACGATCATCCCGTCACCGCCGCCCTGCGGGACCTGGACCTCGGCGGTAATCGTGAACGACCTGTTCAGGATGTTCGGCGAGTTGCCGGTCGGAATCCCGGGCATCACGCCCGAGTAGGTGAAGACGGTCTGTCCCGCAACGGCACTCGGCCGCGGCGCGATCGCCCGCGCGAACTGGGAGTTGTCCAGGGGAAGCACGTTGTACTTGGCCGCTTCCTGCGCGAACAGCGCCTGCATTTCCTTGACCTTGTCGGGCATTTTCGCGGCGAGATCGTTCGCCTGCGAGTAGTCCTCGCTCAGGTTGTACAGCTCCCACTTGTAGGCGTTCACTGCAGGCATCGGCGCGTTCAGTACCCACGGCGCAACCGGAGGCGTCGTGTTGGCGTACCAGCCCTCGTTGTAGATCCCGCGGTTGCTGATCAACTCGAAGTACTGAGTCTTGCGGGTCGAGGGCGCATTGGCCTTGGCCTTGTCGAAGGTGTAAGCCATGCTCACGCCTTCGATCGGAGTCTGCTGGATGCCGTCGACCACCTCCGGTGCCTTGATGCCCGTGGCTTCGAGGATCGTGGGCACGATGTCGATGATGTGGTGGAACTGGTGGCGGATGCCGCCGGCGTCCTTGATGCGGGCCGGCCACGAGATCGCCATGCCCTGCCGCGTGCCGCCGAAGTGCGACGCCACCTGCTTGGTCCACTTGAACGGCGTGTCGAACGCCCACGCCCACCCGACCGCCATGTGCGGGTAGGTCGCCGCCGAGCCCCAGGTGTCGTAGAAGGTGAGTTGCTCGACGACCGGGACGTCCAGGACTCCGTTGTAGGCAGTGTACTGGTTCGGCGTGCCGAGCGTCGTGCCTTCGGGACTGGTGCCGTTGTCTCCGGCGATGTAGATGATCAGCGTGTCGTCGAGCTTGCCCATGTCCTCGACCGCCTGGATCACGCGGCCGATCTCGTGGTCGGTGTAGGCCGTGTAGCCTGCGAACACCTCCGCCTGCCGGGCAAAGAGCTTCTTCTCGTCGGCCGACAGCGTTTCCCATTGCGCCAGCTCGGCGGGCCAGGCGGTGAGCTGTGCATTCGCGGGAACGACCCCCAACCGCTTCTGGTTGGCGAAGATCTGCTCGCGCAGGACGTTCCAGCCCGTGTCGAACTTGCCCTTGAACTTGTCGCTCCACTCCTTCGTCGGGTTGTGCGGCGAGTGGCTTCCGCCGGGAACGTAATAGACGAAGAACGGCTGGTCGGGCGCCGCGGCCTTGAGCTCCTCCATGTAGTTGATCGCCTCGTCCGCCATGTCGGTGATGAGGTTGTAGCCGGGCTTCCCGATCCACGGAAAGACCTGGTTGTGATCACGAAACAGGTACGGCGTCCACTGGTCGGTCTCGCCGCCCATGAAGCCGTAGAAGTACTGGAAGCCCATCCCCGACGGCCATTGATCGAAGGGGCCGGCCACGCTGTACTGGAAGGGCGGCGTGTTGTGGTTCTTGCCGAACCACGACGTGGCATAGCCGTTGTCCCGGAGGATCGTGCCGACGGTCGCCTTGTCCGGAGTGATGATCGAGTCATAACCCGGGTAACCCGTCGACAGCTCCGAGATCACGCCGAAGCCCACCGAGTGGTGATTGCGGCCGGTGATCAGCGCCGCCCGCGTGGGGGAGCAGAGCGCGGTGGAGTTGAAGTGCGTGTAACGCAGCCCCGCCTTCGCGATCCGGTCCAGCGCCGGCGTCGGGATGACCCCTCCAAACGTGCCATTGACGCCATAACCCTGGTCGTCGGTCATGATGAGCAGCACGTTGGGGGCGCCCTTGGGCGGCACGACGCGCGGCGGCCACCAGGGCTTGGAATCCGTGGCGCTCTCCTTGATCACTCCGCCGAACTTCGGCGGCGGCGGCGGGAGTTGCTTCCCGCTGATCGTGGTCGTGGCGCTGGGCGAACCCAACTCGCCCGTGACCTGCTGCGCCGCGGCCGGCGCGACCGCCAGCGTGGCAGCGAGTAGAAATGTCGCGACTCCCGCGACGACGCCCCTCTCTCTCGCTTCCCGTTTCATGCGCTGTGCTCCTTCGCCGGCGTATGATGCCGGATGCGGGCGATCGTCGCTTGTCATTTTGCGACGTCTAACTCGAGACTCCGCGCCTGCGCGTGCGGGCGCGGTCGCCTACAGTGGAGCGCGCCCGCGATGGGCGGGCGGGCACCGATCGGGAGGTCGCCATGAAGCCCTGGGTTCCCAACCGTTCGCGCAGACTCCGCGGAGTTGGCGCAGTCATGCCGCGAACCCGGTCGATCACCCGTGGAGCGCTCGCGCTCGCCTTGGCCGTGACGGTCGGGCGGCCCGCGTCGGCGCAACTCCCCGACGCGGAGACCTTCCTCCAGGATCTGGGCTTCAGCGCGGACCAGATCGCGCAGGTGAAATCCGGGAGCTTCGTCGAGGGCACGATCCAGGCGAGCAACGAGCGCGAGCTCGTCGCGGCCCTCGCCTTCCTGGTGCAGACGTCCCCGACGGAGCTCGTGAACCAGATGCGGGAGGACGTCCTCGATCGCGTCGACTCGAATACGATCGCCTTCGGCGTGGTCGAGGGAGGGCCGAGCCTCGCGAGCTTCGCGAAGCTCAGCCTCCAGCCGGACGGGGAGAAGCGCGCGAAGGCCTACGCCGACGCGGGGCCGGACGGCGACCTGAATCTCTCCGCCCAGGAGATCGCCGCCTTCGACGCGCTCGGCTCCGCGCCGACGCCGGCCGCCGTGGAAGCCGCGGTGAAGAGCGCCCTCATCGCCCGACTCCAGGCTTATCAGACGCAGGGGCTCGCGGGGATCGCCGCCTACGCGCACTCCGGAGGGAAGACGCGCTCTCCCGCCGACGACCTGCGCTCGGCCACCGCGGCGACGAAGAAGCTCGAGGCCTTGGTCCCCGACGCCTTCCAGGCGCTCCTCGCCTACCCGAGCTCCAAGCCCCCGGGCTTCGAGGAGACCTTCGACTGGTCGCACTACCAGGCCCACGGCGTGCCGACGATCGCGCTCACCCACACGCTCTTCATCCCCGAGGGCCCGGCCTGGGTCGTCGCACAGCGGCAGTTCTACGTGAGCGGCGGCTACAACTGCGAGCAGTCGATCTCCGCGTTCCTCCCCATGCAGCAGGGGACCCTCGTCGTCTACACGAACCGGACCTCGACCGACCAGGTGACCGGTTTCGGCGGGAGCGCCAAACGCGCGATCGGGAGCAAGCTGCTCGCCTCGGAGCTCGAGACGCTCTACGGGAAGGTCCAGGCCGCGGAGAAGCCAGGCGGGAGCTGAGCGCTATCTGCGCCGGCTGCGCCAGGGTCGAGGCGGCGTGCCCTGCAGGATCGAGCGCTGTCGCGGGCTGCGACCGGCTACGGGCGGTGCGCCGCGTCGCCCGGACCGAGGCGTGCTCCCGGTTGACCTCGGCGATGATCGCGGGGAACTCTTGACACTTTGCGACATGCCCGCCGCGCGGGGCGGGAGCGGGGCTCGCGCAGCCTCGCTCACGCTCCCGTCGCTGGCCCACTGGGCGACCCTCGACCCGGAGGGACCGTTCCACCTCGGCTGCGGTTGCGCTAGAAAAGCGAGCGGCCTCGCGAGGCCCGTCGAGGAACGCAGCACCGGGCGCGGTGGACGCGCTGGAGACGAGCATGCAGAAAACGCCGATCGCGATCCCCGCCGTGACGATCGCACGGTTGGCGGCCGTGCTCCTCTGCTCGGCGCCTGCGTCGGCAATCGCCCAGGAGAACGCCGAGCGCAGGGTCTATTTCGGCGAACAGCACGTGCACACGAGCTGGTCCTTCGACGCGTTCGCCTTTGGCGACACGCTGACGGGGCCGGAAGACTTCTACCGGTACGCGCTGGGCAACCCCACGCCGCATCCGGGCGGCTACACGGTCACGATCACCAAGCCGCTCGACTGGGGGGCCGTCACCGAGCACTCGGAGTACATGGGCATGATCCAGGAGGCGATGGACCCGGAATCACCGCTCCGGAAGTCGGCGCCCTTCGTCGCCAAGGCGCTCGAGGTCGGCGTCCGCGCCGATCCGCTGCTCGCCTTCAAGGTGCTCTCGGTCACGATCGCGAAGGCTCACCCGGTCGAGGAGATGACCAACCCTCGAGTGGTCGCTCCCGTCTGGAGGCGGATCGTCGAGATCGCCAACAAGTACAATCAGCCCGGCAAGTTCACGACGTTCGCCGCCTACGAGTGGACCTCCTCCCCGAGCTCCAAGAACCTGCACCGCAACATCTTCTTCCTCGACGCCAAGAAGGTGCCCCAGGCGCCGTTCACGTCCATCGACTCCGACGATCCGAGCGAGCTGTGGAAGTGGATGGACTCTCAGCGCGCGGCGGGCAACGAGGTGCTCGCGGTCTCGCACAACGCGAACCTGAGCGACGGGTTGATGTTCCCGACGGAGGTCGACGACAAGGGTCGGCCGATCGACCGCACGTGGGCGGAAACGCGGCTGCGCAACGAGCCGCTCACCGAGATGAAGCAGGTGAAGGGCCAGTCGGAGACGACGCCGGGGCTCTCGCCGAACGACGAGTTCGCGAACTACGAGGTTTTCGTCTGGCACATTCTCGGCTCGAAGGGCGGGCCGCCCCGGGAGTACGGCAGCTACGTCCGGCAGGCCTACAGGGACGGCGTCGCGCTCGAGCAGGCGCGCGGCTTCAACCCCTACAAGTTCGGCGTCGTGAGCGGCTCCGACTCGCACGTCAGCGTCGTGCCCTACCGCCAGGAGAACTTCTTCGGCGTGCACGGGACCGTCGACGATACGCCGGAGAAGCGCATCGACGGCGCCACGGTGCTGGGACTCAACAGCCTCTGGATCGGCCCCGCGGGCCTGAGCGCGGTGTGGGCCGAGGAGAACACGCGCGAGGCGATCTTCGCCGGGATGAAGCGCAAGGAGACCTACTCGACGAGCGGAGTGCGCATCCCACTGCGCTTCTTCGGCGGCTGGAGCTACGGGGCCGAACTCGTGCAGCAGCGCGACGGGGTCGAGACCGCGTACGCGCAGGGCGTGTCGATGGGCGCCGACCTGCCGGCGCCGAGGGCCAAGGCGCCGACCTTCGCCGTCTGGGCGCTGAAGGACCCCGACAGCGCGAATCTCGATCGCGTGCAGATCGTCAAGGGCTGGAGCCGGAGCGGCCAGTCGTTCGAGAGGATCTACGACGTCGCCTGGGCGGGCGCGCGCAAGCCAGACCCCGTCACCGGCAGGGTGCCACCGATCGGCTCGACGGTGGACCTCGCGAAGGGCACCTACACCAACACGATCGGCGCGGCGCAGCTCGAGACCGTCTGGACGGACCCCGACTTCGACCCGAGCCTGGACGCGTTCTACTACGTCCGCGTGCTGGAGATCCCGACGCCGCGCTGGAGCACCATCCAGGCCGTGAAGCTCGGCCGGGTGCCGCCGAGCGGCGCAGGCTTCGGGCCGACGATCCAGGAGCGGGCGTGGAGCTCGCCGATCTGGTACACGCCGAGCCCCGATGCGCGCAAGGTCGCGAAGCCGGGCGTGACCGTCGCCGGCCTCGAGCAGCAGGGGGCGGTGGCGCTCTCGGACGCGCAGCTGAAGGCGCTGGTCGTAGGAAACACGCTGCGCGTGCGGAATATCGTCACCGGGCAGCGCTTCGAGGTCCTCTACGGCACGACGGGCCGGCGCCTCGTCACCGCGATCGACGGCAAGGCGTTGGATCTGAGCGCGGCAGGCGAGCTGATGCACGGCGCCGAGAGTCAATACGAGATCCGCAACGGACGTCTCACCACGGACGTCGACGGGGCACCGTTCGAGGTGTCGGTCTACAAGCTGGGCGACGAGTACATCGCGGCGCGGAGCAACGAGTTCGGCTATGCCAACTATGCGGTCGAGCTCACGGGGCGGTGACGGACTCGCTCAGCGAGCGTCGGCGGCCGCCCGGATCGCCGCGGCGATGTCGGCGGAGAGCTTCGCGAGCGCGCGGCTGTGCGCGGCGGCGAGCGCCTCGAAGCCCTCGCCCTGGAGCTGCTCGCGCGCGAGCGTGCGGCCCGAGCGCGTCTCCCCACCCGCCGTCTTGCGCACGGCCCAGACCGCCTCGACCAGCGCCGCCTCGCCCTGGACCGAGTCGAAACGCTGGACGTCGATCGTCACCCGGTAGGCCGGATCGAAGTTCGCGAAAGGCGCGGTGGCCACGTCCGGTGTCTGGAGCAGCACCGCGAGGTCGCCGGCAACGATGCGCGCGATGCTCTCGCCGAGCGGCGCGGCCCAGCGGTTGAACTCGTCGATCTCGACGCGGTTCGGCGCGATCTGGACCACGAACTCCGAGCGGTCGACCGAGGCGGGGATGGACACCGGGCCGACCAGGACGCCGGTGCGCGCGGCCGGCGCAACGCCGGCCGTCGCCGTGGATTCGAGGGTATAGAAGCGCGCCGGCGCCGACGTCCCGCAGCCGGCCGTGGCCGCTGCGACGAGCGCGATCGGGAGCCAATGCGTGAACCTGCCCGCCATCACTTCGCCTCCCCCGTCTTGCCGCGGATCAGCGCCTCGGGATGGCGCTCGAGATAGTCGGCGAGCAGGCGCAGCGCGCGGGCCGCGCCGCTCACCTCCTGGAGCGTGCCCTCCAGCCGCTCGCCGAGCACGGAGTTCGGCTCGATCATGGTGTTGGCGTTGTCGAGCGTGCCGCGCGCGCTCACGAGCGTCCGGTCGAGCTCGACAATCGCCTGCTTCAGGTCGTCGCCGATCGCCTTGTAGGGGATCTGATCGAGCTTCTTGATGATGCTGACGACGCTGGCCTCGACCGCTTCGAGCTCCCCAGGGATGGTCGGCAGTTGCGGCGGCTGTTGCGACCAGTTCACGGTCGCGGGGGGAGCGTCGGGGAAGAAGTCGAGCGCCACGAAGAGCGCTCCGGTCAACAGGTTTCCGGTCCGCAGCTGCGCGCGGACCCCGCGTGAGACGAAGGTGTCGACCAGCTTCCGGCGCAGGGACTCACGATCGACGCCGGGCTCGGGCTCGAGGACCTTGACGCCGAGCCGCTCCGCATCCAGTCGGAGGGTTACCGGCACCGAGAACTCGAAGGTCTTCGGGTCGACCTGCGCGGTGACGTCGACGACCTCGCCGACCGGGATGCCGCGGAACTCCACGGGCGCGCCGGCCGCGAGCCCGCGGACCGATTGCTTGAAGACGAGCACGTAGGTCTGCGGATCGCGGGCCGCCGGCCTGAAGGCCGCCGCCCGGTCGCCGAAGAGGGTGAAGACCGTGTTCGCCTCGGCCGGCGACAGGGCCGGGCCGGTCGCGGGCGTCTCGAACGCGATGCCCCCGATCAGGATCGAGACGACCGACTGGGTCTGCACGCTGAGGCCGCTCGCGGAGAGCGAGAGGTCGATCCCGCTCGCGTGCCAGAAGCGCGTGGTCGGAGTGACGTACTGGTCGTAGGGCGCGTTCACGAACACCTTCACGCTCAGGCCCTGGCCGTCCTTGTCGAGCTCATACGATGCGACCTCACCGACCTGCAGGCGCCGGAAGTAGATCGGCGTGCCGTTGTCGAGCGAGCCGAGGTCGGCGGTCTCGAGCACGAAGAAGCGGCCGGGCGCGTCGCCCGTCACCACCGGCGGCGTCTCGAGGGCTTCGAAGTGGCGCTGGGACTTCGCCGAGGTGCCGATCTCCAGGCCGACGTAGGCCCCGGAGACGAGGGTGCCGAGCCCCGACACGGTGGCGCCCGAGATCCGCGGGCGCACGACCCAGAACTTCGTGTCCTCGACGAGAAATCCCTCCGTCTTGGGGGCCATCTGCGCGGTCGTGATCACGCTCCGGTGGTCGTCCGAGAGCTCGATCGCGGTCAGGGTGCCCACCTGGACCCCGTTGTACTCGATCTTGGTCTTGCCCGCCTCGAGTCCCTCGGCCGACTGGAAGACGATCGTGATCTTGGGGCCCTCGGCCAGGATCCGGGTCACGGCAACCCAGGCGCCGGCGGCCGCCGCCACGATCGGGATGAGCCAGACCAGGGAGAGCTTCGTGCGCTTCCGGGCGACGGCTCTCGACTCGGGGGCTCGGGGGAGCTCAGGCATGGCGAACCTCTCGGGAGCTCGAAGGATCCCAGATCAGCCGGGGATCGAAGGATTCGACCGCGAGCATGGTGAGCACCACCACCGCCGCGAAGAAGAAGAGGCCCGGCGCCGGCGCCACCGACATCAGCGGCTGGAGCTGCACCAGGGCCGCGGTGAAGGCGTCGACGAAGACGTCGACCATCGACCAGCGTCCGATCAGCTCGACCGTCCGGTAGAGCCGGACGCGCTGCCCGTTGTTCTGGACCGAGCCCCGCTGCACGCTGACGAGCAGGTAGGTAAGCGCCAGGATCTTGGCGCTCGGGATCATGATGCTCGCGGCGAGCACGATGAGCGAGAGCGGCCACCCGGTCGGCGACCAGAGCAGCACGACGCCTTGCAGGATGGTGTCGGAGTCGCTGCCGGTGGCCGTGGTCGTCGTCAGCACCGGGAGGACGTTGGCCGGGACGTAGCAGATCGCCGCGGCGATGAGATACGCCCAGGTGCGTTGCAGGCTCGCGGGCTTGCGGAACACGAGCTCCTCGTCGCAGCGCGGGCAGCGCCCCTCCTCCTCGCCGGGCGCGGGGCGCGAGAGCAGGCCGCAGCCCTCGCAGCTCTGGAGACCGAGTTGCATCGCGCTCGGGGCCGTCGGGGCGGCCGCGCTCACGGCGTCGCCTCGGCCATCCGCTCCGAGGCGCCGGCTCCCCGCGCCCTGGCCTCCGCCCACTCGACGCGCTCCCACACCTGCCGGGGGTCGAAGCTCGCCTGGATCGCGGCGAGCAGGAAGACGAGCCCCCCGAGCGCGAACATCGCCACTCCCGGGATCACCGTCGCGAGCTCCGCGATCTTGATCAGGGCGACCAGCACGCCGAGCATCATGACCTCGATCATGCTCCAGATCCGGGTGGTCGGGTGGTGGCGGAGGAGCGTTCCCACCCAGCTCGCCGGGCGCTCGCGGTGGGCCCCGAGCAGGATCGCCAGCATGAAGCCGATCTGGAGCGCCGGCGCGATCACCGCGGTGAAGAGCACGAGCCCCGCGACGATCTCCAGACCGTCGCGCCAGAGCTGCTCGGCGCCTCCGAGCACCGTCGTCGAGGCCTCGCGCCCGAGGGCGGTGAGGCTCAGCATGGGAAAGGCGTTCGCGACCAGGTAGAGGACCGCGGCGGCGAGCGTCAGCGGGAGCGTCCGGTGACGCGAGTCGTCGCGGCGCCGCCACAGCTCCAGGTCGCAGCGGGGGCAGCGCGCGGACGCTCCCGGCTCGAGATCCGGAAGGCGCTGCACCAGGTCGCAGTCCGGGCAGGCGAGGAGCGAGGCGTCGGCGAGCGGCTGGTTGTGCACCTCTCGATACAACCTCACCTTCGAGCCGAGGCGCAAGCTCCGGTCGGTCCGTGACTCCCCACGCTGCCGCCGCGGGAGCGCCGCCTCCCCGTCGGGCGGCGCGGGTGCCCCGTTCAGGCCAGCGGATTCTGGACGACCATGTAGGCCGTCTCGTTCCCGCTGTAGAAGGTCCGGAACCAGGTGCTCCCGTAGTTGTAGTACGCCGCGCCGCCGACGTTGTTCGGCTTGACACCCTGCGGGAGCGAGTAGACGGTGGCGCCCATCGGTGCCTGGACCACCGTGTAGCTGAGCTGGCCGCTCGGCGTGTAGCTCGCCTGGTAGAAGACGCCGTTCAGGTACTCGTAGCTCTGCCCGTTGGCCTGCACCGTGACCGCCGCCGGCGGCAGCGTGGAAACCGCGGCCCCCGGCGGCGCCTGCACCACGACGTAGCCGGAGCCCGACGGTGCCGGCGCGTAGTAGACCCCGTTCGCGTACTGATAGGGAGCGCCCTCGACGATCACCGTCGTCGAGCTCGGGGGCGTGGACGCGACGGCCGCGCCGAGCACCATCCCCACGGCCAGTCCACCCGCGGCGGCCCATCCAGCGTTGCTGCTGCTGCTGCAGCACCCAGAGCCGCCGTAGTAGTTGTTCTGCGTATACGAGCCGCCGTGGTAGTTCTGCGCGCTCGACTGCATGGACTCCCCGGTCGAATCGCGCTGCTGCTGCATGGACTGGCCGGTCGACTGGCGGCTCTGCTGGTTGGACGACGCGGAGCTCTGGCGTTGGGACTGGTTCTGGCTCGCGTCCTGCTCGCCCTGGCCGGACCCGGACGGACGCTGGCCCCCGCCGGACTGGCCGGATTGCGATGCCGCCGCACCGTGTCCCCCCGAGCCGCCGCCAGATCCGCCGCCGCCACCCCAGCCGCCCGAGCGCGAGCTTCCGCCGCCGAAGCCCCCGCCGCCAGATCCGCCGCCGTGGGAGCCGCCGAAGCCACCGCCTCCTCCACCGAAACCACCTCCGCCGCCCCCGAAGCTGTGTCCCCCGCCGCCCCCGCCGCCCCCGCCGAAGCCGCCGCGGGCCACCGCGTCGGAGGTCAGCGCGAACAGAAAGGCGAGCAGGGCCGCCCCGAGGCGCCAGACCGGACGCCGGCTCCACAGATCCCGGTTCTCGATCCTCATCAGCGGCCCTCCCCGATCGGAAGGAAGTCGACCCTGGCCGCTTCCTTCGGGACCTTCGGCGCGAAGAGCTCCGACTTCGGCGCCTCGAAGCTCCACTCCGTGATCGATGCCGTGTACTGCGGCGAGCCCGCTCGCTCCGGATACTCGAACACGAGCTTGCGCACGAGCGGCTTCTCGCCGACCTCGACGAAGACCTGGAGGTCGAGGTCCTTGCGCTGGAGTACGACGTGGTGGCAGTGGACCCCCTCGACGTTGTGCACCCCGACGTAGTGGGCGAGGTCAACGCCGCGGGTCAGCACCGCGTGCGGATCGCTCTCCGCGAGCTCGCCGAGGGGCAGTGCGACGCCGTACTCCTTCTCGAGCTTGGCGACCATCCCGTCGATGTCCTTCGGCCCGGAGACCTGCGCGTAGGTCCCGGCCACCGGATCGAAGAGCGTGACGCGGCCATTCTCGAACCACACGACGCGGTCCGAGATGTCGTCGCGGTAGTCGACGACGAGGCGACCCGGACGGGCCACCGAGACATCCACGGCGCCGGCGAGCCGCACCTTGGGACCCCCGGGCAGGAGCTGGTCGAACTCGACCTCGGCATGGTAGGAGAAGGCCTTCTGCTTGGCCAGGTAGTTCGACATCGCGCGCAGCACGTCCTCCGCGTGCGGCGGCCCCGCCGGAGTCTTCGCCTCCGCGGCCCGCGCCGGAGCAGCCGACAGCGCGAACGCGATCGCCAGCAAGGCTCCGATGCAACCCGTCCTCGCTCGCATCGTCATCCCCCCCCTCCGAAGTGAAAGGCGCCGCCCAGCATCGGGCCGTGGAAGGTCATGTCGAGATTGTCGTCGCGAAAACCGAGGGCTCGGTAGCCCGCCGTGAGACGCCAGTGCTCCGAGATCGCGTACGAGAAGAGGCTCTTCACCTGCCACGCGAGGTTCGGCGCGTCGCCCACGCCGAAGGCGCCGAGGCCGAGGAGCGTCTCGTGGCGGAGGCGGGGGGTGAAGTCGTTCAGCAGGCGAGCGGCGAGGTACGGGGCCACCCAGTCGTCCGTGGGCCGGAGCGTGCGCTGCAGCGCAGGAATCACGGAGCCCGGATCGCGCGAGACCTTGAGCCGCACGTCCACCCAGCTGTAGGTGAGCCCCGCGAGGAGGTCGACTCCGAAGATGCGCTGCTCCGTCGGGGAGGGTGTCCCGAAGAGCCCGCCCGGGCGCTCGTAGACCCGGTAGCCGCCGAGCGCCTCGAACCAGCCGAGCTTCTGCGTCAGGTCGAAGCTGACGAGGCTATCCCCGACCGCGTCGTCGACCGAGAGTTTGGCCCAGAAGACGTCGGTCAGGAAGACGAAGCGCCGCCAGCGCGCCTTGACGGTGCCCGCCGCCGCGAGGTCGAAGGCCTTCAGCACGTCGTGCGCATCGATCGTGAACTCCTGCTTGCCCCGGGGCGTATCCACCTGCCCATGGGCGAGCGCGAGCCAGCCGTAGGGAGCGATCTCCACCTCCCATTCCTTCGCGGGCGGAGGCGCGGCCGAGACGTCGAAAGCCGCCGCGGAAGCCACGCCCCACGCCGCGGCGAGAGCCGCACGCCGGAGCCTTCCGATCGAGTCGAAGCGCCGCAGCATCCCGATTCTCCCTTCCAAGCGACCCCACATGATCCAGCATGCGCGCGATCGTCGCTTGCCATTTTGCGACGCTTCCCCCAGAATGCCGCGCCGAGAGCCCCCCGGATGACGGCAACAGCCCCGCGCCGCCCCTTCCCGGCCGACGTCGACGACGGTCCGCCGCCCGTGGCCGAGGGCATGGTACGGGTCGATGCGATCACCAGCATCCCGCCGCTCCTGCGGGAGCTCGGCGTCGTTCCCGATGCCTTCCTCGCCGAAGCCGGCCTCGATCCGAGGCTCTTCGACGATCCCGCGAACGAGATCCCCATCGCGGCCCTCGGCCGGCTGCTCGGTCGCGCCGTGGTGAGAACCGGCTGCCCCCACTTCGGGCTGCTCGTCGGGCAGCGCTCCGGACTGGCCTCGCTCGGCCTGGTCGGGCTCCTGACCCAGAGCTCCCCGGATGTCGGCACCGCGCTTCACAACCTGACCGCCCACCAGCACCTCCGGGATCGCGGGGCGGTCTCGTCGCTGCTGGTGCAGGGACGTGTGGCGACGCTCGGCTACGAGGTCTGCCAGGCGGGCGTCGAGTGGAGCGACCAGATCCACGACGGCGCGATCGCCATCGCGATGAACGCGATGAGAACCCTCTGCGGCCGCGGCTGGCGGGCGACCGAAGTGCGTTTCTGCCACAGCAAGCCCGTGGACCTGCGTCCCTTCTACCGGGTCTTCGAGGCGCCGCTTCACTTCGATGCCGAGCGAACGGCGCTCGTCTTCCCGGCGTCCTGGCTCGGGCGCCGATCGAGCGCGGCCGACTCGTCAGCCTACCACCGCCTCCGGCGGCGCGTCGAAGCGCTCGAAGGGCGAGCCGAGGGAGACCTCGTCGCGGATCTGCGCCGGATGCTGCGCACGTTGCTCCTGGGCGGGAAGGGGTCCGTCGAGGAGGTGGCGGAGCGCCTCGAGCTGCATCGGCGGACCTTGAACCGCCGCCTCCAGGCGCGGGGCACGAGCCTCCACCGGCTCGTCGAGGAGACGCGCTTCGAGATCGCGCGCCAGCTCGTCGAGCACACGAAGATGCCGCTCCTCGAGATCTCGGCGACCCTCGGCTACGCGGACGCGAGCGCCTTCACCCGCGCCTTCCGGCGCTGGTCGGGGACCACGCCGAGCGGGTGCCGGGAGGATCGCGGCCGCCGTCGTGGCGAGAACTGTCAAGCCCTTGCGGGAGCAGCCGGGTACACTCGGGCCGCCCGCTATCGGTGGGTACCGATCGGGAGGCCGTGATGAAGCCCTGCGCTACGGATCGAAGCGGAGTCCATGGAGTCGGCGCCGCGCTGGCTCTGGCGGCGGGCCTCGGCTGCGCGAGCACCAGCGTCACCGGGGCGAGCGCGTACCAGGGTTACCTGCCGCGGCCGCGCTCGGCTGGCTACGACCGACCCGCGTTCCCGCCGCCCGGGCCCGCCCGACCCGTCGCGTAGGCGCCCACCAGCGTCGCCACCAGCACGGCCATGTACATCTGCCCGATCACGGCCTCGACGTTGCAGAGCAGGCGCGAGAGCGGATGCGCGGGCACGACGTCCCCGTAGGCGGAGGTCGTGAGCGTGCCGAGGCTGAAGTAGATGAGCTCGGCCGTCTCCGCGGATTCCCCGCCGGGGCTCACGCCGTGGTACCAGGCGGGATCGCGCGCGTAGAGGCCGATGTGGACGATGCCGAAGGTGATCCCGATCAGGAGGTAGACGCTCAGCGCCGCGAGCAGGCTCTCGACGGTGACGCGGGGGGCGACGAAGAGCCAGCGGATGCCGAGCACGGCGCAGATCGCGCCGAGCGCGGCGAGGCATGCGATGCCCGAGAGCTCCGATGCACGATGGGGGATCAATGCACCCGCACCCGTCATCACGAACGTCGCGAGGCCGAGGCCGAGGCTCACGCGGAACCAGAAGCCCCGGCGGTCGAGGCTCCAGATGCCGGCCACCAGCGCCACCGCGAACGGGAAGGCAAGGAGCTCCGACCCGGTGGCGGAGATCGAGGCGACGATCGGCTGGGCGACGAGCACGAGGACGATCGACGGAAACAGGTACGCCGAGTGGATCCGTTCGGGTCTCCCCTTCACGAGCGGCGCTCCCTCGGGATCGGCCTTCGCGGCCCTCAGCACTCCGGGTGCAGGCCGTCGGGGCCGCCGGCGTACCAGTGACCGTCGGGGCCCAGGTACCAGCACCCGAGGTTCGGATCCTTCGCGAGCTTCGGAAAGCTCGCCACCGCCTGGGTGTACGTGCCCTGCATGTACGCGATCACCTGGGGCGTGACGCCGCGCTTGCGGATCTCGACGTACTCCTCCTCGGTCAGGCTGTAGACGAGCCCACCCCGGTTCATCTTGGCGATGATCTGGTCCGGCGGGACGCCGTGCTGGCTCAGCGCCACGGCCTCGCTCACGTGCACCGGATGGCCGAAGCGCTTCACCCACGGCGCACTCGCGCAGCCGGGTGCAGCGAGCAGGCACAGGGCGACGAGCCCGCCCACCAGGGATCGACCGAGGTTCTCGAGCAACATGTGGGCTCCTAGTTGAGCACGTTGTGGCCGCGCTCGCGCAGGCACTTCGAAAAGACCTGCTGGAAGCTCTGGCTCGTCTTCGCGGCTTCGTACCCGCCGCCGCCGAACCCTCCGGCCGCGGCCCCGATCGCGGCACCCATGCCCGGGTCGTGCGCCGCGGCGCCGATGGCGGCGCCGGCCGCGGCGCCGAGCAGTCCGCCGATGATCGCTCCCTTGCCGGTCTGCTGCAGCGAGCCCCCCGAGGCCTGGGTGGCGATCTGCCGGCACTGCGCCTCGTCGATGCCGAGGCGCGCCGCGTTCGGGTCGGTGTAGGGATCGACGGTGGGCGTCCAGGTGTTCTGGTTCACGCAGCCCGCGAGCGCGAGCGCCGCGACGAGCACCGACCCCATCTTCGCCATGCTTCCCCTCCTCGCCGAAGCCGCTGCGCCTGCGCACGGCGGTCGCGCCGCCCTGTCGAGGCGCGGGAGCATAGGCGCCTGCGCCCGCCTCGACCAGCGGGGGTGAGTGCGGAGATCCGCAGAACCCGGCCGCCGGATCAGGCCCGGCCCCAGTGGGCTAGATCCTCCGCGCGGAAGCGCTCGGCTAGGCTAGACTCGCGGGGTGGCTTCGCGTGTCCCGCTGCACGTGCCCGACGGGCTGGACTTGCGGGGCGAGGTCGAGCTCTACCGCGGTCTCACGCTCGAGGAACGGGCGCGTTTGCTCGCCGCGGTCTGCCGGGCCGGGGCGCGGATGCTCCGCTCGAGGTCGGATGCGGAGCGGGTGGCCGAGTTCTTCGACCCCCTGCCGGAGAGCTCCATCCGCGCGTTGGCCCGCCTGCGCAGGGTCGCGGGTCGTCGTCCAGCCGACCTGCCCCCGCGCGCCGGAACCGGCTGAACGGGGCCGCTCGGCCCGATGGCGCCCGCGGAGCCGTACGATCCCCTCGACGCTGCGCTCGCGATCGCTCGCGCGTTCGAAGGGCGCGGCATCTCATATGCGATCGGCGGCGCCATCGCGTATGGACTCTGGGCCGTCCCCCGCGCGACGATCGACGTAGACGTGAACGTCTTCGTCGGCGAAGAGGATCTCGACGCCGTATTCGAGGTGCTCGCCTCGATCGGAGTCCGCATCGACGCCGAGGCGGCCCGGGCCCAGAACGCGCGAGACGGCATGTTCGTCGGTCGCTGGAGCCTCTACCGGATCGACGTCTTCACGCCGAGCATCGACTTCTCACGTGAGGCGGAGCGCACGCGCGTGCGACACGAGATCGGCGGAAGCGAGGCCTGGTTCCTCTCGGCCGAGGCGATCGCGGTCTTCAAGCTGCTCTTCTTCCGCGCCAAGGATCTCGTCGACCTGGAGCGCCTGGTCGCTCTTCGCTCCGAGCTGGACGTCGCCTACGTCCGCCGACAGATCGTCGCGATGATGGGCGAGAGCGATGAACGCGTCGCGAGGTGGGATCAGATCGTGCGCACGGTGCGCTGAGGGCAGCATAGGGGCCTGCGCCCGCCCGACCACCGGGGGCGAGCGCGGAGGTCGGCAGAACCGGAGTGCCGGATCAGGGCCGGCCCCAGTGGCCGAGGTCGCGGCCGAGCAGCTCCTCGAGCTTCGCGATCTCGGGCGCGAAGGTGGCGCGCATCTCCTCGCGCAGCTCGGGCGGGAGCGGACGCGGGCGGACGTCGACGGAGTTCCAGCGCACGAGGCGCTTGCGCAGGCGCACGAGGGCCGGGCCCGCGGCGCGCGCCCTTGCACGAAGCCAGCGGACGGCGACGCTCCGGCGCGCCTTCCGGGCCCCGGCGCCGGCGCTCTCCGCCGCGGGCCGGCTCTCCGCGGAGGTACGCACGCCCGCCAGCTTGGCGAGCGCCGGCGGCGGCTTGAAGAGCAGCTCCTGGAGCCGGCGCGAGCGATAGCCCCGGCTGCGCTGCTTGCCGCGGAAGTACGTGCGGCCGTCGGGCTCGAGGTCGAGGAAGCGGAGCACGCGCTCGTAGACCTTGGCGGGGGCCGCCGCGAGGTCGTCGTAGACGACGGCCAGGCACTGCTCCGGGCCCGCGCGCCGCAGGAGCTCCTCGAGCCAGGTCCCGAGGCTCCCGGTCTCGGCGTACTGGAGCAGGCGCGGCTCCGTGCAGAGGCGCGGCCGGCAATCGCCCCGGGCCCGCGCCGCCTGGAGACGCCACGCGCTGGCGAGCTCGGCCTCGTCCTCCTCGAGCAGGTAGAGGAGCCGCAGGTGATAGGAGCGGAGCATGTCGAGCGGGTCGCGCAGCATGGCGATGAAGCGCGCGCGCGGCGCGACCTGGAGGATCCGCTCGATCGCCTCGGGCGAGTAGAGGTACGAGACCGAGCCCTCGCCGGCGCGCAGGTGCTGCGGCCCGCGGTGGGCGAAGCAGCGCTCGATGTAGTCGCGCTGGAGGTCGCCTCCGGCGCCGCCGCCGAGGAGGTTCGAGAAGTAGTGCGGCTCCTTGGGCCTCGAGAAGCAGATCGCGGGGTGGCCGGCGAGCCAGGCGCAGAGCGAGGTCGTGCCGCAGCGCGGCGCTCCCACCACGAAGAAATCCGGAAAGAAGGCTCCGCTCGTCACGGCCGGCAGTCTACAACCCTCCCGGCTCGCAGTTCCACCGCGCGCGTCGCGAGCCTTGCGTGGAAGGAGCGGTCGTGCGAGACCAGGCACATCGCCTGTGGAAGGCCAGCGAGGACCGCGACCAGCCGCTCCGCGGCGGCCTCGTCGAGCCCGAGCGTCGGCTCGTCGAGGAGCAGCAGCTCGGGCTCCATCGCCAGGACCGTCGCGAGCGTCACGAGCCGCTTCTCGCCGCCGGAGAGCCGGTGCGTCGCGCGATCGTCGAGCTCGAAGATCGCGAGCCGCTCGAGCGTCGCCTCCGCGATCACGCGCGCCTGCTCGCGGGAGCGGCCGAGATTGAGGGGCCCGAAGGCGACGTCCTCGAGCACGGTCGGGCAGAAGAGCTGGTCGTCCGGGTCCTGGAAGAGGAGCCCCACGCGCGCTCGCACGCTCCAGAACTCCTTCTCGCGCCGGCGCTCTTCGCCGAACGCGATCACCGAGCCCGCCTGCGGCTGGATCAGGCCGACGATCGCGTGGAGGAGGGTCGTCTTGCCCGCTCCGTTCGCGCCCAGGAGCGAGACGCGCTCTCCGGCCGCGAGGCGCAGGCTCGCGCCGCGCAGGACCGGCCGCGCCGCCTCGTAGGCGAAGTGGACGTCGCGGAGCTCGACCAACGGAGCCGTCACCAGCGGTCCGCCGCGAGGAGCCCGGCGATCCCGAGGCAGAGCGCCGCCGCGAAGACGCCGTCGGACGCGCGCCAGTGCAGGTCGTCGAGCACGTGGAAACGCCCGGTGAAGCCGCGACAGCGCATCGCCTCCATCACGCGCTCCGCCCGGGCGTGGCTCCGCACGATCAGCATGCCCGCGAGCTGACCCAGGCTTTGCAGGGTGTGGCGGTCGCTGCGGGGCCGGAATGCGCGGGCCCGCATCGCGGTGCGCAGGCGCGCGAGCTCGGCCTCGAGGAGCCCCAGGTAGCGGACGGTGAAGAGCAGCAGGTGCACGAGCGCGGCGGGCGCCCGCAGCCAATGGAGGGCGTGGCCGAGCCGGCTCGCGTCGAGCGTTCCGAGCAGCGCCATGACGGCCACCAGGATCGCGTTCGCCTGGAGCGCGACCAGGGCCGCGCGGAGCAGGCCTGCGTCACTCGCGCGGAGGGGTCCCACTCGGAAGACGCTCTCGCCCGGAATCGTGAAGGGCAGCGTCACGAGCAGGAGGACGAGGCTCGCCTGCGCGGCGGCAAGCCGCCGGGCCGCGACTCGCGGCGGGACCCGGAAGAGCGCTGCGCCGACCACGGCCGCGCCGAGCGCGAGCGCGACGGTCTCGAGGCGCTCGAGCGCGACCACCGCCAGGGCGAAGGCGAGCACGGCGCCGACGCGCGCTCGGGGGTCGAGGCCGCGGAGGTCCGGCATGCGTTCCGCGTCAGAGCGCCGGACGATCGAGGCGCGGCGCGTGGATCCCTCCGAGCAGCGCGGGATGCGCGCGGCCGAGATAGGACGCGATCGCCGCGGTGAGCGCCGCTTCTACGGCGACGAGCGGGAGGTAGGCCACGGAGACGAGCGCGGCCGCCGGCCGGAGCTCCTTGCCGCTCGCCGCGAGCGCGAGCGCGACGAGCCCGCCCGTCATCGCCGCCGCCGATCCGCCCGCCAGCGCGCCCCAGAACGCCGGCGAGCCGCGTTCGAGGCGCGCGGCGAAGAGGCCGTGCGCGACGACGGCGGGCAGGGCCAACGCGACCGTGTTCACGCCGAGCACGGTGACTCCTCCCACGCCGAAGAGCATCGCCTGGAGCAGCAGCGCGACGAAGATCGCCGGGAACGCGGCCCAGCCGAGCAGCACCCCGAGCAGGCCGTTCAGGAGCGGGTGCATGCCCCAGGGACCGACCGGCACGTGCACGAGCGAGGCGACGAAGAAGGCGGCCGCGAGGAGCCCCGCCGACGGGATCCGCTCCGGCTCGAGCTTCCGGCAGCCGATCGCGAGCCCCCCGGCGGCGAGCGCGGTGCCCGCGACGATCACCGGGGCGGCGAGGATGCCGTCGACGAGATGGGCCATGGGGGCATGGGCTCAGGACCGCTTCGGAGGAGCGGCGGGCGGCGCGATCCCGTAGTAGGGCAGGATCTGCACCCAGATCGCCCGCGCGGCGTCGACGCGCTGCTGGAGCGGGATCTGGATGAACATGCGCTGCAGGATCTCGCGCAGGTCGTCCGCGAGCTCGCCGATGTCCTCGACCTGGTGCGTGGTCTGGTTCTTCCCCTTGCCGGCCGCGAGCGCGCCGGCGAGGGATTGCGTCTGCTCCTCGATCCGCCGGAGCTTGTACTGGAGCCCGAAGTTTTCCGCGGAATCGCCGCTGCCGATCTGCGACTGGCCTCCCACGCCCTGCTCGTCGTACCACTCGTCGTACATGCCCACGCAGGCCTTCGCGAGATCGGCGGCGAGCTTTGCCACCGCGGCCTGGTCCCAGGGCTTCGGCTGCGTCTGCGCGCTCGCGACGAGCGGCGCGACGAGCAGGGCCAGGGCCGCACAGGCGGCGGGTCGGATCCGAAGCGACGGCATGGCTCTCCTCCCGGCCACAGGCCGGCGCGAAGCATACTCCCCCGCCGGGAGCGCGATCCAGCCCCGGGGGTTCAGGCGAGCGGGAAGCTCTCGCCCAGGGTGGCCTCGGAGACGGACCACAGCCGCTTCGCAGCCTCCGCGTCGAGCGCCCACGGCGAGCAGCCTACTCCGCCGGGGCAGGGCTCGATGCCGGAGATCTGGACATCCTCGAGGTAGAGGCCTCCGCGCCCGTCGAGCTCGGGCGCCGTCGCCGCGTAGAGCTGTGTCGCCGCGCCCTGCTCCGGCGTCTTCCAGTAGGCCTTGCCGCCCTTCGTGCGCTCGTCGGCCCGCGCGCGGATGGCCGCGACGTCCGCCGCGTCGAGGTGGCGCCCGAGCTCCGTCACGATCCCACCCGGGTGGATCGCGAAGGCGCGCACGCCCGCGCCCGCGAGGCGCTGGTCGAGCTCCACGGCGAAGAGCACGTTCGCCGACTTCGACTGCCCGTAGGCCTGCCACTTGTCGTAGACGCGCCGCTCGAAGTGGATGTCCTCGAAGACGACCGCCGAGAAGCCGTGGCCTGCGGAGCTCACGGAGACCACGCGCGCCGGCGCCGCCGCGCGCAGCGCCGGCGCGAGCAGGCACGCGAGCAGGAAGTGCCCGAGGTGGTTGGTGGCGAACTGCATCTCCCAGCCCTCGGGCGTGCGCTGGAGCGGGCAGGCCATGACCCCCGCGTTCCCGATCAGATGGTGGAGCGCGCGGTGCTCGGTCAGGAAGGTCTTTGCGAAGGAGCGCACGCTCGCCGGCCGCTCGAGGTGCAGCTCCATCACCTCGACCGCGCGGTTGCCCGTTCCGCGGCGGATCGCCTCGGCGACGCGCTCGGTCTTCGCCACGTCGCGACCGGTCATCACGACCCGGGCGCCGTGCGCGGCGAGGACGCGCGCGCTCTCGGCGCCGAGCCCGCTCGAGGCCCCGGTGACGAGCGCGAGGCGACCCGCGAGGTCGATCCCCGCGAGCACCTCGTCGGAGGTCGAGGTGCGATCGAAGCGTCGGGGGGCGGGGGGCATGTTGGCTCCAGAAGCCTTCAGCGCTTGGCGCGGAAGGCAAAGCCGCCGTCGCTCGCGACGACGTGGCCGGCACAGGGATCCGCGTAGTGCGTTCCGATCACGAGCACCGCGCGCTCGGCGCACTCGCCGCGCAGCCTCCGGCGCGTGGCGACGGCCTGCGCCGGAGCGACGTCGGCGACCATCCTCCAATCGGTCTCGGCCCACTGCACCGGATGGTGGGTCATGTCGCCGGTCACGAGCGCACGCGCGCCGCGCGACTCGACGGCGACGCAGACGTGGCCGGGCGTGTGGCCCGGGGAGGGCTCGAGGCGCAGCTCGGGGGTAATCCGGTGGTCCGCCTCGACGAGGTCCGCCTGGCCGGCGTCGAGGATCGGCTGCACGGTCTCGCGGTAGGTCGGGGTGAATCCGGTGTCGGGGTTCCGGCTCCAGTGCTCCCACTCCGCGCGCGCGAAAAGGTACCTGGCGTTCGGAAAGGCCGGCACGAAACGGTCCTCGACCCGGACGGTGTTGCAGCCGACGTGGTCGAAGTGGAGGTGCGTGCAGAGGACGGTGTCGATCGACTCCCGCGGGAAGCCCGCGGCCTCGAGGTCGCGCAGGAAGGGCCGCCCGCCCCGGGTCAGGTCCTCGTAGCCCGGGACGCTCCGTTCGCCGACGCAGGTGTCGACCAGGATGCGCTCGCCCGCCGATTCGACGACGAGCCCGTGGATCGAGAGGGGCGCCGTGCCGTCGGGGTTCAGGAAGTGGGGCTCGAGCCAGGCGCGGTGGCGCGCCAGCGCCTCGAGCGTGGCCTCGGGCAGGAGGCGCTCGAGCCGGATGGGCACCTCGCGCTCGACGACGCGCGTGATGCGCACGCTCCCGACGCTCCAGGCGAGGTTTCCCACGGCACCTCCCGCGAGGCGCGAGCGTAGCTCAACGGGCCAGGGCTTCGCGGCGGCCTCCGCGCGGGTGCCGTCCGCGCAGGCAGCGCCTGCCCAGGAAGCGGGCGGCGCGCCGCGAGGGACGGCGCGGCGAGGGCCCGTTGCCCGCGCCGGAACGTGGAACGGCTCTTGCACTCCCGTGGCACGTGGACCCGGCAAGGGGCGATCGGAAGCGACGCAGCGACGGCAGGCGGCTCGAGGCCGTGCTCGAGCGGATCTACCGATCCACCCTCGAGGTCGAGGGCAGGAGCTCCCTCGAGCTCCGCGAGTGGGTGGAGCGGGCGGAGGCCTGGCGGATCGTGCAGGTCCTGCGCGAGTGCCGGGGCAACCGGTCCGCGGCCGCCCGCGCGCTCGGGATCGGCCGGCGGACTCTCTACACCAAGATGGATCGGCTCGGCGTGGAGCCTGCCTGGGCGGCGCTGCCCGTGGGCGAGTCGCCCGCGCCGGCTCCTCCCCGATGAAGACGCGGCCGAACGGTTCGTTCGGGCCGCTTCCGCTGCGCTGCCGGGGCGGCACGAAGCCGCGCAGAACCGGGTGGATCGAGACGCGCAGGTGGGCGGCGGAGCGCGCGCGCATCGGGAGCGGCCCCATGTACGACCACGGGTTCGTCGACCAGGGAGAGGCGCTCCGCACCTCGATCCGCTCGAAGCGCGGCGACGCCCCGGGAGCGCTCAGGCTCTGCGCCGAGATGCCCTTCGGCACGACGAGCCAGTCGCCGCGGCGCAGACGGCTCTCGCCGGCAACGGCGGGCTGCATGCCCCGCTGCTCGGCGTAGAACTGGAAGCCCCAGTGGCCGAGGTACCAGACCGTACTGCGCTCCGGCCTCGCGTCGAGCTCCTCGATCCGCTGCGAGGCCGCGCTCACCGCGTCGCGAACGGCGACCGCGTCGGCGAAGTCGCTCGCCGCGAAGAGCGCTCCGAGCGCGGCGCCGAGGCCGAGCGGCAGGCGCAACGCGCGACGCGCGGAGTCCGGGCCGAGCCGCAGCAGCGCCGCGCGTCCGCACAGGAGGAGCGCCGCGAGCGCGACTCCGAGCACGCGCCGGGCCGCGAGATAGGGCGAGAGCGCGGCGAACGCCGCGATCTCGATCGCGAGCCAGGCCGCGAGGAAGCGATCCTCGCGGGCACGGCCGCGACGCAGACTCTTCGCCGCGATCGCGAGGACGAGCCCCGATGTGACGATGCCGAAGCCGGCGAAGAGGACCTCCTCCGCCGGAGCGCCGCGCAGCCGCGGCCAGAGTTCCGGCTCGGGGATCTCGCCGCCCGGGAGGAATGGGATCGAGGCGAAGGCGGCCAGGACGGCGAGCGTCGCCGCCCGGACGGCGGGCGGCCGCGCGCCGAGGGCGGCGAGCGCGAGCACTCCCTGCGCGGGAGCGAGGGCGCCGACGAGCGTCACGAACCCGAGCGACCAGACGAGCGCGGCCAGCGGCGACGCGCCGTAGCGCTGGGGCCAGAGGTGCAGGATCCCCTGCACGAGATGGGACTGGCCGTAGCGCCACGCCATGAGCCCCTCCCAGCCCCAGAAGACGGCGGCGGCGACGGCGCCGGCGGCGAGCGCGTGGCGCAGGCGCGCGAAGAGCGCCCCGTACGCGAGCATGGCCGCGACCGCCACGCCGCCGGTGTACTTGGTCTGCATGCCGAGCCCGGCGACGAGACCCCCCAGGGCGGCCAGGCCGAGGCTCCCGCGGTCGCACGCGGCGAGGAAGAGCGCGAGGGCGGCCAGCGCGAGCGCGAGAGCCGGGACGTCGAGCATCAGGTTCAGGAAGGGCAGCAGCGAGGGCGAGAGCGCCGCCATCCACAGCAGCGGCGCCTCGAGCCCCGGCGCGAAGCGTGCGACGAGCCGCCAGAGCGACGCCGCGAAGAGCAGCGCGAAGGGGAGGAGCGCGAGCTTCCAGCGCGCCGGCTCGTCGCCGAAGAGCGCCATCGATCCCGCGATCCAGTAGAGCAGGAGCGGCGGTGCGACCACCTCGAAGGCCGGCTGCGGATCCTGGTCCCAGAAGATCTCGAACCCGTACGGGTCCAGGGGATGGGCCAGGATCTGCCGCGCGAAGGCGACGTAGGCCGCGTCGTCGATGACCAGCGGCTTCGGGGCGTCGACGGCGACCAGCGCCAGCGCGGCCAGCGCGACGTGCGCGCAAGACCGCCACGCCGCGGCGCTCCGGACCGCCCTCATCCACCGCGAGCGTACCAGACGCCCCGGCTGGCCTCGCGACCCGCCAGCGCAAGCGCCCAAAGGGCGCGCGCAGCGAGCCGCAGGCGAGCGAAGTGCGCGGGCCCCCGCCGGGCCTGATCTAGGCGTCGAGCGATTCGGGGTCGGCGCTTCCCAGCGCCCGGCCGCCCTGCACCACGAGCAGACGCTCCGGCTTGCGCACCGGCAGCGCGCCGCGCGCGAGCAAGAGCGCCGCCTCGGCGACCGCGCGGGGGTCGGGGTCCCAGACGAAGAAGCCCGGTCCCTCTGCGGCGAAGCCGTTGCCGCAGCGGCGGACCCGAGGCGCCCGGGAATGGATGGCATGCTGCATCGTTTCTCTTCTCCTCTCCCCGCAGAGAGTGGCCCCCGAGCGTGGCGGCGCGGTGACGAGCGCATCGCAGTCGCGCGGAATTTTCTCGCCACGCAACTCTCGCTGGACGGCGGGGTCGCGCGCGGGTCGGCTATCTTCCACAGGCGATGGCGTTGCGCACCGCAGCCGGGCTCGCGGCCTGCCTGCTCCTCGCCTTCGCGGCGCAGCCGGCGCGAGCGACGAGGAACCCCGTCCTGCTCTTCGGCGGCCCCGAGCAGCAGGACTTCCTCGGCTGCGTCACCTGCGACGCCTCGGAGCCCTACTCGATCTGGAACCCGACGAGCGACTACGGCTCCCCGACGCACCCGCTCTCGATCTGGAACCGCGAGGGCCGCTACGGCTCGGAGGGCTCCCCGTACAGCCCCTGGAGCCGGAGGCCCGAGAGCGTCCCCGTGGTGGTGGATCGCGCCGGCAACCTCTGCGGAAACTTCGCCGTGGATCGATCGTTTCCGGGCCGGGTGACGGACGGGTACCTGGTCTGGCTGCTCGAGGGACACGACTGGATCGCCGATCATCTGGACGAGGTCCGGGAGGACTTCCGCAGCCGTGGCGCCGAGATCCCGCCCTGTGGGCTCCCGACGCGCCACGCTCCGGCAGGGAGTGGGGGGTGAGGCGATGCGGTCGACACTTCGCGCCCTCGCGCGGGGCGTCTCGGGAGGAGCGATCCTCGCGCTCGCGCTCGGGTGCACGAGCGGCCCGGCGGCCCATGGGACGCGCGCGAGCCCGGGCGCGAAGAGCGCGTCCCGGCCGAGCGCCGCGGCCGCGCGCAAGCCCGACCTCGCGACAATCGAGCGCGAGGTCCTCCAGCGCGTGAACCGCTACCGCCGCTCCGAGGGTCTCTCCGCCCTCGCGAGCGACGCGCGCGTCGCGGAGATCGCGCGCGGCCACAGCCGCTCCATGGCCGCCGGCCGCACGGGCTTCGGCCACGGCGGCTTCACGGGGCGCACGCAGGCCGTCCGGCGCAAGCTCCCGTACCAGCGCGTGGCCGAGAACGTGTCGCGCCACTCGCGCAATCCGCGCGAGATCCCGGCCGTCGCGGTCGAGCGCTGGGTCGACAGCCGGGGCCACCGCCGGAACATCGAGGGGCCCTTCGCGCTCACGGGCGTGGGCGCGGCTGTCGGCCCCGACGGATCCGTCTACCTGACGCAGATCTTCGTCCTGCCGCGCTGATCGGCTCCGTTCACCTCGAGCCGGGCGCCGTCTCGGTCGTGCACCAGGCGACGCTCGGAATCCCGCCGCGCGGCCCTGAGCACATCCCGGTCGGGACGTGGGGGCATCCCCACGCTTCGCCACCCGGCGCGCGCTCCGTCCTACTTCCCGTGACGGGCCGGCGCAGCCGGCAAGGGGAGGTTGCGAAATCCATGACCATCGATCCGTCGCTCGGTGTCCTCTCGCCCTTTCTCGGGGGCACCGCCGTCGCGATCCCGCGCGGGCGCGCCGCAGAGCGCCTCGAGTCGCGAAGCGAGCTCTTGCGCCGCACGCTCGACGGCATCGTCGACCTCTACCCCGAGCCGCTCCGCCCCGCGGAGCGCGCCGACGTCGGACGGCACCTCTTTCATCTCGAGCAGGTCCATCGGCCGGGCGCCTCGCTCGCCGACCTCGGCGGGGGAATCGGGGCCTTCTCGCCGGCCTGCGCCGCGCTCGGCATGACGACCTGGCTCGTCGACGATTTCCGCGACCCGGTGAACGGGCGCTTCGACCTCGATGCGATCGGCGTGCACCGGCGGACCGGCGTGCGCGTACTCGCGACTCCCGTCCTCGACTGGGGCAGGCGCTTCGCCGACTCGAGCCTCGACGTCGTGACCTGCTTCGAGAGCATCGAGCACTGGCACCACTCGCCGCGGCCCGTGCTCGAGGAGGCCGGGCGCGTGCTGCGGCCGGGGGGGCTCCTCTTCCTCGGCACCCCGAACGCCGCGAACGCGTGCAAACGGCTGCGCCTCCTGCTCGGGCGCGCGAACGGGTCGCACTTCGAGGACTGGTACTACCCGGAGGAGTTCCGCGGCCACGTTCGCGAGCCAATCGTCGCGGAGCTCCTGCGCATCGTGGCGGAGCTCGGCTTCGAGCGGCGCGCGCTGTGGGGCCGCAACTGGCTCGGTGCCTCGGGCGGCTGGAAGGGCCTCGCGGCGGCGGCCCTCGACCGCGCGCTCCGCCCCTTCCCGACGCTGTGCAAGGACATCTACGTCCTCGCGGCGAAGCCCGGCCCGCGCTCCGTGGGCTAGGAGCCTGACCCAAGACTGGCGCGGTAAGGCCCGGGCGCCGAGGCGCGCCGCTGGCAAGGCGCGCGACCGAGCCGTAGCGGGAGCTACGGCGCAGGGAGCGCAACGCAGCCAGCGGCGATGCATCGGCGGCCGGACGGCGGGCCAGTCTTGGGTCAGGCTCCTAGATGGCTTTCCTCTCTCGCAGCAGGGCGATGCGGTCCCAGTCGTAGCCGAGGATCTCCTGCAGGATCTCCTCGGTGTGCTGGCCGTGCTCGGGGGCCGGGGTGCGCACGCTGCCGGGGGTCGCGGAGAGGCGCACCGGGAGGCCCACCATCGGCGTCTTGCCGTGCACCGGGTGGTCGAGATCGACGATGTAGCCGTTCACGCGCATCTGCGGGTCGTCCGGCAGGTCCTGCACCGCGTTCACCAGCGTGAAGATGAAGTCGGCCTTGCTCTCGCGGAGGGTCTTCATCCACTCGGCGCGGGGCTTGCTCTTGAACGCGGCGTCGAGGATGGCGACGCATTCCTTCGCGTTCTGGGCGCGCGCCAGGAGCGTCGCGAAGCGCGGGTCGGTGGCGAGCTCGGGGTGGCTGATCGCGGCGGCGAAGTCGACCCAGTAGCGGTCGGGCTGGAGCATCGCGAGCGCGATCCACTTGCCGTCGGCGCACTCGTAGTGGTTCCAGAGCGGGTTCCCGGCGCGGGCGCGGAAGGTGCGCGGCATGGCGTGGCCCATCATCAGGCGCATCGAGAGCGAGAGACCCTGGAGCATGGCCATGGAGCCCAGGTGCGAGGCGTCGACCTCCTGGCCCACGCCGAGACGCTCGCGCGCGAGGAGCGCCGCGAGGATGCCGTAGGCCAGCACGATCGCGCCCATCTGGTCCGCGACCCCGCCCGCGATCGCGGAGGGCGTCTGGTCCGGCTCGCCCGCGGCGAGCATGATCCCCGAGCGCGCGAGGCCGAGGTAGTCGAAGGAGGGGTCACCGCTGTCGGGTCCCTCGGGACCGTAGCCCGTGGCGCTCGCGTAGACGAGCTTCGGGTTGTGCTGGCGCAGCGTCGCGTAGTCGAGGCCGAGGCGCCCGGCCACGCCCTTGCGGAAGTTCTGGACGAAGACGTCGGACTTCGCCACGAGCGCGCAGACGACCTCGCGCGCCTCGGGCCGGCGCAGGTCCACGGTCAGGCTCTTCTTGTTGCGGTTGTTGGCCTCGAAGTAGAAGTTCGGCCGGTTCCCGAGGTCGACCCCGCTCATGCGCACGATGCCGCGCCCCGGGTCGCCGCTCTCGCGCTCCTCGAGCTTGATCACCTCGGCCCCGAGATCGGCCAGCATGGCGGTCGCCACCGGCCCCTGCTGCCAGATCGTCCAGTCGACCACCCGGATCCCCTCGAGCGGCATCGGCATGGCGGGCTTCCTCCGTCGCTATTGCAGGTAGTTCGAGCCGGCGAGGCGGTAGGCCTTCGGGTCGATCCGCACGTGCACGACCGCGACGCGGTCGGCCGCGAGCGCGCGCAGCAGCGCCGGGCGGATCGCCTCGGGTCGCTCCACGCTCTCGGCGTGGCCGTCGACCATCTCGGCGACCTTCTCGTACTTCGCCGGGAGCAGCGCCGCGATCCGCGGCGAGCCCGGCGGCAGGAAGTGGTCCTGGAGCATGTGGCCGGCGATCCCCTCGTTGTTCGCCACCACGAAGACCACCTTCGCGCCCACGCGTGCGGCCGTCTCGACGTCCTGGAGCGCGGTGCCGAAGGCGTAGTCGCCGAGGACGGCGACCGACGGGCGGTCGGGCCGGGCCAGCGCCGCGCCGATCGCGTAGGGAAGGCCCGTCCCCATGCAGCCGGTCGTCCCGGCGTTCAGGCGCGAGCGCGCCGAGAAGCTCGGGAGGAGCGTGCGGCAGATGCCCATGATCGTCTCGCCGTCGACCGAGAGCGTGGCGTCGCGCGGAAGCGCGTCGCGCACCTCGCGCACCAGCCGGTAGGGGTGGATCGGGACGGCGTCGGAGTCGACGACGGCGCGAAGCTGGGCCTCGTTCTTCTCGCGCACCGCGCGGAGCTCGGCGAGCCACGGACCCCCGGCCACGGCGAGCCGGCGCCCGGCGAGCGCCGCACAGAGCGACTCGACCGCGACCGCGGCGTCGGCCACCACCCCGATCTCGACGTCGGCTCCGCTCGTGAACTCCTCCGGGACGAGGTCGATCTGCGCGATGCGCACGCCCTGGCGATAGCGCGGCGGGCGCCCGAAGCCGAAGATCCAGTTCAGGCGCGCGCCGACGACGAGGATCGCGTCGGCCTGCTGGAGCGCGTGGCTACGCGCCGCGTTCACGAACATCGCGTGGTCGTCGGGGACGACGCCGCGGCCCATCGGCGACGCGACGTACGGGAAGCCCAGGTCGACGAGGCGCGTGAGGGCGCTGCCCGCGTCGGACCACGCGGCGCCCTTCCCGACGAGGACGAGCGGGCGCTCGGCCGCCGCGAGCATCTCCGCGATCTTCTGAATCGCCGCCGGGTCCGGGTGCGGCCGCGCGATCTCCGTCGCGCGCTCCCGCAGGCGCACCTGCTCCTCGGGGAGCTTCTGCGCGACGAGCTCTCCCGGGAAGTCGAGGTAGACGCCGCCCGGGCGCCCCGCGAGCGCGCGACCGAGCGCGAGAAACACCCACTCGCCGATGCGCGCCGTCGAGTCGACCTGCCCCGTCCACTTGCAGCCGGGCGCGGCGAAGGCCACCTGGCTCGCCTCCTGGAAGGCGCCGATGCCGCGCGTCGAGCCGTAGGCCGAGCCGCCGAGGACGACGAGCGGCATCCCGCTCTCGGTCGCGACGTGGAGCGGAGTGACGGCGTTGGTCATGCCCGGGCCCGAGCCCACGATCACGACGCCCGGCTTGCGGCGCAGCCAGCCCCAGGCCGAAGCCATGAAGGCCGCGTTCTCCTCGTGGCGGCAGCCGATGACGCGCAGCCCCTCGGCCTGCGCCCCCGCGAAGACCTGGATCATCGGCCCCGCGACGACCCCGAAGACCGTGTCGATGCCCGACGCCCGCAGCTGCCGCGCCGCGATCCGCCCGCCGTCGATCCCGCTGGTCCCTGCCATTCCGGCCTCCGTGGCGCGAGGGTATCACGGGCACACACCCCGGTTCAGCTCCGTTTCCCCGTCCTCGCCGATCCGGATGCGTCCGCGGCCGACTTCGCTCGCGGTGCCGTGCGGCGGATCTCGCAGACGGCTGCGCGGACCGCTTCGGCGAGGCGGATCTTCTCCGGCCAGGGGAGGCGACTGCGGCTCTTCTGCCAGGCGGCCCGTCTCGCGAGCTGCTTCTCGAGGTCATTCATCCGCGAACCTCGCTTCGAAGCGCTTCCAGGCGGCCGCCAGACCGTGCCGCTGCGCGAGGGAGGCGATCTCCGCCCGATCGCAGCTGCCCGATTCCAGCAGGGCCAGGACGCGAGCGAGATCCTTGGCTCTTCCGACGCTGAGAGCGATCACGGCGAGGTAGTCGGCCCGAACCACACGAAGCGGAACCCCCTCGAAGTCGGCGGTGTCCGCCCGCTCCACCGCCTCGACCGTGAGGGCGTCGAACACCGGGACGAACTGGGTGGGCCATGCGCCGACACGGATCGCCTCACCCTCCGGCCGGTATCCCTTCCGCGAGCAGAACTCGTAGATGGGGCCGAGCACATCGAGCGGCTCGGCCGACGGAAGGGCCACGAGCACGTCGGCATCCAGCGTCGCGATGGGCTCCGTATAGCGCATCTGGGCTACGGCGCCGAAGAGAGCGTAGTTCGAGATCACTCCCGCAACGCGCATCTCGTTCAGCAGCCGGGCCAGCTCCTGCACGAGCCAAGGCTATCTCTCGACGCACGGCCGGGGAAGCGGCGCGCGGAGGGCTAGGCCTCTCCTGCTTATCCGGTTGTTTCAGCCTACCGCTACAGGTTGGGGTTGGTGGTCACCGCCGTGGCGTATCTGCTCGTAGGTGGTCGGGCCGCGGCTGGTTCCGAGGCCCAGCACCGTCTGGAAGGCGGCTTGGGGCGTGTG
>CAZUYC010000041.1:0-19519 GCA_964624475.1 uncultured Spirochaetales bacterium | reverse complement strand
TCACGACCCCGACCCCCCTGCAGCAGCAGGTGTTCGATCGCCTGGGAGTCCCACTCGCCGTGTAGCCAGGCCCGCGCAGCGCGTGCGGAGCTTTCCCCTGCTGCAAGAGGCGGTTACGCGTCGCGCGTGAGAAAACTTCGGACTAGGCGATGCGGCCGTGCAGCCGGCGGGCTGGCCAGAGGCCGAGCGCCACCCCCGCGGTCGAGCCGGCGAAGAGCCCCGCGGACCACCAGGCGAAGAGGAACACGGGCGCCCCCGCGCTCTGGAGCACCACCGCCGGCCAGAGCATGAAGAAGAGGAGGATCCCCGGCAGCATCGCGCTGGGCAAGGATACGCCGCGGAGGGCGAGGATTCCGGTCGCACCCATGCCGATGAGGAGCGCCGAGCATGCGCCGAGGCTGAAGGCGCCTGCGCCGGGCCCCCCGCGTTCCAGCGCCAGGTTGCCGAGCCACGTGGAGCTCCACCACGCCAGGTGATGGGGGTCGGGGCAGAGCAGCCCGAGAATCGCAGCCAGGCCGAGCCCCAGGAGGGCGAGGACACAGGTCTGGGTCAGCGGGATCCGTTGAATCTGGACCCGCAGCATCACGACGGCGCAGCAGGCGGCCATGAGCCCGGCCCAGGCGGCGGCACAGACGGCCAAATGCCAGCCGTGACCATCCTTCAGCAAGTCTCCGGAGAAGAGCGCGACCGAGCCCACGGCCCCCGCCACGCCGAGCGCTCCCGCTGCGGCGAGCTTGCCTACGGCGCGAGCGCTGCTGCGGTCGATCTCGCGAGCCAGGGCGTCCAGGATTCCGCGGCGGACGCCCTCGCGGAGCTCCTCCCGGTCGGAGATGTCTTCGCGCGCGCTCGCTCCGTCCCCGGAACGGCCCACCGGATCACCTCGCCACCATTGCGAAATACGCGTCTGCCGGGGCGCCGGTGACGCGGCTGCGCTAGAAGGACCTCGCGCCGGACAAGCGGGCGAGACGGTGGAGATCTGACGGGGCGAGCGCGATGCGGCGGAGGCCACACGCCGTCGCGACCATCTCGAGCGCGACCTCGCCGTGGCGCGGCGGGCTCGACGATCTCCTCGACTGCGACCTGGCCGCGCGCGCGGCACAGCGCGGCCTTCACGGGCGCAGCCGGGCCAGCACGAGCCGATCCCCTTCGAGCGCCTCGACGCGGAAATCCTCCTCGCCGCGCTCCGGGGCCTCGAAGGCGAGGTGCAGCCGGCCGGCCGCGTCGAGGCTCCAGCGGCCGCGCATCGCCTCGGGGGCGTCGGTCCGGCCCGGGACGCTCGCCGCGAGCACACCGCGTGCGCGCAGCTCGAATCGGCGGCGTCCGCGGCTCGGGGGCAGAGGCGTGCCGCCGCGGACGAAGACCATGCGCTCGCCCGCGTCCTCCTCGTGGCGATGCACCCACTCGCCGAGCAGGCGCTCCGGCGCGACCGGCGCGGGCACGCTAGCTCCCGAGCCCTCGGCGCGGACCGGAGAGGGTCGCGCGCATGCGCACGACCTGGCCGCGGGTGAACATGAACATCGCGGCGTCGTCGACGTAGTCCATGTAGTTCATGAAGAGGTCGCCGTGCGGGCCGTTGTGACAGGAGACGTGGGGGAAGGATGGATTGCCGTAGTTCTTGTCGAAGTGCGGCGGCGTGTCCGGCACGAAGTCGTCGTCCTGGCAGCTCGGGATGCGGCTCTCGCCCCAGATGTGGCTCAGGTTCAGGTAGTGGCCCACCTCGTGGGTCGCGGTGCGGCCGAGGTCGAACGGGGACTCGGCGCTTCCCCCCACGCCGAACGCCGTGTGGAGGATCACGACCCCGTCGGTCTCCCCGGGGCCGCCGGGGAACTGCGCGTAGCCGAGGGTTCCCCCTTCGAGGGAGCAGACCCAGAGGTTCAGGTACCGCTTCGGGTCCCAGGCCGCGAGGCCGCCGGTCTTCGGGTCCTTCACGTCGTCGCGCACGTGGCTGAACCCCGCCTTCGAGGTCTGCTTGCGCCGGATCCCCCGGGTCGGCCTCCCGGCTGGTGTCTTCGTCGCGAGCGCGAACTCGACCTGCGCGTCCGCGGCGAGCGGCCGGAACGGGGCGGGCAGCTTCGAGCGGTCCGCGTTCCTCCTGCGGAAGTCGAGGTTCAGGCGCTCGATCTGGCGCCGGACCTGCGCGTCGGTCACCTGCGTCGGCTTGCGCAGCACGATGTGGACGACGACGGGGATCCGGATCACGCCCCGCCGCAGCGCTTCGCGGCCCTCGCGGGCCGCCCGCGTGAAGACCTCGATCTCCGCCTGGTGCGCGCGCGCCTCGGGGTAGCGATCGAGCAGGGCGAAGTGGGCCTGGAGGCAGCCGCAGCTGCGGCGCTTCGGGGCCTCGCTCGGCGGTTTCGCTGCCGAGCTGCTGCGGGAGTGCGCCGCGCCGCGTCGCCGTGCCATGGAAGGGGTCCTCCTCCGCTTCGATCCCGCGCGATTCTAGCCGCTGCGGGCAGGTGCTCGGCCGCTTTTTCGCTTCCTCCCGGCGCGTGGGAGTGGCACCCTGCGCTCCGTGAAGGCGAGGCAGAGGCCCCCGAGCGCCGCCGGGCCCGATCCCGCGGAGTACGCGATGCTCCAGCGCACGGCGGCCGCATGCCGGCGGAGCTACCTCCGGCGCGCGAAGGTCCTCGACGTCGGCGTGGGGCTCAAGTTCCGCGCCGGCCGCCTGGCCGACGAGGGCCTCTGCGTGCAGTTCTGCGTCCGCCGCAAGATCCGAAGGCCCGGTGCCCGCCGGCTCCCGCGCTTCGTGTACGCGCGGCGGCGCGGCGGGGAGATCGAGCGCGGGCGGCGCATCCCGACCGACGTCGTCGTCGTGCGAAGGCCGCGCTTCGCCTGCGGAGCCGGGACGCGCCTCGAAGCCCCGGGCGAGCTCGGCACGCTGACGCTGCTCTTCCGCAACCGGCCGGACGGCGCCTTCTACCTGCTGACCTGCGCGCACGTCGCCGGGAGCCTCGAGCGCTCGCCGCCGGCGGACCCGCGCCTCGAGAGCGAGTGCTGCCGCGCCGCCGCGTTCGCGACCACCGTCGCGAACTCCACCGCGCAGCGCGGGGTCGTGGACTTCGACCTCGCGATCGCGCGCCTCGAGCGCGCCTGCACGCCGCAGCCCGTGCGCCGCGTGGCGGGCTCGCGGGCCCGGCTGCGCCGCCTGCGCCCCGCGGCCGCGATCTTCCCGGGCGCGCCCGTCGAGTGCGCCACGGCGCGCTCGGGAAGGTTCCCCGCGGTCGTGGCCTCGGACGCACGGGCGCTGCGCGTCCGCCTCGACGGGACGGCCTACCTGGTGCGCAACCTCTTCCTGATCCAGGCGCGGCTCCTCCCCGGGGACTCGGGCGGCCTCGTCTTCGCCGGCGACGAGGCGATCGGGACCCTCGTCGCGACGGCCGGCGACGATGCGCCGGACCACGTGGGCTGGGGCCTCTTCCAGCCGCTCGAAGGCGCGCTCGAGGACCTGGCCGAGCGGTGCGACTTCCTGCTCCGTCCCTTCGATTGAGCTCGCAGAGGAGGAATCCATGAAGCGAAGGCAGCTGTCGCTCGGAGTCGTCGGAACCCTGGTCGCCAGCCTCGGGGCCGGCTGTGCCAGCGTGGTCACGAAGGAGGCCGATCTCGACGGGGCGCCGGACGGGATCCGCGTCTACCCGACCAAGGTGTGCCTGCTCGTGGACGTGGCCGCGAACACGACGGTGATCGCCTACTTCCCGGATCCCGCTCGGGCCTACGACGTCAAACCGCTCACCATCCTGGCCCGACAGGATTTCAAGATCGAAGTCGAAGAGGGCCAGCTGAAGTCGCTCACGTCGAACCAGGATACGATCGGCTTCCTGAGCCTGCTCCGGGAGGCACGGCTCGCCGCGAAGGCGGCGGGGGTAGGCGTCTCCGCCTCCGCCCCGCTCAAGGGGAGCTTCGGCTTCTCCGACGGCGTCCACTGCATGCGCGACGACGGCAGCTTCGCTCGCTAGCCGCGAGCGGCTTGCCTTGGGCTCCGAGAGGACGGATCCTATCGCTGGAGCGCAGGCTCATCGCGGATCCGCTGCTGGATCCCCGCCGAGAGCCCGCTCGAGGTCGAGGTGCACGCCATGGACACCCTCGTCGGGGGCTGAGCGGCTCGATGCGCGGCTCGCAACGTCGCTCGCGCGGCCCGGCGCGCCCCGAGGCGCGCATCGCCGCCTCGGCCCGGCGCCTC
Organism: uncultured Spirochaetales bacterium; assembly: GCA_964624475.1. Lineage (GTDB taxonomy): Bacteria > Myxococcota_A > UBA9160 > UBA9160 > SMWR01 > CAZUYC01. Next base: position 15,342 of record CAZUYC010000041.1, on the reverse strand, counting down.
GGGATCGCGCGCCTGCACCCCGAGCAGGAGCGCGCGGTCCAGGACGCGCTCGCCGGGCGCGACGTGCTGATGGTGCTTCCCACCGGCTTCGGCAAGTCGGCCTGCTACCAGATCCCCTCGATGATGCTGCCGCGGCCCGTGGTGCTGATCTCGCCGCTCCTCGCGCTGCTGCGCGACCAGCACACGAAACTCTTGCAGCGCGGCGTCGCCTGCGTGCGCATCGACGGGAGCGTGCGCGGCCGCGAGCGTCGCGCGGCGTTCGAGAGGGTGCGCGGGGGCGGATCGCTCCTCGTGATGACCACGCCCGAGAGCCTGGGCACGGCCGAGCTCGCGGAGTCCCTGGCGCAGACCGGAGTCTCGCTCGCCGCGGTGGACGAGGCGCACTGCATCTCCGAGTGGGGCCACGACTTCCGGCCCGACTACCTGCGCCTCGGCGAGCGGTTGCGCGCCCTCGGCTCGCCGCCGCTGATGGCGCTCACGGCCACCGCGACGGCGGGCGTGCGCGCGGACGTCGTGCGCGCGCTCGGAATGCGCGAACCGGAGGTCGTCGCGAGCTCGCCGCACCGCTCGAACCTCGCCTTCGAGGTGGTCGGCTGCGAGGGCGCCGCCCGCCAGCGCGCGCTCGTGCGCCTGGTGCTGCGCCAGCCGCGTCCCGGCATCGTCTACTGCGCCACGACGCGCGAGGTCGACGAGCTCCACCTCGTGCTGCGCCACTTCCACGTGCCGACGCACCGCTACCACGGGCGCATGGCGGCGGGCGACCGCGCGTCGGAGCAGGAGAAGTTCATGAAGCCCAGCCGGCGCACCGTCATGGTCGCGACGAGCGCCTTCGGGCTCGGCATCGACAAGCCGGACATCCGCACCGTGCTCCACTACCAGTCGCCCGCCGCGCTCGAGCAGTACGTCCAGGAGGCCGGCCGGGCCGGTCGCGACGGGCGCCACGCGCGCTGTCTGCTCCTCCACTCGGAGGGCGACCGCGCGATCCACGAGGCGCTGCTCGCGCGCAGCCGGGTGCGCCCCGACCAGCTCTACAAGGTGGGGAAGGCGCTCGCCGCGTGGGCGGGCGAGGGGCGCGCGCCGACCCTCGAGGCGCTCGCGCTCTCCGCCGGGGTCGGACCGCGCGTCGCCGCGGCGCTGCTCGCCCCGATCATCGACGCGGGCCTGGTGCGCTTCGCGGGCGCCACGCTCGAGGTCACGGCGCCCGCCGACTCGATCGAGTCCGACGTGCGGAGCCTCGCCGGGCGCTTCGCGACGCTGCGCACGCAGGACGGGCGCCGCCTCGACGCCCTCGAGGCCTACGCCGGGACGACCGACTGCCGCGCCGTCTTCTTGCGCCGTTACTTCGGCGAGGAGGAGGGGGAGCGCTGCGGGCTCTGCGACCGCTGCCACGCGAGCCCGCAGCGCCCGGCGAGCCTCTTCGAGGCGCTCGCGCCCGCGAGCGGACCAGCGCGGCGGCGCGGGCGGCGCGGCGGCCGCCGGGGGCGGCGCGGCGGCCGGTCGCAGCGGACGTCGCGCCGCAGCGGTGGCGCGGCGTAGGCCCGGCGCCGGGGAGCGGGCTCGCCGGCCCGAGCTCGGAGCTCGTCAGCTCGGAGTCCGCGCGCACACGGCCGCGCGGCTCGCGATCCCGGAGCTCCGGCGCCACTGGCGGAGCAGGTGGCGGTCGAGCCCGTTCGTGAGGTAGGCGAAGGAGAGCGAGCTATCGGGGTCGGCGAAGGCGATCTGCCCGCCGGCGCCGTTGTGCCCGAAGGCGCGCGGCCCGACGCGGTGGCCGAACCCGCGCCGCGCCGGGCTCCCGTCGGCGATGACGACCCCGAGCGCGCGGTTCACGGGGAGCCCCCCGGCCTCGAGGTCGGGGAAGGTGTTCCGGACGCGGCCGGTCGCGTCGGCGAGCATCTCGGCGCCCCAGAGCTTCGCGGGGTCGTGGAGCAGCGCCTGATAGAAGAGTGCTACGTCCGACGCGTCGGAGACGGCGCCCGCGCCGGGGACGCCGACCTCCAGCATTTCGGGCCGGCCGAACGCGGCGAGCGCCTCGTCCGTCACCTCGCCGCGGTCGAAGCCCGGGACCCCGAGCGCCGCCTCCCACTCCGCGGGAGTCGGCGGCTCGCCGACGAGCGCGACCTTCGCGACGTCGCCCTGCTCGGCAACCGGGACGCCGAGGCGCAGGCGCCCGAGCCCGAGCGGACCCTGCACGCGCCTGCGCACGGACTCGCGGAAGTCGACGCCGTCGCTGCGCTCGAGCAGCTCGGCCAGCACCCAGTGCGCGGACGTGGCGTGATACTCGAAACGCGTCCCGGGTTCCCAGTTGAGCCGCCAGCGCGCGAACGCGGCGAGGCGCCCCGCGCGCGTCGACCAGGCCGGCGGGCCGAGGGGGGCGCGCGGGAACCCCGCGGTGTGCAGCAGCACCTGCTCCACCGTCACCCCGCCCTTGCCGTTCGATGCGAACTCCGGGAGGTGGGCTGCGACGGGGTCCGCGAGGGCGAGCTTGCCTTCCGCGAGGAGCTGCCAGAACGCAGCGGCCACGACGGCCTTGGTGGCCGAGAAGATCACGTAGCGCGTCGCGTCGCCCGCGGGCGCATCGCCGAAGGTCCGCGCCTCGACGATCTCCCCGTCGATCGCGATCGCGAGCTGGCAGGAGGGCAGGAGACCCGCGTCGATCTCGCGCCGCGCCCGCTCGCAGAGCGCGCGGACGGCCTCCGGGACGATCCTTCCCGGGCTGCGGCTCGAGCGTCCCATCTCGGATCCCCCCTCGTTGGCTGCGAGCCGCATTGTAGTGCGCGGGCTGGCCCGGCGACTGGGCCCGGGCGGCGGGGTCTGGTAGGTTGCACCCGGCATGAGCGCGGTCGCCCTGGACTACAGCGCCGCCGGTGTCGAGGTTCGCGAGGACCTCCGCGCCGCCCACGCGATGCTGCTCGATTACTTCCGACGGGCCGGAAGCTGGTTCTCCGGGGCGCAGCGCAACGCCATCGCCGAGGAGACGCGGCTCGCCGTCCGGTGCCCGCTCTGCCGCGAGCGCAAGGCCGCGCTGTCTCCCGACCACGTGGCAGGCACCCACCAGACGGCCGGCGCCCTGTCCGCTCCCCTGGTGGAGTTGGTCCACCGCGTCCGTACGGATCCGGGCCGGCTCTCGCGTCGCTTCTTCGAGGCCGTGACGGGGGCGGGGTCGAGCGACGGGGAGTACGTCGAGGCGGTTGGAATCGTCGCGTTCACCGCGGGACTCGACTTCCTCTGCCGTGCGCTCGGGACTCCTCCCTTCCCCCTCCTGGATCCGATTCCCGGCGCGCCCTCCGGCCACCGTCCGCAGGGTCTCACGGAGGGCGTCGCGTGGGTGCCGATGCTCGCTCCCGAGGACGCCAGCGGATCCGATGCCGACCTCTACGGCGGCTCGGCCTTCGTTCCGCACATCGTCCGCGCGCTCTCGCTCGTCCCCGACCACGTGCGCACGCTGCGTCGCTGGAGCGCCGCGCACTACGTCGCGCTCACGGACCTGACCGCTCGGCGCGCGATCGATCGCCCGCAGATCGAGCTCGTCGCGGCGCGGGTCTCGGCCCTGAACCAGTGCTTCTACTGAACCACCGCCCACGCAACGCTGCTCCGGGCGAGCAGCAAGACGCTCGGGATCGACGCGGATCTCACTCAGGTCACCGGCGAGCGCGCGAACGGCGACGGCGGCGTGGCGCACGGAGCGAGGCTCGTCGCGTTCACGGACGCCGTCATGGGGGATGACGAGGAGGCGATCCGGAGCGAGCGCAAGGCCCTGCGCGCGGTCCTCTCGGACGCGGCGTTCGTGGATACCTGCGCCACGATCGGCGCCTTCCACGTCGTGGACCGCATCGCGGACGCGACGGGCATCCCGCTCGATCCCATGCTGCTGGCGATGAGCGAGCAGGTGCGGGACGAGCTCGACCTGGCTCGCTTCGCTTCCTCGGCCAATACTCCCGGTCAGGGCCCCGGCTCGCCGCGCTGAAGCGGGGAGCGGTCGCGGTCGGCGCGGCCGTGCTCCGCAAGCCCGTCAGGGGCGCTTCGGAAAGCCGAGCTCGCCGAGCTTGCGCGCGATGTCCTGGCCGGCGCTGCTCGTCGAGACGTTGCGGTCGATCTCGCGGATCGTTCCGCTCTCGTCGATGTAGAAGGTCCAGCGATTCGCGAAGAGCCCCGAGAAGCCGGCGACCCCGTAGGCCTTCGCCACCTCGCCCGTGGGGTCGGAGAGCAGCACGTGCTGGGCCTGGAGGGATTTCGCGAACTCGCGGTTCTTCTCCGGGGTGTCGAGGCTCACCATGAAGACGGCCGCGTCGTAGCTCGCGATCTCCGCGGCGCTGTCCCGCAGCGCCCCGAGCTCCGCCGTTCAGCCCGGGGTGAAGGCCTTCGGGAACCAGGCGAGGACGACGCCCTGCTTGCCCACGAAGTCCGCGAGGCGGTGCGTCTTTCCGTCGGAGCCCGGGAGCGCGAACGCCGGCGCCTGCTCACCCAGCGCGAGCTCCGCGGCCGGGGCTCCGCCCGCGAACCCGAGGAACCCGAGGCAGGCGAGAGCGAGCCGCTTCGACACGCAGCGAGTCTAGCGACGCTTCAAGCGCTTGACCCGCGCTCCCGTCGGGGCGTAGGATGACCCGGAGCCGTCGTCGCCCGACGGGGCGGGCTCGGGAGGGTCGCGACGGCCGGGGCGCGGGAAGCGCTCGCGAAGGCGGCGGCCTCGCATCCCGACGCGGCGACGCGGCGCCGAGCGGGCGCGGAGGTGACGCTCGTCGACCGCAACGCTCGGGCTTCCGGGACGGCGCCGCGTCCGTGAAGGTCGCCGTGCTCCAGTTCTTCAGCTGGCCCGAGCGGCGGGTGGCGCTCGAGACCGTCTACGAGCGCGCCTTCCAGCGCATCGACGTGATGGAGCAGACCGGCTACGACGCCGTCTGGCTCGCCGAGCACCACTTCACGGGCTACAGCGTCTGTCCCTCGGTGCACCTGATGGGCATGCACGTCGCGAACCGGACGCGCAGGCTGCGGATCGGCACCGCCGTCTCGCTCGCCGCCTTCTACCACCCGCTGCGCCTCGCCGAGGAGGTGGCGCTCCTCGACGTGCTCTCCGGCGGTCGCGTCAACTGGGGCGCGGGCCGGGGCTTCGACCGCAACGAGTTCACGAACTTCGGCGTCCCGCCGGACGAGAGCTATCCCCGCTTCCGCGAGCACGTCGAGGTGGTCCTCGAGGCGTGGAAGCAGGAGAAGCTCAGCTACCGCGGCAGGTACTTCGACTTCGAAGCCGTCGAGGTGCTGCCGAAGCCGCTCCAGAAGCCGCACCCGCCGACCTGGGTGGCCGCCTCCTCGCCGCCCGCCATCGAGTGGGCGGCGGAGCGCGGCTTCTCGATCATGATGGACCCGCACGCGAGCCACGCCGAGATCGCGCGCAAACGCGAGCTCTATCGCGGCGAGCTCGAGAAGCACGGCCACACCATCGCGGGACGCGACATCCCGATGGCGCGCCTGCTCGCGGTGGGCGAGACCCGCGCCGAGGCCGAGCAGACCGCGCGCCGCGGCGCGCAGTGGCTGGTGAGCTCCTACATCGACCCGAAGCACCAGCAGGTGGGGCTCCCCGGCGGGGGCTTCCTCCGGCTCGGCGAGGACCCCATCGCCCGCTACCTCGACGACGTCGTCGTCTGGGGTACCGCCGAGGAGGTGCTGGACGAGCTGCTGCGCCTGCGCGAGGAGATGTTCCTCGACTACCTGCTCTGCGCGCCGCTCTCCCACCGGAGCTTCGCGATCTTCACGGAGAGGGTGCTGCCGCGGCTGCTCTAGGCGCGCTCGCTCTAGGCTCAGGACGGGCAACCCGGGCCGGGCCGGGCGGGGCCCGGCGCGAACCGGCGTGCGCCCGGGAGCGTCCAGCTCGGGGCCGGATCGGCCGATGGGCATTCCGGAGGCGTGCGTTCGCTGACCGACACGATCCTCTACATCGACGACGCGCCGGAGCTTCCGGCCGGAGCTGCCGACGCGTTGCTCGGCGTCGGCTACCGGCTCGTCCACAGCGCGGATCCGGAGCACGCCCTGCGCGTGGCTCGCGAGCGGGCGCCCCGGGTCGTTCTTCTCGAAGTGCTGCTCCGCTCCTGCGACGGGCTGGAGCTGATCGAGCGGATCCGCTCGTGGGGGGGGCCGGCCAGCCGGGTGCCGATCGTGATCCTGACCCGGGGCGAGCGCTCGCCGCAGCTCTACGGGCGGGCGCTGGAGCTCGGGGCGGACGAGTTCCTGTGCAAGCCGGTGCTGCGCGCCGAGCTGCTGGCGGCGGTATTGGAGTGCTGCGAACGCGACGAGGCGGCGAGCCCGGTCGATCCGGCGGCGTCCGATCCGGGCGCATCGTCCGCGGCGGAGTTCTCGGGCGACCTCGCTGAATCCCCGCTGCCGGAGCTCCTCCACCGCCTGCACCGGATGGGGGCGACGGGCGTGCTCGTCGTCCAGCACGAGGCGGAGAACCGGGCGATCCAGCTCCGGAACGGCTCGCCCATCGCGGTGGCCTCGAACCGGGGAGCGGAGACCCTGGAGGACTTCCTGGTTCGCACCAAGCGGATCTCGGGCGCGGAGCACGAGGCCGCGATGGAGCGGGTGGAAGCAGGATGGGGGAGCCCGCGCGAGGTCCTGGTCGCCATGGGCGCCGTCGACCCGGGCGAGCTCGAAGCGGCGATCGGGGAGCGCGCCGCGGAGCCGCTGCTCGAGGGCTTCGGCTGGACTTCGGGGAACTATCGCTTCGAGCCGGGCAGGAGCCTCGGCCCGAGCCGAAGCCTCGACCTCGACCAGAGCCCGGCCCGCCTGCTCTTCGAGGGCGCGCTCCACTGGGCGCCCTCCGACAGGATCCACGAGCTGCTCCGCCGGCGCGCACCCTTCTACCTGTCCCGGGTCGAGCGACCGCCGTACGGCCTGGACGAGCTCGGGGCGGGGGCCTGCGCGCTCGAGGCCCTCGGCGCGTTGCTCGGCGATCGCTCGGTGGGCGAGGTGCTCGCTTCGGGCGAGATCGAAGAGCGCGTCCTGTACGGGTGGATCATCACGCGCTTCGTCGAGGTCCACCCGGCTCCGGTCCTCCTGCTGCAGGACGTGCGGTCCCCGGGGCCAGGGGCTGCCCGCAACGCTGCGCCTCCCGATCGCCCGCGGCCGGCTCCGGCTCGTTCGCCGGCCGCAAGCCCCATCTCCTCGCAAGACGAGCTCGCGCTGCGCGGCGCGGAGCCCGACGCGTCGGTTGCCGAGGCGGGGGAGGCCGACGAGCGGCGGACCGAGGCGAGCGCATCGCGCTCGCTCGAGGCCGAGAGCTGGTTCCGGAAGGGGGAGGGCTCGCTGCGCAGGAAGCGCTACGCGGAGGCGGTGGAGGCCTTCGGCATGGCCGCCCACCTCGACCCCGAGGCGGGAGAGTACCGGGCCCACCTCGGCTACGCGCTCCAGCTCGCCAATCCGCGCAACGAGCTGGTCCGGCGCGAGGCGCTCGAGCACATCGCCACGGGGATCAAGCTGTCTCCGGATCGCGAGAAGCCCCTGCTCTTCCTCGGGCGCGTCTTCAAGGCGGCGGGCGAGCTCGGGAACGCACGCAAGGTCTTCCGGCGCGCGCTCAAGATCAAGCCCGAGTGCCACGACGCGCAGATCGAGCTGCGCCTGCTGGGCCGCCGCACGCCGAAGCGCAGGAGCTTCCTGGATCGCCTGCTCGGGCGGTGATCGCGAACCGGCGCCGGACGGCGATCGCGGAGAGAACTATTACTGGACCGAGATCGCCACGCTACCAGAGACGGAGCGCTGATGCCGGGAGCCAAGGGATCTACCCGGACTTCGGTCCACGATCCGCCCGACCGTTCATGCCCTCAGGACATGGCACGTTCGACGTAGGCTCGAAACTCCCTGTTGAAGCTCGACGCGATCTCCCTCCAGAGCTGTTGAAAGCTGCTCGTGCGCACGAACTCGGTGATCTCGTGATGCCAGGGCTCCCAGACGGTTTCTTCGATCATGCGGCGAGCATGCTGATGATGCACGTTCTCGTAGAGGCGACACAATCCCACGATGAGGTGGAGTGCCTGCTTCCGCTCGTGCTCGGGGAGCTGCGAGTAGGAGTGACGAGCAGTCTCATAGAGCAGGGTAGCCATCTTGGGATCCTGGCCCGCGGCAACCCGCATCCTGACCGCCTCGATCAAGGTGCCCTGGAAAATCGAGGCACGCAGCGTCTTCGTGTTCTGCCGGATCTGCAGCGCGAGATACGCCAGCGACGCGATGATCCCGATTGCGCCGGCGAGTTCCGCGACAGCACGGGTCACTTCCCAGTTCATGGCTCCACCCGCCCGCCAGGCGCCTGGTATATCGCCCGACGCCCGAGCAGCGCAGGTCACACCGCGCGATCGCGGGATCGGCCGAGGACGCTGCGCGAGCCGTCGCGCAGGCGCTCGAGCCAGCGGCGTGCCCACGCGAACTCGACCGCCAGGACCGCGAGGCCGAGCGGGATCACGAGGATCGCGGGACCGGGCAGCACCAGCATGGCGACGCCGAGGATCACGATGCTGGCGCCGATCGTGGCGACGGCCAGCTTGCGGCCCGCCCGGTAGCCGCGCCTCAGCGTTCGCCGGACCATGGCTCTCCCTCCCGGGCCCAGGCTGCTGCGAGCGGGGTGCCCGGTTCGGGCGCGCGCTTCCCAGTGTAGCGAGCACGGGCGTCGCCTGCCGGTGCTTCGGAGGGGGTGAGATGGTCCGCGATCAGGCGGAGTACCCGAGGCGAGAAGAGCATCGAGACGTGGCCCAGGTCGGGGAGGTGCACCTCGTGCTCGTGGTTCGCGAAGACGCGGGGAACGACCAGGTTGTCGGAACCGGCGACGAAAGAAACGAAGCGAACACCGGAAGCGTTCGAGCGCGACGCCTGCAGGCGGGAAAGCAGGGGAGAATCGGGGCGGAGCTCGGCGCCGACGCGTGACCAGACCCAATAGGAGTTGTAGGTGCCGCGGTGAGGAGTACCCAGCGTGATGCACCGATCGACTCGCCGCGAGCCGCCGAGCTCCTGGAGGTAGACCCGAGCCACCAGCCCGCCGAGGCTGTGGCAGACGAGATCGATGCGACCACCCCGGACGTGCCGCCGGAGGTACTCCCGCAGGTCGAGCGCGGCTCGCTCGATCCCGGCACTGGAAGCGTAATTGAACGAGAGGACCTGCCTCATGCCCCGCAGGCGGAGGTACGCGGCCAGCGGGAAGAGAGTGGATCGGTTGGCGAGGTAGCCGTGCACGAGAACGACGGTCCGCTGATCCGGCTGGCGCGGAGTGCGCCGGCGCGGGCGCCGGATGCCGAACGGAAAGAGCGCGGCGGCCGCGGCGAAGGCGAGAGCCTCCTGTGCGAGCAGGCGCCACACCGGTTGCGTGGAAGCCGGATAGTCCTGGATCATCGCGCTACCCCCCGGAACCCCGTTCGCCGTGCCGTCCCACGGGCCGAAGCGCGGCAAGCGCGGCGGAGCGCCGCTGGAGCCGGACCGGAAACCGGAGCTTCGCGGACAGACGGTACCACGCGGCTGCGGGGCGGCGTCGGGCCGCGTGCTGCCGCACTTCCCCGCCCCCCCCGACGCGCCCTACAGCGTCGGAAGCTCCGCCGGGACGCGGCCGCGCGGGAAGGCGCGCTCGATACGGCGGACCTCCTCCGGCGAGAGCTCGAGGTCGCCCGCCGCGGCGTTCGTCGCGGCGTGGTCGGCTCTCCCGGCCTTGGGGATCGCCCAGACCGACGGGCGACGCACGAGGAAGGCGAGTGCCAGCTGCCTCTCGGTGGCGTCGCGCGCCGCCGCGATCTCGGCCAGGGCGCGTCCGCCGGCGCTGCGGGGGCCCGGGAAGCGCCCGGAGCCGAAGGGGCTGTAGGCTACGACCGCGATCCCGTGGGCTTCGCAGAACGGCAGCACGCGCTGCTCGATGGCCCGCTCGCCCAGGTGGTAGAGCACCTGGTTGCAGGCGATGCGGCCCTCGCCGGCGATCGCGATTGCCTCCTCGAGGTCCGCGACGTCGAAGTTGGAGACGCCCCAGCCGCGGATCTTGCCCGCTTCGCGGAGCGTCTCGAAGGCCTCGATCGTCTCGGCGAGCGGATGCTCGCCGCGCCAGTGCAGCAGGTACGAGTCCAGGTGGTCCGTACGCAGGCGCCGCAGCGAGCGCTCGCAGGCGGCGACGGTCCCGCGCCGGGAGGAGTTCTCCGGCAGCACCTTGCTCACCAGGAAGACCTCGTTGCGGCGGCTCGCGAGCGCCTCGCCGACCAGCTCCTCGACGCGGCCGCCGCCGTACATCTCGGCGGTGTCGACGTGACCCATGCCCGCGTCGAGGCCGCGACGCAGGGCGTCGACGGCCGCGCGGCGCGCGTCCCGTTCCATCTGCCAGGTTCCCTGTCCGATCACCGGGACGGCGCGACCGCTGGCTCCGAAGGCACGCTGGCGCAAGGAATCCCCGCCTCTTCCGGGGAGGGTACCTCTGCACCCGGGCCGTCCTCCGATAGACTGGGCGCGAGGTCACGCGTCGGTCGGATGTCGGAGCGCGTACGCCCCTACCGTCACACCATCGCCGTGCGATGGGGCGAGGTGGACCAGCAGGGTGTGGTCTTCAACGCCCACTACCTCGCGTACATGGACGACGCCATGGAAACCTGGCTCCGGCCGATCCGGGCGCTCGGGGATGAGCTGCGCTGGGACATGATGCTGAAGCGCTGCACGATCGAGTGGCACGGGCCGCTCGCGGGGCGCGATCTCCTCGACATCGACGTCGCCGTGGCGCGCTGGGGCCGCACCTCCTGGGACCTCGGCTACCGCGGAACCTGCGGGGGGCGCCTCGTCTTCACGGCCCGCGTCGTCTACGTGAGCGTCGCGTCCGGGACGAGCACGCCCAGGCAGACACCCCGCGAGATCCGCGAGTTCATGGGGGAGCCGGTCGACCTGCTCGGCGCGACCGCCGGCGCGGCGCCGCGGTAGGATCGAGGCCTCGGCACCGGGGAGGGAGACGATGGAGATTCCGGGCAGGAAGGCGGTGGTGGTCGGCGGCGCCTCGGGCATGGCGCGCGCGACCGCGGAGCAGTTCGTGGCGAAGGGGGGCCGGGTGGCGATCCTCGACCTGCCGCGGCCGGCGTGGGAAATGGGGCGACCGACTGGGCCTGGGATCCCCAGCACGCCGCCGCAGCCGTGGCGCTCTGGACCGAACGCGGTCTGCTCTCCCAGGTCCTGGGCCGCCACGGCGGCCAGGACGTCGATGCCATCGGGGACGTCCACGTCTTCATCGTCACGCGACCCCGGACACAGAAGCTCGACAGCGTACACTGCAGAAGCTTCTAGCGAAGCTCGAACGCGGATGGTCCGTTCGAGCATGCGGGGTCACGTCGAGAGCCAGGCCGCAGGAGGAAAGCGTCGATGAGCCGACCGCTCGAAGGGACCCGGATTCTCGAGGTCGCGCAGTGGTGGTTCGTGCCGAGCGCCGGAGCCCTGCTCGCAGACTGGGGCGCCGAGGTGATCAAGATCGAGCATCCCGAGCAGGGGGATCCCCAGCGCGGGCTCGTGACCTCCGGGCTGCTCCCGAAGGGCGGGTTCAACTTCATGTGGGAGCAGCCGAACCACGGCAAGAAGAGCGTCGGCATCGACATCAAGACGCCGGGCGGACGCGAGCTCGTCTACCAGCTCGCTGCGAAATCGGACGTGTTCCTGACGAGCTTCCTGCCCGACGCGCGCCGGAACCTTCGGATCGACGTGGACGACATCCGCCGCGTGAATCCGAAGATCATCTACGCCCGCGGCAGCGGTCAGGGCGTGCACGGTCCCGACGCGCGCCGCGGCGGCTACGACGGCGCTTCCTACTGGGCGCGCGGTGGCATCGCCTCCGCGATCAGCGGCGCGAACCACGAGGGGCCCCCGGTTGGACAGCGGCCCGCCTTCGGAGACAGCATCGGCGGCATGACGATCGCGGGCGGCATCGCGAGCGCGCTCTTCAAGCGCGAGCGCACGGGCGAGCCGTCGGTGATCGACATCTCGCTGCTGGCCGTCGCGCTGTGGAACATCTCGGCGGACATCACGATGGCGAAGGCGCTCGCGGCGCTCGGGCTCAAGGGCGGCATGCCGAAGATGGACCGGACCCGCGTCCCGAACCCGATCGTGAACGCCTACCCGACGAAGGACGGCCGCTGGATCATGCTGATCATGCTGCAGTCGGACCGGAACTGGCCGGACCTGTGCCGTCACCTCGAGCGCGAAGACCTGATCGCCGACCCGCGCTTCGAGAACGCCGCGAAGCGCGCGCAGAACGGTTCCGCCTGCGTGGCCGTGCTCGACGAGATCTTCCTCAGCCGCACCCTCGACGAGTGGAAGAAGATCCTCGCCACCACGGACGGCGTGTGGGCGCCGGTGCAGCACCCCGGCGAGCTCTACGACGATCCGCAGGTGATCGCGAACGGCTACCTGCCCGAGGCGACGCTCCACGACGGCAGCCGCGTGCAGCTCGTCGCGAATCCCGTCCAGTTCGACGAGCAGCCGTTCGCGATCTCGGGCGCGCCGGAGTGCGGGGAGAACACCGAAGAGGTACTGCTCGAGCTCGGACTCAGCTGGGACGATCTCGCTCGCCTGAAGGCCGAGAAGGCGATCCTCTAGTCTGAGCCTGGCCCTTTGGAGGAACCAATGGCGCCTTCGCGAGCTCGAGCGCCTTCGCGAGGTGCTCGCGCGCCAGCCCGGGCGGCCCGAGCGCCACGTAGGCGTTCCCGATCGAGCCCTGGATCGCCGCGAGTTCGGCCGCGCCGGCGCCCTCGCCGGCCAGGGCCTGCGCCTCCGAGAGCGTCGTGAGCGAGTCGGCATAGCGGCCGAGCGCCTGCTGTGCATCGGCCGCGCGGACGAGCGCCGAGACCTGCTCCGGCCGATTGCCCTCCACCGCGAAGCTCTGCGCGGCCTCGCGCCAGGCGAGGGCCGCTTCCTCGAAGCGGCCGGCGCGTGCGAGATCAGCCGCTCGGGCGGCTGCGTCCTGTTCCGAGTCAGCGGCCCGGACGCCGCTCGCCGCCAGGAGCGGGCAAGCGGCCGCGAGCATCCGCAGCCTGTGGCGCCGGATCCGCTTCATGGCGCCCCCAGGGGATGCTACGCCCCAGATCGTTCGGGGGTCAAGCAGGTCTCTCCCGGCGGGGACGATCGCCCTGGGGCCTCTCGGCGAGCGGGGCGCGGCCTCCTGATCCGAATCCCCGCGTTTCCACGACATACCTGGCAACAGGGAGGTCGCGCAGCGATGTCGGCGCAGCAACACGGGGTTCTCAGCGTTCCGCGGTTCCACCTCCGCTCGCCGCACGTCGAGTGGCATCACGTCGAGCATCCGATCCGTGCCGTTCTGCTCACCGGCGCCACGCTGCTCACGGTCGCGGTGGCGGCGGTGTCCGCGCGGGAGCTTCCCGCGCTGCTCGCGGCGCTCGCGGCGCCGGACACCCCGACTCCGTCCGCCGTCGAGCAACCGGAGCTGCCGCCCGAGTGGCGCTACGAGCCCAAGTTCCTCGACCTCGACTTCATGTACCAGAAGCCGCGGCGACCGCCCCTGAAGCTCGAGGACATGTACGACAAGCGGCGCCCGTCCCAGTAGTCAGACCGTGGCGCAATTGAAGATGGCGGGTGCGTCGCGGCCTCAAGTCTGCATCCCCGTCAGCCCGCTCTCCACGTACCTCCTCGTCTCCTCGTCGAGCACGAGCAGCCACGCGCCGCGCAACCCACGCGTCAGCAGCACCCGGTAGGCGTTTCGGACCAGCCTCAGCATGTCCGGCGACGATTTCACGGGTCTGTCCTGGGACTCCTGCGGCTGGGTCACCCATCGATCATCGCGCCAGACGAGGTCCTTGCCCCAGATGACTCCGATGCGTCCGAACTCGAAGCCCTGTGCGCTGTAGATGCACCCGACCTGGGATTCGCCTTCCTCCGTCTCCGCCCACTTCGTGTACGGATGGTTGGCCGGCTTATAGGCCTTGTTGGCGGCAGCCTTGCGATTCCATGGACGCCGCCACTCGCGAATGACGACATCGGAAAGGAGGTTGCCAGCCTCGTCCGGGTTGCTCCACCTCCAGCAGAAGCCCGCGACGAGCCGCGCGCTCTCGCCGGCGAGACGTGCCTCGGGGATGAGGCGCTCGAGCGCCTCGGGGCGATCGACGAGCTCCACGCGGTACCGATCGTGCCAGGGCTCGGGGCGCTCGACGCCGAATCCGAGTAGCCAGTCCACCCACGCGACGTACTCCGCACACCCGCCGCATCGGAACTGCGCGGCCAGATCGTACTGCTTCGTCCGCGCCCCCTTCGTCTTCGCCTCGCTCAAGAAGAGCGCGCTGGCGCCCACTTCGTCGGGCCTGACGAACTGGTTCTCGTCCAGGAGGAAGACAGCCACCTTCGCCGCGTCGATGAGCTCCTCCGTCTGGGAGCGTTTGCCTCGCTCGGCGTTGGGGGTGAAGCGTTGATCGCTCGTCTCGCGGACGCGATGCGCTTCGTCGACGAGGAGGAGGTCGAGACCCTGCGGCGGCGCCTTTCGCAGGTTCATGTTCCAGAGGAACAGGTCTTGGGCACCGCGGAACTTGCTGCGCATCGCGGTCGTGAACGCCTTGCCTCCGGTCGAATGAGCGGCCTTCCACCCCAGACGGAGCGATGCCGCGAGTAGCTGCACGGCGATCACCGTCTTGCCGGTTCCCGGTGCGCCCCGCACGATGATCGCCGCCCGGCCAGCTCGGGCTTGCTGGCGCCGGACCTCATCGAGGATGGCGTTGAACGCGAGCCTCTGTTCGTCGAGGAGATGCCACTCGTCGCGGGCCTGGAGCACGGCCTCGAGGTTCTCGAGGACCCGCTTACTCGGGTGGAACCGCGCGCCGATCAGGACGTCGAGAAGTCGAACGCCATCTCCAGCTCCGACGTGTTCGTCGACGAACCCGCCGAGGTGGTCCTCCTGGCCGCGAGCGAAGAGAGGGCTCCGGCGCAGGAGATCGTCGAATCGCGGGTCGCGAAGAGGTAGGTCGAGCGGCGGCGCCAGGTTGTGGCAGTACGAAGCCGGGACGGCCGCGATATCGCTCGAAATGAAGGCCGAATGGTAGTCGCGGAGCCAATCGGCATAGTCGAGCGCCTGCTCGGAGGGGTGTACGTGCTCTTCTTCACCAAGGAGGACATTGGTCGCATACTCGTCCTCGAGATCGACCTCCGACCACTGCTTCAGCTCGAGAACGATCGCAGAGGCTCGCCCCGATCGATCGTGGCCGGTGAGCATCACGTCGACGCCTCGGTCGACGTCTGAAAACCGGCCAACGGTCGACGTCTCAAAACCGGCCAACGGGGTTGCCCCGTCGTCTCCTCCTTTAGCTGCCCGCCTTCGCTGCCGCCAATCCGGGCTGCCGGGTCCGCCAGCTCCGCGGCCCG
>CAZUYC010000040.1:0-13688 GCA_964624475.1 uncultured Spirochaetales bacterium | reverse complement strand
GACGATTACGTCCAGGTGATCCGCGAGGCGGGCCTGGTGCCGGTCGCGATCGACGTCGCCGCATTCGCGGTCGAGAACGCCTTCGAGGCCAACTACGACGTGCGGCCGGACGAGGTCGTGGCGCTGGTCAACATCGGGGCCCAGGTCGTCAACATCAACATCATCTCGAACGGGGCGCCCGCCTTCACGCGCGACATCACCACCGCGGGCAACCAGTACACCGAGGAGATCCAGAAGGCGCTCTCGATCAGCTTCGAGGAGGCCGAGCGCATCAAGCTCGGCGGACGCCGATCGGAGAGCAGCCAGGAAGTGGTTCCGCAGGAGGTGGAGCAGGCGATGCGCTCCGTCACCGAGACGGTGATCGGAGAGATCAGCCGGTCGCTCGACTTCTTCTCCGCCACCAGCGCCGACAGCCGGATCGAGCGGATCGTGCTCTGCGGAGGCGGCGCCAGCGTGGCCGGACTTCAGGCCGGGTTCCAGGCGCGCAGCGGCGGGAAGGTCGAGATCATGGACCCGCTGGCGCGCATGATCCCGAGCTCGCGGTTCGATGCGGAATACCTCGACGAGGTCGCGCCGGCGCTGGGCGTCGGTGTCGGGCTCGCCCTGCGGCGGATGGATTCCTGATGCTCGAAATCAACCTACTTCCGGTCCGAGAAGCGCGCCGCAAGGCGGATATCCGCCAGCAGCTGATGCAGCTGCTGCTGGTGCTGCTGCTCACGGCGGGTGCGATCGGCTTCTGGCACTCACGGGTTGCGGAGCAGATCTCGACATCCGAGGTCCGCATCTCGCAGATGCAGAACGACATCCAGCAGTTCAAGCCGCAGCTCGACCAGGTCGCGGCCTTCAAGCTGAAGAAGGCCCGCCTGGAGAAGAAGATCGACGTGATCGACGGCCTGGACAAGGCGCGCAGCGGGCCGGTGCACGTGCTCTCCGAGCTCGCCTCGCGCACGCCGCAGCGCCTCTGGCTGACGGGGCTCGACTCGAAGGCGGGCGAGATCCGGATGGAGGGACGCAGCCTCGACAACGAGCTGGTCGCGCTCTTCCTGCGCGATCTCGGGACGTCGCCCTACTTCCAGGAGGTCGACCTCGAGGGGACCAAGCTGAACGCCGCCAAGGGCGGCCTCAAGCTGGTCCGCTTCGAGGTGAAGGCCGCCCTCGCGGGCACGAAGCGGCCGGAGGCGCCGGCCAAGCGCGGCAAGGCGCAGGCCGGCCCGGGCCGGGCCCGGGGCAAGGCCGGGGCGGCCGGCGGGCAGGCGCCCGCGGACAAGGGCTAGACGGGGGCGCGCGATGGAGATCAACCAGAACGTCCAATCCCGGCTGGAGCAGCTCGCGAAGCTCCCCCCGGCGGTGCGCATCGGGGCGATCGCCGGCTGCGCCCTGCTGGCCGCCCTCGGCTACTTCCTGCTCGTCTACCGCGACGGCTCGGCGAAGCTCGAGAGGCTGCGCGCCCAGGAGTTCGAGCTCCAGCGGCGGCTCAGCGAGGTGCGCTCGGTGGCCGCGAACCTCCACGAGTTCGAGGAGGAGATCGCGCGGCTCGAGCTCAAGCTCTCCAAGGTCCTCCGCCAGCTGCCGGACAAGAAGGAGCTGGAGATCCTGCTCACCGACATCTCCAACCTCGGCAAGAAGTCGGGCATCGAGATCAAGTCGTTCAAGCGCCTCGAGGAGGTGGAGCAGGGCTTCTACGCGGAGGTCCCGATCGCGATCGAGCTCGAGGGGGGATACCACGACGTCGCGCGCTTCTTCGACATGCTCTCCAAGCTGCCTCGGATCGTGAACATGGGGACGCTCAAGATCAAGGTGGCGACCGAGAACCTGCAGGAGACGCGGCTGCGCGTGGAAGGAACGGCCACGACCTACCGCTTCGTCGGAAAGAACACGCAGGCCTAGGGCCGCGGGCGGACGTCGAGGAGGCGGAGCATGAGCGTGCGGGTCTGGGCTCTCGGGGTGGCCATCGCGGTGTGCGCCCTCGCCGGCTGCGAGGACGAGCGGCCGCTCGGGCCCACCACGCAGGAGTTCAACCAGGAGCGCCAGGCGCTCGTCGCGAAGCTCGACAAAGACAGGGGGAAGGCAGCGGGCAAGGCCGCTGCGCGCAAGCCGAGCGCTCCCGCGGCGGGAGGGGCGGTGGGCTTCGCCGCCGAAGGCGCCGACTTCAGCTACGACCCGCAGGGACGGCGCGACCCGTTCCGCTCCTACGAGTGGGAGCACATGAAGCGTGAGCTCGCGAGCTCGCAGCAGAGCGGGCCGCTCGAGCACTACGACCTGACTCAGCTCGAGCTCGTCGGCGTGGTGTGGGACGTAGGGCGCGCCCGCGCCCTGGTCCAGGATCCCTCGGGCATGAGCTACGTCGTGGCCGCGGGGGGGCGAATGGGGAAGAACGAAGGGCTCGTGACGCGCATCGACGACAACCTGGTGGTGGTGCGCGAGCGCTACGTGGACCTCTACGGCAATGAGTCCACGAAGGACGTCGAGATGCGGATTCGTGCGAGTGACGGGGGGTGATCGGATGCCGCGACGGTACACGGGTCGGATGATGGAGCCGGAGCGCCGCTGGGGACGCTCTCGCAGCCCGTACGGGCCCCGCCGCTTCGGGCGGTGGGGCGGGGCCTGCCTGCTCCTCGGTGCGCTCGCGTGCGCCTCGACGCTCGCCGAGACGGAGGGCGGTGCGAAGATCCTCCGGGACCTGCTCGTGGCGCGCGACGGCGAGGCGACGGTCGTGACGCTCGTAGGCCTCGAAGATTCCGTCTTCACGGCCTACCGGCAGCAGGATCCGCAGCGGATCACCGTCGACCTGACGTCGGTGCAGCCGGCCGAGCTGCGCGAGCCGCTGGCCGTCTACGACGGCCTGGTCGAAGAGGTGGTGGTCGCCCCGTTCTCGCAGGACACCGGGGATGGCTCCACGCGCGTGGAGCTGCTGCTGGCCGTCGAGGCGGAGTACGCGGTCGAGCCGGTCGCCGAAGGGCTCGCGATCCGCGTCACGCCCACGACGGGGCTCGCCGGCGTGCCCGGGCTCGAGGCGGAGGAGTTGGACGATCCGGCCGCGCTGGCCGGCGGGAGCAGCGCTACGGCGACGAAGCTCACCGCCATCGACGTCGAGCGGGTCGAGGGCGGCGTCGTCCTCCACCTGCGCGCCGATGGCGCGATCGAGAGCGCGGGCTCCTTCACGCTCGACGCGCCGGAGCGGCTCGTGATCGATCTGCCCGGCCTGAAGGCCGGCGTGGGCCGCGACCAGCTGGCCGTGGATTCCCCGCAGGTGACCCGGCTGCGCATCGGCCAGCACGAGGGCATGGTGCGCGTCGTGGTGGACGCAGGGCCCGAGGCCCACGGCTTCCAGGGACGGCGCGTGGTCCCCGCCGCGGGAGGGCTCGTCGTGGCGCTCGGCTCGGGGCCCGAGCTCGACGTCGCGCTCGACGAGGTGCTCGCGGCGGCGGGGCCGCCGGCAGGCGCGCCGTCGGCGGCCGATGCCGCGGCGGAGGCCGCCGCGAAGGAGGTGCCGGCGGTGGAGATCCCGGCCGGTGCGAGCGCGGAGCTCGCCACCGTCCAGGGCGTCGAGTTCGACGCCCAGCCCGAGCGCGACCGCATCACCGTGGTCGCGGACCGGCCGGTCGACTACGTCGTCTACCAGCCGGATGCGGACACGGTCGTGGTCAGCCTGCCCCATGCAAGGCTCCAGCCGCAGCTCGATCCGCGGATCGCGCCCGCCCCGGGCGGACCGGTCTCGCTGGTGACGGCCTTCGAGCAGCCCGAGATGGAGGTGCCGGAGGTGCGCATCGTGGTCGAGCGCGCCGCCGGCCTCGCCCCCGAGGTCACGCGCGAGGGCTCGCTGGTGGTGATCGAGTTCCCGCGCAATGGCGCCGTGGCCCCGACGCCGCCGGTCGTCGCCAGCGTCCCGGAGGGCGCCGAGACGGCGGCCGACGCCGCGACCGCTGCGCCGACCGCGATCGCGCCGGCCGAGGCGGCGGTCGCGCCGCCGGCCTCGCTCGAGCCGCCGGCCGCGATCTCGTTGCTCCAGGAGGGCGGGCTCGCCGACGGCAAGCAGTACACGGGCCGGCGCATCTCGCTCGACTTCAAGGACATCGAGATGGGCGACGTGCTGCGGCTCATCGCCGACGTCTCCGACCTGAACGTGATCGCCGGAGACGAGGTGAAGGGCAAGGTCACGATCCGCCTGGTCGACGTGCCCTGGGACCAGGCGCTCGACGTGATCCTGCTCACCAAGGGCCTCGGCTTCATGCGGGTCGGCAACGTGCTGCGCATCGCGCCCTCCGACCTGCTCCAGAAGGAGGAGGAGACGCGCCTGCAGGAGCGCCGGGCCCTCGAGCAGCTCGAGGACCTCGTCGTGAAGCTCCAGCCGGTGAACTACGCCAACGTCCAGGACGTGCAGAAGGTGGTCAAGCAGCTGCTCACGCCGCGCGGCGCGGTGCAGATCGACAAGCGCACCAACACCCTGATCATCAAGGACATCCCGTCCGTGGTGGACGAGGCGACCGCGCTGGTCAAGGCGGTGGATACCCAGACGCCCCAGGTGCTGATCGAGGCGAAGATCGTCGAGGCGAGCCTCGACTTCTCGCGCGAGCTCGGCGTGGAGTGGGGCCTCGGCGCCAACCCGCTCACGGGCCAGCACAGCGGCAACATCTTCTCGCTGGACAACACGGCCGGGGCCAACAACGCCCAGTTCATAAACCCGATCACGACCGGCCCGACGGCCCTCTTCAACATCGCCGGCAGCGTGCTGAACGAGAAGCTCAATCTCGACCTGGAGCTCCAGGCCGCGGAGGTGAACGGCGACGGCAAGGTGGTCTCGAGCCCGCGCCTCGTGACGCTGGACAACAGCAAGGCGACGATCGAGCAGGGCGTGTCGATCCCGTTCCAGACCTTCGAGAACGGGGACGCGCAGCTCGAGTTCGTCGACGCGGTGCTGAAGCTCGACGTGACGCCGCACATCACCGCGGACCGCAGCATCATCATGAAGATCATGGTGAGCCGCAACGCGCCGGACGAGGCGATCTTCTCGCTGACGGGCACGCCGGGGATCGCGAAGAACCAGGTGAACACCGAGACGCTGGTGAAGGACGGCCAGACGCTGGTGATCGGGGGAATCTACGTGGTGGACAAGAGCAAGCGGAACTCGGCGGTGCCGTATCTGCACAGGATCCCGCTCCTCGGGGCGCTCTTCCGCAACGACGAGATCTCCGACAGCCGCAAGGAGCTCCTCATCTTCGTGACGCCGCGCGTGGTGCAGCAGCCGGAGGCGAGCTGAACCGCGGGGGGAAGGCCGGCCCCGCGACGCAAGGCCGCAGCAAGCGAAGCGCGCAGCGAGGCGAAGCCGAGCGAAGTGCGGGCCCCCGCTGAGGCCCGGCCGCGCCTCTCGCCTGCTCCGCAGGCTCGGCTGCGGCCTTGCGGGCAAGCGCCCGCAGGGCGCGCGCAGCGAGCCGCAGGCGAGCGGAGCAAGATCGGGCCGGCGCGGGGGGCGTCTCGGATCTCCCGTGTCGTCTATCATTGCGGGATGGCGGGAGCGGGAACGATCTGGCTCGTCGGCCTGATGGGCGCCGGCAAGTCGACCGTCGGCCCGGCGCTGGCGCGCCGCATCGGGCGCCGCTTCGTCGACTCGGATGCCGAGATCGAGCGCGAGTACGGCCAGGCCGTCGCCGAGATCTGGAGCCGTGCGGGGGAGTCGGGCTTTCGCGCCCTCGAGCGCGAGATGGTGACGCGCTGGCTCGCCGAGCCGGCCGTCGTGGCGCTCGGGGGCGGCGCGCTCACCCAGACCGAGGTACGGGCCGACATCGAGCGCGCCGGGACCATCGTCTGGCTGCGCGCGCGGCCGGAGACGCTGCTCGCCCGGCTCGGCGGGGCCGCCTCCCGCCCGCTCCTGGCGGGGCTCTCCGACGCCGCGCGCCTCGCGCGCCTGCGCGAGCTCCTGGCCGCGCGCGAGCCGGCCTATGCGAGCGCGACGCTCGTGGTCGACACCGACGAGTGCGAGGTGGGCGAGGTGGTGGAGCGCATTGCCCGCGGACTCTCGGCGCGGGAGGCTGCGGCATGAGGGGGAGCGTGCCGGGTCGGAGCGCGTCGCGCGTGCTCGAGGTCGATCTCGGCGACCGCAGCTACCCGGTCCGGATCGGCTCCGCAATCCTCGCGGACGCGGGCGCGGAGATCGCCCGGCGCACGGGGGCGGGGCTGGCCGTCGTCGTGAGCGTGCCGGGCGTGGCCCGGCGCTACGCCCCGACGCTCGAGCGCTCGCTGCGCAGCGCAGGCCTGCGCGTGCGCCGGATCGTCGTCCCCGACGGCGATCGCAGCAAGCGCCTCGCGATGGTCGAGCGCCTCTACGGGCAGCTGCTCGCGTGCGGGGCCGACCGCGGGACGGTCCTGGTCGCGCTCGGCGGCGGCATGGTGGGGGATCTCACGGGCTTCACCGCGGCGACCTTCCTGCGCGGCATCGCCTTCGTGCAGGTGCCGACGACGCTGCTCGCGATGGTGGACGCGAGCGTCGGCGGCAAGGTGGGCGTGAACCTGCCGCAGGGAAAGAACCTCGTCGGCGCCTTCCACCAGCCCCGCCTGGTCTGGATCGACGTCGCGACACTGCACTCTCTCCCGCCGCGGGAGCGCTCGGCGGGCTTCGCGGAGGTGGTGAAGGCCGCCGCGCTGCGCGACGCCGGGCTCTTCGCCCGGCTCGAGCGCGACGCCGAGGCCCTGATGCAGCTCGATCCGAGGCGCCTCGTCCCGGTGCTGGGACGCGCCGTCGCGATCAAGGCGGAGATCGTCGCGCAGGACGAGCGCGAGGCCGGACCGCGGATGCTCCTGAACCTCGGGCACACGCTGGCCCACGCGATCGAGGCCCTGACCGGCTACCGCGTTCGGCACGGCGAGGCGGTGGCGATCGGCATGGTGCACGCGGCCCGCCGCTCCGAGCAGCTCGGTCTCGCGCCCGAGGGGACGGCCGCGCGCCTCGAGGCGTTGCTGCGCCGCTTCGCCCTGCCCACCGAGCTGCCGCACTTCCCGCGCGAGGCTTATCTCGCGGCGCTCCGCGTCGATAAGAAGAAGAGGGACGGGCGCATCCGCTACGTGGTCCTGCGCCGGATCGGCTGCGCCGAGACCGTGCCGCTCAGCGCGGCCCGGATCCTGCCGCCCGGCCGGGCGGGGGAGCCGAGGCGCGTCCCGCGGAGGAGTTCCCGGTGAGCGACGCGGAGCGGCTGGCTCGGCTCGAGAAGGTGGCGCTGCGCTGCCTCGAGCTTCTCGATGCTGGCCGCGGCGAGGAGGCGCGCCGCGAGCTGGCGGAGGCCGCCGGGATCCCGCGGCCGACCGGGGCGCTCGCCGGAGACGTGACGGATCTCGAGCTCGACCACGCCTTCGATCGGGCCCAGCCGGTCGCCGACGAGGTGATCGACGCCGACCACGTGGCGCGCCAGGCGATCCGCGAGGTCGACCGCGAGCTGCTCGCGGAGCGCGGCGTGCCTCGGGAGTCCTTCGCGACCGGCACGATGGCGGAGCTGCTCGAGCGGCAGGGCGACGTCCTGGGCGCCCGGCGGATCCGGGACTCGCTGGCGCGGCGCGGGGGCCGGAGCGAGACTCGCCCGGGGCCGGGGCGCCGGCCGGAGCGCGCGCGTGTGCTCGCGACGCTCGAGGCGTGGCTCGCCAACGTGCGGAGAGAGGAGTGAGCATGGCTTTCGCGCCCCTGCTTCGCGGGATCGTGGACGGCTGCCGCGGCGGACTGGGCGCGGCGCTCCTCGGCTACGACGGGATGCCGATCGAGGAGGTGGTCTCGCCGAGTGCGCCCGCGAGCCTCTCCGAGGAGCTCTCCACCGCGGGGGTCGAGTTCGGCCGCATCCTCGCCGAGATCCGCAAGGCCTCCGACGCGCTGGCGGCGGGGGCGCTGCTCGACGTGACGGTGCGACTCTCGCGCATGAGCTTCGTCTTCTGCGGCGTGGACGACGACACCTTCATCGCGGTCGCGGTGGCGCCGGATGGCAATACCGGCCAGGCGCGCTATCTGATCCGGCGCCAGATGCCGGCCCTGCGCGCGGAGCTCTGAGCGCCTACCTTCCGCGCGAGGAGCGCTTTCGATGACCGAGCCGCTGCGCGTGCTCGTGGTGCACGGGCCGAACCTGAACCTGCTCGGGACCCGCGAGCCCGAGATCTACGGCAGGGCCTCGCTCGAGGAGATCCACGCCGAGCTCGCCGCGGCCGCGAAGCCCTGGGGCGCGGAGCTCGAGTTCTTCCAGTCGAACCACGAGGGGGCGCTGATCGATCGCATCCAGGAAGCGCTCTCCTGGGCGGACGGCATCCTGATCAATCCCGGCGGACTCACGCACACGAGCGTATCCCTGCGCGACGCGCTGGCCGCCACGCGCCTTCCCGTGGTCGAGGTCCACCTCTCGAACCTCGCCGCCCGCGAGGAGTTCCGGCGGCACTCGCTCGTCTCCCCGATCGCGGTCGGCGTGGTCTCGGGCTTCGGCGCGCAGAGCTACCGCCTCGGGCTCGAGGCGCTGCTCCAGCGCCTCTCGGGCTGAGCCCCGACCCCCGACCGCGGATCGTCGCGCAGGCTCCCGCCGACCCGTCGGCGAGCCTCCGGCGCCGCGCGGAGCAGCCCCAGGGGGAACCTCAAGGGACCTCCCGTCTGGCCGATAGGGAACCAGGGAGGGGGGATTACCCCACCCCGCGGCACACGATCGCGCAGAGGTCGGGTTGGCGCCGAACAAGCGAAAGATGCTCGAGGCGGCGCGGAAGTACGCCCAGAAGGGCGCCAAGGAGCGCGCGCTCAAGGAGTACGAGCAGCTGCTCAAGCTCGACCCGCGCGACGCGAAGCTGCGTCTCGAGGTCGGCGACGCGCAGCGCCGCTGGGGCCAGATCGACGAGGCCGTGGCCGCCTACCGGCGCGTCGCCGAGCAGTACACGGCCGAGGGCTTCGACGCGCGCGCGGTCGCCGTCTACAAGCAGATCCAGGGCCTCGACCCGAAGGGCTACGCCGCGTGCGAGCCGCTGGCGGATCTCTACCAGCGCATGGGGCTCCACTCGGAGGCGGTCGCCGCCCTCCAGGCGGCCGCCGACGGGCGCGCTCGCGACGGCAACAAGCGTCACGCCCTCGACCTCCTGCGCCGCATGGTCGGTCTCGACCCTACGAACACGACGAGTCGGATCAAGGTCGCCGACCTGTTGCGCCAGGAGAAGCTGCTCGAGGAGGCCGCCGCCGAGTACGAGGGAGCGTGCGCCGAGCTCGAGCGCCAGGGCGAGACCGAGGCCGCGGGCCGCGTGATCGAGCGCCTGCTCGAGCTCTCACCCGACCGCGTCGACGTGCTGGTCCGGCTCGCGCGCAACCTGCTCGCGCGCGGGAAGGCGGACCAGGCCGAGGCGCCCGCGCGCCGCGCGGCCGAGTGCGAGCCGCAGGAGATCGCGCACCACGAGCGGCTCGCGGAGATCTACGCCGCGCGCAAGCGCGACGACAAGCTCGTCGAGACCTACCGGAGAATCGCAGAGCTCCACCGGGAGCGCGGCGACGAGCAGCAGGCGCGCGTCATCCTGCAGCGCTTCGTGCCGACCGGCGCCTTCGAGATGCCGGCGCCCGGTGCCGAGGGCGCCGCGCCAGAGTCGCCCTTCGGGGCCGACGACCTCGAACTCGACGAGCCGGGCCCGGCTCGCAACGCGCTCGAGGACGAGGGCTTCCTCGACGATCCGGTGCCGGCCACCCGAAGCGCGACCCCCGCGCCGTCCCGGCCTCCGGCGGCCGGCCGGCCCGCGGCGTCGCCGGTCTCGCGACCCGCCGCGCGCCGGGAGCTTTCCAGCGCACCCGCGCGCCCGCATCCCGCTCCGCGGGCCTCGGCCGAGGAGACGGTCTTCGAGCTCGGGGCCGAGGAGGGATCGCGGATCCTCGGCGACCCGGAGCAGCTGCTCGCGGAGGCGAGCGTGTACCTGCGCTACGGAAAGCGCAGCCAGGCGATCGAGAACCTCCAGGCGATCCTGGCGCGCGACCCCCGCCACCGCGCGGCTCTCGAGAAGCTCGGCGACGCCTACGCCGACGACGGAGATGCGGCGGGCGCCGTGGCGGCGTGGCTGCGCGCCGGCGAGCTCGCCCGCGACGAGGGCGACCTCGAGGCCGTGGGCGTGCTGCGGGACCGTGTCGCGGCGCTCGACGCGGCGGCGGCGGCGACCCTCGAATCCGAGGACCCGGCGAGCGGCGATGCCGACGACGAATACCTCGAGATCGACGCCGGCGAGCTGTCCGCGGCAGCGGCCGTCTCGGCGGAGCTCGACGACCCGCCGGACGAGATCGAGATCGACCTCGATGCGGGCGACCCGGCGCCGGATCCCCTCGCCGATGCCGCGGAGGACGGGGCGGCGGGAAGGGGCCTCGCCGCCGCCGGCGACGAGCTCGAGATCGAGCTCGAGATCGACGTGGACGAGCCGGCGGCCACCGCGAGCGGGAAGCCCGCGGCGAGCCTTCCGGAGCAGATCTCCGAAGACCTCGAAGAAGCCGAGTTCTACCTCCAGCAGGGCCTCGCCGCCGAAGCGCGCGCCCTCTTCGAGCGCGTGCTCGCAAGCTCGCCGGGCCACCCGCTCGCGCTGCTACGGCTCGGCGAAGTCGCCGCCGCCGCCGGCGGGGACCCGGACGCTCCGGGCGCCGAGGCGGGCCCCGCCGACCGCTCCGCCACGCCGCTGCTCGGGGGGGCGCCGCGCCCGCTCGCCGAGGAGACGGAGCCGGAGGCCGACCGGACCTGGCTCGGCAGCGACGAGGATCCCTTCCTCGACGCTCCCGATGCGAGGGGCCCGGGTGCGCAGGCGGACCCCTTCCTCGAGGACGACGCGCCCCTCGGCGAGGCGCCGGCGCCTTCCGGGCCGGGGCGATCCGAGCCCGCCGCCGACGTCTTCGACCTGGCTGCGGAGCTCTCGGCGGCGCTCGACCCGGCGACGCCGGCGGGCGCGGCCCGGGGCGCGGCCGGCGACGACGGCTTCCGGGCGGTCTTCGGGGCGTTCAAGCGCGGCGTGCAGGAGGCACTCGGGAGCCACGACCACGAGGCGCATTACGACCTCGGCATCGCCTACCGCGAAATGGGGCTCCTCGACGACGCCGTCGGCGAGTTTCGGAGCGCGATGGCGAGCCCGGCGCGGCGCATCGATTGCCTCCACATGCTCGGCCTCTGCTCGCTCGAGCAGGACCGGGCCGACGAGGCGGTCGACTATCTCTCGCACGCGCTCTCGGCGCCGGACCTCGAGCGGGAACGGGAGCTCGCGATCCGCTTCGAGCTCGGGCGCGCCTACGAGCGCGGCGGCGACGTCGAGAAGGCGCGCGCCGCGTGGGAGAAGGTGGCCTCGGTCGATCCCGAGTTCTGCGAGGTCGGCGAGCTGCTGGCGACCCTCGCCGAGCGAAGCGGCGCGCCGGCCGCCGATTTCGAGTCGTTCGGCGACCTGATCGCCGAGGCGGAGGAGCGCCCCGCGCCGGAGGGGGAGCCGGCGCACGAGTCGTTCGACGACCTGCTCGAGGCGGTCCGGGCGGACCTCGACGAGAGGCCGCCCGAGGCGTTCGCGCGGAGCCGGGGCGATCCCGAGCCGGAGGAGGCGCCGCCGCCGCGGCGGTCCCGGCGCCGCAAGATCTCGTTCGTTTGAGGAGGCGTTCGTGGACCACCTGCGGCACTTCGGACTCTCGGAGGATCCGTTCCGCGACGAGCCGCGGCCGCGCGAGTTCTGCGAGACGCGCGCCGCGCGCGAGGCGCTGCTGCGCGTCGAGCGCGGGCTGCGGCAGGGGCGCGGGCTCGGCATCGTCTCCGGGGAGCCGGGCAGCGGCAAGAGCATGCTGCTGCGCCGCCTCCTCGATGGCCTCGAGGAGGAGCTCTTCGAGGCCAGCATGCTCGTGGTGCTCCCCGGCGCGGCCGAGGCGGGGGCGCTGCTCGCGCGCTTCGCGAAACACCTGGGTGTCGAGGAGCCGGCCCTGGAGCGGCAGGCGCTGCTGGGCCAGATCTTCGAGCAGCTCGCGATCGTGCGCGAGGAAGGCCGGCAGGCGGTGCTGCTCGTCGACGACGCCGACGCGCTCGGCCGCGGCGGCGCGCTCGCGGAGCTCGTCGGCCTGCTCCACCTGGAGTACGAGGAGCGGCGGCTGCTCTCGCTCGTGCTGGCGGGCTCGCCGGCGCTCGATGCGGCGCTCGCCGTCGACCCCGCACTCGGCCACCGCGTCGATTTCCGCGGGCGCCTCGCAGCGCTCGACCGGGACGACACCGACCGCTACCTGGCCCACCGCCTCGGTCTGGCGGGCGGGGATCCCGCCATCCTCGCCCCGGAGGCGGTCGAGGCGATCCACCAGCTGGGCCGGGGGCTTCCGGGCCTGCTCCAGCGCCTCGCCGACAACGCGCTCTTCGAGGCCTTCCTGTGCGGGCGCCGGCGCGTGACGCGCGGAGACGTCGAGCGTGCCCATCGCGACCTCGGCTTCGCGGCGGGTCCGCCGGAGCCCCGGCGACCGGAGGCGGCGGGGCCCGGGAGGGAGGACGAGCCCGGGGGCTGGCAGGCCGGGACGGGATGCCCGCCCGCAGCCCGCGAGCGGGAGAAGGCCGCCGTCGCCTGGGGTCCCCTTGCCGCGGAGGGCGACTCACTCGGCGACCTCGACTCCGAGCTCGAGGCGATCTTCGAGGGCGCCGACGACGGCCCGCCGCGCCGCCTGCGCGTCGAGCGCGAGGAGCGCCTCGTGGCCGCGCAGCTGCTCGAGGAGTAGTCCCCCCCCAATCGTCTTGCCCGGCCCGCGGCGCCGTGTCATGCTGGCCGCGACGCGGGAATAGCTCAGTTGGTAGAGCATCAGCTTCCCAAGCTGAGGGTCGCGGGTTCGAGCCCCGTTTCCCGCTCCAGGATCCGGTGGCGCCCCCGGCCCGCGGCTGGGGGCGTCGCGTTTGCGTCGGCCGCGGATCCCGCGGCGACAGGGAGGGAGCCATGGCCACGACCAAGAGAAAGACCCCTGCGAAGTCGAGCGCCGGCGCAGGCGGGCGCGCCCGGACGGCGCTCGCCCGGCTCGAGGCGGAGCTGCCGGCGAATCTCCGGGACTTCTCGAAGCAGGTGCAGCGGGGGCTCTCGCGGCTCGAGAAGCAGATCGAGAACGCGCAGCGCGACGCGCGCAAGCGCTGGACTCGGCTGCTTCGCGACGTGAGCCACCAGCTCGGTCGCCTCGAGTCCGAGGGCGAGCGCCGCTGGCGGGTGCAGAGCCTCCAGGCGCGCCGCGAGGCGGTCCGGCTGCTCCGGCGCCTCGAGCAGGCGATCCAGCCCCCGAAGCGCGCGAAGCGGACCAAGGCCCCTGCCGCGGCGAAGCCGGCTGCGGCGGCTCCGCCGGCCGCGGCATCGAGACCGGCCGCCGTATCGAGACCGGCCGCGGCATCGAGACCGGCCGCGCCGGCTCCGCCGTCCGCCGTGCCGAGGCCGGCCGCGCCGATCCTGAAGCCCGCGGCTGCGCCTCCGGCTCCGCGGCCCGTGGCGCCGGCTCCGGTGCCGACGTCGGGCGGCCAGGGCCCGCGCGGCGGCGGTCTGGGCCAGATCTAGGGCAAGCCCGCGAAGCGGGCGCGCAGCGAGGCGGAGCCGAGCGGAGGGCAGTAGGGCCAGCCCGCGAAGCAGGCGCGCAGCGAGGCGCAGCCGAGCGGAGGGCAGTAGGGCCAGCCCGCGAAGCAGGCGCGCAGCGAGGCGCAGCCGAGCGGAGGGCAGTAGGGCCAGCCCGCGAAGCAGGCGCGCAGCGA
>CAZUYC010000039.1:0-17358 GCA_964624475.1 uncultured Spirochaetales bacterium | reverse complement strand
TGGTGCTCATGTCGGGTCATGCCCTTCCCGACAAGGCGATCCGCGAGCAGATCGCCTCGTCGCTCGAGCTGATCGTCCATGTGTCCCGCATGGCGGACGGCACACGCCGCATCCTCTCGGTGCAGGAGCTGCTCGGGATGGAAGGCCCTGTCGTGACGATGCAGGAGATCTTCCACTTCGTTCCGACCGGTCTCGATTCCAACGGCCGCTTCAACGGGTACTTCGAAGCCACGGGGCTCGTCCCCAAGTGTGGCGAACGCATCCGCCTCGCAGGCGTGGATCTGCCGTCCGAGATCTTCGAGCGCGGCCGCCGCTCCTAGGAGGGATCCTTGATACTCGCATTCAGCATCCTGATCTTCCTGGCCGTGGTCGTGGCCACTGTGGGGCTGGTCATGCACCGCAGTGGAGAGGGCGCCCGCGAGCTCCAGGGCCGCTTGCGCGATCTCGCGAAGAAGGGTCGGGAGCTCCCGGGTCTCAAGGTCGAACGCGACAAGCGTTACAGCGTCATCCCCTGGCTGGACGGGCTGCTCCGCCGCATCAACCTCGCCCAGGGACTCGAGATGCTGCTCTACAAGGCCGGCATGTCGATGCGGGTGGGCGTGCTGCTGCTGCTCATCGCGGCCTTCGGCATGGGGGGGTACTTCTTCGGCATTATCGCGTTCCATCGCGCGCCGCCCGCGATGTTGTTCATGCTGCTGTGCGGACCGCTTCCCTACTTCTACGTGCGGTATCGCAAGCACCAGCGCATGAAGGCGTTCGCGCAGGAGTTCCCGGATTCGCTCGATCTGCTGGTGAGCGCGTTGCGCGCCGGGCTCTCCTTCTCGGCCGCGATGCAGATCGTCGCCGAGGAATCGCCGGAGCCCGTGCGCGGCGAGTTCGCCATCACGGTGGAAGAGCAGTCCCTGGGACTCGACTTCCGCGAGTCGCTGGTCAACCTCACCCGTCGGGTGGATTCGCTCGACCTGCGGTTCTTCGTCACCGCCATCGTTCTGCAGCGGGAGACCGGCGGCAATCTCGCCGAGATACTCGAGAACACCTCCAGGCTGATCCGTGACCGCTTCCGCATCCTGGGGGACATCCAGACGTTCACTGCCCAGGGCCGCCTGACCGGGGCCATCCTGTTCTGCCTGCCCGCCTGCATCGGTCTGTTCATGTTCATCATGACGCCCGACTACTTCAAGCCCATGATGACGAGCGAGAGCGGTCGGGCCGCGTTGTGGTTCGCCGCGTTCCTGCAGGTCATGGGCGCGCTCATCATCCGCAAGATCGTCAACATCAAGGTGTGACCATGCTCCTGATCCTGATGAGTGTTCTGATCTTCGCGGCGGTGTCGATGGCCGCCTTCGCCTTCTACACCACGACCGTCACCGAGCGTAACCCGGTGGCGCTGCGGCTGCGCGAGCTGCGGATGCTCCACGGGAACACGGCCTCTCCCGCATACGGACGCCGCCCGGGGGCATTTCTCAAGCTGATCGCCCAGCTCGGCGGCTTCCTGCCCGCCGCGGACGGCGCCGACGCCCTGCGCACCGGCCTGGTGCGGGCCGGCTTCCGGCGCGCCGACGCGCCGCTCATCTTCATGGGCTCCAAGGTCATGACCGCGGTCGCGCTGCCGCTCCTGTGGATGGCGTTCGGCTATGCCACCGCTCGGTCGGTGGGCAACGTCATGCTCTTTTCGGTCCTGATGGCATTCGTCGGCTTCTACCTGCCGACCATCTACATCGCCATGCGGCAGCGCCAGCGGCACAGCGAGATCCTCTCGTCCCTGCCCGACGGGCTCGACCTGATGGTCGTTTGCGTCGAGGCCGGTCTCGGTCTGGGCGCCGCGCTTCAGCGGGTCGGTGTGGAGATCCGTCTCGGGAGCCCTCAGCTCTCGGAGGAGCTCTCGCTCGTGAATCAGGAGATGCAGACCGGCATTGCTCGCACGGACGCGCTCCGCAACCTGGCCGAGCGCACCGGTGTCGACGATGTCTACTCGCTGGTCGCCATGCTCATCCAGACCGACCGGCTGGGGACCAGCGTCGCCCAATCCCTGCGCGCGCACGCCGAGTCCATGCGCACCCGCCGCCGCCAGCGGGCGGAACAGATGGCCCGCAAGGCCAGCATCAAGCTCGCCTTCCCGCTCGTTTTCCTGATCTTCCCCGCCCTGCTCGTCATCATCCTCGGGCCGGCGGGCATCCAGCTGCTCAAGGCGCTCTCGGCCGACCGCTGATCGGCGCGGCTGCCGGCGTCGAACATGAAGCCTCCGTTCGGTCGCGACGGGGGCGGAGGGGAGGTGAGACTCGATGATGATGCAGATCGTGCTGTGGGGCGCCGTCGCCCTGTTCGGTTTCCTCTGGTGGTACCGCCACAACGCCAACAAGAAGGCTCGGCACCGCAGCTGATCGTCACCCGGCGCCGGGGTGCTTCACGCACCGCATCCCGCCCCACCGACCGGCTGGACCGCCCTCCGGCTGAATCGCTCGGCGCCCGCAGAGATCTGAACACGAACCGCCCAAGCTGACCGTCACCGGGATCCCTCCGCCCGACGCGCTCCCGCGCGCCGGGTCGTCGTGTTGGAGGACGCGTCCTCCCTTGGCGCTTTCGCGGCACCCTCGTACCCTCGCGGTAGGCACGTCCGAACACACCCCCACGTCTCCGCTCGCACCGCCCGCCGCGCCCCGCTACAATCGCGCGCCATGTCAGCCCGCACCCGCAGCCTCCGCGCCTTGCCCGCGGTCGAGACCCTTCTCCGCCATCCGGGGCTCGCCGAGGCCCTCTCGGGCCTGCCGCGACCGCTGGTCCTCGAGGCGGTCCGGGCCGAGCTCGCCGAGCAGCGCGCGAAGCTTCGTCGTGGGGCGCAACTCGCTGCACCGGAATCACTTGCCGCGTCTGCTGCCCGCCGGGCCGCGGCCTCCTGCCGTCCGGTCCTGCGCCGGGTGCTGAATGGCACCGGCGTGGTGCTCCATACCAACCTGGGCCGCGCCCCGCTGTCAGCGCGGGCGCGCGCCGCGGTGGCCGAGATCGCCCGCGGCTACTGCAGCGTCGAGTTCGACCTCGCGACCGGGCGGCGCGGCGAGCGGGGCACCGGCGTGGAGCGCTGGCTCACCCGGCTCACCGGCGCCGAGGCGGGGATGGTCGTCAACAACGGGGCGGCGGCGCTGCTGCTCGCGCTCTCGGCGCTGGCGGCGGGGAGGAAGGTGGTGGTCTCGCGCGGCGAGCTGGTCGAGATCGGCGGCTCGTTTCGCATCCCGGAAATTCTGGAAAAGAGCGGTGCCGAGCTCCTGGAGGTCGGGACGACGAACCGCACGCATCTGCGGGACTACGTCCGCGCGCTCGAGCGGTACCCCAAGGGGATCGGGGCGATCCTTCGGGTCCATCCGAGCAACTTCCGCGTCGCGGGGTTCACCACCCGTCCGACGCTCACGGAAGTGTCGGTGCTCGCGCGCCGTCGGCGCGTACCGTTGATCGAGGATCTGGGGAGCGGCGCACTCACCGACCTGAGCGTGTTGGGCCTGGAACGCGAGCCGACGGTGAGAGAGAGTTTGACCGCCGGGTGCGACCTCGTTACCTTCTCGGGCGACAAACTGCTGGGTGCCACACAGGCTGGCCTCATCCTGGGCCGGCGCCGTCTGGTCGATCGCCTGCGCAAGGATCCCCTGGCGCGCGCGCTGCGGGTGGACAAGCTGACCCTGGCGGCACTGGAAGCCACGCTGCCGGCCTACAGTGACCCGGCGGGGGCGGCGCGGGAGATCCCGGCGCTCCGGATGCTCGGACGGCCGGAGGCGGAGCTCGAACAGGTGGCCCGGTCGCTCGCGGAGGCGATCCGGCGCCAGCTGCCCGAGCTACGAGTGGCCGTCGAGCGTGGCGCGGGTGAGGTCGGAGGAGGGGCGTTGCCGCTCCAGCGATTGCCCGGGTGGGTGGTCGCGATGGAGCACGCCGACCTTGCGGCGGACGAGTTGGAGCGCCGGGCCCGCGCGGCGAATCCGCCGGTGATTGGATTCATCCGGACAGGGAAGTTCAGATTGGATGTGAGGACGTTGGCCGACGACGAGCTGGGCGAGGTCGTCGCGGCGCTCGAGCAAGCGCATCGGCCACTATCGGCCGCCCCGGACTCCGGGACGGCCCCCTCGGAGAGGTGAACAGGGATGTTCCTCTACAAACTCGAGCTGCAGGGTTTCAAGTCGTTCGTCGACAAGACCGTGCTCACCTTTGGCGACGGCATCACCGGCGTCATCGGCCCCAACGGGTGCGGCAAGACCAACGTCTCCGACGCCATCCGCTGGGTCATGGGCGAGCAGAGCGCCAAGCAGCTCCGCGGGGACACGATGGAGGACGTCATCTTCAACGGGGCGCCGGGCCGCAAGCCCCTGGGCCTCGCCGAGGTCCACCTCTCGTTCAAGAACGACCGCGGCATCCTGCCCACCGAGTTCAGCGAGGTCACGATCTCGCGCAGGGTGTTCCGCTCCGGCCTCTCCGAGTACTTCATCAACCGCACACCCTGCCGCCTCAAGGACGTCCGTGACCTGTTCTTCGACACCGGGATGGGCAGCCACGCCTATTCCGTGATCGAGCGCCAGATGGTGGACCATGTCCTCTCGGACAACTCGGGGCACCGCCGGTTCCTGTTCGAGGAGGCGGCCGGCATCACCAAGTACAAGGCGCGCAAGCGCGAGGCGCTCTCCAAGCTCGATGCCACCGAGGGCGACCTCACCCGCCTCAACGACATCGTGTTCGAGATCGAGCGAGAGCTGCGCTCGCTGGCCCGCCAGGTCGGCAAGGCGCGCCGCTACCAGCGGCTGCGCGACCAGGTCCAGCAGCTCGACCTTTCATTGACCGCCGGCCGTGTCGAGTCGCTACGCCGACGCGAGGCCGACGCGCGCGAGCGTTGGCAGGAGGAGGCGGTGCGGCGCGAGGGCGTCACCGCCGAGCTCGACGCGCTGGAGGCGAGGCTCAACGACCAGAAGCTGGTGCTGCTCGAATGCGAGCGCGAGCTCTCGTTCGCCCTCTCGGCGCTCCGCGACCGGGAGGAGGCGCGCGGCCAGGCGGAGCAGCAGGTCGTGCTGCTGGGCGAGCGCGCCGAGGGGTTGGGCCGCCGCGCCGACGAGGCCGCGGCCGAGGCGGCGCGCATCCGCGAGCGCCTGGTCGAAGTCGGGACCCGCGATGAGGGCGCCGGGTCCCGCGTGGGCGAGCTGCGCGCGGCGCGCGAAACCGCCCAGGCCGGGCTGGAGGCGGTCGAGAGCGCGCTCGCCACGCTCGAGGCCGAGCTGCGCGAGCACCGCACCCTCGCGACCTCCCGGCAGCAGCTCTCGCTCGACCTGTTCTCGACCGAGGCCGAGCGGCGGGGCGAGTGCGAGCGGATCCGCGAGCGGCAGACCTCGCTGCGCGAGCGTCGCGACGCGGCCGGACTGCGCCTGCGCGAGCTGGAATCGCGGCTCGGCGGCCTCGCCTCGCTGGTCGAAGGCGGTGTGGGGCGCCGTCGGGGGCTCGAGGCCGAGGTGGACGAGGCCCGGCGCATGTTGGCCGGCACCGAGGAGGCCATCGCCTCGCTCGCGGTGAGCGCTCAGGCGTCCGAAGCGTCCCTCTCCCGCTTGAAGCAGGACGCCGCGGCCGCGGAATCACGCCTCCAGACGTTGCTCGAGCTCAAGCGCAACTACGAGGGCGTCTCGGAAGGGGTGAAGGGATTGCTCGGGGAAGGCGGTCGCGTGACGGGGCTGCTCGGCATGGTGGCCGACGTGCTCGAAGTGCCGGCGCGCCATTTGGGCGCGCTCGAAGCCTCGCTCGGGGAGGCTTCCGCGTTCGTCCTGGCCGAAGACGCCGCGGCGCTGGCCGCCGGCGTCGAACGGCTGCGCGGGCTGGCGGCGGGGCGCGCCACGCTGGTGGATCTCTCGACCATCTCGGCCGGCACGGTGCCGCCCATCCCCAAAGGCCCGGGGGTGGTCGGACGAGCGTCCGACCTGGTGCGCTGCCCGGAGAACTGCCGACCGCTGGTCGAGCGTCTCCTGGGGGCGGTGGTGGTGGTGCAGGATCACATGGATGCCGTGCGCCTGGCGGCGCGCTCCGAGGGAGGACTGCGGTTCGTCAGCCTCGATGGAGAAGTATGGGAACGCGGCCGAGTCCGCGCCGGCGCTTCCCCGCGTGCGGGGGGGCTCCTCCACCGCGAGACCGAGATCCGCGAGCTGACCGGCCGGCTGGCCGAGCTCATGCTTCAGGTCGAGGGACAGGACCGCGAGCGAGCCGCGCTCGAGTCGGGCCGCGCCGACCTGCTGCACGACCGTGAGGCCGCGCAGGCCGCGCTCGACACCCGCCGCGCGGCCTCGGAAGCGCTCGCGCGCGAGCTCGCGGCCGCCGAGCGCGAGCAGCGCTGGGCCACCGAGGAGGCGGACGAGCGGCGGATGGAGATCCGCGTGTTCGACAGCGAGCTGGGAACGCTGGGCCGCTCACTCGCCGCCGTCGAATCGGAGTTGACGGACTTCCAGAAGAAGGTCGAGACCGCGCGGATCCAGATCGCCGACCTGGACGGAACGCTCCGTGCCCTCGAGGCGAAACGGGACTCGCGCGCCTCCGAAGCCCAGTCGGCGCGCGAGTCGTTGCTCCGCCTCGCCCGCGACCAGAGCGAATGGGAAACCGAGAAGGCGCGCGCCGAGGAGACCCGTCGTGAGCTGGAGGGGGTCCTGGCCGCGCGGCTCGACGAGGCGGGAGGCGCCCGCGTCCGCATTTCCGAGATCGAGGCCGAGGTGGCGGGGCTGCGTTCGGGCCTCGCCGGGCTCC
The DNA here is from genome assembly GCA_964624475.1 of uncultured Spirochaetales bacterium. Lineage (GTDB taxonomy): Bacteria > Myxococcota_A > UBA9160 > UBA9160 > SMWR01 > CAZUYC01. The sequence goes on along the minus strand of CAZUYC010000039.1, from coordinate 10,611 downwards.
AGAGCTCGGAAGCCGAGCAGCTGGCGCAGGTCGCGGAGCTGCAGGCCCGCTTCAGTGCGCTCAAGCTCGAGGTGCAGGCCGGCGAGGAGCGGGCGCGCGGGAAGCGTTTCGAGCAGACCGAGCTGGCGGAGCTCACGCACCAGATCGAGCTCGAGCGGGTCCAGTCCCACGCCGAGCTCGAGCGCACGTTCGAGCGTCTGCGCACCGAGTACCGCATGGATCCCGAGTCGTGGGTGCCGGAGCCGACCCCCGGGGCGTTCGACCCGGCCCGGGTGGAGCAGGAACTGGGCGAGGCGCGCGAGCGACTCGGCTCGCTCGGCCCGGTCAACCTGCTCGCGCTCGATGAGTACACGAAGAAGAAGGAGCGCTTCGACTTCCTGGTCCAGCAGCGCGGCGACCTCACCAGCGCCAAGGCCCAACTCCTCGAGGCGATCGAGAAGATCAACACCACCGCGAGCCAGCTGTTCGTCGAGACGTTCGCGAGCGTGCAGGGGCACTTCCGCGACGTGTTCAAGACGCTGTTCGAGGGCGGGGACGCCGAGCTGCGGGCGATGGGTGAGGATCCGCTCGAATGCGAGATCGAGATCGTCGCCAAGCCCCGCGGGAAGCACCTGCAGAGCATCAGCCTGATGTCGGGGGGCGAGCGCGCGCTCACGGCGATCGCGCTGCTGTTCGCGATCTACCTGGTCAAACCCTCGCCGTTCTGCCTGCTGGACGAGGTCGATGCTCCGCTCGACGACGCAAACGTCGAACGGTTCATCCGCATGCTCGAGCGGTTCAGCCAGAAGTCGCAGTTCGTCGTCATCACGCACAACAAGAAGTCCATGGAGGCGGCTCACCGGCTTTACGGCGTCACCATGCAGGAGTCCGGTGTGTCGCGTCTGGTCTCGGTGCGCTGGGACGGCGAGCCGTCCGGTGAGGGCGCCCGCGCGGCCGACCGCGGCGAGCTGGCCGAGGTGACGGCGGGCTAGCCGCCGCCCGGTCGCGCGAACGCGCGCTCCCCCGCCTGGGGGCTCGGGGGAGGGGCCCCCGCCCCCGTGGGCCCGGCGCGAGTTCGCCTCAGGAGCGATTCTTGGACCTGTGGGCTAGATTCCGCGACGGCCTCGCGCGTACCCGCGCCGCGCTCGGCGACCAGTTGGGGACGCTGTTCGGTGTGAAGGGATCGGTCGACGCCGAAACGATCGAGCGCCTCGAGGAGGCCCTGCTCGCCGCCGACGTTGGACCGGCGACCACCGCACGGCTGATCGAACGTGCCGTGGCGCGCATGGGCCGCGAGCCCGAACTCGATCTGCGCAGGGCGCTGGAGGGCTGCGCGGCCGAGATCCTCGGGGCCAGACGGGCCCCCTTCGAGCCGGCCAGTGAGAGCCCTTGGGTGGCCCTGGTGATCGGCGTCAACGGCGTGGGGAAGACCACGCTGGCCGGCAAGCTCGCCGCCCGATTCGCGCGCGAGGGGCGTTCCACGATGCTGGTGGCAGCCGACACGTTCCGGGCCGCCGCCGCCGAACAGCTCGAGGTGTGGGCCGGCCGCGCCGGGGTCGACCTGGTGCGGGCGAACGCAGGCGCCGACCCCGCGGCGGTGGCTCACGACGGGGTGAGTGCCGCGATCGCGCGCGGCCACCGGGTGGTGCTGGTGGACACCGCCGGGCGGCTCCACACCCGGCACAACCTGATGGCGGAGCTGGAGAAGGTCGCGCGCGTGTGCGGTCGGCTGGTGCCGGGCGCCCCGCATCACACGCTGCTGGTCCTGGACGCGACCTTGGGGCAGAACGGGGTCGCGCAGGCGCGCGAGTTCCAACGGCGGCTCCCGGTCATGAGCCTCGCGGTCAACAAGCTCGACGGCACGGCGCGCGGCGGAGCGGTGCTGGCGATCGCCGACCAGCTCGGGTTGCCGATCAGCCTCGTCGGCCTGGGCGAGGGGCTCGACGACTGGGAGCCCTTCGATCCCGAGGCGTTCGCACGCGGCCTGTTCGAGTGACGGCCGACCGAACCCGAGCCGGCGGCAGGTCGAGTCCCGGCCCTCGCTCCTAAGTCAGCCGCGCTTGCCGGCTGCGCGCCGCGCCGGTTTCGCCCGCGCCGGGTGCTGCTCGCTGAGCGGGCGCTGGAAGCGCTCGGGGATGCTGGAGGACTTCATCCCCGTTCCGAAGTCGAGCAGCTCGGTCTTGCCGGTCGAGTGCTCGGCGACCTGCAGGGCCGCTTTCGCGGATTCGCCGATCAGCCACACCCTGCGGCGCTGGACGTTGTCCTGCTCGACCTTCACCAGCCGCGTGATCGGGACCTGATCCGACCACCAGGCGGTGTGAGTCTCGACCTTCTCGAAGTAGACGGTGCTGTCACCTTCCTGCTGCGTCACGGCCTGGCGGTACAGCCGCTTCCCTTTCAATGCCTCAAAGGCGCCCCTCGGCACCTCGACCCGCTCGACCCCCAGCGTGTCGAACCGCGGCGGAGGCTCCGGTTCGGTGAACGCGTGGCTCTTGATTTCGGGATCGGCACGCCGGAAGGGCTGCTGGCGGGGCATCCCCGTGTCATCGAGGCCATCCAGGTATTTTCGCATATAGCGCAAGAAGCGATGCGACGGAAGGGAGTCCTCGAAGATGCCGTAGGAGATCAACGAGGCGGTGACCTGGGGGGGTTGCCCGGAATAGGCCGACCGGGTCTCGGCCCAGAAACACTTCTCGCCCCACCACATCTCTTCCCCGGCGATCAGCACGGTCACGGTGTAGTCAGTCCGGAATCCCTGGAGACTCTCTCCCGTGGTGCGGTACCGGACCCAATCCCCGACCTTGAAGCGCGGACCGTGCGTGTAGTCGATCATCCCGATCGCATCCACGGCACCCTCCGCCTGCTCGGCCCGGGCGGGATGGGGGAGCGCTGCCATGAGCAGTAGCGCGAGGACGGCACGACGCATGCTGAGGACCTCCGGGTTCTCATGCGGACCCGCCGACGCGGGCCCTGCGGCCGAGTGGAGACGGCTGCGGCGGGAGATTATCGCCGAGGCCCCGTCGGACGGGAAGGGGAGAGTTCACCGACGCCATGAACAGACCCATGTCGCCACCCCCGGCCCGGCTGCCGGCCGCCGCACCTACATCCACGCCGGCGCCGCCCCCGCGCGATGAGCCGCACCCACGTGAGAAGCCACGAGCGCGCGAGCAACTGCGCGCTCGCGGGATCGCGGCGCTGACCGAGTGCGATCTGCTGGCGCTGCTGATCGGCTCGGGCACACCCGGGCGGAGCGCCGTCCGCGTCGCCAGGGTCCTGGCCCGCCGGGCGCCCAGCGAGCTGGCAGGCTGGCCCCTCGCCCGCTGGCTGCGGGTGCGTGGCATCGGGCCGGCGCGGGCGGCGGCCCTGACCGCGGCCTTCGAGCTGGGGCGGCGGGCGCTCGACTGCGAGCCGCAAGCACCCGCGATCCGCGGCCCCGACGATGTGCTCGCCCAGGTGCGTGACCTCGCGCGCGCGCGCCGCGAGCACTTCGTGGTGTTGCTCCTCAACGCCCGGCACGAGCTCCAGTGCCGGGAGACCATCTCGATCGGGAGCCTCAACCCCTCGATCGTCCACCCGCGCGAGGTGTTCCTGCCCGCCATCCTGCACTCCGCCGCCAGCGTGGTGCTGGTGCACAACCACCCGAGCGGCGACCCGGAGCCGAGCGAGGAGGACCTCTCCATCACCCGGCGGCTGGTCGAGGTGGGCGAGTTGGTGGGGATCGGTGTGCTCGACCACGTCATCGTCGCGAGCCGCGGGACGGTCAGCTTCCGCACGCGCGAGCTGTTGTGAGTCCAAGCCCGCCCGGGTCTAGACTGGCCCGCATGGAGGAAGGCTGGCGCACCTTCGATCACACCGGGGATCTCGGGCTCGAGGTGTGGGCTGCGTCCCCCGAGCGGCTCTTCGGCCGAGCCGGCCTCGCGGTGCTGGCGCAGGTGGCCGAGACGCGCGGCCACGAGGCCGAGGTCGAGGTCCATTTCACCCGCGCCGCGCCCGACCCCCGCGACCTGCTGGTGGACCTCTGCAACACGGCGCTGCTCGAGGCCGAGGTGCGGGGTGCGATCTGGACCGACGCGCGGATCGTCCTCGCTGGGCCCGTGCGGCTGGAGGCCACGTTTTCGGGTCCGCGGCGAGATCCACGCCGGCAAGTGTTCCTGCGCGAGATCAAGGCCGTCTCCCACCACGACCTCGAGCTGGACCTGACCCCGGGCTGCTGCCGCTGCCGGCTGGTGCTGGACGTCTGAGACCTCGCGGGGGCTGGCGCGGGCAGGCCGCCTGCTTCCCGCCACCCTCGACCCCGGCCGAAGGCCGGGGCTCTGGCCGGCCTGGCGGAATCCCGCCCACCGCTGCGGGCGTTTCCACCCCCCCGGCGGGACGCGTTCCATCCACACGTGCAGGCCGCAGCGCGTTCCTGCGAAACCCGGGGCGGCCTGCATCGCGGGGCGGCGCGGGAGCGCGTCGCGCGCGCTCTGGGCTGGAATGGCCCTTGCGCTTGCTGCTCGGCAAGAGGGCAATCCGGCCCCCCCCACCAGGAGCGCGACGATGAACAAGCAGAGCCATCCTTCCCTTCAGAAGTCGATCGCATTGGGAGCGCTGTTGCTCCTCGCCGCGACCGCGAGCGGCTGCGGCGTCGGCCTGCCGACGCAACCCGACGTCGATGCCGGCGCTGTCAACGAGCGCAGCGCAGGCGTTCAGCTGACTGATCCGGTCGAGTTCGACGACTCCGGCGATCCCGGCGGTGGCCCTGACCCGGAGGTCCCGGAGACAGAGATCGTGATCCCGACTCCTTCAGGCCCCCGCGCCGGCCTCGGCGGCTGGGCGCATGGTCACAACAAGGACAAGTGGAAGAACCGCCCCTGATCACTTCGACCGGTCCTTGACGACCGGCGATCGTTCTCCGGGTTGGGATCATACGCCGCGCCGTCAGTGGTTAGGACGGCGCGGCGTAGCGCGTGAAGCTGCACCCGCACTCGGCAAGGATGCGGGCGCACGTGACGAGCGAGGCGACGTCCACCCATTCGACGTCCTCATGGGCACCGGCACCGTCGGGGCCCAGATCCACGGTTGGAATGCCTGCGCCGGCGAACAGGGCGGCATCCATCCAGTAGGCGACGCCACGCTCGGCCGGCGCGGCGCCGGTGACGGCGGTCGCCGCATCGCGCACGCAGCGCGCGATCCCGGAATCGGCCGGGCACGTGAGCGGTGGACGATCGAGCATCAGCGACACGCTGGCTTCCTCGCCCGCGGCCCGCACGACACTGCGCAGCTCCTCCAGCACCTGCTCGGGTGTCTCGCCCGGCAGGGTCCGCCGCTCGATCGTCATCCGGCACTCTGGCGCATAGGTCGAAAGTCCGGCGCCGCCCTGCACCTGCGCGCAGTGCATCGAGGCGGGGCCAACCAGCGGATGCGTGCGGGCGCGCAGTTCCTCCCGATCGAAGCGCTCGAGGGCGGCGATGATCCGGCCCATGCGGCCGATCGCGCTCACGCCGAGGTCCCAACGGCTGCCGTGGGCGGCGCGGCCGCGGGAGACGAACTCGGCCCAGACGAATCCTTTGTGCGCGAGCACCAGCGCTCCCGCGCTCGCCTCGGTCAGGATGCAACCGTCCGCCCGGTGGCGCGCGACGAAGTCCGCGGCGCCGACGCTCGCGTGCTCCTCGTCGGCGACCAGCGCCAGCAGCAGCCGGCCGCGGAAGTCCGAACCCAGGAGTGCCGCCGCCGCCGACATGCAGGCCGCGGCCGCGCCCTTCATGTCGTAGCTCCCGCGCCCGTACAGGCGCCCGTCGCGCACCTGCGGATCGAAGGGCGGGATGGTCATGCCCGCGGTCCCCACCGTGTCCAGGTGGGCGCATAGGACGAGCGTCGGCCCAGGTCCCCCGACGACCTCGGCGACCGCGTTCGGGCGGCCGGGGGCAGCTTCCTCGAGCCACGCTCTGATCCCGCGCGCCGCGAGCCACTCGCAGGCGAAGGACGCCACCTCCCGCTCGCCGTGGGCTTCCGCGGGTGCGATCGAGGGGTTGACGGATGGGATGCGGATCAGATCGCCGGCGAGGGCGACGATGGAGTCGGGAGCGAGGGGGTCGGAGGGCATGCGGGACGGGCTCCTCGGTGGGTCGGAGCGAGGCGAACATGGAACGGCGCCTGGCACGGCCGGCGCAGCGCGGGCGCTGCAGTCGACCTGAGGCGCCCGCACTCTACCGCATGGCGGATCGGTGAGTTTGCCGTCCGGCGTGATCGGAGTCGCACGTTCATCGAGCTGCCGATCCCTCCCCGGAGGCGTCGGCAATTGGGTCGCGACTGCAGCAGGGGAGGCCCCGTTGCTCCTACTCTTCTCAACCACGCTGTTTCTGCCGGCTGTCCTGCTCTTCGCAGTCCAGCCGATGTTCGGGCGCATGGTGCTGCCCCTGCTGGGCGGCTCGCCATCGGTCTGGAACACGGTCATGGTCTTTTACCAGGCCGCGCTCCTGGCCGGGTACGCCTATGCCCAGGCTCTGGGCCGCCGCGAATCGCGGTGGTGGACCGCCCACGTGCTCCTCATGGGTGCAGCTCTCTTTCTACTGCCGCTAAGGCTAGGTCCGGGGCAGGTCCCTCCCGCGGGCGGCAATCCCGTCGCGTGGCTCCTGTGGACCATGGCCGTGACGGTCGGCCCCCCCTTCCTACTCCTCTCCACGACCGGGCCGCTGGTCCAGAGATGGTTCGCCCACACCGGACACGTGCACGCCCGCGATCCCTACTTCCTCTACGCCGCAAGCAATGTGGGGAGCATGCTGGGGCTGCTGGCCTATCCGTTCGTCATCGAGCCACGACTGAGCGTGGCCGAGCAGTCGCGCCTGTGGGCCATCGGATACGGGGTACTCATCGTGTTCATCGGAGCCTGCGCACTCGTGACCCGCAGGAGCATGAGCGTGCACCGCGCCGTGGGGCTCGACCTCGGGGGTCCGGCGCCGCCCTTGAACGAGCGCGTCGATAGGTGGCGGCGGTTGCGCTGGCTTGCGCTCGCCTTCGCGCCCTCGAGCCTCATGCTCGGAGTCACGACGCATCTATCGACGGATCTGGTCGCCATGCCGCTGCTCTGGATGCTACCTCGACCAGTCGGCCGTGAAGTCACGCATGGTGCTCGGCGATGCGCGGTTGAGTCTCGAGGCTGATTCGGCGCGCTACGACCTCCTGGTGCTGGACGCGTACACGTCGGACGCGATACCGGTACACCTGTTGACGCGCGAGGCGTTCCGCTTGTACTTCGATCGGCTCGCTGCGCATGGAGTGCTTGCGGTGCATCTCTCCAACCGCTACTTCGATCTCGAACCGGTCGTCGGTCGGATTGTCCGGGAGGCAGGGCTGGTGCATCGGATCAACTCGGAGAGCGGCCTCTCGCAGCAGGAGAGGGCCCGCGGGCAGGTCGCGTCGTATTGGGCGGTCATTGCGCGTGAAGAGCAGGACTTGGTCCCGCTGATCGATGACGCGCGCTGGAAGCCGTTGAGGGACGCAGAGGGCCAGCCATCATGGACCGACAGCTACTCGAGCCTGGTTAGCGTGCTCAGATAGAAGCGGATGGCGCACGGAAGTCGGCGCGCTGGAGTACCGCCGCTGGCGGCGCCATGTCTCTCGACTACCGCAGCGCGAACCGCCTCGCCTCGTACGCGCGATACTGCAGCGCCTCCGCCAGCCGCATGGCGCTCACCCGCTCCTCGCCCGCCAGATCCGCGATCGTGCGGGCCACGCGCAGTGCCCGGTGGACGCCGCGCGCGCTCATGCCGCCGCGGTCCACGGCGTCGGCGACCAGGCGTCGTGCGGCGTCATCCAGTGCACACGCTTCCCGCAGCGCCGCGTTGGGGAGCAGCGCGTTGAGCCAGCCGCGCTCGCGCTGCCGCTCGCGCGCCGCGAGCACGCGGTCGCGGACGGTAGAACTCGGTTCGCCACGCCGCGCCTCCAATAGCTCGCACGACGTGAGCGCCGGCACCTCGATCTGAAGATCGAGCCGGTCGAGCATCGGTCCGCTCACCTTGCTCGCATGCTGCGCGAGCTCGGTCGGCGTGCACTTGCACCCGCGCTTCGGGTGACCCAACCAGCCGCAGCGACAGGGTTGCGTTGCCCTTCTGCAATCTCCGCCTCGTTGGTCGCCGACCTCGTGAGTTCCCAAGAGGTTACCCGCATTCCCCTCGGACATTGGGCGGGAGAATCCGCCAGCGGCGGATGGATCTCGGTCTGACGCAACGAACCCTCGCCGAGCGGCTCGGCTGCTGGTACCAGAGCGTGGCCTCGTGGGAGAGGGACGAGTCCGTTCCGCTGGCGACCCGGTGGCCGGCGATCGAGGCGGTGCTCGGCCCGGGCCTTGTCCCCGAGCGGGACGGTCTTCCCGGGCGAGCCCTGACGGCCAGGCTCCGGCTCGGGCTCACGCAGGAGTTGCTGGCGCGGCGGGCGGGGCTCGATGTGCGGACGATCCGGAACACCGAGAGAGGCGGCCACGCGCCGAACTGCGCGACACTCCGGAAGCTCAGCGCCGTCCTGGGGGATCTCGTCTGATGCGAGCCCGCCGACCGCCCGGCGCTGCCTCGACGCACATCGCGGCTCTCTTGAACGACCTTAGCAGTCTTGCTAAGATTCCCTTGCCCCCGCGCTGAGGACGCCGATGACCATGATCGTCTTCTACCGCGATGAGGATGGCAGCGCTCCGTTCCTGGACTGGTTCGATCGCCTGCCGGAGAAAGCAAAGGTCCAATGTCGGGCACGGCTCGAGCTGCTCTCCGGCCAGGGGCACCGACTCCGCCGGCCGGCCGCGGACTATCTCCGCGACGGCATCTACGAGTTGCGAGCGAAAGCCGGGAGGATCCAGTACCGGATGCTGTACTTCTTCCACGGACGGGCGGCCGTCGTCATGTCGCACGGGATCACGAAGCAGGAGACGGCCGTGCCGCCGATCGAGATCGAACGTGCGCGCAGGCGAAAGCGGGCTTTCGAGGCCGATCCGCAGGGGCACACGCACGAGGAGACCCTATGAGAAAGCGCCGTCGCACCACCTCCGACGGCCTCGCGATTCTGGACCGCCGCCACTTCGAGGGCAGGCCGGCGCGCCTGCGCGCACTCGCGGACGCGAAGCTCAATGCCGAGATCGCGCAGGAGATCTACGCGCTTCGCACCAGGGCAGGCTTGACGCAGAAGCAGCTTGCGGCACTCGTCGGAACGACCGACACCGTGATCTCGCGGCTCGAGGACGCCGACTACACAGGGCACTCGATCAAGATGCTCCAGCGGATCAGCGCGGCCCTCAACCGCCGGCTCGAGATCCACTTCGTGCCGCTGCGCGCGCGGCGGAAGACGGCGTAGGATCCACGGCGAGGGGCGCCAAGAGCCCCCGATCCTCCCCGTTCAAGAGGCTACCCGTCGAGGTCCGACCCCGCACATCACTCGTTCGCCAGTTGCCGGTCCTCTGCTAGGGTTTCGAGGTCACGGACGGCCGCCATCGCGGTGATCGCCGCGGTCCGCAGAGTGGTTCAATGCTGCGCCGGACCGTGGGGGCGCTCGAGGAAGCGATGGCCGATCAAGGAGTGACGTCCGTGACGATCGTCGCCCGGAGTCCCCAGACGCGGAGCGACCCGGAGATCGGGCCCTGCGTGTCTGCGTCGCCTCGACCTGGAGAGCGCCCATGATCGGCCGCATCCTCGCCCACTACACCATCACCGGTAAGATCGGCGAGGGTGGGATGGGGGAGGTCTACCGCGCGACCGATTCCCGTCTCAAGCGCGAGGTGGTGCTCAAGGTGCTTCCCTACGCCGTGGCTGCGGACTCTGACTATCTGGCCCGCTTCCAGCGCGAAGCCGAGTCGGTCGCCGCGCTCAACCACCCCAACATCGTGACGATCTACTCGGTGGAGGAGGTGGAGGGAGTTCACCTGCTCACCATGGAGCTGGTGGAGGGCCAGAGCCTGGATCGCTCGCTCCCGCCTGAGGGGCTCGCGCTGGCGGAGCTGTTCCGGATTGCGATCCCGCTGGCCGATGCGCTCGAGGCCGCGCACGCGGCGGGGATCGTGCACCGGGACTTGAAGCCCGCCAACGTGATGGTCACGAAGCAGGGGCGGGTCAAGGTGCTGGATTTCGGCCTGGCCAAGAGCGTGCAGGGCCAGCCCTCGGAGACGGACGCGACGCTCATCATGACCGCGGCCCCGCTCACCGAAGTGGGGATGGTGCTGGGGACGGTGCCCTACATGGCGCCCGAGCAGCTGATGAGCAAGCGGGTGGACGGGCGGACGGACCTGTTCGCGCTGGGGGTGGTCTTGTACGAGCTGTCCACGGGAACGCGACCGTTCACCGGCGGCAGCTTCGCCGAGATCTCGGCGAAGATCCTGATGCAGGACCCGCCGCCGGTGTCCGAGCGCCGGGCCGATCTTCCCGCCGAGTTCGGCCGGATCGTGCGACGCTGCCTGGCCAAGGAGCCGGAACGCCGGTACCAGATGGCGCGCGACGTGCGAAACGACCTCGAGGACCTGCAACGGGAGCTGGAGTGGAGTTGACCCGCTTTCGTGGACACCTTACCCCTTTCGGGAGGAGGTACCACGATGGCCAAGAGACAGCGAGGCAACACCCGACCTTCGTACCCGCCGGAGTTCCGCAGGCGGATGGTCGAGCTGGCGCGTTCCGGGCG
>CAZUYC010000038.1:0-7736 GCA_964624475.1 uncultured Spirochaetales bacterium | reverse complement strand
TTCTCCCGCGACGGCGTCCTCTACCGCCAGGTGAACCGCGGCTACGCGGCGCACTACGACCATCTGGTCGCCTCGGGCCTGTATGCCGACCTCGCCCGGCGCGGTCTCCTGATCGCGCACGCGGAGGAGCCCGGCGTCCGGCCGGAGGCGCAGGACGCGTACCGCGTGCTGCGCCCGGAGCGCGTAGCCTTCGTCTCCTACCCCTACGAGTGGTCGTTCAGCCAGCTTCGCGACGCAGCGCAGCTCACACTCGAGGTGCAGCGCCGGGCGCAGGGCTTCGGCATGACGCTCAAGGACGCGAGCGCCTTCAACGTCCAGTTCCACCGCGGGCGGCCGGTGTGGATCGACACCCTCTCCTTCGAGATCTGGCGCGAGGGGAGCCCGTGGGCTCCGTATCGCCAGTTCTGCCAGCACTTCCTGGCGCCTCTCGCCCTGGTCGCCTACCGCGATCCGCGCCTCGGCTCGCTCTCGCGCGAGCACCTCGACGGCGTGCCGCTCGATCTCGCGACGGCGCTACTCCCCGTCCGGGCCTGGCTCGACCCGCACCTGCTCGTCCACCTGCGCCTCCACGCCCGCTTCCAGCGCCGCTACGCCGGCCGCTCCGACGCGAGCCTGCGAACCCGCCGGGTGGGCCGCCGCGCGCTCGAGGGCCTCGTCGCCGCGCTCGAGTCGGCCGTGCGCAGGCTGCGTCTGCGCGCGGCCGCCACGCCCTGGTCCGCCTACTACGCGGGCGACAGCTACTCGGACGAGTCGGCGCAGGAGCGCCGGAACCGGGTCGCGGAATGGCTCGGCCGGGTGCGCCCCGCGACGCTCCTCGACCTCGGCGCCAACACGGGGGCGATGAGCCGCCTCGCGAGCGGACTCGGCATCCCCACCGTCGCGCTCGACGCCGATCCCGTCTGCGTGGACGCGGCCTGGCGGGAGGCGCGCGCCGCCGGCGATGCCCACCTGCTCCCGCTGGTCGTGGACCTCACCAACCCGAGCCCCGCCCTCGGCTGGGCCAACGAGGAGCGCGCGCCGATCTCCGAGCGATTCCGGGCGGGGGCGGTGATGGCGCTCGCGCTGGTGCACCACCTCGCGATCGCGAACAACGTCCCCCTGCCCCGCGTCGCCCGCTGGCTCTCGGGCCTCGGGGAGGAGCTCCTGATCGAGTTCGTCCCGAAGAGCGATCCCAAGGTCCGGAGGCTCCTCGCGACGCGCGAGGACGTCTTCCCGGACTACGCCCGCGAGGGGTTCGAGCGCGCCTTCGCGCCGTACTTCGAGACGCTGGAGGTCGCGCCCCTGCCCGGCTCGGAGCGCGTGCTCTACCGAATGCGCCGGCGGCCGGAGAGCGCGGCCCATCCCGGGTCGGGCGCCGAGGTGACTTGATCCGCCCCCAGCCTCGTCGCAGATCTCGACGAGCCTCCCCAAGCCGTCGTCGCGCATCGGACGCTTCCCGTGAACCGAAGACTCTCCCCGTTCCGTGAACCGCGGGACACGCGGCGTCGTGAGGAGATCGTGGGGCGCGCCCAGGCAAGGCACGCTGATCGCATTGGTCCGCGTGCACGATGCCCGGATCCGGCCGCTCCGACCCGCGCAACCGCGAGCGAGCTCCGACCCTCACAGGGCCCGACTCCCATTCCGCGAGCCTCCGGGAAGCGGCAGACGGCTACACGCCGCGATCTCCCGAGCAGACGCTCCTGCATCGGATCGTCCGCGAGCAGCTCGAGAAGTTTCTGGCTCACACGCGATGGCGAGACCAGCCAGCCCCCCGCTTCGTCGAGCAGGAGTTTCGGGCCTACCTTCGCTGTGGCGTGCTGGCGCACGGCTTCTTGCGCGTGCACTGCGACGATTGCCGGCTCGACCGCCTCGTTCCGTTCTCGTGCAAGCGGCGCGGCTTCTGCCCATCCTGCGGCGGGCGGCGCATGGCCGACACGGCGGCGCACCTCGTGGACTGCGTCCTCCCCGAGGTGCCGGTCCGCCAGTGGGTGCTCACGCTTCCCTACCCGCTTCGCTACCGCTGCGCCTACGACTCGAGGCTCACGAGCGCAGTGCTCCGCGTCTTCCTCCGCGCGCTCTTCGCCGAGCTCCGCCGGCGCGCGCGAGATCAGTGGAGCATGCCTCGCGGCCACTGCGGCGCCGTCACCTTCATCCAGCGCTTCGGCTCCGCCCTGAATGCGAACCTGCACTTCCACACGCTGGTACTCGACGGGGTCTACGCCAGGGCCGAGCGGCGGCCGCGCTTCCTTGCCCTGCCCCCGCCGAGCAGCCACGAGGTCGCCCGGGTGCTGGCGGGCACGGCGCGCCGGATCACGCGACTGCTCGAGTCGCGCGCCGAGGGCGACGACGACGCCCTCGCCCGCGACGAGCCCCTGCTCGCCACGCTGGCGAGCGCATCGCTGCGCACCCGCATCGCGACCGGTCCCCACGCCGGCGAGCGGTGGCGGCGCCTCGGCGATCGCGTCGAGCCGGAAGACAGCGACGCCGATCCCGAAGCCTCGCGCCGCGTTCCCCAGCATGGCGGCATGAGCCTCCACGCCGACGTCGCCGTGCCCGCCCGCGATCGGCGCCGCCTCGAGCGGCTCTGTCACTACGTGGCGCGGCCTCCACTCGCGGGCGATCGCCTCGAAGAGCGGCCCGACGGAGGCCTCGCGCTCCGCCTCAAGACGCGCTGGCGCGACGGAACCACCCACGTCCTGATGGAGCCCCACGAGCTCCTGGAACGGCTGGTGCCCCTGATTCCGCCGCCCCGAGCCCACCAGGTGCGCTACCACGGCGTCCTGGCACCGTGCGCGAGCGCCCGCGATCGGGTCGTGCCGGGGCCGCGGCCGACACCGGGGCCGGCCGTGGGCGGGCCCGAGGCGAAGCAAGCGAGCGCCGAGACGACCCCCGCCTCCGTCGGAATGTGGCCGGTCGGCGTGGCGACGCCGCCTCGGCGTACCGAACCCTCCGCGCCCGCCGAGCCAGGTCCGTCGGCGAGCTCGGGCCGCCTCGACGATCTCGAGTTCCGAGCGAACGACCATACGGCACAGGGGAATCCGCGAGCGCCGGATGTGCGCGACCCCCCTCCCGAGGCCGCGGCCGGCCGCGCGCGCCCACGAAGGCTCCCCTGGGCCGAGCTGCTCCAGCGTGTCTTCGAGGTGGATGCGTTTCGCTGCCCCCGCTGCGGCGCGCGCATGCGCGTCCTCGCGGCGATCGAGGAGCCCGACGTGGCGCGCAAGATCCTCGAATGCCTCGATCTGCCCGCCCGGGCGCCGCCGCTCTTGCCCGCGCCGTCCGCGCCGGCCGGGCACGACGCTGAGTTCTCGGGCGAGGAGCCTGCCTGGGCGTTCGATCAGACGCCCCCCGACGAAGACGGCACCGGATAGACCGTGGCTCGCGCGCTGGACTCCCCGCCTGGCTCGGTTCGGCGCACCCGCCCAGTCCGTCGGGTCACCCCTGCGCCCGCAATCGCAGCACTCCCCCCCCCAACCACGCTGCGCAACGGGAAGAGGCCAGCCACGGCCCGCCTCGAGCCCCCCGGACCCGTTGAAATCGCCTTGGTGCGGGGCTTGTGCCCGCCGAGGGATCGCGGAGATCGAGCGGTGCCGCGTCGTCGCCCTCGCTCGCGGCGGGCGCGAGCAGCACCGCCCGCGCGCCGTGGTCGCGCGCGTTCGCGATCTTCTGCGCGCGGTCGAGCAGGGCGTTCGCGTGCACGCCGGCGAAGATCGCGTCGGTGCCGGGCGGACGATCGTCGAGCACCAGCACGACGGCGCCTGTCACGTCGACGTGCTCCCAGTCGTCGTAGCCGTGGTCGCGAGCGGCGATGCCGTAGCCGGCGAAGGCGAGGGGGCCCTGCGCGCGGCCGTTGCCGCTGGTGAGCAGCGCGGCGAAGTCGCGGCCCGGCGCGAGCTCCGCGGCGCCGGCGCGCAGGCTCTCGCGCGCGACGCGGATCGAGACCGGCACCTCGAAGGCCTGGAGCCAGGCGCCCGACGGTCCTCCCGGCGCGAGCCCCGCGGTGCGGAACGCGTCCGTAAGCCAGGCCGACGCGTCCGCGAGCCCTTGCGTGCCCGCGCCGCGGCCCTCGCGTGCGTCGTCCGCGAGCCAGCGCACGTCGGCGGCGATCCGCGCCGCGTCCAGCGCGGGGGCCTGCGGCAGCGCCCGCTCGAAGGGCCGCCACGCCGCGCAGGCCGCGAGGGCGAGCGCGGCGGCCGCTGCGGCGGCGCGCGGTCTCGCGCTGATCCAGGCCCGCATCGGACTGCGATCGTAGCTGCCCTCGCTCCGCTACGCCGCGTCCGAGCTCAACGCCGGCGGCGCGCGCGCCACCTGGTGGCAGCCGGTAAACGCCGAGATCTGCCGCGCCACGCTGGACTTCTTCCGGACGCGGAGCCTCGAGTTCGGCTTCCGCGAGCGCGGCTACCTCTGGCTCTACGCGGACCGCGACCTCTTCGCGCGCGCGCTGGAGAAGCGCACGTTGGGGGATGCTCTGCAAGACGCGCAGTGCGAGCCTAAGACGGGCGATCCAGTCCGTCTACGGCTGGTGTCGTCGCCATCGGCACCTGCCGGTGAAGGTCCAGCATGCAGCGCACACGAGGCGCATCCAGGGCCACTTCAACTACTTTGGCGTGAGCGGCAACTTCCGAAGTCTGCTGCTCGTCCACGAACAGGCGAAGCGGTCCTGGTACAAGTGGCTCTGCCGTCGGAGCCAGCGCAAGCGCCTCAACTGGGAGCGGTTCGCGGATCTGCTCCGCGATTTCCCGCTCCCGCGGCCTCGGATCACGGTCCGGATCTGGGGCCCCTAACCACGAGTCGCCTCCACGGAGGAGCCGAATGGTAGAAATCTCCTGGTCCGGATCTGGAGAGGGCTCCCCCCGATGGCGGGCGCCCGTTGCTAGGCGCGAAAGATGGTGCTCGGGTCGGCCTCTCCCGCCGTCGGTTCGCCCAGGAACTCCAACGTCAGCACCCCGCCGAGGCGGACGTGGGTTCCCTGGCGGACCACCGCTTCCTCACCCTTCGAAACCCGCTGCCCGTCGACCTCAGTCGGAGCTTCCGACACCGAGCGGAGCACAAACCCGGCTGAACCGCGGTGAAGCTCGAAGTGCCAGCGGCTCACGCGATTCCTGTGAGAAGGGTCCGTGACCTGCAGGACGATGTCGTTAACCCGCACTCCGTCGAGTTCTTCCAATCGACCGAAGCGAACGATGTCCTGGGAGGGGAGCGGGAGGATGCTTCCGTCCTCGAACCGCACGCGCGCGGGGAAGATTGCCCGGTCGTGCGCGGATAGGCGTTTCAAGCGGGCATTTTACGTCCGGGAAGGGATATTCCGTCAACTCCCGCGGGGGGAGGACGCGCGAAAGGCCGAGGCCCGAGGCCATATGCGGCATACACCCAATTTCGCGTGGCGTACCGGCCCCGAGCGCCTGAGCGGGCCGTTTTCTCCGAGACCGTAAGGTTGATCAGGGCGCGGTGCGCCACGATGCGCTCGGCTCGCGGGCGACCGCGGCGTTCCCTTGCGGCTCGAACTACGATAGCAGGGTGATCGTACAGTCGCGGGCAGGAGCTGACCCATGCGGTCTGCATCGCCCGTTGGCGTTCCCGCTCCTGCTCGCACTCTTCTCGATTAGATGTCCTGCGCGCGCGGCCGAGGCGCCTCTCAGCGGCAAGGTGGTCGGCGTGACCGACGGCGACACGATCACTGTGCTCGTAGACCGCCAGGCGAGAAGGGTCCGCCTCGCCGAGATCGACATTCCCGAGCGCGGCCAGCCCTGCGGAAACAGGGCGAAGCAGGCGCTCTCGGACAAAGTGTTCGGCCAGGTCGTCGAGCTTCAGGTGGTGGACACGGATCGCTACTGTCGCACGGTGGCCAGCTGATACTCGCGCGTGTAATTCGCCCAGATTACTCAGCTACGACATCGAAGGATGAGCCGGCGACCGAATCCTAGACTCACGAGTCCACATGCCATGAGAGTCGCCGTAGAAGGCTCAGGTACTATGGTGTCGTGGAAGACGACCTCCGCCGAGCCGGCTCGGTCTGCACCGCTCGGAAAGGGCACCCAGCGAATCTCGACGGTCCGGACGGCCGGCCCAGAGATCTGTCCCCCGAAGAGAGTGCTCTCAAGCTCACTCATTCCGCTATTCGACGACCATGTCGTCAAGTTCACATTCCAGAAGCGGATTGTGAGAATCTCGTTTACCCCGTCCTGCATGAGCGGAGTAACGTCGTTCCACCGCAGGGTGTCAGGCGTAAGGAAGATGGATTGAGCGACCCGCTGATCGAAGAATTGATCACCTGTGTTCATTCTTAGGGTGCTCATGTAGTTGAACGAAATTCCGAGAAACTCTGTCTCTGTGTTGCGGCGAGGTGCGAAGGCCTCTGGGTAGTGAAACGATAGGATTTCACTTGCCTGTGTACTGCTCGCCAGAAGAAGTGCTGTGAATATCCACGGGATTGTAGTTCGCCGATCTATCTTCCAGCAGGGCACTCCAGATCTCCTTGTGTGTGAGTCCTCGGTCGCGCGGGGGCATCGAGGATCGACGACGCCTGCATTGCCGTTGAGTAATCTAGCTCGCGGCCTAGCGTGACGCCGGTCGGGTTCGGGATCGCTCGACGAGCGACCTCACCGCAGTAGGCATGCGACTCGATGCCGCACAGCTTCGCCGACTCGATCAGCGAGTAGAAGAGCGCCGCAACTCGGGTGCCCCGCTCGGACCGGCTCCCGTAGTGATTCTTGCGGCCCACGGCAACGGGGTCCGCTCTTCTCCGCTGCGCTCGTCAGGCTCGGCACCAAAAAAGGGGGGAGCGCGCCCCGCGGTGCTAGAATTTTCCGCCGGGGAGGGACGGTCCATGCCGGGCCAGTACAAGCTCGCGACAGCATCGGCCGACCAGACGAAGCTCACGCCGAACCGCCTACGACGGATCGTGAACCAGTTCGGCAAAGTCGCTCGCTACGACCTGGCGGCGTTGGCCGGTGGGATCAACCGCCAAACGCTGTCGGCCTGGCGCGCACGGGGAGAACTTGATCGCGATGACCTGGACGACGAGGTCCTCGGACAGGTCCTCGAACTGCGCGATGCCGAGGGGCGTGACGGACACCAGCTCCCGTGGGACGAAATCGAGCGCCAGGTGGGGGTCGATCTGTCGCCCTTCCTGAGGCTCGTGATCAACCTGGACGAGGCCCAACTCGACTTCCTGAACGAGAAGTTCGAGCAGATCTCCGAGGCAGCCCGCGGGCGCCGGAAGATGGTCCGCGATGAGCAGGGCCAGCTCGTTCCTGGGCCTGAGTGGCAGACTCGCCCGGCGTGGCAGGCGGCCGCCTTCCAGCTGGAGAGGATCTTCCCTGAGTTCCGGCGGCCCCGGTCGACGGGCCCGGTGGCGGTCGAGGAATAAGGACCCTCCAGGCCGCGTAGGATGCCGTCCAACGCGACCTGTGTTGCGAGGCCGGCGGAACTTCTGCGGGAGACCGCCGTCCCCCGGCCTGGGCACCTCGAAACCACTCGTGATCGACCCGTCCGGCCCGGTGCGGCTCCAGGGTGCAGGGCGCTGGCCGACCAGCGCACTGCTAGGCCGCGAAGGGCAGCGAGATCCTCAGGATCTGAGAGCTGACTCGCACCGGTGGGAGCGCCCCCCCCGCTACCATCTCCAAGCGCTCGGAATCGCAAGGTTCCGGGCGCTTCGTGTTTCTGGCCTCCCTCGCCCTCGCGACCCTCAGCGCCGTCTAGCGCCGTCCCGGCGCCGTCTTGACCCTCGGCGGTGCCGGCCGGACGCCTCGCGAGCCCCG
>CAZUYC010000037.1:0-38757 GCA_964624475.1 uncultured Spirochaetales bacterium | reverse complement strand
TGCGGGCCGCGGAGCTGGCGGACCCGGCAGCCCGGATTGGCGGCAGCGAAGGCGGGCAGCTAAAGGAGGAGACGACGGGGCAACCCCGTTGGCCGGTTTTGAGACGTCGACCGTTGGCCGGTTTTCAGACGTCGACCGAGGGAAGGCCGAGGGCACAGAGTCGAAGTCCGGAGCGACTCCTATCGTCACGAGAGGTGCGAGACCGTCGCGGTCATCTGTGGCCAGGCGGTCAAGTTCTTCATGCGCGAGGAGCGGGATCGCATCGCGATCGAGCCGAAACCCGCGGAGGTGAAGCGGGTCGCCAGAATGGGCTCGTTACCGCCTCAGACGCG
Source organism: uncultured Spirochaetales bacterium (assembly GCA_964624475.1). Lineage (GTDB taxonomy): Bacteria > Myxococcota_A > UBA9160 > UBA9160 > SMWR01 > CAZUYC01. The sequence continues at coordinate 38,425 of CAZUYC010000037.1, read as the reverse complement.
ATTCGACTCCCGCGCATCTGGAAGGCTCGCGTTGGAGATCGATACCTACGAGCACGGTTATAGGAGGCGATGGGCTGATGGGCGCCGCCAGCGGCTTGAGCAGTGCCTCGGGGCGTTCGTCCTCGGGATGGAGGCGGTGGGTGGGGCGAGGCACGCCCGGCATCTGGAGTGGGAGGAGAGGCGGCGGCGGGAGGAGGAAGAGCAACGCCGAGCTGCCGAGGAAGCCGAGCGGCGACGCATCGAGCAGGAGAAGATCGCGAAGCTACGCCGGCTCACCTCGGATTGGCGAGAGGCCAACGAGATTCGAGCCTTCCTCGCGATCGTTCAGGAGCGCGTACCGACGGCCGGGGAGGAACTGCGTGACTGGATCGCCTGGGGCCTTCGGGTAGCGGATCACCTGGATCCGATGGCCGCCCTTGGGGAAGGCCCCGCGCCGTCGTCGTGACCGCTCGGGCCGGAGGGCTGCTGCTCCCGGGCACGGCGATTGCCACCTCGGACCCCGCGCCCGTCCTCTCCCGGCAGTGACCCGGGAAATCCCTGCTCGTCGGGCCTTCGTTCCCTGTTCCAGGGCCTAGGGAATATCCCCGAAGGTGGCCGGGAACTCGTCGTTCTCCGGCCCGCGACGGGCCGCGATGGCCCGGAACGCGGTTGAATTCCCTGTATCTTCCCTGCTGAACAGGGAGAGACGGGTTCGCTCTTGCCTGCCCCCACCGCCATTTCGAGGACGGGGCGACGAGTCGGGTGGGGGTGCTTCCTCCGCTCGCCTGCGGCTCGCTGCGCGCTTCGCTTGCCCGGGATCTCCAGGACGGGGCGACGAGTCGAGTGGGGGTGCTTGCTCCGCTCGCCTGCGGCTCGCTGCGCGCTTCGTTTTCCCGGGGGCGGCGGGGCGGGAATGCGGTAGACTCCGGGCGCTTTTACGCGCCCATAGCTCAGTTGGATAGAGCGTCAGGTTGCGGACCTGAAGGTCGCATGTTCGAGTCATGCTGGGCGCGCCAGGATTGCGACGCGCGGCCGCGGGTGGGGGGCGTCCAGAGGCCGCGCCAGCCCCGGGCGAGGGTATAATCGGGACGAGCCGATGCGCGTTGCCGCCATCATCGTCACATTCGACCGCTCGGCGGTGCTCTCGCGAGCGCTGCGCGCGCTCGCCGCGCAGACCCGGCCGCCGGAGGGGGTGGTGGTCGTCGACAACGCGAGCTGCGACGACACGCGCGGGGTGCTCGCGCGCGATTTCCCGCTGGTCGACGTCGTGAAGATGGACGAGAACGTCGGCGTGAACGCCGGGCTCGCGGTCGGGATGCAGCGCGCGCACGAGCTCGGATTCGACGCCTTCTGGCTGATGGACGACGACTCCGAGCCGGAGCCGGTGGCCCTGGACGAGGTGGTGCGTGCGCTCGAGTCCGGTGGCGCCGACGTCGTCGGCTTCCGCGGCGGAACTCTGCGCTTCGGGTGGATCCGCCACTGGAAGACCCCGGATGCGGTACGAACCCGACCGAGCCTCGCCCCCGGCGTGTACGCGATGGACTTCGCGCTGGTCGATGGCACGCTGATCCCCCGGCGCGTCGTCGACGCCGTCGGTTATCCGCCCGAAGACTACTTCATGATGATCGGCGACATCGAGTACACCTACCGGATGACCTGCCGCGGGTTCCGAACCGGCGTCCTCGAGCGCGATCGCATGCGCAACGCCGCCCTCGGCAGCGCCGGCGGATCCTCGGGCAAGCTGCCCTGGCGCGCCTACTACAAGGCGCGCAACCACGTGAGGATGGCGCTCGCGTACCGCTCTCCCACGCTGCTCGCGGGGTGCTTCGCGCGCCAGGTCTACCTGCTCGCGGGCCTCTGCGCACGCCGCGAGTGGGCGCGCGCGCGGGCGCTCGTCCTGGGCGTCCTCGACGGCCTGCGCGGGCGCATGGGCCGCACGATGGAGCCCACGGCCCCCTAGCCGCCGCGTCAGAAGATCCGCAGCCGGGGGACCGCGACCACGAAGCGGCCGCCCCATTGGCGGAGCTCGGCCATGCTGGCGCTGATCTCGCCGGCCAGATTCCAGGGCAAGATGACCAGATAGTCCGGTTTGAGCTCGCGGATGCGCTCGGGCGGGAGGATCGGCAGGTGGCTCCCCGGAAGCAGCCTGCCCTGCTTCTCCCTGGAGCGATCGAAGACGCAGGGAATCTCTCCGCTCGTGACGCCGCAGAAGGCGAGGAAGGTGTTGCCCTTCGCGGCGGCGCCATAGGCGGCCACGGTCCTTCCTTCTTTTCTCGCTCGCTCGAGGAAGGCGAGGAAATCGCGCTTCACCGCCGCGATCCGAGGCTCGAGCCCCTGGTACCCGGCGAGCTGGTGCAGGCGCGCCCGGCGCTCCTGGCGGCGCATCGCGCGCACGCCTTCGGCCTCCCGGTGCGATGCATGGACGCGGCACGCGTAGACGCGCAGCGACCCGCCATGCGTGGGAACCTCCTCGACGTCGAAGACGCGCAGACCCGCCGCCTCGAAAACCCGCTCGACGGCCAGCAGCGAGAGATAGAAGAAGTGCTCGTGATAGATCGTGTCGAAGAGGACCTCCTCGATAAGGTTCCGCACGTGCGGAAACTCGAAGGTGGCGACTCCCTCGCGCTTCAGGATGGCCGCGAAGCCCCGTGCGAAATCGAGGATCGCGGGCGCATGGGCCAGCACGTTGTTCGCGACCGTGAGGTCCGCGCGCACACCGCGCTCGACGAGACGCTTCGCGGTCTCGCTGCCGAAGAACGCGATCTCCGTGGCGATGCCCCTGGCCATCGCAACCTTCGCCGCGTTCTGCGCAGGCTCGATGCCGAGCACCGGAACGCCCAGGGCGCGGAAATGCTGGAGCAGGTAGCCATCGTTCGAGGCGACTTCGACGACGAGCGAATGCGAACCGAGCCCGAAGCGCTTCTCCATCGCGTGCGCATAACGGCAAGCGTGTTCGACCCAGCTGTCGGAATAGGACGAGAGATAGGCGTAATCCGAGAAGATCGCGTCGGGGGGCACGGAATCGTCGACCTGCACCAGCAGGCAGGACGCGCACACGCGTGCGTGGAGGGGATAGCGGCGGTCGCGCCCGGCGGCGACGTCTGCCTCTGTGACGAACGAGTTCGCGAGCGGCGTCTCGCCGAGGTCGGCGAAGCTATGGCGGAGCTTCTCGCCGCAGAAGCGGCAGCTCGGAAGGCCGTCAATCATCGCCGTCGCTGGCGCGGGCGCTGAACCGGTCGATCTGGCGCAGCGTCACGTCGCGGGCATCCTGACCCGAAAGAACCGCCTGGTACCACTCCGCCGTCCAGCGAACCAACCTGTCGCCGGAGAGCCGATCGCGCCAGCCGAGCTTCTCTCTCGCCAGCGTCGAGTCGAGGGCCAGCTCCTTCACCTCGAGGGATCCGGGATCGGGAGCATGGTCCCAGCCGTTTCGCGAGCCGAGCGCGGCGAGCATCGCGTCGGCGAGCTTGGCGACGCCGACGTCGCCCCCGGGCGAGGGGCCGAAGTTGAGCGCCGGCGGTGCCTCGCGCGTCTCCCGCGACAGGGCCTCGGCGTAGAGCAGATAGCCGCAGACGCAATCGAGCACGTGCTGCCACGGCCGCGTGGCCTCGGGCATGCGCAGCCTCACCCGATCGCCCTTCGTCACCGCGCGGACGATGTCGGGAACGATCCGGTCCTGCGCGTAATCGCCTCCCCCCACCACGTTTCCGGCGCGGGCCGCGCCGACGCGCACGCCCGAGTCCTCGAAGTAGCTCTTCGCAAAGGCCTGGGTCACGAGCTCGGCGGCGGCCTTCGAGGCGGAATAGGGATCGCTCCCTCCGAGCGCGTCGATCTCGCGATGGGGCCTCCCGAGGGCGTCACTCTCGTAGACCTTGTCGGAGGTGATGACGAGAATGCTCTGGAGCGCAGCGCACGAGCGCGCCGCGTCCAGAAGGTGCGCCGTGCCGAGCACGTTCGTCGCGATGGCTTCCACCGGCTCGTCGATGGCCCGGCGCACGATCGGCTGCGCCGCCATGTGAAGGATGATCTGCGGCTTCGCGCGGCGCACGGCCTGCTCGACGGAGGCTCGCTCGCGCAGGTCGCCGAGGATCGACGTCAGGCCGCGCGCGACGTCGGCGAGTTGGAACAGGGAGGGATCGCTGGCGGGTGGGAGCGCGAATCCGGTGACCTCCGCGCCGAGCCTGCCGAGCCAGAGCGCCGTCCAGGAGCCCTTGAAGCCCGTGTGTCCGCTCAGCAGGACGCGCCGGCCGCGCCAGAAGCTCGCGAGAGGGAGCCGAGGCGTCACTCCCACACCTTCCAGGGCGCCTTGCGGGAGGCCCACAGCGCCTCGAGCTGCGTCTTGTCGCGAAGCGTGTCCATGGGCTGCCAGAAGCCGTAATGGCGGAAGGCCATCAGCTCGCCGCGCTCGGCGAGCCGTTCGAGCGGAGCGGCCTCCCAGGCGACCGCGTCGTCCTCGATCAAATCGATCACCGGTGGGGAGAGCACGAAGAAGCCGCCATTGATGAACGTATTGTCCCCCGGCGGCTTCTCGACGAAGCGGGTGATGCGGTCGCCGTCGAAGGAGAGGGCGCCGTAGCGCCCGGGAGGCACGACCGCGGTCAGCGTCGCCAGCCTGCCGTGCGCGCGATGGAACGCGATCGAAGCCGTGATGTCGAGGTCGCTCACCCCGTCGCCATAGGTGAAGCAGAAGGGCTCGCTCGCATCGAGGTAGGAACGCACGCGCTTGAGGCGCCCACCCGTCAGCGTGTGTTCGCCCGTATCGACGAGCGTCACGCGCCAGGGCTCGGCCGACGAGCTGTGCTGGATGATCCGGTTCTCGCGCGCGTCGATCGTGACGTCGGAGCTGTGAAGGACGTAGTTCGCGAAATACTCCTTGATCAGATAGCCCTTGTACCCGAGGCAGATCACGAAATCGCTGATGCCGTGCTGCGCGTATATCTTCATGATGTGCCAGAGGATCGGCCGCCCCCCGATCTCGATCATGGGCTTCGGTCGCAGGTGCGACTCCTCGGAGATCCGGGCCCCCAGGCCGCCTGCGAGGATGACCGCCTTCATGGGTGGGCGGCGTCCGGGTTCGGAGGGCCTGCGTCGATCAAGGGGGATCGCCTTCATGGTCCGGGTTCTTTTCACTACAATCAACGACGTTCGGGGTTGCAAGCCTACCCGGGGCCGAGGGATTCCGCTCGGCCGGTCGCGCCGACCCGCGGACTGACGAGCCGGTAGACTGCCCGGGGGGTCACGACCGGGAGCCCTTCGCAGCGGCGTCCCCGTCGATCGGCCCGCCCGAGGATCGATGGCCCCGGCGGCGATCACGATCGGTGTTCCCGTGTTCGACGAGGAGAAGAATCTCGCCGGCGCGCTCGAAGCGTTGCGAACCCAGCCCTTCCAGGGCATCGAGGTGCAGATCTACGACAACGCGTCGACCGACGCGACGCCGCGGATCGCGGCGGAGTTCGTGGCGCGCGACCCGCGCTTCCACTACTTCCGGCAGCCGGCGAACAAGGGGATGCTCCAGAACTTCTACGACGTCCTGCAGGCGGCGAAGAGCCCCTACTTCATGTGGCGAGCGCCCGACGATCGCGCCGATGTCGATCTCATCGAACGGCTCTACCGCGCCTTGGACTCGAGCCCGCACAAGGACCTCGCAGTGTCCCGAATCGTCTCGCGCGACCTCGATGGCAGGTTCCCGCGAGTCTACGCGTGCCCTGCCGTCGGCGAGAAGGCGAGCTTCGCGAATCGGCGCAGGCTCTTGTTCGAGTCGCATCCGAGCTGGATCTACTGTCTCTTCCGCAGGGAGCCACTGCTCCAGCGCATGCACACCGTCGTCTCCCGCCATGGACACGAATGGGCCGCCGACCACCTCACGCTCTTCCCGTTCCTCTTCGACAACCGCGTCGTCTGCGTGCCCGAGACCACCTTTCATCAGGTGATGAAGCGGGTGCGGCCGCCCGGCGCGCGCCGCCATCCACGGGCCCATCTCGAGCTGGCGCTGATGGAGGCGCTCCGGAAGCGCTTCCGGGCCGTGCTCGCAGACGATCTCGCGGCGCGCGTGCGTTCCCCGCTCGCGCGCTGGGCGTACTCCTGGCTGCTGTGGCTCTACGTCGGCAAGCGCGTCTACCGATTCCGCATGCTGGTCCGCCGCCGGCTGATGCGCGACCTGTTGCGGCGGGCCGAGGCGATCGAGGCGACACCGGGATGAGGTGTCGACGCCGGAGGAGCGAGCCTGCGCGCTCCCGGGCATCGGCGCCGCTCAGCGCCGCCGGAGCCAGGCGCTCGGCCAGTGCGTCACGTCGGCGGAGAGACCGCTCTCGTTGAAGGGCCAGGCGGGCCGCTCGATCACGAACTCGGGGTGCCGGGCCGCGAACTCCTCGACCGCCGTGACGGGATTGTCCCGGCTCCACTCCGGCTTGCCGCGCGGCGTCCCGGCGACCCACCGCATCACCCCGTCCGTCGCCACGATGTACGACCCGGACGTCACCAGCCCATGATAGGCCTCGAGCTCCGCCAGGACGTGGTCTCGCGAGTGTTTCGAGTCGAGCACCACCATCACCGACTCCCCCGCCCCGATCTCGGCGGCGATCCGGCGCACGACGGCCGGGTCGGCGGAGTCCCCCTCGAAGAGCCGGATCCAGGGGAAGAGCTCGTGGGTCTCGATCGCCCGGCGATTGTGCGGGCGGATCTCGATGTCCACCCCGATCGCCCGGCCCTTGGCCATGGCGCGGAAGAGGCTCGCATAGAAGACCAGCGAGCCCCCGTGTGCGACGCCCGTCTCGATCAGCACGTCGGGGCGGACGCGGTGGATCACCTCCTGGATGCGGATCAGGTCGTGGGGGAGCTGGATGATCGGCCGACCCATCCAGCTGAAGGTGTAGGGGTGCTTCTGGTCCCAGCCGACCACCACCCAACAGTGGCTGATCGCCTCGAATGCCTCGCGGCTGTAGAGCGGCAGCACGCGCTCGCGGCCGTCTTCGTGCTGGACCAGCTCCTGCCGTTCCGTGTCGATCGTGATCTTCATCCGCGGCCCGCTCCCACCGACTTCCACCACGCGATCGTGCGCGCGATCCCCTCGTCGAGATCGAAGCGCGGCCGGAACCCCACCTCGAGCCGGAGCCGGGCGACGTCGGCCACGACGAGCGGTACCTCCGCGCTCGCGCCCCCGAAGCGGATCCGGTCGGAGGCGCCGAGCGCCGCGCCGATCCGCAGCGCGAGGTCGCGCACCGCGACCCCCTCGCCGGAAGCGACGTTGACGGCGCCGTGGACGCCGCTCGCCAGCAGGGCCACGAGCGCCTCCGCAACGTCCGCCACGTAGAGGAAGTCGCGCCGCTGCGCACCGTCCGAACACTCCGCAATGCCTCCGCGCAGGAGGCCGAGGACGATCGAGGGCACGAGCCGGCGCGGCTCCTCGTCGGGCCCGTAGACCCAGAAGATCCGCGCCCACGCGGTAGAGAGCTCCGGCTCGAGGGTCGCGAGGTGACGCCGCACCGAGTCCTTGGCGCGCGCGTAGACGGAGGTGCCCCCGAGCGGCGTGGTCTCCTCGCGGCAGCGCCCCGCGCTCCAGCCGTACTCCGCTCCGCTCCCGGTCGCCACCACGCGGCGGCCTCCCGCGCGCGCGAAGGCGTCGAGGAGCCGACAGGTCGCCTCCGCCCAGCGCAGGTTCTCCGGGGACTCCCAGTACGCACCGGGGGTCGTGACCCAGGCGAGATGCAACAGGTGCGTCGGGCGGACCCGCGCGATCAGGGCCTCCACCGTGGCCTCGTCGAGCAGGTCGCCGGCGTGCCACACTGCGCCAAGAGCGCCCTCCGGCGGCGCGCCGCGGCCGGACCGCACGGCGTGCACCTCGAAGCCACGCGCCGCGAGTCGCGGAATGCAATGGCGGCCGATGAATCCGCGGGCGCCCGTGAGCAGGGCCCTCATGGCTCGAAGTCCGGGAACGAGCGATCGCGCTCGGAGATCACGACGGGACGCGCGGGCCAATCGATCGCGAAGGCCGGATCGTCCCAGCGCACGCCCCGCGCAGCCTCGGCGTGGTGGGGCTCCGAGATCTGGTAGACGACCTCCGTGCCCTCGGCGAGGGTGAGGAAGCCGTGCGCCAGCCCCTCCGCGATGTAGAGCATCCGGCGGTTCGCCTCCGTGAGCTCGCAGCCGAACCAGCGCCGGAAGGTGGGCGAGTCCGGCCGCAGGTCCACGGCGACGTCGAACACGGCTCCGCGCGTCACGCGCACGAGCTTGGCCTCGGCGTGCGGCGCCAGCTGATGGTGCATCCCGCGCAGCGTCCCCGCGCGGTGGTTCCACGAGATGCTGCACTGTGCGAGCTCGGCGCAAAGACCGTGCTCGGCGAAATCCCGGCGGCACCACATCCTCGCGAAGAAGCCGCGTTCGTCCTCGAGGAGGTCGGGCTCCAGGACGACGACGCCCGGGATCTTCGTGGCCTCGAAGCGCATGGCATGGCTCGGGGCCGCCCGGCCGAAGAGCCGGACCCGGCCCGATCAGCCTCCGGTCTGCGCAGCCACCGCGGCCGGCTGGCTCGACGGGGGCCGGGGCTTCGCCGCCTGGAATGCGAAGACGCGCTTCTTGATGGGACCGCTCGCCTTCACGGGGTCGAACGCGGCCGCTGCGAGCGTCGACGCGAGCCCTCCGACGTCGAAGCGATGCATGTGTTTTTCGGGCTCGGCCGCGAGGCGCTGGCGAAGTTTCCGGAGCAGGTGCCCCGGCTTCCGGTAGAGTCTCATGGAGTAGCCGACCCGTTGCGACAGCGCGGGAAGGCGGCAGGTCTGAAGGCACAGCAGCTCGCCGCCGGGCTTGAGGCAGCGCCAGGCCTCGGCGAGCACGCGCGCCGGGTCGGCGCAGTGATCGAGGGCCGCCACCATCAGGCAGGTGTCGAACACTTGGTCGCGATAGGGGAGATCCTCACCGAAACCCTCTACGCAGGTCACGGACAGGCTGAAGGCGCGGGGATAGAGGCGGCGGAGCAGCTCGCCCGCCTCCATCCGGGCGGTCCCGACGGCGGGGTCCTGCACGACGAAGACGTCGGATGCGCCCGGCTCCCACCACTGGCGGTAGAGGCCGACGCTGCCCCCGATGTCGAGCACGCTGCCGCGGAGCGGACCTCGCTCCCGGAAGAAGCGGTCGTAGCCCTCGACGCTCTGGCGGATCGCCGCCTCGGCCTCGTCGGGCGGCTTCGCGTGGGCGGGATCCAGGTAGCGCGCCTGGACTCGGCTCCATCCAGTGAGGTCCAGTCCGTTCGGCGCCTCGCTCTCGCCCGATCGGGCCCTCCGGACGATCTCGGGCGCGCCCGAGAAGTCGAAGCGGGGCAGCGCGTCGGAGCGAAAGAGCGACTCGATACGCAATGCGGTCCCTCCGGCGCAGGGCTTAGCACACGCGCCGACCCTCAGGGAGATCCTGCGGCGTCTTCTCCCAGGATCTCGCGCACGAACCAGCGGGCGACCAGCTCGTTCGCGTGCGCGTTGGGGTGTCCGTCGTGCGGCCCCAGGGCGTAGCGCAGGGGCTCCTCCCGGTAGCCCGGGAGCATCTCGGAGATGAAATGGACGGGGATCCCGCGGCGCTCGAGGCCCTCCCAGTACGCCGCGTCCTGCTTCCAGCGCTTGTCCCACAGGAGCGCGTGGAATCGGACGCCGGGCCAGCGCTGCGCGAGGAGATCGCGCGAAGCCGCGACGATCGCCGCGAAGCGGTCGAAGTCGGCGGGCTTTGGCTCGAAGTCCTCGGCGAGGATCCGGAGCACGCCGGACTTCGCGAGCCGCGGCCAGCGCGCCGCGAAGCCCGGCTCGTCGTCGAAGCTTCCACGCCGCTCGAGCGCGCCGTCCTCGCGCAGCTCGAAGCGCGGCCCGTGGGGATCGTAGGGCGAGCGGCCCGCCGCGCGTTGCACGTGATCGTAGATGCTGTAGTAGAGCGCGTGGGTCGGCGCGCAGTCGACCACCTCTTCCACCCTCCCGCTCTGCAGCAGGGCGAGCATCTGGTGCGCTCCCCATCCCAGGTAGGAAAAGTTGTAGATGCGGTGGCGTCGACCGGTGAGGAGCGCCGTCCTCCAGGGGATCGTCTCGTCGTCGTCCAGGCCCCAGCCGAAGGGGAAGGAGTCGGCGAAGAAGAGCACGCAGAGGGAGTCGCCGTCGCCGCGCGGCTCCGGCACCACGCGCAGCCCGTCCGGGCCGATGGTGTAGACGGCATCGAAGATCGGCTCGGCGCCGAGCCAGAACGCGTGGCGGACGGAGACGCCGGCCGCGATCTTGTGTCCGACGATGTCGTCCCGGAGCTTGTAGGCCGCGGGGATGTCGGGATCTGGGTGCGGCCGCGTCCGCGTCCCCAGATGGAGCTCGAAGCCGCCGAACGCGAGCGGGGCGAAGGCCAGGTTGAAGAGCGCCACCCGGGTGGTGCGCCCGGGCAGCCGCCAGGCGAGCCAGAAGAGCAGCGCGGCCCAGCCGAGCCCGATCCACGCGAACGGGATCGGCGCGAGCTCGAGCAGCGCCGCCGTCGCGAGCGCCGCTGAGACGACCGCCGGCGCCGTCAGCTCGCGCCGCCCCGCCGGAGGGCGTCGGAGATCGCCCGGGAGACCCGCAGACTCCCGCGTCGGGAGAGGTGCCCGTGGTCGAAGTAGAGGGCCAAGGGTGCGAAGAGCGAGCCCTCCGTGCGGGTCTCGTCCCGGGCGACAGCGAGCCAGTCGACGTACTCGATGCCGTAGCGAGCCGCGAACGCGGGAAGGGCCGCGTAGAGCTCCCGGCTCCTGAGCAACTCGTCGCGGGTCCAGCCCTCGGCGAGGAGCAGATCGCTCATCGGGAGCTGCAGATAGCTCACGATCAGCGCGATCACCCGGCCCGAGAAGCGCTCCCGCACTCGGCCCATTCCAGAGAGCACCTCGTCGGCGACCTCGGAGTAGCTTCGCGCAGGATCCTCCATGAAGTCGTTCTGGGAGGAGAGATAGACGAGCGCCTCGAACTCCCGTTCCTCCGCCAGGGTCTCGACGGCCGCGAGCACCTGCGGGCCCGTGTAGCCGCCGACGCCGGCGTTCACGACCCGGACCGAGGTCCCGAGCTCGGCTTGGAGCAGCGAGGCGACGGTCGAGTCGTCGTCGACCCCGACGCCGAAGGCGACGCTGTCGCCCACCACGAGAATCTCGCGCGCTGCCCCCACGCGGGGCAGCGTCACCCGGCGGCGGTCCGACCCGGTGCGATAGCGATAGGCGAGACGCGAGGACTCGCGCAGGTAGTGCGCCACGGAGGGGGTCAGCGCCGTCCCCGACGAGAGGGCGAGGACCGGTGGGTCCCAGTTGTAGGGATTTCGGGCCCGCAGGACAGTGGCCTCGACGTCCACGCTCGGCCGCAAGGCCCATCCGAGTCGGGCATCGGGCTCCACGAGGATCGTATCGTGGGCATCTCCGCCGGGCGGGCGCGTCGGGTGGCCCGCGTTCTCGATCACGGCGCCGACGCGCGCGAGCTCGGAGCGGACGTCGCTCGGAAGGTCGAGCAGGCGAGCGGTCTTCGGCCCGGTGGCGGCGAGCAGCGTGTCCCGGATCCGCGAGAGGATCCGCTCGCTGCCGACGCGCAGAGTCAGGAACAGGCCGAAGAGCAGGATCAACGCGAGCGTCGTGGCGACGCCGACGAGGAAGCCCGCGCAAGGCGAGGCGCCCGCCGGCGCCTCGGCCCTGCGCGCGCCTCCGTCGGTCCGCGTCTCGTCCGCGATCGGCGGCATGAAGGCGGCATCATGGCCGCGGGGGGGGAGGGCGTCAACCGACGCGGGACGCAGGGATCGGGGCGCTCAGATCTCGATGTCCTCGAAGACGAGCGCGACGCGGAAGGTCTTGAAGACCACCGTGTCGGCGACCGCCGCCGCGGCGTAGGGAAGGCTCGCCGGGGGCTCCTCCACGAGGACGATGGCCCGCACCTGCTGGCGCCCGTCGCAGAGGTGCTTGCGCAGCCAGCCGACGCGCTGGAGCACCTCGGCCACGAGGTCCTCGTCGCTGCACCCCTTCTCGGCGACCACCACCGCGACCAGACTTCCCCGCGCGTCGGTCGCGAGCAGATCGATCTCGCCGACGCCCGTCGCGTAGGCGACTCCGACGGCGGCCCCCGCCTCGTCCTGGTAGACGCGCAGGCCCGGCTCGAGCAGCTCCGGCTGGTCGGCGAGGAGCGCGCGCAGGCTGGCGGGTCCCATCGGGGCTGCGCCCGGCGCCGCGCCGGCGGCGGGCTTCGCGGCGGCGGCTTGCCCGGCCTTCTGACCCGCGACCTCGTCGAGCTCGAGCTCCGCCTCGCGCCCTCCCCCGCCCAGGGACGACGGGGACAGCCGGCCCGGGACCCGCCGCGGCGCCGGCGCCGGATGGCTCCCGCTCATGCCGCGGACGTCGGCCCCGCAGTTCGGGCAGGTCTTCTCGCCGGGCGAGACCCGGGTGTTGCAGAGCTTGCAGTGCATGGCGCGCGCCCTCTGCCTCCGCCCATCGGCACGCGGTGCGCAGCCCTGAAGCCCGAACGCCCCGCCCTGCGTCGAGAGCGGAGCGAGGTCTTTTGTGAGGGTATTTAGCCCCTATTTATCTCCGGCTCAGCGACCTGCGCGGCGCCGCCGGCGTGCGGGCGCCGAGAGGAGGAGCGGCAGCGATGCCGAGGAGAGCGCAGGCCCTGGTCGAGCAGCACCCCGCCGTCGCCCGGATAGACTCCGCCGGCATGCAGGCCAGACGGATCCTCATCGCCTTCGGCGCCGCACTGGTCGCGGCGCTCGCACTGTGGCTGTGGAATCGCGACACGGGGCCCGGCCCCGCCGGCCCGGAATCAGCGCTGGCCGAGAGCGAGCCGCCGGGCCCGCCGCCTGCGCGCGCGGTCGACGCGCCCCAGGCGGGCGAGATCGCGATCGTGGCGGGCGAGACGATCGAGATCGACTCGAAGTCGCTCGAGCCGGGCCGGCCCGTGGTGGTGCGGCTCGATCTCGGCGTGCCCTCGAGGACGGACGAGCCGCGCCCGGTTCGCCTCCTCGGTCCCAGCGGCTTCGTGCGCGAGGGCCAGGGCACGCTCGGCGAAGGTCGCGGAAGCGCGCGCTACGAGATCGACGCGACCTGGCTCACGCCGGGGCGCTACGTGATCGAGGTGAAGACGACGGAGCAGAGCCACTTCCCTTTGCGGCGGTATGCCCTCGAAGTGAAGTAGAGCCACGACGGGGGCGAGGGCGCTTCGAGGGGGGGCGTCCTTATTGACTCCGCTCGCCTGCGGCTCGCTGCGCGCGAGGCGCTGCCGCGCCTCGCTTGCGAAGAGCGTTCCGGAACGCTGCCCCCGGTGATGCAGGGATTCCCTACGACACGCCCCGGGGATAGGCCAAGCCGCGCACCACCCGCACCGTCTTCAGGCCGCGGCTCTTCGCAAGCGGAGCGCGGCAGCGCGGAGCGCGCAGCGAGCCGCAGGCGAGCGGAGTAAAATCGGGACGCTCCCCCCGATCAGATCCCAGCCCCCCTCGATCGCCGCAGCGCGCGTCCGGCGAGACCGAGCATCAGGGCCGCGACCAGCAGCTGGCCGCCGAGTCCGATCGACGGCACCTTCGCCGGCGGCGGCGAGAGGGGATCGTTCGGATTCCAGCCGTTCGCGACCTCTACGCCGTCGTCGTGCCCGTCGCCGTCCGAGTCGGCATCGAGCGGGTTGCTGCCCGTGTCCGTCGGTGAGACGAAGACGCCGGTGTTGGTCTCGACACTGTCGAGCAGGCCGTCGCCGTCGTCGTCGGTGTCGCAGGCATCGCCCTGGCCGTCGAGGTCGAAGTCCTGCTGGCCTGGGTTCACCACCGTCGGGCAGTTGTCGGCCGCGTCGAGCACGCCGTCCCCGTCGGTATCCGTGGCGAGGTCGCAGGCGTCGCCGATGCCGTCGTTGTCGGTGTCGGCCTGGGTGTTGTTCGGGACCGCCGGGCAGTTGTCGAGGCCGTCGAGGAAGAGGTCGCGGTCCTGGTTGATGCCCATGCGCGTGCCCGAGCCCGGCGGCGCGCACGTGTAGGTGAGCGGGCCCTGGCTCGTCGCGAGCGTGCGCAGGGTCGCGCTCGTGATCGTCTGGTTGGTGTCATCGCGGTAGATCGTATTCGCGGGCGTCGTGCCCGACTCGCGCCGCCAGCCGCGCGGATCGGCGCCGAAGTTGCCCTTCACCACCACGTCGCACTCCGTGACGGTGCCGCCCAGCATCAGCGACGCGAAGGACGTGCCGGCCCGCGTCTCGAAGACATCGATGCGCGGGTTCACGACGCCACCGTTGGTCGAGGTGAGCGTCACCTGCTGGCCGACGATGGGGGCGAGATCCGTCGGGAAGGCGAGCATGAACTGCTCGACCTCCAGCTCCTGCGTGTTGTTCAGGCTGAAGACCGGCGCCTCGTGGAAGTTCTTCAGGGTGTCGACGCTGCCGTCGTGGAGCACACCGAAGCCGCGGATCTGGTTGCCGTGGGCGGCGTCACCGGGCAGGCCGAACATGCCGACCTTGGTGTATTCGTTGCGCAGGTGCGGGACCTTGGCCTGCTGCGGCTCTCCCTCGAAGCTCTGGCGCCCATCCGAGCCGAAGAAGCCCTGGGCGGGATTCAGGGTGTGGCAGCCGTTGCAGGTGTCGACGGTGTCGGTGACCGGGCCGTTGAAGAGGGTCTGTCCGTTCGTCTGCGCCGTGGTCAGTGAGTTGTCGAGGTTCCGCACCGGGTTCGGCGGCAGCATGACCTTCAGCACGAAATCCGAGAAGAGCTGCATCTGCGCCGGCGTGATGGTGCCGTTCTTCCCGAGCAGACCCTCGAAAGCGACGATGAAGTTGCGGAACGAGAAGTCCTCGATGCAGGGCGCGCCGGTCGGCTGCGTGCACGGGTCCACTCCGAAGAAGCCCGTCACGCGGTCGCCGCGCCAGTGCATGCCGCCGTGGGTCGCGAGGCCGCGCAGCGTCTGCGTCGCCATCGGGCCCTTCATCGGATGGAACGTGGTCGCCGGCGGCAGCGCGGGCGTCGCGGGCGGCTGGTTGTTGGCGGTGACCGCGTCGTCCGGGTTGCCGAGGTCCCAGGCGATGTCGTCGAGGTCGCCGAAGACGTGACAGCTCGCGCAGGTGGCTTCGCCGTTGCCCGAGGAGACGTTCGCGTCGTGGAGGAAGGGCCTGCCCGTGACGACGGCCGCCGGCTCCGGATTGGAGAGCGCGAGCGTCTGGAGGTTCGCCTCCGTGGTCGGGTTGATCACGCGCACCGAGTTGTCGAAGCGCGTCAGCACGTAGAGGCGGTTGTTGGTCTCGTCGAGCACCAGGCCGCTCGGGCCGCCTCCGGTCGAGATGTAGTTCGGGCTCTCGAGCACCGGGTTGAAGTTGGTCTCGAAGGCCGGATCCTCGATGTCGGCCGTGTCGAACACGCCGATCCGGCCCGACCCGAACGCGGCGACGTACATCTTCGAGCCGTTGCTCGAGACGATCACCTGCGTCGGCGTCGCGAGGCTGTGCTGGGCCTGCGCATCGATCAGCGCGTGGTTCGCGCCGGCGTCCGTGTGCAGCAGGTTGTAGTCGATGTGCTTGTTCAGGTGCTGCACGTCGATGGTGCCCCCGGTCACCGTCTGATTGGGGGCACTTCCCGTGAAGGTCGGGTTGAGCACGGTGATGCGCGACTCGGAAAGATGACCCTGCACCGTGGTGCCGCCGTGGACGCCGGGGCCCTCGAAGCGCACGTGGTTGGGCAGCTCTGTGTTGGTCACGTAGAGCCGCCCGCTGACGGGGTTCATGACCATGTTGAAGAGGATCGTGCCGACCTGGTTGAAGGTGAAATCTGTCGGCGACACGGTCAGGGTGTTCGCGTTGACGGTGAACACGTCCCGGTCCGGCAGGCTGAACGAGACGGTCGAATTCCAATTGCGGCCGATGGAATCGAGCCAGTTCGTGCCGTTGAACTTGATGAGGATGCCGGCCTCGGGCGCCGCGGCTCCGAAGACGTTGTTGACGGGCCCGACCACGCCACCCGGGGCGCCGGCCTGACAGTTCGTGCCGCCGCTCACCAGGAAGCCGTTGCAGACCACCGCCTCGGTGATCGCAGTGGTGCGGTTGCCGGAGTGGAAGGCCGCCACGAAAACGGTGTTGCCGTCCGTGCTGCGGGCGAGCGCGCGCGGCGTATCCGCGAAGAAGCTCAGGATGCGCAGCGGCGTGCCGCCGATCGTGCTGCCGAGCGACGTCGCGTCGAAGACCCAGACGTCCGCGCGGCCGATGTCCTCGGTCGTGAGCTGCGGGTCGCCGGCGCCCGTCACGCCCGAGATCGAGCTGTGCGTGCGGTGCTGCCCGCGGTGCGCGGTGGTGATGAAGGCGCGGTTCCCGCCCGTGCCCGCGAAGAGGATGTCCCGCGGCTCGTCGCCGACCAGCAGCGTGCGCGTGACGCGCGGCGGCGTGGCGGCGAGATCGACGATGCTGACGCTGTCGGAGAGGTGGTTGACGACCCACACCTCCGTGTTGGTGCGGGCGGCGACGGCCACCGGCTCCATGCCGACCGGGACCGAGGCCAACGGCGTGAGGGTCCCGCCCGAGACGGTGAAGACCTCGAGGCGATTGTCGGGAGTGTTGACGGCGAGAAGCCGGGTTCCGTCCGGCGAGAGCGCCAGGGGTCGCACCGGTCCCGATTCGAAGGTCACGAAATCGGTCTGGCCATTGGCGACACCCGCTAGTAACAGCGGAGCGAGCAGCGCGCAGACGATATGGAGCGAACGCGTACGAGCGTCAGTCACGGACGTCACCTCCGAATCGAGCGCGAGCCCGACGGCGCGGCGGGATCCCCGAGCCGAGCCCAGCTTATCAAACCGGCCATTCCCGGTAAACGAACCACACCCGCGGGGATCCCGAGCGGCCCGTTCCGGGCTGGTCGCCCCCGTCGATCTGTGTCATGCATGGGCGCGCGGCGGGGATCGCCGTGCTTCGCTGGGAGCTCTCGATGCGCTGGATGCGGCAGGGGGGGGTACTCGGAGTGGCGCTCGCGCTCGGGGTCCTCGCCGGCTGCGCTCCCGAGGAGCGCGGGACGGGCGCGATCCTGGCGCGGGGCGCGCCGGGGACGGTCTGCGTGCGCGGCGACTGCCGCGACACGACGAGCATGCTGACCGGGCTCGGCGACTCGACCTATACGGGCGAGTTCCGCGGCGGGCTTCCACACGGTACCGGCGGGCTCGTCTTCCCGGGAGGACAGAGCTACTTCGGCTCCTTCGTCGAGGGCCGGATCGAGGGCCAGGGCACCTTCCAGCTGCCGGACGGGCACAGCTACACCGGCTCGTTCGTCGCGGGGCTCCCGGAGGGACAGGGGACGCTGCTCTTCGCCGACGGCGGTCGCTACGCCGGAGCCTGGAAGCGCGGGTCGAGGCACGGCGAAGGCTACGAGCTCGAGGTCGGGGGGAGCCTCTATTCGGGCGACTGGCGCGACGGCGTTCGCGACGGCCGGGGGCGCGAGACGCGCGCCGACGGGTCGATGTTCGTCGGCAGCTGGCGCGACGGGAAGCTGAGCGGCCCGGGCCTGGGCGTCGGTCCGGGCGGCTACCGCTACGAGGGCGAGCTCGCCGACGGCGTGGAGAGCGGCCGCGGCAAGGCCGTCTTCGACGACGGGCGCGAGTACGAAGGCGGCTTCCGCAACGGCGAGCCCGAGGGCGAGGGAACGCTGCGCTTCGCCAACGGGCGAAGCTACGTCGGCGGGATGCTGGACGGCCGCATGTCCGGTCGGGGCCGCATGACGCTGGCCGATGGAGCGGTCGTCGAGGGCGAGTTCCGCGACGGCGCGCTCGAAGGGCCCGGCAAGCGGACGGCACCGGACGGGTCGGTCTTCGAGGGCAGGTACTCGAAGGGACTCGAGTCCGGCAGGGGAACGCTCCGGCACCCGGACGGCCGGATCCTTAACGCCGAGTACTGGAAAGGGAGACTGCACGGGGAGGGAGTGCTCCAGCACCCGGACGGCCGCCAGGAGGCGCAGCTCTTCCAGAGGGGGAAGCTCCTCCACACGACTCCGAAGAAGCGCCCCGACGAGGTGCAGCCGCCGCCAGCGGTCGGCCCCGCCATGGGCGGGACGGACCCTGGGGCCGGCGCCGAGGCGGAACCCGGGAATCCTCCTCGACCTCCCGGGCCGCCCGCGAAGTGAGCGGAATCACCGGCCGGGCTCGCCTCCCGCCTTCGTGCCGGTGGCGGGGAGCCCCGTCAGCGCGAGGATCGCGTCGTGGTAGTGGCTCAGGTCGGCCAGGTGGGTCGCGTTGCCGGCGACCGCCGTCTGCGGCGGCTGCTCCGGGAAGCTCACCACCGAGATCATGATGCCGGCGAGCATCCAGGCACCGCGTCGTCTCACGAAGCCGGCCCCGCCCGAGTCGCCAAGGGCCGCCTGCCCCTCGTGCGGCTCTCCGGCGGAGAAGAGCGTCGCGAAGACGCGCGTGGACGTTCCGCTACGCGGCAAGTCGATTCCGGCGGCCGCGACGCGATTGGTACCCCAGCGACGGACGTTCGGGGGCGCCCAGCGGAATGCGGCCCGCCCGTCCCACTCGAAGCGCTCGCCGAGGCCGTGCCCGCAGCCGACGAGGAAGACGGGCTCGCCGACCGCCGCCGGGCGGCGCACGATTGCGAGGCGCGGGAGCGACGGGCGGGGCGTCACGCGGAAGACGCCGAGGTCGGGAGGGATCGCGCCCTCGGCGCCCCGCAGCGGCGCCCAGGATCCGGCCAGCGCCGGGTACTTCTCGCCGTCGAGCCAGAGCTCCCCCGCACCCACGTGCCCCGCGGTGAGCACCCATCCCTCGCCCAGGTAGACCCCCGTCGTCCCCCCGATCTTCCCGACGTGCTCGAAGCCCATGCCGGGCCCGGGCGCGCGCTGCACCTCGGCGGGGTCCGCCTCCACCACGAGCCCGCGCGCCGCCGGGTCGAGCGCGGCGATTCCCACGAGGGCGACGCAAGCCCAGAGCCGACGCGCAGGCCGCCCGAGGCGATATCCTCGCGTCCCGCACGTGCGCCTCCTCTCGACCCGCATCCTCCTCCCCGGCGCGCTCTTCGCGATCGCCCTCGGCGTGCGCGCGCTCGAATGGCCGACGGTCCTCACCGCGCAGGGCGTCTTCTTCCCGGAGCCCGACGCCTACTACCACCTGCGTCGCATCGCCTACTCGATCGCGAAGTTCCCCGCCGTCCTCGAGACGGACTCGTACATCAACTTCCCGGAAGGCGCGAAGCCGATCTGGACGCCGGTCTTCGACTGGCTCGTGGCGGTCGCCCTGTGGGCCACGCCGGCCGCTGCCAGCGACGCCGCGATGGAGCGCGCCGCCGCATGGGTGCCGCCGCTCCTCGGCGCCCTCTGCGTGCTCGCGCTCTACGCGCTCGCGCGGCGGCACTTCGGCGCGCCGGTGGCGACCTCCGCCGGAGCGCTCCTCGCCGTGCTCCCCGCGCACGTCTGGTACTCGCAGCTCGGCTTCCTCGATCACCACGCGGCCGTGGCCCTCGCCGGCGTCGTCGTACTCTGGGCGCTCCTCGCGGCGCTGCGCAGCGACACGTCGACCCGCGCGCTCGGCCTCGGCGCGGCGCTCGGCGCGGCGCTCCTCGTGTGGCCGGGCTGCCTGCTCGAGGTCGCGCTCGCCGTGGCGGCGCTGCTCGCGCACCTCGTTGCAACGCCCGATCGCGAGCTCGCCGTGGCGCGCGCGCGCCGCTTCGCGGCCGCGCTCGCGCTCGCGGCGGCCGTCGTGGCGCCGCTCGGGCTCGCAGGCGAGTGGCCGCGCTGGGGGAGCTTCTCCCCGCTCGTGCTCTCGCGCTTCCAGCCGCTGGTGCTCGCCGCCGGGGCGGGCTGGCTCGCGCTCCAGGGCGAGCTCTGGCAGCGTGTCGGCTTCCCCGGCCGCTGGCCAGGCCGCCTCGCGGCGGCCCTCGCGACCGGCGCGGTGCTGGCGCTCCTCCTCTTCGCCGCGGCGCCGGAGCTGCGCGGAGGCCTGGCCGACGCCCTCGCCTGGCTCGCGCGCCGGGAGGAGTTCCAGGCGGTGGTGGCGGAGTCGCAGCCCCTGCTCGCCTCGGCGCGCGACCTGCGGGTCGGGAGCCGCTTGCTCACGCCGCTCGTGTGGGCGACGCCCGCTCTCGCCGGGGTCGCGCTCGCGCGCCGCGCGGGGCCGTGGCCGGCGAGCGCCGTGGTCGCCGGCTTCTGCCTCGCGTTCTTTGCCGCCGCGCTCGCACAGCGGCGCTTCGTCGCCTCGCTCGCCGCGCCCTTCGCGCTCACGCTCGCCGTCCTGGGCGGCGCTGCGTTTCGCGAGGCACGCCGCCGCCTCGCCGGACGCGGGGCTGCGGCGCCCCTCGCGCTCGTGGCCGCAGCCGCCGCCGCGCTCGCACTCGCCGCGCCCGTCGCCGCCTTCTACGCGCACCCGCTGGCGAACCTGCGCCGCGCGTGGCGTGGCGAGGCCCCGGCCGTGCGCGGCTGGCTGCGCATTCAGCGCGGGCTCGTGCCCGTGGCGCGCTGGCTCGAGCGCCACTCGCCGCCCACGGCGGGGTGGCTCGATCCCTCCGCGCGGCCGGAGTACGGCGTCCTCTCTGCCTGGGGCGACGGCCACCTCCTGCGCTGGGTCGCGCGGCGCCCCGTCGTGCAGGACAACTTCGGCGACGACGTCAGCGCGCACGGCTTCGAGCTCGCCGAGCGCTACTACGCGGCCGCCTCGGAGGCGGAAGCGCTCGCGATCCTGCGCGAGCTCCGCGTGCGCTACGTCGTCGTCCGCGGCTCGGGGTCGGGCCACGGCGCGGGATACGGCCCGGCGAGCATGCTCGCGCGGCTCCACGGCTTCAAGGGAAGCTCGGGGGCCTACGCCGAGGGAGAGGGCGGAGCGACCCGCCGCGTGCCGCCCCTCGAGCACCACCGCCTCCTCCTCGACGCCGAGGGCCGCGACGAGCGGGCCGGCAAATCGCGGCCGGCCTACAAGCTCTTCGAGGTGGTGCCCGGCGCGAAGGTCGCCGGGCGCGCCGCGCCGGGCGCGCTCGTCAGCGCGCGCCTCGCCGTCCACGCAGGAGGCGCGGGGCGCTTCCACTGGTCGGCCGAGGCGACGGCCGACGCGGACGGCCGCTACGCGTTCACGCTGCCCTACGCGAACGTCGGCTCCGCGACGGACGTGCGCCCGGCGCCGCACTACGAGCTGCGCAGCGGCGACGCGCGCGCGACCCTCGGGGTCGAGGAGGCCGCCGTCCGCGAGGGCGCGACGCTCCTCGGACCGGACCTCCTGCCAGACGGCCACAGCGCCGCCGCGATCAGGAGCGAGACCACCGCAACGCCAATCGGGAGCCCGACGATCAGCGATCGGGGCCGGTAGCGGAGCGCCACCTCGTGGTGCCCCGGCGGAAGCCGCACGCTCACGAGGGCGTAGTCGGCGCGGAGCACCGGCGCCGGAGCGCCGCCGAGCGTGGCCGCCCAGCCGGGGTGGTAGCTCTCCGAGAACACCAGATACCCGCCGCGTGGCGCCGAGGCGGCGATGCGCACGTCGCCCGGGTGGTACTCGAGGATCTCGGCGCGCGCGGGAGCGGCCGTCCTCACGCGCGCCGGTCCCTGCGGGTCCGGCGCCGGGGGCTCCTCCTCCAGCACGACGACCCGCGCGAGGTCGAGGCGCGGGTCGAGGAGCCACTCGAGCGCCTGCTGCGGGCCACGCGCCAGCCTCGCCCGCTCCGCGACGAAGGCCCGGGGCAGGGCCCGCGGGTTGCGATAGAGGCTCACGGGATCGGACGCGAGCAGCTCGAGGCCGGCTGCGAGCTCGGGATCCGCGATCGGGCGCGGCGTCAGGACGTAGCGGACGCCCAGCAGGTCGAGCAGGCGCCGGCTTCCAGGGGCCGGCTCGTCGGGCGCATGCACGCCCAGCCCGACGCTGCCCTGCAGGCCCGCCGCGAGGAGCAGGCGCGTCGAGCGATCGTCGAGCATCGCGTCGTACGCGCCGAGCGCGGGAATGCCGTAGACCATGTTTGCGTTGGCGACGAGGAGCCGGTGCGCGACGAAGAGTCGACCGGATTCCTGCCCCTGGACGAGTTGCAGGGCCGCGGGCGCGGGAGGAAAGCGCGCGGGCAGGTCCTGGACGCCGCGGGCGCGCGCCGCGTGGAGCTCGCCGAAGACCGCAGCCACCAGTAGGCACGCCCAGCCAGCGCGCAGGGGCCTGCGGCCGAGGATCTCCAGCGAGACGGATCCGAGGGTGAGGAAGGCGAGCGGAAGGGCGAGCTCGTGGGAGATCGCGCTCCACGCCCCGGATCCGGGCGGCCATGCCGGCGCAAGGAATCCGGCGAGGCCGAGCGCGATCAGGGCCGCGGCGGTTCGCACGGCGTGGCGCGCGCGGCGACACGCGGGTGCGGCGAGACCGCGGGCGGCCAGGATGGCGAGCGCGAGGTCGGCGACGAAGACGGCGCGCTCGTGGAGTCCCGTGCGCACGATCGGCAGGAGATCGACGAGCGCCGCCACGGGCCCCGGGCGGTAGGCGACGAGCAGGGCCGCGACCCCCAGGCAGGCCCACGGCCACGCGGGGAACCGCCCCCGCGCGAAGAGGCCGCGCGCGGCGAGCAGGAGCGCCAGGATTCCCACGTAGCTCGGGCTCGAGGGGAGGAGAAGGGAGAGGTCTGCCGGCGGCGGGGCACCGGGCCCGGCCATCAGGCGGAACCGGATCAGGTAGCTCCGCAGCAGGGCCTCGACGGACCCCCACAGGACCCCCGTGGCGCCGAGGGCCGCGAGCCCGGTGGAGGCGGCGAGGAAGGCGGCGGCGGCGCCGAGCGCGCGCCAGCGCCCTCCCGCGGGCGCCGAGCCGGCCGCGCGCAGCAGGTGGTAGGTCCAGGCGGCTGCGAGGGTGTGGACGAGCGTCTCGGGATGCCCTCCGAGGATCGAGAGCGTGCCGACGAGCGACCAGGCCGCCCCGCACCGGCGCGGGGAGCCGCCCCGCAGACGGAGCTCGCTGATCCAGAGCAGGAACGGCAGGAGCGCGCTCACGTTCGGTAGGGGGTGCAGGCGGAAGCGCAGGTGGAAGGGACTGAGCATGAAGAGGAGACCCGCGAGCGCCGCAGCCGGGAGGCCGCAGCCAAGGGTACGCGCCAGGAGGAAGGTGCCGAGGCCCGCGAGGGCGAGGCGGGCTACCGCGAGCACGGAGAGAGCATCGTCGGAGGGAAGCGCGTACAGCAGGAGCGTGAAGGGATGGAGGAGCGCGGGCTGGATCGACTCGATGACCGGAGCGCCGACCCCGATCAGCGGATTCCAGAGCGGAAGACGCCCCTGCGAGAGCTCGCGCTGGATGAACGCCGCGTACGGAGCGAAGAACGCCACGTGGTCCGCGGTCTCGAAGGTCCAGGGCGCGAAGCGCGGGGCCGGCCCGCGCGGATCCGGCCACAGCAGCTGGCCGCCGATCAGGGCCGGCGGCGAGAGCAGGCCATCCGGGCTCCGGCTTCGCGCGAGAAAGGCCGTCGCGAGCGCCGGGAAGAGCAGCGCCGCCGCGATCGACGGCCAGACCCGGCGCCCGAAGGTCACGTGGGCAAGCCCGCTAGGAGGCCGACTCGAGAGTCGGCCTCCGCGCAGCGAGCCGCAGGCGAGCGAAGCTCATCGAGCTAGGCCGCAAGCGAAGCGCGCAGCGAGCCGAAGGCGAGCGAAGCTCATCGAGCTAGGTCCCGGCTCCCCCGCCGCCCACGCCCGACTCCGCCGCGGCGACGGCGACCTCGAAGGAGGCGCCCTCGCGGATCATGCGGCGGTAGCCCAGGAGCGGGCGCACGCGGTTCAGCGCGACGGCGCCGACGAGGCGGCCGGCCCGCCCGTGCAGGACGACGCAGCGCCGCTCGGCCAGGCTGCCGTGCACGACGCGCGTCTCGTCGCCGGGGAGCATCCAGCCCGCGGACTGGATCCTGAGGTCGTACTGATCCGACCACACGAAGGGCGCGGACGCGTAGGGCCTGGTGGCGCCGGGCCCGGCGAGCAGGCACTCGGCCGCGACCGAGGCCTGCTCCACGGCGTGCGTCCAGTGCTCGACGCGCATCGAAACGCCGAAGAGCGGGTTCGCGAAACGCGCGACATCCCCCAGCGCGACGACCCCGGGCACGCGGGTCGAGGTCGTCGCGTCGCAGACGACGCCGTCGCCCTGCTCGATCCCCGACCCGGCGAGCCACTCCGTGTTGGGGACGACGCCGATCCCGACCACGGCGACGTCGGCCGCGAGGGTACTCCCGTCGGAGAGGCGCAGCCGCTCGAGCCGGCCCGCGCCCTCGAAGGCCGCGACGCCGACCCCGAGGCGGAGGGCCACGCCGTGGTCGCGGTGCAGCTCGGCCACGACCCCGCCGATCTGCGTCCCCAGCGAGGCGGCGAGGGGCGTCGGCAGCGGATCGATCATCGCGACGTCGAGGCCGCGCTGCCGGCAGCTCGCCGCCACCTCGGCGCCGATGAAGCCCGCCCCGACCACCGCGACGCGCGGCCCGCGCTCGAGCTCGGCGCGGATCGCGAGCGCGTCGTCGAGCGTGCGCAGGACGAAGATCCCGGCGAGCTCGGGAGCGCCCCGGATGCGCCGCGGCCGGCAGCCCGTCGCGATCGCGCAGCCGTCGAAGCGGATCCGCTCGCCGGAGTCGAGCAGGAGCTCGCGCGCGCGCGCGTCGAGCGCGACGGCGCGCCGCCCGAGGCGGAGGTCGAGCCCCAGGGCGTCGAAGCGATCGGGCTTCGCGAGTGCGATCGACCCGGCGTCGCGCTCGCCGCGCAGGAGCTCCTTCGAGAGCGGCGGGCGGTCGTAGGGCCGGTGCGTCTCCTCGCCGACGAGGACGAGGCGCCCGTCGTAGCCGAGGCGGCGGAGCGCCTCCGCCGTCCGCAGCCCCCCGAGCGATCCTCCCACCACCACCACGCAGCGCGGCATGAAGCCTCCGTCCCGATTGACTCCGCTCGCCTGCGGCCGAGCTCCACAGGAGCTCCGGCCCGCTGCGCGCGCGCTTCGCGCGCTTGCCTCGCGAACCCGCGGGCGCTCAGGTGCAGCTCCGCGGCTGCACCGGGTGCAGTCCGCCGGCTGCACCCGCGTGCCGGGCGGCCCCACAACTACCTGAAATCACGGGAATCTTAAACCCGGCACGGGGCTTGCTCAACGTCCGGCCATGGGCTGGGTAGGATTCGGGACGGAGCTGCTCCATGGTCTCGTCATGGGGCTCGAGGCCCCCGGGAGCGCGGCCATGGGCCACCAGCGCCACGAGCACCCGAGCGAGGAGCGCCGGCCCTTCTGGCGCAGGACCCTCTCGCCCGGGGAGCGCGCGCTGCGCGAGGCGCGGCGCCGCGCGAACCGCAAGCTCGCCTTCTTCTTCCACCTGCTCGCCTACGCCTCGGTCGAGATCTTCCTGCTCTTCGTCGCCGGGTTCCGCGCGGCGCTCGTGACCGGCCTCGGCTGGGGGATCGGCCTCGTCTTCCATTACTTCGCGGCGCTGGTCGCGCCCGACCTGCGCCGGCGGCTCGTCGAGCGCGAGGTGGCGCGCCAGGTCGAGCAGAGCGCCCCCGCCGAGCGGCGCCACCTCGAGGGCCGCCACGCGCACTCGCTCGAGCGGCTCGCGGCCGGCGTCGCCCACGAGATCCGCAACCCGATCACGGCCGCCAAGAGCCTCGTGCAGCAGATGGGCGAGGACCCGACCTCGAAGGAGACCGTCGCCTACGCCAACGTCGCGCTCGCCGAGCTCGACCGCGTGGAGCGCTCGATCTCGCATCTGCTGCGCTTCGCCCGGGAGGAGGAGCTCACGCTGCGCGACGTCCGCCTCGGCGACGTCCTCGACTCGGCGCTCGCGACCTTCCACGACCGCGCCGCGCGCCTCGGCGTGCGGATCGAGCGCGAGATCGACCACGTGGGGCCGATCCGCGGCGACGCGGAGAAGCTGCGGCGCGTGGTGATCAACCTCGTCGGCAACGCGATCGACGCGCTCGAGCAGGCGCGCACCCCGGATCCTTGCGTGCGCGTGCTGGCCGGAGAGGACCTGGCCGGGAGCCAGGTCTGGCTGCGCGTCCGCGACAACGGCCCGGGGATCCCGCCCGAGGTCCGCGAGCGGATCTTCGATCCCTTCTACACCTCCAAGCAGGGGGGGACGGGCCTCGGGCTCGCGCTCTCGCGCAAGCTCGTCGAGGCCCACGGAGGCCAGGTCGAGCTCTGCTCGGCGCCGGGCGAGGGGACCGAGTTCGTGGTCACCTTCCCGAGGCGCGGGGGCGCGTAGGCGCCGTGCGGACGGCGCGGCGAGGCATGGCGATGCGATGGGACCGGGACGAGCGGGCGTTCGGGCGGGAGCGGCGGCGCCGCCACCGGCACGGCCGCGACGAGGCGGCCCAGACCGCGGAGGAGACGGCGGAGGAGGATCTCGCCCTGCTCTCGCCGGAGGAGCGCGCGCTCCGCGAGGCGCGCTGGCGCGCGGAGCGGAAGGTCCGGCTCGCCCGCGAGGGCGGGCGCTTCGCGCTCGTCGTGGTGCCGCTCTTGATCTTCCTGCCGCCGGTCGGGCTGATCGTGGGCCTCTGCTGGGGCGTCGGGCTCGCGCGCGAGCTCTGGAGCGTGCTGGTCGAGCCGAAGGTGCGCCGCCGCTTCCTCGAGAGCGAGGTGCGCCAGCAGGTCTCGGCGACGCTCACGCAGGCACGCACGCAGCTCGAGGGGAGGCACGCCCGCTCGCTGGAGCAGCTCGCCGCGGGCGTCGCCCACGAGATCCGCAACCCGATCACGGCCGCCAAGAGCCTCGTCCAGCAGATGGAGGAGGACCCGCGCGCGGCGGAGAACGTCGAGTACGCGCGCGTCGCCCTCGCGGAGCTCGAGCGGGTCGAGCGCTCCGTCTCGCACCTGCTGCGCTTCGCGCGCGAGGAGGAGACGGAGCGCACGGAGCTCTGCATGGCCGAGGTCGTGGAGTCCGCGCTCGAGACCTTCCGCGAGCGCGCCGCCCGCTCCGGGACCCTGGTCGTGCGCGAGATCGACTGCCTTGGCGAGCTGCGCGGCGACGCCGAGAAGCTGCGCCGCGTGGTGATCAACCTGGTCGGGAACGCCTTCGATGCGCTCGAGGCCGCGCGCACGCCGAGCCCGCGCGTCGAGGTGGCGCTCGGCGAGAACCTGGCCGGGAACGAGGTCTGGCTGCGCGTGCGCGACAACGGGCCCGGGATCGACACCGAGGCCCGCGAGAAGCTCTTCGGCCCCTTCTACACCTCGAAGGCCGGCGGCACGGGCCTCGGCCTCGCCATCACCCGGAAGCTCGTCGAGGCCCACGGCGGCGCGATCGAGGTGGCCTCGGAGGCCCGCCGCGGCGCGGAGTTCCTGGTCACGCTGCCGAGGCGCCCGCGCGCGAGCGAAGCCCGCCCGTGAGGGCGCGGATCCTCGTCGTCGAGGACGAGCAGGCGATCCGGCTCGCGCTCAAGGGCCTGCTCGGCCGCGAGGGCTACGAGGTGGAGCTCGCCGGCTCCGGCGAGGAGGCGCAGGCGCGCCTGCGCGAGACGGCCTTCGACCTCGTGCTCACCGATCTCGCGCTCGGCCGGGGCGCCTCGGGCCTGGACGTGCTGCGCGCCGCCAAGGCCGAGCGCCCCGAGACCGCGGTGGTGATGATCACCGCCCACGGCTCGGAGCGGATCGCCGTCGAGGCGATGAAGGCGGGGGCCGAGGACTACGTGCCGAAGCCCTTCGACAACGAGGAGATCCGCCTCGTCGTGCGCCGCGCGCTCGAGCGCACCCGGCTCGCCCGCGAGAACCGGCTCCTGCTCGAGCAGGTGGAGCGGCACTTCGGCTTCGAGAACCTGATCGGCTCCGGACCGGCGATGCGCCGGGTCTTCGCGACCCTCCAGAAGGTCGCCGAGACGGACCTGACCGTCCTCGTCCGCGGCGAGAGCGGCACCGGCAAGGAGCTCGTCGCGCAGGCGCTCCACCAGCGGAGCGGCCGGCGCCAGCGCCCCTTCGTCGCGGTGAACTGCGCCGCGATCAGCCGGGAGCTCGTCGAGAGCGAGCTCTTCGGGCACGAGAAGGGCGCCTTCACCGGCGCAGACGCCCGGCGCCAGGGCCGCTTCGAGAGCGCGGACGGCGGGACGATCTTCCTCGACGAGATCGGCGACATGCCGGTCGAGACGCAGGCCAAGGTCCTGCGCGTGCTCCAGGAGCGCTGCTTCGAGCGCGTCGGGGGCACCAGGACGATCCAGGTCGACGTGCGCGTCGTGGCGGCGACGCACCGCCATCTCGAGGAGGAGGTGCGGCGCGGCCGCTTCCGCGAGGACCTCTACTACCGGCTGCGGGTGGTCGAGATCGAGGTCCCGCCGCTGCGCGAGCGGCGCGAGGACGTCCCGGCCCTCGCCCAGCGTTTCCTCGAGCGCGTGACCGAGCGGCTCGGCCTCGAGAAGAAGCGGCTCGGCGAGAGCGCGCTCGCGAAGCTGGCGCGCCACGCCTGGCCGGGCAACGTGCGCGAGCTCCAGAACGCGCTCGAGCAGGCGGCGGTGCTCGCCCCCGGGCCGCTGATCGAGGAGGCCGACCTGCGCCTCGCGGGCGGGGCCGCCGAGCCGCCGCCGGGCCCCGACGACGCCGCCAGGGTCCCCTTCGCCGAGGCGAAGCGCCGCGCGATGGAAGGCTTCGAGCGCGCGTACCTGCTCGGGGCGCTGCGGCGCTCGGGCGGCAACGTGTCGCGGGCCGCCGAGTCGATCGGGATGGTGCGCCAGAGCCTCCAGCAGAAGATCCGGGAGCTCGGGCTCCGCTCCGAGGACTGGAGCGGCCCGGGCCCCGAGCGGACCGATTCCTGAAGGGAGGAACGACGATGAGAATCTTCGGACGACTTCGCAACCTGATCCGCGCGACCCTCTCGCTCTGGGTGCGCGACGGGGAGCGCAAGAGCCCCCGCGCCGTCTACGAGCAGGCGATCGAGGAGCGCACGCGCCAGTACCACGAGCTCAAGGACGCGGTGGCCGGGATCCTCTACATGCGCAACAAGCTCGAGGCCGAGATCGCCGAGCGGCGCGCCGAGATCGCGCGCCTGCACGACGACGTGCGCCGCGCCGTGCGCCAGGGCCAGGACGAGCTCTCGGTGGCGCTGATCGCGCAGAAGCACCAGCTCCTCGGCGACCTCGAGCGTGCCGAGCGCGAGCTCGGGGACCTGCGCGGCGAGGCGGAGGACGCGAAGGCGAACCTCGTGCGCTTCCGCCACGAGATCCGCTCGCTCGCCCACGAGAAGAGCCGGATCCTGGCGACGCTCGCGAACGCGCAGGCGCGCCACCGTCTCGAGGCCGCGCTCGACGGGCTCTCGGTCGACGCCGAGATGAAGGCGCTCGAGAGCGTACGCGAGCACGTGGCGAAGCTCGCGACCGCGGGCACGCTCGAGCGCGAGCTCGGGGGCGAGCCGCTGCGGACGAAGCTCCGCCAGATCCGCGACTCAGCCCGCGAGGAGGCCGCCCGCCGCGAGCTCGCCGAGCTCAAGCGCGAGCTGCTCCCGGGCCGCGCGCCGGAGCCCGCCCTCGCGACGGGAGGTGACGCCCCGGCGGCCGCCTGAGCGCCCCCGCGCGCCGCGCGGAGGACGATCTGGCGGGACACGCGATCGCGTTCTGGGAAGCGACAGCTATCATATCGCCCTAATTCGATTCATTATGGGAAGCTAAGGAGAATCGCTAAGGAGAATCGTGATGGGTGCGATCGCGGTCTCGGACGACGACGAGCGAAGGATCGTCCGCCTGCGCAGGAAGCTCGGCATCCGCTCGAAGGCTGGTCTCGTCCGCATCGCCCTGGACGAGCTCGAGCGGCGGCTCGAGCGCAGGGAGAAGGCAGCGGTCATCCGGGAGTACGTGCGCAAGCACGGGGGCCTCGATCGGCTGGAGAATCGCCTCCTCTCCGCGGCGGGCGTCGGCCGAGACGACGCGTGAGGATCCGCCGCGGGCACGTGTACGTGGTGGACTTCAATCCGGTGTGCTGCCAGGGGAGCTCTTCGAGGATCTCGCCGAGCGGCTCCGTCTGATCCTCGGCCTCTGAGGAGCACGACGGGAGGAGGCTCGCCGAGGAGGCGAGTACGCGCGCCGCTCGGCCGCCTCCCGCCGGGAGGTCACGGAGGGTAGATCGGATCAGAAGTCGAGCTGGAGCTGGAGCTGATAGAGCTTGCTGTCGGCGCTGTTCTGGACGTTCCTGAACGAGAGCTCCGTCTGGACCTTCAGGTTGTGGTCGTGGATGTAGGCGTTCATGCCGACCGAGGTCCGCCGCTCCCGCTCGGTAGAGAAGCTCTTCGCGTCGACGTCCTGGTAGCGGGCGGCCAGCTCGAGATCCGGGAACCAGGGAGCCGTCTCCGCCAGCGCCTTCTTCAGCGGCTCGATCAGGTATCCGCCCTGGACGTACCAGCCCCAGTTCGACCGGTCGACGTTGCCGGTCTGCCGGAAGAAGTCGTACTCCGCCTGGAGCGTATACGGCCCCCAGTTGAAGAAGAGGTCCGTGCCCAGGGCATAGATGTCGAACTCCTGGAGAACGTTCTCGGCGTTCCCCAGGTACTCGGCGTTGCCCCCGATCGAGAGCCTCCGCCCTTGACCGATGTAGGAGGCCTTGTAGTCCGCGTATCCCCCCGGCGGGGCGGGATCGAGCAGATCGACGGCGATCCGGCCCACGGGCATGACCTGGCCGGACCTCTTGTTGTTTCCATTTGCAACGATCGGGGTGTTGATCCCGCCGAACTGGTCGTTGTTGAAGGCGCCCACGGCGTACTCCAGGCGGCCTCCGAGCGGCCGTCCGCGGGCCATCACGCCGATGCCGTTGTCCGCCAGCCCGAAGCTGGTGAGCGCGTCCTTGATGAGGCTCCGGTCCATGAAGAGGAGCTTCGAGTCGGAGGTCAGGGCGTCCCTCGAGAAGGGTACGTCGTAGAGTCCCGCGCGGCCCACCAGGTACTCGGGCACGACCGTGTAGTCGAGCCAGGCGTTCTCGACCTGCGCGCTCGGGTTCGCCCCGGTCCTGCCGGTGCCGTCGATCTTGAGCTCGACGCCGTACTTGGCCTTCCAGGCGTCGCCCGAGGCCTTCAAGCGGAAGCGCTGGATGGCGATGTCGTTGTTGTTGGATGCGCCGTCGTGCACGTAGCGCGTCTGGAGGCGCAGCCCGGGCTTGAAGGTGATCTCGGGCGTCACCCTCCAGGTCAAGGGCTCGGCGGGCTTCGGGGCCGGCTTGTCGGGCGACGAGGCCGGGGCCGGCGCAGCTCCGGTCTGGGCGCTCGCCGTCTGCGGCGCCGCCGGCTCTTCTCCCGGAGGCGCCCCCGTTCCCTTGTCGGACTTGAGCGCGTCGATCTCGCGCTCCATGTCCGCGAGCCGCCGATCGAGGTCGTCCGAGGACCCCCCTCCCAGGAACGCGCAGCCGGAGGAGACGATCAGACCCGCAAGGAGGACGATCAGCGAGAATCTCGAGATCCGCATATGGTGAGCACCCCCGGAGGTGAGTCCCCCAGAGGCCCGGGCAGGTGACTTCGATCAGTTCCGGAACGCCTCCACCGGCTCCAGGTGGGCAGCGCGCATGGCCGGATAGGCGCCCGACAAGAGCCCGATCACGCCGCCGATGAGCGGCGCGAGCAGCGGGGCCAGCGGGTCCAGCACGGGGGTCCAGACCTGGTAGGCGGAGACGGCGACCACGATGAGAACGCCGACGCTCGCCCCGATCAGGCCCCCGATCACGCCCATCGAGGCGCTCTCGAACAGGAACTGGCTGGCGATGTGCGTGCGCGTCGCCCCGATGGCCCGGCGCAAGCCGATCTCGCTCGTCCGCTCCATCACCCCGACCAGCGTGATGTTGGCGATGCCGATCGCGCCCACCACCAGGGA
Source organism: uncultured Spirochaetales bacterium (assembly GCA_964624475.1). Lineage (GTDB taxonomy): Bacteria > Myxococcota_A > UBA9160 > UBA9160 > SMWR01 > CAZUYC01. The sequence continues at coordinate 6,781 of CAZUYC010000037.1, read as the reverse complement.
GAGCCCGCCGAGCAGCAGGAACATGACGGAGAGGTCCGTCTGCACCTCGTCGCGCACGCGCCGGGGCTCCTGCGGAACCGCGACCTTGAGCGCCCGCGGGTCGTCGGGCCGAAGCGCGGCTCGCGCCTGCTCCGCAATCAGGTAGGCGGCGCCGATCCTCGTCTCGACGACCACCTCGCCGGGACCGGCCAGCCCGAAGTAACGGCGCGCCGTGCCTTCCGGGATGATGGCGGACCCGAGCAGCTCGGGCTTGCGAGCGACGTCGCGGAGGATCCCGACGACCAGGTAGAGATGATCGCCGATCGCGACGGCCGGAAGCTGCTCGACGCCCACGATGCCGAGCCGGAGCGCGGCGTCCGCGCCCAGCACGGCGACCCGGTCCGCTCGATCGGAATGGCCCAGGTCGGGCAGGCGTCCGGTCTCGAGCTCGGCCCGGACCGCCCGGAACAGGTCGGGCGACGCGGCGAGCACCGAGAGCTTGAAGGCGGTCCGCTGGAGCGGGTCCCTCACGGGCGACGAGCTCACCAGTGCGTCTCCGACGTCGACCTCGCTCACGGTTCCCGCGGCGACCACGCCGTTCAGGCGGCGAAGGCGCGTCGGTGCATCCCAGGGGAGCGCCTTCGCATCCACGATCCCCGTGCTTCGACCCGGCTTGGCCGTGATGAAGAGCTCGGTCGCGGCCAGCTGGTCGAAGTTGCTGATGATCCGGTTGCCGGCGGTGCGGGTCAGGCCGACCGTCGCCACGAGGGCGGTGATCCCGATGACGACGCCGAGCACGGTCAGCATCATCCGCACCGGCCTCGCGAACATCCCGGCGAGCGCCTCGTCCAGGAGGTCGCGGATCGTGATGCCGGACCGAAGCCCCCTCGTGCTCGCGCTGGCTGCGGGAGCGCTCGGCGGCTCGTTCGCAGCGCGCCCCGGGGTCAGCTGCGTGAGCGCGCCGTCCACCATGTGCACGCGGCGCCCGGCCCGCTCGGCGACCTCCTCGTTGTGCGTGACCATGACCAGCGTGAGACCTTCCCGGTTCAGCCCCTCGAAGAGGTCGAGGATGCCGGCGGACGATCTCGAATCCAGGTTCCCGGTCGGCTCGTCGCACAGGAGCAGGCTCGGGGAGCCGGCGATGGCGCGGGCGATCGCCACCCTCTGCCTCTCACCGCCCGAGAGCTTCCCCGGCAGGAAGTCGACCCGGTGGCCGAGCCCGACCCGCTCGAGCGTCGCCAGCGCGCGGGCTCGCCGGCCGTGGCTCGACTGCTTGCGGTACACCTCCGCCAGCATCACGTTCTCGAGCACGGTCCGGTAGGGCAGCAGGTGGAAGGCCTGGAAGACGAAGCCGATGCGCCGACTCCGCAGCCCGGCGCGTTGCTCGTCGCTGAGCTTCGCGGTGTCGATGCCGTCGAAGAGATAGCGGCCGCTCGTCGCGTGGTCCAGGCAGCCGATGACGTTCAGCAGGGTCGACTTTCCGGCGCCCGAGGGACCGGTGATCGCCAGCCACTCGCCGCGCTCCAACCAGAGGTCGACGTCGACGAGCGCGTGTACGGCCGGTTCGCTGCCGTACTGCCTCCCGACCTTTCTCAGCTCGAGCACCGGACTCGTGCGCTGGCCCCCGTTCGTCGTCATTGGATGCCCTAGGGATTCTCGGGATGCTCGTATCCGACCACCACCAGCTGGCCCGGCGCCAGCGTTCCGTCGACGGGTTCGACCTCGACGAAACCGTCGGCGGCGAGGCCCGGCTCGACGACGACGTAGTGGAGCGCGCCGCCGACCTCCGCTTGCACCCTCGATCTGCCGTCGGCGGCGAGGGAGAGCGCGGAGATCGGGACGACCGTCACGGCCCCATCGGTCGATTCGATCGGGATCGTGAGGCGCAGCGAGAAGCCCTGGAGCGCCGTCGGCGTCGGGTCGACGCGAACCTCGAAGTAGATGTGGTACCCGTCGACCCCGTTCGTGCCGGGGGTATCGGCCAGCTTCGCGACCACTCCCGTGGCCTTGATTCCAAGCGCCTGCTCGTCGATTGCGAGCGGCATGCCCAGCTTCACCAGCGGCGCGGAGTCGAGGGGGAGGCCGGAGTCGATCGCCAGCTGGTTGTCCGTGACCGACATGACGGGCCCGCTCGCCGCGTTGCCGACCAGGGCGGTGACCTCCTCGACCCGGACGGGCAGGGCCGGAATGAAGACGATCTCGTCGACCGGAACCTGCACGCCGAGCTTGCTTTGCGCGACGTCCAGGTCGGCCGCGAGCCGAGCGGCTCGGTCCGCCGCCAGCCGGGCCTCGAGCTCGGCGACCTTCTGCGCGTCGAGAGCCGCCCGGACCGAGAGCTCGCCCGCAAGGCGGGCCGAGCGGACGGCCGCTTCGGCCAGCTCGTACTGCTCGGCGGCCAGCTGCGCGTCGCGCTGCGCGACCTGAACGGCCATCTCGCTGTCCAGCCCGGTCTTGAGCGCGGACGCTCGCGCCAGCGCCAGCCTCGCCTCGGCGGCCGCTCGCGCCGTCTCCGTCTGTCGAGGGTCCAGGACGACCAGGGCCCGGTCCGCGATCGTGGCCGCGACCTCGGCCCTGGCGGCGGTATCGGCATGCTCGGCGGTGGCGCGCGCGGCTTCGACGGCCAGGGGCGCGCCGTTGCCCGGCGTCGCCGCCAGCATTCCCCGGTCTGCGGCCCGGGCGGCGAGCTCGGCCTCCGCGACCCGTTGGTCGTGCTCCGCGCTGGCGCGCGCGGCCTCGACGGAGAGGGCCGCGGCGGAAGCGGCAGCCGCCGCCGCCAGCTCGATCTTCCTCGCTTCGCCGAGATCCTGTTCGAGGGTGCGGACCAGTGTCACCTGCTCGAGGGTCGGCCCGAAGGGCTCCCACCCCCCGGACTGGTACCAGCGGGCGACTGCCGCGGAGGTCCGCTGGTCATAGCTGCGATCGATGGAGCCGGGGTCGAAGCCGAGCCGGGCGAGCCCTTCCTCCAGCTGGCGGACGTCGTCCCCGGAGATGCCGGGGACGAGGTCCCGGTAGGCCGGGATCGCGCCCTGCATCAGAAAGAGCGGGCGTCCGGAGGCGGTGAGCATCACCGCTCCCTCCGCGAGCTGCGTGTTCGGCAGGGGCAGCGTGGTGATCAGCCCCGGGGTCGGCTTCAAGGTGGACGGGGCGATCGAGATCGGCACGGGCAGCCCGAAGCGCGCCGTCCCGCGCGTCACGACGTTCGAGCTCAGCACGCGCTCTTCGACCGGCACGAGGATCGCCGAAGGCGTCGGCGGCGCCGTTCGCGCGGCTGCATCCGCCGGGGATTCGATCTGCGAACCCGCGAGCCAACCCCCCGCCACGACGAGGGCCACGGCCCCGAGGACCCAGTAGAGGACGCGGATTCGATTCATGCTCATGAGCGGACCCGCTCGGGGTTCATTCGACCTTGCGAGCGAAGAGCTCCTTCTCGACGCGCTCCTCGACCGGCTCGACGATCTTCTCTTCCAGCTCGAAGCTCTTCACCGCGAGCCTCCGCTCGTAGTCCTGGAGCTCCTCGAGGGCGGCCAACTGCTGCGGCGAGAGCTGGTCCAACGGGACGGTCGCCCCGCCGGTGATCGCATCGAGTCGCTCCCTGATCCCCACCTCGAGGGTTTCCGGATCGACGGAATCGAAGCCCGCCTCGCGCATCTTCGCAGCGAACTCCCTGAGAGCGGTCTTCATCCGCGGGTCGTTCGCGACGAGGGCGTCCTTGGGGTTGTAGTAGGTCGCCTTCAACTGCTCCGGCGTGAAGACCTGTTCGATGGCCGCACGCGTGCAGCCACCGCAGCGCGAGAAGTTCTCCGACTCGAGTCCGATCGCGAGGGTGGCGTCGGTGTTCTCGCCGAAGAGCGCCCGGTTGTACGCGACCTGATCGGCGGGCGACAGGCTCTTGAAGATCTGGACGTTCCGCCGGCCCAGACCGATCGTGCCGGGGCTATACCCCGTGGCGAGCTGCGGGGGTTGGCCCGTGTACAGCGTCGCGATGCCGAAGCCGTACTTGGCGATGAACTCCTCCTCCTCGAGGCCGGGGATCGCCTTGTCGGCCTTCATCCCCCGGCGCACCGTCTCGGCGTCGACCGCGACGTATTCGAAGCCCTGTGCGCGCATGCACGCGGCGACCAGCGATTCCACCTTCTCGATGTTCTGGACGAGCTGCCTCTTGGTGAGGCCGAACTCCTCTTGACCCGGCTGAGCCGGCTGAGCCAGCGCCTCCGCCCCGGCGGCGCCGGAAAGAACGAGCATGGCCGCGCCGGCCATGACAGCTGCTGATCGAGACATCTTCCTCCCCGCATGGCTCCACCGCCGCCGCGGAAGAGCCGAGTTCCCGAGCCGACACATATTATCATGTGGGAGAGATCCCCTGTAGCAGCAATCGCGCGCGCCCCGACGGCGATCGACCTCGGCCGGCCGTTGCCGTGCGCCGGCTGCGCAGGCGTTCCCCTCGACACCCGCCGTGCGCCGAAGAGTTATGCGCGGATTTGCCTCCGAGTTGCCACCCGGCTGCCGCCCGGTTCGGGGCTCCGGCGGCAGGCACGCTGCGAAAAGTGTGTAGAATTTCGGTCGGATTCTTTTGCTCCTCTGGTATTCTGCTCGACGGCTGCTGGCAACGAGGCGGATGTTCTCATGCTGAAGCTGCGCCAGCCCGGGTTCCCGGGTCGACCGGACGAAGCTCCGGCCCGGGGGCTGGCCGGCGATCCTGCGGGTCGCGGGATGGCCGACCCGGGCTCCGCCTCCCGCGGCGATTTCCTCGTCGCGCGGCCCCGGGGACCTGCGGCGCTCCGTCTCTGCGCCGGCGCGCTCTCCCCCTTCCTGACGAAATCGATGACCGATCCGAGGAGGTTCGAGCAATGATGCGCCGGATTATCGCGTGGAGCATGCAGCTTCGACTGCTGATGGTTGCTGCCGCCGCGGTGTTGATCTTCTTCGGCGTCACGGAGCTGCGCAAGATGCCGCTCGACGTGCTGCCGGAGTTCACGCCGACGCGTGTCGAGATCCAGACCGAGGCGCTCGGGCTCTCCGCCGCCGAAGTGGAAGCCATGATGACGGTTCCCTTCGAGGCGGACATGCTGAACGGAGCGCCCTGGGTGAAGCGGATCCGCTCCGAATCGATTCCGGGGCTCTCGTCCATCGTCCTCGAGTTCGAGCCGGGAACGGATCCCCTGGTGGCCCGGCAGATGGTGCAGGAGCGCACGGTGGGCGTGTTCGCGTTGCCCGGCGTGGCGAAGCCGCCGGTCATGCTGCAGCCGATCTCGTCGACGAGCCGCTTCCTGAAGATCGGGGTCACCTCGGACACCCGCTCGCTGATCGACCTCTCGGTCCTCGCCCGCTGGACGATCGTGCCCCGCCTGATGGGCGTCCCCGGAGTGGCCAACGTGTCGATCTGGGGCAACCGCGGAAAGCAGCTGCAGGTGCACGTCGAGCCCGAAAGGCTCCACGCCGCCGGCGTCAAGCTGCATCAGGTGATCGAGACCGCCGGGAACGCGCTCTGGGCATCGCCGCTGAGCTTCCTGAACGCCTCGACGCCCGGTACCGGGGGGTGGATCGAGACCCCCAATCAGCGCCTCGGCATCCAGCACCTCCAGCCCATCTCGACGCCGGCGGATCTCTCGAAGGTGACCGTCGCGGGCACGAACATGAGCCTGGGCGAGGTGAGCACGGTCGTGGAGGACCACCAGCCGCTGATCGGCGATGCCGTCGTCGAAGACGCCACGGCGCTGATGCTCGTCGCCGAGAAGCTTCCCTGGGTCAGTACCGTCGACGTCACGCGCGGCGTGGAGGAGGCGGTCGAAGCCCTACAGCTCGGGCTGCCCGGCGTCCAGATGGATACCACCCTCTTCCGCCCCGCGACCTACCTCGAGCTGGCGGTCGAGGACCTCTCCCGCACGCTGCTCGTCGCTTTCGCGCTCGTGGTCGTGACGCTCGTTGGCCTTCTCTACCACTGGCGCGTGGCCCTGATCAGCAGCCTGGCGGTCCTGCTCTCCGCGCTGGCCGCCGGGACCGTGCTCTACCTGCGCGACGCCAACCTCAACATGATGCTCATCGCCGGACTGATGGTCGCCCTCGGCGCCCTCATCGACGACGCCATCATCGACATCCAGAACGTGGCGAAGCGTCTCCGCGAGCCGCGAAAGACCGACAAGTCGACCGCGATGGTGATCTTCGAGGCCGCGCTCGAGACGCGCAGCCCGATCCTCTACGCGACGCTCATCGCCCTGCTCGTGGCCGTACCCATCTTCTTCCTGGAGGGCGTCTGGGGAGCGCTGGCGCAGCCGATCGCCGTCTCGTACGCGATTGCGCTGCTCGCTTCGATGCTGGTCGCGCTGACGGTGACGCCGGCCCTCTCGCTCCTCGTGTTCCGCGACGCCCCGCTCCCGGACCGCGAGTCGCCGATCGTGCACGCCCTGCGAGGCGGCTTCGACGGGCTCCTCCGCAGCACCGGTACAGTGGGCCCGGCGCTGCTGACCGCCGTCGGAGCGACGGGCGCCCTGGTGCTCGTCGTCCTCGTCGCGTTCCCCGCCTCCGAGCAGTCACTGCTTCCGAACTTCCGGGAGAGGGACATCCTGGTCGAAATGGAAGGGCCGCCGGGCACTTCCGATACGGAGATGGCGCGGATCGCCAGCCGGGCCAGTCGCGAGCTGCGCTCGATTCCGGGCGTCCGCAACGTGAGCGCGCACGTGGGCCGCGCGATCATGTCGGACCGCGTGACCGACGTCGATTCCAGCGAGCTCTGGGTCAGCATCGATCGCACGGCCGACTACGATGCGACGCTGGCCGCCATCCAGGAGACGGTCTCCGGCTACCC
>CAZUYC010000036.1:0-56203 GCA_964624475.1 uncultured Spirochaetales bacterium | reverse complement strand
TGGCATCGAAGGCTTCGGTAGTTTCGTCACCTCCACTACCGCTCCGATTGCTACCGGCTGGAGCGACCAGTTGCCGGGTGGGATTCACACCCACTGAGGATCAGCGCCTTGTCACGGCGCACCGAAGCCCATCGGACTAGGAGGCGGGCGCCGGAGTGGCCGCACCGCCCTGGCGCGCGAGGATCTGCAGAAGGAGCTGGACCAGCTCCTGCGGCGGCGCGACGTCGGGCTCCTCGACGGAGTCTCGCAGCCCCTCGAAGCGCAGCAGGTCGAGCTTCTCGTAGTAGTCGCGCACGCGCGGCGTGAGCAGCCCGAGCCGCTTCAGGTTCGGCACGATCTTCGAGAAGAGCATCTGTCGGAAGCCGCGCATGAAGGGCGTCCCCTCCGCCCACGGCAGCCAGGTCCCGAGGTCCCAGCCGAGGCGCTCGAAGACCGGCTGCATCAGCAGCCGCTCGCGCATCAGGTGAGTCGCCTCGATCACGAAGTCCTCGCGCTCGCGCAGCTCCCCCGCCGTCATGTCGCGGTAGATCTCCTCGAGTGTGATCACGCCGAACGCCACGTGTCGCGACTCGTCGCCCATGATGCGCGTCGTCAGGTCCACGAGCAGCGGCTCCTGCGCCATCATGAGCCTCTGCAGCCCGAAGGCGGCGAGTGCCAGGCCCTCGACCATGATCTGCATGCCGAGGTAGGTCAGGTCCCAGCGCGGGTCGCGGAGAATGTCGTCGAGGAGCTGGGCGAGGCTCGGGTGGACCTCGTACGACACCCCGAGCTTCTCGGTCAGGTAGCGGTGGTACACCTCGACGTGGCGCGCCTCGTCCGCCACCTGGTTCGCGGCGTAGAACTTGGCCTCGGCCCAGGGGACCGTCTCCACGATCTTCGCCGTGGCGAGCAAGGCCCCCTGCTCCCCGTGCAGGAACTGCGAGAGCATGAAGGCGTTCATGTGCAGGTTGAGCTCGATCGCCTCGCGGTCGTCGAGCGGCCGCGGCGGCGCGAGGAAGTGGTTGATCGCGGAACCGCCGCCCGCCACCTGGCGCTGTGCGAGCATCCGCTCGAGGTCCACGTCGACGGACCAGTCGAGGTCGGCGGCGTTCCAGGTCGCGGCCTTCCCCTTCTCGTAGAGCTCGAGCAGCTTCGAGCGCCGCAGCTCGTAGTGCCAGTCGAAGACGGCGTCGATCGTGGTCTGCACGCTCTGGGTCGCGCCGGCCGCCGGAATCGGCAGGGGATTGCGCTGCTCGTACCGCATCAGGTCCTCTCCTTCTTGGGCTGCCGGCCGGCGAGGAGCCGGCCGGCAGGCGCTTCGCTCGCCTTCGGGCCGAAGCTCCGCTCGGACTCGAGGTAGCCGAGGAAGCTGCGCGCGAGCTCGTCCGCGGCCTCTGGCTCGGAGAGCCGGGCGAAGGGATGCGAGGCGGGGTCGCCGAAGAGCACGCCCGCGGTCATCGCGCCGAAGACGATCCCGACCGCGAGCGGCACGGCCCGCTCGGGCCGCGGGTGGCGGATCGCGCCGGGCCGGGCGAGCAGGAGCGCAGCCACGCGCTCGGCCACCTCGCGCTCGAAGCGCAGCGCCTCGCCGCGGAACTCCGCGTCGTGGACGGCGCGCGCCACGAAGGCGTGGATCAGCGCGCGCCGCTGCCGGAAGACGTGGACGAGCTCGCGCATGCAGCCGCGCACGATCGCCACGAGCGGCGCGTCGCCCCAGCGCTCGGCCCGCGTGAGCCGCTCGAGGCGCACGCGCTGCTCGCCGAAGAAGCGCTCCTCGAGCGCGCGCAGGAGCTCGTTCTTGTCGCGGAAGCGCGCGTAGAAGCCGCCGACCGAGGAGCGCGCGCGGCGCACCAGCTCGGGGATCGAGAGCTCCGCCAGGCCCTGCTCCTCGATCAGCGCCTCGGCCGCGTCGAGGAGCCGGTGGAGCGTGTGCTCGCTGCGCGCCTGCTTCGGCGGGGCGACCGACTCGAGGTGGGGATGGCGCGTCCGCTTCGCGACCGCCGCCCCCGTCCCTCGCATGGATCCCCTCCCGGCCGCGACACGAGAACGGCCGCGACACGAGAACCAGAATCTCGTTCTCTTTTAGCCCGCCGCCCGGCCCGCCGTCAAGGCCCCCCCCGCCCGCGAGGCCCCGCACCGGTCCCCGCTATGCTGGAGCCCCCGCGACGGCGTGAGGCGAGCGTGAAATTCGCACTCTTCTACGAGATCCCCGTGGCGCGGCCGTGGACGCCCGGCAAGGAGCACCGGGCCTACAAGGACGTGATCGAGCAGGCGGTCTTCGGCGAGGAGATGGGCTTCCACTCGTTCTGGACCGTCGAGCACCACTTCCTCGAGGAGTTCTCGCACTGCTCGAACCCCGAGGTGCTCTACGGCGCGATCGCGGCGCGCACCTCGAAGCTGCGCATCGGCTACGGCGTGCGGCTCACCCCGCGGCCCTACAACCACCCGGTGCGGACCGCCGAGAGCGTCGCGGTGCTCGACCTGATCTCCGACGGCCGGGTCGAGTTCGGGACCGGCCGCTCGGCCACGCGCCTCGAGCTCGAGGGATTCGGCATCGATCCCCACGAGACGCGCGCGATGCTCTCGGAGGCGATCGATCACATCGTCGGCTGCTGGACCCACGACGAGTGGGAGTTCCAGGGCAGGTACTGGTCGATGCCGAGGCGGCGCGTGCTGCCGAAGCCGCTGCAGCAGCCCCACCCGCCGATCTGGTCGGCGACCACGAGCCTCGACGGCCACTACGAGGTCGGGAAGATGGGCGTGGGCCTGCTCTCCTTCGCCGTGGGCGTGCCCCCGGAGGACCTGATCCCGCGGGTCGAGGCCTTCCGCAAGGGCCAGGCGGAGTGCCTCGAGCCCAAAGGCTCCTTCCGCAACGAGCGCGTGGTGACCTTCACCATGGCCCACTGCGGCGACTCGAACGCCCGAGCCTTCGCCGAGGCCGAGGAATCGATGGTCTGGTACCCGAAGCACGGTGCGAAGATCATCGCCGACCTCGCCGACTACGCGCAGAGCTTCCGCGAGGACCTCGGCAGCTACCACTATGCGGGGGAGCTCAAGCAGACCGCCGCGAGCGGCGCCCTCGACCAGCTCGACTTCGGCTACATCCGCGACGCGGGCGCGGCCATGGTGGGCGACCCGGACCGCTGCATCGAGATCGCGAAGCGCTACGAGGCGGCGGGCTGCGACCTGCTCTTCTGCCTGCTGAACCCGTACAAGATGACGCACGCGCAGGTGATGCGATCGATCGAGCTCCTGGGCAGGCACGTGATCCCCGAGCTCGACCGGGCCTCCTGAGGAGCGAGCATGCCGGAGATCCACTGGGACTGGGTGATCGACGCCGACACCCACATCACGGAGCCCGGCGACCTGTGGACGAGTCGGCTGCCGCGGAAGCTCCGGGACCGCGCGCCGCGGCTCGTGCGCAACCCCGAGAACCAATGGGACGTCTGGCACGTCGGCGAGAACTACAGCCCGATCGTGCCGGTCGGCTTCACCGCGGTGGCGGGCTGGAAGGAGCCCTTCCCCGCGGCGCCCCGCAACATGGACGAGGTGCCGAAGGCGTCGTTCGACGCGCGCGCGCGCCTCGAGTACATGGACTCGCTCGGCATCTGGGCGATGGCCCTCTACCCGAACGTCGGCGGCTTCGGGAGCCAGGCGTTCCTCAAGCTCGAGGACCCCGAGCTGATGCTGGCCTGCGTGAAGGCCTACAACGACTTCCTGATCGACTGGATCTCGCCCGATCCGCGCCGCTTCATCCCGATCTGCGCCACACCCTTCTGGGACGTCGCGGCTACGGTCGCGGAGATCGAGCGCTGCGCGAAGCTCGGCCACAGGGGGGTGCTCTTCACCGGCGAGCCCCAGACGCACGCCCAGCCCATCCTCGGCGACCCGCACTGGAACCCGGTCTGGGAGGTCGCGCAAGCCTCTGACCTGCCGGTCTCCTTCCACATCGGGACGGGGAGCTTCGACGGCGAGTTCTCGCCCGAGCGCCTGAAGCACCTCGGCATCGGCTCGACCAACGCGATCACCGCCGTCCGGCTCTTCCTCGAGAACGGCAAGCAGCTCGCCGACCTGCTCTTCTCGGGGATCCTGCCCCGCTACCCGACGCTTCGCTTCATCTCGGTCGAGAGCGGGATCGGCTTCATCCCCTTCGTGCTCGAGGCCGCCGACTACACCTTCGAGTACTCGCGCGTGTGGGAGCAGCGGCCCGAGTTCCGGCATCGGCCGAGCGAGTACTTCGCGCGCCAGGTCTACAGCTGCTTCTGGTTCGAGGAGCACGCCCCGCAACGCCTGCTCGACCTGATCGGCGAGGACAACGTCCTCTTCGAGACCGACTACCCGCACCCGGTCTGCCTCTACGGCAACGTGCGCGAGAAGATCGAGGCGGGGCTGCGGGACGCGAAGCCCTCCGTCCGCCGCAAGCTGCTCTTCGAGAACGCGGCGCGCCTCTACAAGGTCGGCCCGCCCGACCCCCCGGCTCCCCCGCGCGCCCGGGACTGACCCCGGCTGCGCGCGGCGGCGGCCCGCGGCCGAGGCCGCTCAGTCGGGAAGCGCGGCGAACGCGAAGAGCCAGGCCTCCGTCTGCGAGAGCAGCCAGCCGCGCACCACGACGACGCGATCCTCGCCGAAGTCCGCGCGGTGCTGCTCGCGCAGGAGCTCTGCCAGCGCCTCGGGGTCGGAGCGCGCGAGCTCGCGCAGCTCCGCGCCGCGCTCGCGCGCCAGGCGCTCGATCAGGACCTGCGGCGTGCCCGCCTCCGGATCGAGCACCAGCACCTCCGCGCCCACCTTCCGCGCCGCGTCGCGATCCGCGAAGAAACCGCGCAGCGCCGGCTCGAGCGGATCCTCCCGCGCGCAGGCGGGCAGCACGACCCCGGCGGCCGACGCGAGCGCCGCCGCGCTCGCCGCCGCGACGCCTTCCAGGAACTCCCGCCGCCGGATCACGCGAGGACCTCCTTCAGATGATCCGCGAGCCGGATCGCGAGCGCCACGATCGTGAGCGTCGGGCTCGCGGCGCCGCTCGTCGGGAAGACCGAGCTCCCGGCGACGAAGAGGTTGCCGACGCCGTGCACCCGGCAGCTCGCGTCGACCACTCCCTGGCGCGGGTCGGCGTGCATGCGCGTCGTCCCCATGTGGTGCCGTCCGCCGCTCGTGTCGTCGGGCCACTCCGCGTCGTCGTCGCCGAGCAGGATCTGGAGCCGGCCGAGCCCGGCGCGGGCGAGCGCGCGGCCGACGAGCTGGTGGCCCCGCAGCACGCTGCGCTTGTCGAGCGCGGAGAGCCGCCACTCGAGCTGGACCTGGGGCATGCCGAGCGCGTCGCGCTCGGGAGCGAGGCGCACGCGGCTCTGCGGGTTCGGGGCCTGCTCGCCGTTCGCGAGCAAGAAGACCGCGCGCGACGGGGGCTCTCCCGAGGAGCCCTCGAGCGCGTGGACGCTGCGCGCGAGCGAGCGCTCGAAGCTCGGGAGGGTCCCCTCGCTGCCCAGCAGCGCCTGGAAGTCGAGCAGGCGCTCCCGGCGCCGGATGGCCTGCGTCGGCGTCAGGAGAGCGCAGGCGAGCACCCGGCCTCGGCGGTGCGGGAGATAGAGATCCAGCGGGAGATCGGAGCGCGCCGGCAGGAACGCCGCGGCGGCGACCTGCGGGTGCTCCATGAAGAAGCGACCGACGAGGTCGTGCGCGTTCCCGATGCCCTGCGGCTGGACCCGATTCGAGGCCAGCAGGAGGCGCGGGTTCTCGATCCCGCCGGTCGCCAGGACGAAGACGCGCGCGCGCAGCTCGAGCTCGCCCCCGCTGAGGGTGGCCACGCGCAGGCTCTCGATCCGCGAGCCGGCCTCGTTGGTGCGGAGCTCCACGGCGTTCGCGTGCAGGAAGGTGTCGAGGTTGCCGGCGGCGGCGATGGCGCCGCGGTGCACCTCGCCGAAGCGGGTCGCCGCGAGCTGGAAGTTGCGCGTCTCGACGAGGCCCGGCTCGAGCGGAAGCAGCGGCCGCTCGGCAGTGGCCCAGGTCGAGCCGTCGTAGACGAAGTCCTCGAGCCGACAGACGCGCTGCGCCCGCTCGTAGAAGGGGCGGAGGGTGGCGAGCTCGAAGGGCCAGCCGCTGTAGGGAACCCACTCCCGCGCCTCGAGATCGACCGCCTCGAGCGGCCGGCAGATCCCCGTCCAGCACGCGGTCGAGCCGCCGAAGCGCCGCGTGCGCACCTCGTGGAGCGGAGGGTAGGCGCGGCCGAAGATCCGGCCGCGGTAGAGGTCCTGGGTGTCGGGCTCGGGCTCGAACCCTCCGCTCTCGAGCAGCGCCACGCGAAAGGGCGCACCCGCGAGCTCGAGCGCGAGCGCGATGCCGGCCGCGCCGGCGCCGATCACGCACACCTCCCGATCGACGACGGTGCCGGACGTGACCTCGCGCGCGTCGTAGAGCAACGCGACCCTCCAGCGCCGGACCTCGAGGACTAGCCCAGGCCTACCCCGACCAGCTTCGCGCCGAGCGCGGCAGGCGCGGAAAGGCGCGCCCGATCTCGAGCAGGAGCTGCGCGAGCGCCACGACGTGGGCAGAGACCACCGGCTTGCCGCTGTTGAGCAGCGCCACGGCGATCTCGCGCTCCGGGTCGGCCCAGCCGATCACGTTCGAGAGCCCGACGTGGCCGAAGGCGGCCGGATTGTTGGCGCCGAAGAGGCTCACCTTTCCTCCGAGCATGAAGCCGAGCCCGTAGCGGATCGGGAGTCCGAGCGTCCAGTCCATCTCCCACCAGCTCTGCTCGGAGGTCGCGCGGTGAACGGTGCGGGGGTCGAAGACCCGCACGCCGTCGAACTCGCCCTCCTGGAGCAGGCACTGGAAGAAGGCGGCGAGCTCGTCGGCGGTGGTGACGACGTTGGCCGAGGGGATCGTCCCGAGCAGGAAGCGCGGGTCGTTCGAGAGGTCGACCGCGTGGCGGAGGCTCGTGCCGAGCGCGCCGCGCAGGATCTGCGCGAGCGGCGGCGGGACGGGCGGCCCGGTGAAGGCGTTCACCGCCACCCGCGGCACGTCCTCGCGCGCGACGCCGTAGCGCATCCAGCGCAGCCGCAGCGGCTCGAGGATCTCCTTCTCGAGCACCGTGCGGATGTCCTGGCCGCAGACCTGGCGCACCACCTCGCCGAGCACGAAGCCCCCGCTCACCGCGTGATAGGCGAGCATGCGACCGGGGCGGGTCCGCAGGCGGGCGTCGCAGAGGATCTCGACCACGCGGTCGGGGTGGCCGAGCAGGTCGAGGTCGATCGCCTCGCGCGGGAGGTTCGGGATCCCCGCGCGGTGGGCGAGGAGGTGATGCAGCGTGATCCGGTGCTTTCCGTGGCGCGCGAAAGCCGGAATGAAGTCGCTCACGCGGTCCTCGAGGCGCAGCATCCCCTTTTCGTCGAGCTTGTGGATCACCATCGCGGTGACGGCCTTCGAGGCGGAGAAGATGTTGAAGGGCGTCGCGGGCGTAGCCAGGACCTTGGGGAGCTCCTCCGGCTCGCCGGGGGCGTTGCCGGCCGCGTGCCCGATCGCGCGCTGGAGCAGGACCCGGCCCCGGTAGCGGATGCAGAGCTGGAGCGCGGGGTGGACGCCGCTGCGGTAGAGGCGCTCGGCGGCGCGCCAGACGCGCTCGATCCGGCCCTGGGAAACCCCGAGCTCGCGCGCCGGGAGCTCCTCGCCGTGCGCCGTGACCGCGCCGAGATCGCGGGGCACGCGGCACCGCGCAACCAGGGGAACGTTCCGCCTCGCGATCCACTCCATGGGGTCGATGCGCACCGCACGTCTCGTTCGCGCCCGGACAGGATAGCCCCGAGGGCCCTGTCACCGCCGCGCGTCGGCCCGTCGGCCGCGATGCGGCGCGCGTCTCGCGCTCAGCCAGGCCGATGCGCTCGCGCGGATTCGAGGGCGTCGAGCTGGCGGGCGAGCAGGGCCACCCGGCCCTCGAGCCGGCGGAAGTCGCCCCGCCGGGCCACCGGCAGGCGGCCGACGAGGGCGCCGGCGACCTTCTCGAAGGGGCGGGATGCGCCCCGGCGCAGTCGCTCGATGCGGCGTCGCGCGCCGTCCTCGACGCGGCTCTTCTGCTCGGCGATCCCCTGGGAGAGGCGCACCCCCTGCAGCGCGACCCCGAAGGCCACGCGCTGGCGGGCGGTGCGCAGGCGGGCGGCGGCGTCCTCCATTCCGCCGAGGACGTGGTCGAGCAGATCCGCACGCGGCGCCATTCGACCCCCCTGGCGCGGCCCGCGGGCGTCGGCTGTGGCGCCCGGACGGCCGTGCGAGAACCGATTCTAGACGCATCGCGTCAAGACGCAAGAGACCCTGCGTTCGCCGAGAAGTGGCGCGCAATCGATGGGTTAGAACGCCGTCTCCTAAGGGGCTGGAGCGCGCTCGCCGCACTGCGGCAGGCGCGCTCAGCCCCCGGCCGCGGCGGAGGGGAGAGCGACGTCCGCGATCGCCCCGAGATCGAAGCGCACGTCGAGCGGGACCTCCGTGCCGTCGCGCCGCACGGCCGCATCGACCTGCATCCCCACCCCCCCGCCCGACCCGCGCAGGTAGCGCGCGCGCACCTCGCGAAACGCGTCCGGATCGCCACCGCGCCGGGACAGGGCCCGCGCGAGTCCGCCGAAGATCCCGGCGTCGATCGCGCGCGGCACGAGCATCATCACCTCCGCTCCGGCACCGAAGCGCGCGCGTGCCGCCTGCGCGAGCGCGGCGAGGCCGGGCTCATCGGCGTAGTCACGCGCGCGCGGCGAGAAGGCGCCAGCGAGCGGCTCCGCGCCGACTTCGCCGCGGGCGAGATCGACGCTCCCGACGATGCGTCGCCCGCGCACCACGGCGAGCCGCGCGCCGAGGGCATCCATCGCGAGCGCGTAGTCGCGGAAGGACGGGAAATCGGCATAGCTCGCGACGACCACCGGAAACGTGCCGCCGGCGAGGATCGCGTCACCGCGCGCGATCTCCGCTGCGCCGATGCGCAGGGCCTCCGGTGAGCGCGCGGGCGGCGGCGGCTCCGCCGCGCCGTTGCGCTCGCTCGCGACCGGGGCCACCTCGATGCGCGCCGTCGCCTCGCGTCCGGGGTCGGCCGTCGGGGGGCCCGAGCCCAGGAAGGCCAGCGTCGCCGCGAGCCAGCAGGCCGCGACCCCGCGCGAGGCGAGGCGCAGCGCCGCGCGAGCCCTCACGGCTCGCGCATCCGCGCGTGGATCGCGAGCATGCGCCGCACGAGGTCCAGGCCGGCATCGGCGTCCGGCGGCCCGGGCGCCGGCCCCTGCGCCGGCTCCGACCGCTCCGCTTCGACCGTTCGCACCGGCTGCGCTTCGGTAGCCTGCTGCGCAGGCTCCTCGGAGTCCTCGGCCTCGCCTTCCAGCCAGACCTCCGCCGTCCAGGGCCCCTCCTCCGCCGGGTCGGTGGCCGCCGCCGCTGCCCCCGCGCCCCGCGGCTGCGCCGGCGCGCCCGGGCCGAGGAGCCACGCGATCGCCCCGGCGAGGAGCAGGAGCGCCGAGAGCATCCGCGGCAGCCGGCTCACCGCCGCCCTCCGCGCGCGGGCGGCGCCTGCGCGTAGACGAGCTCGATCTCGAGCACGCCGGCTGCGTGTGCGATCGCGATCGCACGCAGGAGCGGCGAGTCCTCGCCGCGCACGCGCAGCGCCGCGGGCGGCGCGCGGCGCAGGTGCGCCTCGAGCTCGCCGAGGTCGACCGGCTCGCCGTCGAGAAAGAGCTCGGGAGCCCCGGCGTCGCCGCGCACGACGAGCGAGGCGGCCGGGAGCGCGCTCCCCGGCGCGCGCGAGACGTCCGCGCGCGGGAGCTCCAGCGCAATCGCAGCTTCCCGCGAGGAGCGCGCGCCGACGAGCGTGGAGGCCAGGCAGAAGAGCGTGCACAGGACCACGTCGAGGAAATAGAGCCCGTAGCCGAGCGGGGAGCGCGCGGCGCTCATGCGCGGAGCGCCTCGCCGCGCTCCTTCAGCCAGACGCCGAAGAGCGCGATCCCGAAGCCCACGTAGGAGCTGCGCAGCGCAGTGCCGAGGCAGTGGACCAGCAACCCCGGATCGAGCGACGCGGCCTCGGGCCCGGCGAAGGCCTGCACCATGCCGCTGATCGTCCCGAGCATGCCGAGCAGCAGGCACGACTCGATCGCAGGGTCGAGCCAGGCGGGGGGCGTCGAAGCGGGCAGCGCCGCGGCACGAGCGGCGAGCCGCTCGACGAGGAGGCCGGCGATCGCGACCCCGAAGAGCGCCTGCGGCACCACCACGAAGCCGACCGCATCGATGGCTGCCATCGCCCCGACGGCGGCGTCGCGTCCGAGCGCGCCCGGATCGGCTCCCGGGGCGACGATCGCGGCGAGCGGCGCCCCCGCGAGCGCGACGAGCGCCAGCGCGGTGGCCGGAGCGCGCCAGAGCTCAGCGGGAGCCCGCACTTCGCTCGCCTTCGGCTCGGCGGAACATGTGGCCGAGCTCGGGATCGAAGCCGGCGCGCTCCAGCACCGATTCGACGACGGCCGCGCCGTAGTGGTCGGGTGCGCGCCCGACGAGGCGCCAGCCCACGAGCTCGTCGCGGCTCGTCTCGGGCGGTAGCTCGCAAGAGCTGAGCCACGCCTCGCGCTGGAGGAGCTCGAAGATCGACGCATCGAGCTCGCGCTGCGGGGCTCCCGCGAGCCAGGCGCGCAGCACCTCGCTCGTGAGGCGCCGGTGCTCGACGCGCCACTCGCGGCACGCCTCTTCGGCCGCCCGCGCCGCGTGCGGCCCGAGCGCGGCGGCGAGCGCGAGGGTGGCGAGCAGTCGGAGCCATCGGCGCGCCCTCGCAGGCATCGCGATCCCCCTATTCCCGGTGCTCGCCGCGGGCGAAGCGATCCAGGCGATCGAGCGAGCCGGTCTCGGGGCCGAAGCCGTCGCCCGACTCCGACGCCAGGCCGAGGGCGCGCTCCACCGCGCTCCCGAGGTCGTGCCAGTCGTCCGAGCGGCTGCCGCTCGCGAGCAGCGCTCCGAGGCCAGGATCTCCGTCGGCGAAGAGCGCATCGAGCCGGGCTCCGAGCTGGCGCTCGATCAGCAGATCGAGGATCCCTCGCACCGCGCGGCGTTCGGATCGGAGCTGGCTCGCCCGCGCCTGGTAGCGCGCGGTGAGCGCCTCGGCCTTGCGCGCGAAGGCGGTCGCTCCGTCCGGTCCGAGTGGCGGCGCGAGCCGGGTCAGCGGGAGATCGAGAACCCCCTGGCTCGCCCAGCTCGCGTGCAGCACCGAGCCGGCCGCAGCCGCCTCCGGCTTTCGATCGAGTCGACCCGCCAGCTCGGCCGTGCCGGCGGCTACCCCCTGGAACTGGTCGGCGAGCAGCGCCCGGCGATCGCCTGCGCTCGGGCGCGGGGCGCTCTGCACGGCGTCGGCGGCGCGCACGAGCTCGCGCGCGTCCGCTCGCATCCGGGCCACGGCGAACTCGATCGAGCGCAGCCCCTCCTCCTGCGCCTCGAGGCGGGCGGCGTAGGCCTCGACGTAGCGGACGAGCGCCTCGGCGGCAGCCTGCTCGCCCGCGGCGCCCTCGATGCCGCGCCGCGCATCGGCGAGCTCGACCTCGTGGCTCGCCACGACCGGCTCGAGCTCGGCCTCGCGCGCGCGGATCTCTGCCTGGGAGTCGAGGATCCGACCCATCAGCTCCGGAATCTGTTCGAGGGCGCGCTCGCGCCCCTGCCCCGTCGCCACGCCGGCCGGAGCGCCGGCCAGCAGCGCGAAGAGGAGATTCGTGATCGCATCCCGGCGCATGCTTCACCTCTCCGCCGCGGCGGACACGAGGGGCTGTACGTCGGGCGGGAGGCGCAGCGCCGGGAGCGGACGGCCGCCGGCGATCGCGCCGAGCGCGGCGAGCGTGCTGGCCGCCGGATCGCTGCGCCGTTCGCGCCGCAGCGCGTCCTCGAGGCGCACGCTGCACTCCGCGAGCTCCGCGAGCTTCCTCGCGAGGAGCCAGGCGGAGCACTCGGCGGCCGTGGTGCGTCGCTCCATCGCCACGTCGCGGCAGCGGCGGGCGCCCTGCGACGCTGCGTGGAAGCGCGGTGCCGCCAGCGCGTAGTCGCCGGCCCGATGGAGGTCGAGGCCCGCTCGGATCTCCCGCATCACGTCGCGCGCCTCGGCCGCGCGGTCGGGTGGAGTCTGCCGCGGCGCGCTCTCGCACGCGGCGAGGGCGGTGAGGGCCGCGACCGCCGCGGCGATCGCGGCCCGGGGCCGGCGGAACCTCGCGCCCCCGGGCCCGCCTCCCCCCGAGCGGATCCAGAGCGTCGATGCGCCGGCGCGTGCCATGGCGTGACCTCCCTCGACCTGGGATCCGGTGTGGACCGCCGGCTCGTCACAGCCGCAGGGGGAGCGAGCCCGGGGGAGCCGACGAGCGGAGCTCAGCGGGGGCCCGCACTCCGCTCGCAGGCCCTGCAGGGGCCTGCCTTCGCTCGCCTACGGCTCGCTGCGCGCTTCGCTTGCCGCTCGCTGCGCGCGCTTCGCGCCGGCTCGAGCGGGGGCCCGCACTCCGCTCGCCTTCGGCTCGCTGCGCGCGCTTCGCGCTTGCGTCAGTTGCCCCCGGCCCCGCTGTCGGCGTCGCCGCCACCGTCGCCGCCGCCTCCCCCGCTCCCGTCGTGCGCGACCGTCTCGGGGCCGCCGCGCAGCGAGCCGCGGGCGAGCGAAGGCAGATCGGACGCGACGGCGGGCGCCGGGGCGAGGAGCCCCGCGAGGCCGGCGACGGCGAGGAGCACGAGTAGCCCCCGGCGTGCGGCCTCGGCGATCCACTTCTGCGGTCCCGCCCGCCAGCAGCGCGTCGGTGCGACGACGCCGCTCCACTCCGTCTCGGACAGGTAGCGCGCGAGCTCGAGCTGCATCTCCGGCTCCATCTTCTTGCGCGCCGCGGCGAGCTCCCCGAGCCAGTACTCGCAGCGCCGCTCGTCGCCCGCATCGACCGCGAGGTGGGCGAGGTTCACGAGGGGGAAGAAGCTCGCGGGGTCCACCGCCGCCGCGCGCCGGAAGGCCTTCTCGGCGCGCGCGTGGGGGTCCGCGAGCGGCCAGCTCGAGGACGCGCTGCAGTCCCAGAAGGTCTGGCCGCGCGCGTTCCAGAGCAGCGAGCGGATGCAGGCGGCCTCGGCGATGGTGAGCCCCTCGCGCAGCGTCGCGTCGCTCTCGCGCAGCCGCCCGTGGGCGCGGAGCACGTGGCCCTCGTTCAGGTGGAAGTAGGGATCCTCGCCGCGGTGGCGGGGCGCCGCCTCGCCGAGCGCGCTCCAGGTCTCGGGCGCGCCCGGGTTGCGGTTCACGAGCTCGCGCAGGCGCTTGAGCCCCGGGGCGGCCGTGCCGACCAGCACCAGGCGGTCCTCGTGGAGGCGAAAGCCCACCTGGTACGCGAGCTTCGCCACGTCGGCGATCCACGCGCGCACGGTCGCGTGATTCTGCCCGTGGATGCGCGCGTAGCTCGCCGCCGTGCCTTCCGCGCGCAGCTTCACCCACCAGTAGGCGTGGAGCTTCCGGCGCCACAGCTCGGTGTCTCCCTTGGCACCGGCCTCGCGCTCGATCTGCTCCCAGAGCGCCCGCCCGTGCTCGCTGTGCTCGAGCTCGCGCAGCTCCCGCTCCCGCTCGGCCGCGAGGCGCTCGCGCTCCTCGTCGGGCGAGCCCGGAAAGCCGGGCTCGCGGGGGACCTCGAAGGCCGGTGGGCCTTCCCAGTGCAGGGTCAGGACCTCGGGCTGGACCAGGACGCGGTCGTCGGCGCGCGACACCGAACCACCTCCATCATGCCGCGCTCTCACGCCCCCGTCCTGCGCTGCGGTGTGGCGGGCCCGCGGTCCACAGGGGTGCAGAGCGCCCGCAGCCTTCGACGCAAACCCGCCCGCCGGCATTCGGTACCGCCCGGCTCGATGAACTCCGCTCGCCTGCGGCTCGCTGCGCGGCCGCTCCGCGGCCTTGCCTCCCCGCGGGGCGGGGCGCGACGAGGTGGAGGCGAGCGAAGTGCGGGCCCCCGCTCCGGCCGGGCGCCGCAAGGGCGCGAAGCGCCCGCGCAGCGAGCCGCAGGCGAGGGGAGTCAATCGGGCCGGGGCCGCGCAGCGAGCCGCAGGCGAGCGGAGTACATCGGGCCCGAAGCCGAGCTCAGCTCCGCCCGCCGAGGCCCAGCGCCTGCTTCGCGACGACGCCGCGCATGATCTCGGAGGTGCCGCCGCCGATCGTCTCCCACAGGCTCTGGCGCCAGAGCCGCTCCACGAGGCTCCCCTGCACGAGCGCGTCCGGGTGGCCGAGGTCCTGCGCGGCGCGCGCGATGTTCTGACACGTGACGGTGTGAGCCACCTTGTTGGCGGCCGCCTCCACGACCGCGGGCCGCGCGCGCTGCATCGCATCGAGGACGCGCAGGGCGAGCATCTCGACCTCGAGCGCCTCCGCGGCGAGCTCGGCCAGGCGCCGGCGCAGCGCCGGCTCGCGGTGCAGGCCGCGCTCGCGCGCGAAGGCCGCCACCTCCTCGAGGTCGCGGCGCACCCGCCCGGGAGGGAACTGGATGTGGCGCTCGTCGGCGAGGGCCTCGCCCATGATCCGCCAGGCGCCGTCCTCGGGCCCAACGCGCTGGTCCGCGGGGACCACCACTCCATCGAGGTGCACCTCGTTCAGCTGGTCCCCGTCGAGGGTCGGGAGCGGCCCGACGCGCACGCCGGGCGCGCGCAGATCCACGATCAGCAGCGAGAGCCCGCGACCGCGGCTCTCCTGGGTTCCCGTCCGGCACAGCAGCCACAGGTAGTCCATGTCCTGCGCGTAGCTCTGCCAGCACTTCTGCCCGGTCACGACGTAGGCGTCGCCGCGCCGCTCGGCGCGGCAGCGCACGCTCGCGAGGTCCGAGCCGGCCTCGGGCTCCGAGTAGCCGAGCGAGAAGTGGAGCTCGCCGCTCCGGATCGGCGGCAGCCAGCGCCGCTTCTGCGCGTCGCTCCCGAAGCGCGCGATCGTCTTCGCGACGATCCCCGACGCGAGCGGGTTGCGCGCCGCGCGCGCGTAGGCCGCCTCGTCCCAGAGGATGTACTCGAAGGCGAGGCGCGGGCCGCCCGCGCCGGCGCCGTCCGGCCAGCCGAGCGAGAGCCAGCCGCGCGCGCCCATCGCGCGGAAGAGCTCCCGGACCCGGGGCCAGCTCTGGCCCTGGCAGAAGAAGCCGTCGAGGTCGCGCCACTGCGCGAGGAAGGCCCTGACCTCGGCGCGGAAGGCCTCCTCCCCGGCGGCGAAGCGGAACCTCACCTTCGCCGCCTTCAGAGCTCGAGGCCGCGCAGCAGCGCCTCGCGGGCCGGATCCTCGCCCGGAGGCTGCGACGCGAGCTGGCGGATGCGCCGGGTCACGTGAAAGACCGGGCCCTCGAGCGCGATCCCGAGGGCCCCGAAGAGCTGGTGGCAGACGTGGGCCGCGTCGAGGGCCGCGCGGCGGGCCGAGAGGCGCGCGGCGGCGGCCGTCGCGCGCGCCGCGGGCTCGCCCGCGTCGAAGCGGAAGGCCGCGGCGCGCGCGAGCGTCTCGGCCGCCGCGAGGCGGATCCAGCACTCGGCCAGCGGGTGGGCGACGGCCTGGAACTCGCCGATCGCCCGACCGAACTGC
The DNA here is from genome assembly GCA_964624475.1 of uncultured Spirochaetales bacterium. GTDB lineage: Bacteria > Myxococcota_A > UBA9160 > UBA9160 > SMWR01 > CAZUYC01. Next base: position 40,692 of record CAZUYC010000036.1, on the reverse strand, counting down.
CGGCGCGTGCGCGCGTGCGCGGCGGTCGCCTCGACGAGACCCTGTCCCGCGGCGGCGAGGTAGGCCGCGAGCGCGATCTCGTAGACGGCGAACGCGCGCTCCGGCGCGGGGAGCTCCTGCACGCGCTCGAGCGCGACGCGGCCCCAGGGCTCGCCTCCCAGGGTCTCGACCGGAGCGACCGGGCCCGAAGGCCGCGCGAGGAAGGCCCGGGCGCCCTCGAGCTCGATCCAGACGCTCGCGACCGGGGCCCACGGCAGGAGCGGCGGCGTGCCGACGGAGACGACGGCCTCGCCGCGGGAGAGCGCTACCCGTTCCGGCGCCGGCAGGAGCTGCGTCGCCAGGAAGGTGTGCGCGAGCGGGCCCGGGAAGACCGCGCGACCGAGGGGCCCCAGCGCCGCCACGAGCTCGCAGGCACCTCCGTCACCCTCCGGTGTCACGAGCGCCAGCACGCCGAGCGCGGCCAGCTCGCGCCAGAGCTCCGCCTGGAAGCGGCCCGCGCAGGCCTTCACGACCTTTTCGGTGCAGCGCTCGGCGCAGAAGGCGCGCAGCGCGTCCGCGATGGCCTGCTGCGCGTCGTCGAAGGCGAGGTCGAGGCCTGCGGGCGCGGCGTCCTCGGCGCGACCTCCGGCGACCATCGCGGGCTCCGCTCCTAGGCCCGGAGCCAACGCGCCTCGGCGGCGGCGCGCCGGTGCGCGTCGGGGCCGCCGGCCTCGAGGCGGAGCGCCACGAGCCGCATGCTCCAGACGTGGAGCGCGTGCTCGCGGGTGAAGCCCATCGCGCCGGAGAGCTGGTGGCTCTCGGCGAAGAGCACGCCGGCCGCAGCGGTGGCGTGCGCGGCCGCGGTGGCGGCCGCTTCGGCCGGCGCGCCGGCGGCCGCGGCCTCGTAGCAGAGCCAGCGGCTGCCCTCGACGAGCACCGCGCACTGCGCCAGGCGGTGCTGCACGGCCTGGAAGGAGCCGATCGCGCGCCCGAACTGCCGCCGCCGCCGGGCGTAGGCGAGCGTGGTGTCGAGCGCCGCCTGCATGGCGCCGACGGCCTCCGCCGCGAGCGAGACGCGCCACCAGGCGAGCAGGCGCTCGCCCGAGCCCGGGCCGAGGCGCTCGGCGCCCGGGCCGAGGTCGCCGCGCAGGCGCCCCATCGGGTAGCCGAATCCCGAGCGGACGCTCTCCGCGTCGCCCGGCGCGAGCGGGAGCACGCTCGCGACGTCGCCGTCCGCGAGGAGCAGCGTGCGCGCATGGGCCGCGAAGCGCACGGGTCCGCCGGCGCCGGCCCGCGCGAGCACCACGGGGCCGGGGAGCCGGCGTCCGGCGACGCAGGGAGCGACGAGCGTTCCCGCACCGATCGCCACCACGCCCGCCGCGCGCGCGACCGCCTCGACGACCACCGTCGCCTCGAGCGGACCGGCCTCGAGGGCGGTATCGAGGAAGCCGGCGTCGTCGAGCGCGCGGTCGAGCGCGGCGTCGTATTCCTGCTTGCGGGCGAGCAGGGTCGCGCGCTCGGGGCCGGCCGCGCCCGCGAGCAGGCGCTCGACCGCCACGGCGATCGCGGCCTGCTCGGGCGACGCCTCGAAGTCCACGCCGCTACTCGCGCGGGAGCGCGAGGAAGCGGCTCGCCACGAGGTTCAGGTTGATCTCGGTCGTGCCGACGGCGACGCCGGCCGTCATCGCGAGCCGGAAGAGCGACTCGGCGAAGTGCCCGTGCTCGAGAGCCTCGGGGCCGAACATCTCGAGCGCGAGCTCGGAGACGGCGCGCTCCGCCGCCGTCCCGGCCACGCGCGCCACGTTCGTGTCCGCCGAGGGCGGCTTGCCCTTCGCGCGCAGGTCGATCACGCGGTAGGCGAGAAGCCTCGCGGCCTCGCAGAGCGCCCGCGCCTCGCCGAGCTTCTCGAGGATGCGCGGGTCCGCGAGGCACCCCCGCTCCGCCGCGAGCTTCGCGAGCTCGTCGAGGGTGTAGGCGGCTCGCGCGTAGCGGGCGGCGCCGACGCGCTCGTAGGCGAGCGAGTAGGTGACGACGTCCCAGCCGGCATGCTCCGGGCCGAGCCGGCACTGCGCCGGCACGCGCACGTCGGTGAGGAAGACCTCGAAGAAGTAGCGCTCGCCCACCACGGAGGGGATCTCGCGCACCTCGATCCCCGGGAGATCCATCGGGACCAGCAGCACGGAGATCCCGTGGTGTCGCTTCGAGTCGGGATCGGTGCGGACGACGAGGAAGCAGTAGTCGGCGTGGTTCACGTACGAGGTCCAGATCTTCCCGCCGTTCACCACGTAGACGTCGCCCTCGCGGATCGCGAGCGTGCGCAGCGCCGCGAGGTCCGAGCCGGCCTCGGGCTCCGAGAAGCCCTGGCACCAGAAGACGCGGCCCGCCGAGATCCGCGGCAGGTGGAAGGCCTTCTGCTCGTCGCTGCCGTAGCGCAGGATCGTCGGTCCGACCCAGTTGACGTTCATGTACTGGGAGCTGCGCGGCTCGCCGCAGCGCCACATCTCCTCGCCGAGGATCGCGTGCCGCCAGGGCGTCGCGTCGCCCCCGCCCCACTCGCGCGGCCAGCTCTGCGTGAGCCAGCCCTTCTCGGCGAGGCGCGGGCAGAACTCGCGCGCGAACGCGGCCTGCGCGTCGCTCCCGGGGCCGTCCTTCGCGGTCTCGTCCCAGTCCTCGGGAAGGCTCGCGGCGAGGAAGGCGCGCAGCTCCGCGCGGAAGGCCCGGTCCTCGTCGCTCCACTGGAAGTCCACGCGGGGTGCCTCCGGGTCCGCGGCCGGAAAGGCGACGGTAGAGCAGACGTCTCGACACGAGCAAGCGCTGCGCCACCATCCGGGCGCCATGCCCTTCCCCCCCTACTCCCCGACCGTCCCCGAGTTCCTCCGCACGCTTTGCCAGGCCTTCGCCGCCCGCCCGCTGATCGTGCTGGGCCAGCGGCGCATCGGCTACGCCGAGGCCGACCGGCTCTCGGCGCGGCTCGCGCGCGGGCTGCTGGCCCGCGGGATCGCCAAGGGCGCCCGCGTGGGCCTGCTCATGCCGAACGGCCCCGACTGGGTGGTGGCGTGGCTCGCGGCCGCGCGGATCGGCTGCGTCGTGGTCCCGATCAACACCTTCTACAAGCCGCGCGAGCTCGCCTTCCTACTGCGCCACGCCGACGTGCACGCGCTCTGCTGCGCGCCGCGCCACCTCGGCAACGACTACCTGGAGCGCCTCGAGGGCTGCGCCCCCGGGCTCGCGTCGGCGCGCGGCGAAGCGCTCTTCCTGCCCGAGCTTCCCCAGCTGCGCCACGTCTTCGTCTGGGGAGGCTCCGACCGCGCGTGGGCCGGGAGCGAGCGCGACCTGCTCGCCGCGGCGGACGCCACGCCGGCGATCGATGCCGCCTTCCTCGCCGAGGCCGAGAGCTCGGTCGCGCCCGCCGACCCGCTGGTGATCGTCTACAGCTCCGGCAGCACCGCCGACCCGAAGGGCGCGGTCCACAGCCACGGCAGCCTGATCCGCCACGCCTACAACCTGAACGCCTTCCGCGACCTGCGCGCCGACGACAGGATCTTCTCGCCGATGCCCTTCTTCTGGGTCGGAGGGCTCGTCTTCACGCTGCTCTCCGCGATGCAGGCCGGCGCCTGCCTCCTCTGCGAGGAGGCCTTCGACCCGGGCGAGACGCTGCGGCTCCTCGAGCGCGAGCGGGCGACCGTCGCCGCGGGCTGGCCGCACTATGCGAAGGCGATGATGGACCACCCGAGCTTCCGCCAGCGCGACCTCTCGTCGCTGCGCTCCGGGAACCTGTACGGGGTCCTCCCCGAGGCGGTGCGGCCCCGCGACCCCGAGCTGCGCTCGAACTCGCTCGGCATGACCGAGACCGCCGGCCCGCACACCATCGACCGCATGGACGTCGACCTCCCCGAGGCGCTGCGCGGCTCCTTCGGCCACGCGGTGCCCGGGCTCGAGCACAAGGTCGTCGACCCCGCGACGGGCGCCTTGCTCCCGCCCGGAGAGCCCGGCGAGATCTGCGTGCGCGGCTACTCGCTGATGCAGGGCCTGCACAAGGTCGAGCGCGAGGACAGCTTCGACCGCGACGGCTTCTACCACACGGGCGACGTCGGTCGCTTCGACGCGGACGGCGTGCTCTTCTTCCAGGCACGCAAGGGCGACCTGATCAAGACGGCCGGCGCCAACGTCTCCCCGCGCGAGGTCGAGGTCCTGATCGAGGCCATGCCCGAGGTGCAGTCCGCCTTCGTGGTCGGTCTCCCCGACCCGGTGCGCGGGCAGAACGTCGCGGCGGCCGTCGTCCTCGATTCGGGCCGCGCGCTAGACGAATCGGCGCTCCGCGAGCGCCTGCGCGAGGAGCTCTCGGCCTACAAGATCCCGCGTCACGTCTTCTTCGCCGCGAAGTCGGAGCTCCCCTTCACCGACACCGGCAAGATCGACAAGCGCCGCCTCGCGGAGCTCCTCGCCGCGCGCCTCCGCGGCGGCTAGCGCCACCCCGCACTCCCGGGGGGCGCGGGGCCCCGCTAGGCGAGCCGCGCGAGGTCGTCGCGCACGAACGCGCCGTCCTTCAGGATGACGAGCATCCGCGCCGGGTCGCGCAGGCAGCCGAGGTCGCCCGCCGGGTCGCCGTCGACGACGAGGAGATCGGCGAGCTTCCCGGCCTCGACCGTCCCGAGCTCGTCGCCGCGCCCCATCGCCTCGGCGCCGTGCTTCGTCGCCCAGCGCAGCACGTCGAGGCCGGGGATCCCGAGCTGCTTCACGTAGACCTCGAGCTCACAGATGTAGTCGCCGTGCGGCATCAAGGGCGTGCCGAAGTCGTCGCCCACGAGCATGCGCACGCCGGCCTTGTGGGCCTCCGGCATGATCCGGCAGGTGTGCTCGAAGTCCTCGCGCACGCCGCGCAGCCGCGCCTGCGTCTGCTCGCTGCGCTCGGGGAAGCCGTCCCCGATCGGGAAGGGGCCGGCCGCGTAGTTCCAGCTCTCGGCGAAGGCCAGGTAGCGCACGCTCCAGAGCATGCTCGGGCAGACGAAGCTCCCGCCGTCCAGGATCGCCTCGATGCACTCCGCGTCCATGCGGTCGGCGTGATCGATGATGTCGACCCCCGCGCGGGCGCAGAGCAGAATGCCCTTGCGCGAGGGGCAGTGCGCGCGCACGCGCTTGCCGCGCTCGTGCGCCGTCTCGACCAGGACCTCGATCTCGGCCGGCGTGACGTAACACACGTCGGCCGTCGGCATGGCGCCGTGGCCGGGCGCCACCGAGACCTTGATCACGTCGCAGCCGCGGCCGAGCTCCTCGCGCGCCGCCTGGCGGAAGGCCTCGGGGCCGTCGACCCGGCGGATCAGACCGTGGTTGCGGAGCTCCATGAACCAGGAGCGGTTCGTGCCGTCGGCCTGCTCGCCCGAGGTCACGAGCTCGTGCGAGCCGGCGAGCATGCGCGGCCCCTCGACCACGCCGTTCGTGATCGCGTCCTTCAGGGCTACGTCGAGGTAGTGGCCGTTGCTGGACCCGATCGTCCCGGTGAATCCGCAGTGGAGCGCCGTGCGCGCGTTCTTCGCGGCAAGCATGCCGAGGTAGGCGGCCGGCGCCTCGAGGCCGAGGATCGGCGCCGCGATCCCCGATCCGAAGGCGCCGAAGCCCGCGTGGAAGTGGCCCTGGACCATGCCGGGCATGAGCGTGCGGCCGCCGAGCTCGACGCGGCGGTCGCCGGGGCGCGCCGCAACCGGGCCCTGCGTCACCGCGGCGATGCGCCGGCCCTCGACCACCACCGTCGCCCCGGCGCGCGGGGGCCGCTCGCCATCGAGCAGGTTGGCCCCGCTGAACACGATCCGACCCTCGGCCATCGATCGCTCCTCCGCCTCGGGAAGATACTCGACGGACCCCGATCGGCGCACTCGGACCCGCGCTGGCATCAATCGGGGACGTGCTTCTTCACGAACTCCGACGCGCTCGCGATCGCCGCCGCGGCCTCCGGGCAGAACCCCTGCAGGCCCTGGAAGCCGTGGATCATCTCGGGCCAGATCTCGAGCGTGACGGCGCTGCCGTCGCGACCCGCGCGCTGCGCGACGCGCACGGCGTCGTCGCGAGTCACGTCGACCTGCCCGACCTGGAGGAAGAGCGGCGGGAGCCCGCGCAGGTCGGCGTGGACGGGCGAGGCGTGCGGGTCGCGCGGGTCGCCCTGCGGGCCCAGGTAGTCGCGGCCGCGCTCGCGGATCCACGCGGGGTTCACGAAGCGATCCTCGCCGACCGGATCCGTCGCGGACTCGCCGCTCGCCGCGAGATCGAACCAGCCGCCGATCGAGATCAGACAGGCGGGGAGCGGCACGCGGGCGTCGCGCAGGCGCAGCAGCGTCGCGAGCGCGATCCCGCCGCCGCAGGAGTCGCCGGCGAACGCGATCCGGCTCGGGTCGACCTCGCGGATCAGGCCGCGGTAGGCCGTGACGCACTCCTCGAGCTGGCGGGGGAAGCGGCTCTCCGGCGCGAGCGAGTAGTCGACGATCCAGGCGCGCGAGCGCGCCGCGCGCACGAGCCACGCCGCGTAGAAGGTGTAGGTCGGCGCGGGGCAGGAGACGAAGGCGCCGCCGTGCACGAAGAAGATCACGCGGTCGGTCTTCTTGCCCTTCTGCACCGTCCACACGCCCGAGACGCCGCCGTAGCGGGCTTCCTCCACGGCGATGTCGGGCCCCGGGTCGTGGCCGTGCGCGGGCGCGAACTTGCGCCGCACGTCCTCGTAGCTGTCGCCGGGGACCGCGATCCCCTTCGGAAAGAGCTCGAGCGCGGCGGCGTACTCGCGGCTGGCCATGCGATTTCTCCCGGGAACGAGGGGTCCCGATGCTACTCCGGGCGGCCCGCGCGCGGAGCGTTGCCCCTCTACCTGCGCGCAGGTAGGTTTCCCCGGTGCCCCAGCCGGCCGTGCAGCGATCGCGAGCCGGGAGGACACGCGCCGCCGTGCTCGATGCCGGCGAGGCGCTCTTCGCCGAGCGCGGCTTCGAGGCGACGCGCGTCGAGGACATAGCGCGCCGCGTCGGCATCCGGCGCGCGTCGATCGTCTACTACTACCGGGACAAGCGCGACCTCTACGACGCGGTGCTCGCGCGCCTGCTCGGGGCGCTGCGCGAGCGGCTCGAGGCCGCGCTCGGCTCGGACGCGCCGCTCGCGGCGCGGATCGAGGCGGGCGTGTCGGCGTGGGTCGCCTTCGTCGGCGCGCGGCCGGCACTGGCGCGGATCCTGCTCCGCGAGGCGGCCGACGCCACGCCCGAGCGCCGCGCCGCCCTGCTCGCGCACACCGAGCCCTTCGTCGCCCTGATCCGCCGCCAGGTCCTCGACCGCCCCGACTTCCGCAGGGCGCGCCTCGCGCGGATCGACCCGGTCCACGTCGCCAGCACCGTCGTCGGAGCGACGGTCTTCCTCGTCGCCGCGATGCCCTCGCTGGTCCCGGACCGCGAGCAGAGGCCCCTCGACCGCGCCCGGCTCGCGGCGCACGAGGCCGAGATGTTGCGCGTCGTGCGGCGCCTCCTCGGCACGCGCGCGCCGCGCCGACGACCCAGGGCACGTTCCTGAAACGACGAGCGGACCGGCCACCCGTCAGGACGGCAGCGGCTCTCGCCCGGTTTTCGCGTCAGGCACCTCCCCTTTTCAAGCGATGGCCTTGGCCTCCCGCAGCCGGCCGATCTCGTCGCTGCCGAAGCCCCAGTCGGCGAGCGCGGCGTCGGTGTGCTGGCCGGGGTGCGGCGGCGGGCGCTCGATCGTGGCCTGCGAGCGGCTGAAGCGCGGAGCGGGCCCGGGCTGCGGCGCGCCGGCCACGCGGACGAAGGTCCCGCGCGCGCGGTTGTGCGGGTGGTCCTGCGCCTCGCGCATCGAGAGCACCGGGGCGAAGCAGACGTCGGTCCCCTCGAGGATCCGCGTCCATTCGTCGCGCGTCTTCGTCCTGAAGAGCGCGCGGAAGCGCTCCTTCATCGCGTCCCACTGCGAGCGGTCCATCTGCCCGGGGAGCTCCTCGCCCGCGAGCCCGAGGCGCTGGATCAGCTCGGCGTAGAACTGCGGCTCGATCGAGCCGATCGAGACGTACCGGCCGTCCTTCGTCTCGTAGACGTCGTAGAAGTGGGCGCCGCTGTCGAGCAGGTTCGTGCCGCGCTCCATCTTCCACCAGCCGGAGAGCATCGCGCCGTGGAAGATCGCCATCAGCACCGCTGCGCCGTCGACCATCGCCGCGTCGACGACCTGGCCCTTCCCGGAGCGCTGGCGCTCGACGAGCGCGCAGACGATCCCGTAGGCGAGGAGCATGCCGCCGCCGCCGAAGTCGCCGACGAGGTTCAGCGGCGGATAGGGCGCCTCGCCGCGCCGCCCCATGTGGTCGAGGACGCCGGCCAGCGAGATGTAGTTGATGTCGTGGCCGGCGGCGCGCGCGAGCGGCCCGTCCTGACCCCAGCCCGTCATGCGCCCGTAGACGATCCGCGGGTTGCGCGCGAGGCAGACGTCGGGGCCGAGCCCGAGGCGCTCCATCACGCCGGGCCGGAAACCCTCGAAGATCACGTCGGCGCCTTCGACCAGCCGCAGGACGGTCTCGACGCCCTGCGCGTGCTTGAGATCCACGCCCACGCTGCGCCGACCGCGCGCGAGCAGGTCGAGCGAGGGCCGCTCCGGGTCCTCGCCTGCGACGCTCTGCGCGCGATCGACGCGCAGCACCTCGGCGCCCATGTCGGCGAGCATCATCCCGCAGAAGGGGCCGGGTCCGATGCCCGTGATCTCGATCATCCGGATTCCCGAAAGGGGGCCCACGTCGCCTCCTCGCTCTCGCTCCGCCGCAGCCGCGAGCATATCGCAGCCGCGCGGATCCCCGGCTCGGGTAGGCGCGCTACGTGACCGGCGCCGCCCTCGCCATCGACGGCGGCCAGGTGGCCTGAGGCCTGGCGCTCGCTCCGCAGCGCGCGAGCAGCTCGGCGGCGTCCGGGGCGCCGCAGGCGGCGAGCGCCTCGAGGAGAGCGCGCGCCTTGTCGAGGCTCTCGCGCCACTCGGCGCGCGGGTCCGAATCCGCGACGATCCCCGCGCCCGCGTGGACGAAGGCCCGGCCGTCGCGCACGAGGAGCGTGCGGATCACGACCGAGAGGTCGGCGCCGCCGCGCGCGTCGAGCCAGCCGATCGCGCCCGAGTAGACGCCGCGCCGCACCGGCTCGAGGCGGTCGAGCAGGCGCATGGCCGCGATCTTCGGCGCGCCCGTCATCGACCCGGGCGGGAAGCTCGCGCGCACGAGGTCGAGCGCGTCGCGGCCCGGCGCGAGGCGCCCCACGACCGTCGAGACCATCTGGAAGAGCGAGGCGTAGTCCTCGATCGCCATCAGCTCCGGAACGTCGACGCTGCCCGTGGCGCAGACGCGGCCGAGGTCGTTGCGCACGAGGTCGACGATCATGAGGTTCTCGGCGCGGTCCTTCTCGGACGCCGCGAGCGCGTGGCGCAGGCGCAGGTCCTCGGCCCGGTCGCGGCCGCGCGGGCGCGTGCCCTTGATCGGGCGGCTCTCGACGCGCCCGTCGGGCAGCACGCGTAGGAAGCGCTCCGGCGAGGAGCCCACCACCGCCACCTCGGGGAGCTCGAGGTAGCAGGCGAAGGGCGCCGGGCTCGCGCGGCGCAGCTCCCGGTAGAGATCCCAGGGGTCGCCGCGATAGTCGAGCTCGAGCCGATGCGTGAGGCAGGCCTGGTAGACGTTGCCCGCGGCGATCTCGCGCAGGATCGCCAGGACCCCGCGCCCGAAGCCCTCGCGACCCGGGCCCGCGCGCGGGGGTCGCCGGCGCGCGGCGACGCGGCGCTCCGGTAGCGCTGCGGCGCCCCCCGCCACGGCGGCCGCGATCTCCCGCGCCGCGGCTCGCGCGCGCTCGCGCGCGCCCGGACCGTCCTCGGCGACGCCCAGGCCGAGCGCGACGAGCCGCTCCTCGCGGTGATCCCAGGCGAGCACGCGATCGACGAAGAGCAGCACGAGATCGGGGAGGCCCTGGTCGTCGGCGGCCGAGAACGAGACCGGCTCGAAGTGCCTGGCCAGCTCGTAGCCGAGGTAGCCGACCGCTCCGCCCGCGAAGGGGACCTCGTCCGGCGCGTCGTCGGGCGGCGGCGGGAGGAGGGCTCGCACGGCCTCCAGGGGATCGGCGCGAAGGCACTGGCGCCCGATCGGGAGCCCCGGGCGCACGGCGCGGCGGCACTCGATCTCGACCCGCTCGCCCCACGCGCGCAGCACGAGCCAGGGGTCGGCGCCCGCGAAGGAGTAGCGGCCGAGGCGCTCGCTCCGGAGCGCGCTCTCGAGCAGCCAGGGATCGGCCCCGGCGCGGAGCGCCTCGAGCGCCGCTGCCGGCTCGGGCGCGGGTCGGATTTCGAGGCGGGCCACGGCCGAGCGCAGGCGGGCCTTGGAGTTGGGTAGCACCCGCGCTTCGAGCCTCCACCGCCACGGTACCGCGTTCGGGGCGGCGCGTTCGGGGACGGTGTTCAGATGTTTCGAATATTCAGATTCTCCTTCACGGCGGGGCCTGCGGCGGGTCTCTCCGGAGAATCTGAATATTCGAAACATCTGAACACCGTCCCCGCGAGCGGCCACCGTCCCCACGAGCGGCGGAGCGGTCCGGCTCGGGTACCCTCCCCCGCGTGAAGCGCAGCTGCTACTTCCACGCCGGCTGCCCCGACGGCTTCGGAGCCGCCTGGGCGGTGTGGCGCGCCTGGGGCAGCGACGCGCGCTACCTGGCGCGCGGTCACGAGGACGCCTTCGATCCGCGCAGCCACGAGGGCGAGGTGCTGGTCTTCGTCGACATCGCGCCGCCGCCCGAGGCGCTGGCGGAGCTCTCGGAGCTCGCGGCGCAGCTCGTCGTCCTCGATCACCACATCTCCACGCGCGACCGCTTCGCCGCCTGCGGCGGCCTCGACGCCGCCCACGCCCGCCGCGGCCACCGCATCCACTTCGACCTCCACCACTCCGGCGCCGTGCTCGCCTGGAACCACTTTCACCAGGACGAGCCGCCCCCGCTGCTCCGCTACGTCGAGGACCAGGACCTGTGGAGCTGGCGCCTGCCCGACTCGGAGGCGGTGAACGCGGCGATCGGCTCCTATCGGCGCGACTTCGCGACCTGGGACGCCCTCGCCCGGCGCCCCGCCTCTGACCTCGCCCGGGAGGGCCTGCCGATCCTGCGCTCGAACCGCCAGGAGGTGGAGAGCGCGCTCCAGGCGGCGGCGCCGGTCGCGATCGGGGAGAGGCGGGCCGAGGCCGTGAACGCGCGCACGCTGCGCGCGCAGATCGGCCACGCGCTCGCCGAGCGCGCGGCCTTCGGCCTGCCCTGGGGAGTCGCCTACCGGATCACGGCCGACCGCGTCGACGTTTCGCTCTACTCGATCGGCGAGCTCGACGTCGCGGCGCTCGCGGCGCGCTACGGCGGCGGCGGCCACCGCAACGCGGCCGGGTTCAACGTCTCGCTGCGCCGCTGGCTCGACGAGTTCGTCTGAGAGCCCGAGCCGCCGGTCACGCGCCCCCGAGATCCTGCCCGATCCGAACCGAGCAGAAATCACCGCGCGCAGGTCGAGGCGTCAGTCGGGGTCGCGTTTCTCGCCGCCGGGGCCCGCGCCCGACGCCTCCGAGCCCTGCGACTGCTCCCGCCACTGCGCGGGCGTCAGCGTCTGCATCGAGAGCGCGTGGATCTCGTTCCCCATCTCGGCGGCGAGCGCGGCGTAGACGAGGCGCTGGCGCTCGACGGCGCTCCGGTCTTCGAAGCGGGCGGAGACGATCACGGCGCGGAAGTGGCCCGCGCCGCCGCGCGCCCCGGCGTGGCCCGCGTGGAGGTGGCTCTCGTCTACCACCAGGACGGGATCGGCGGCGAGCTCGCGCCGCAGCGTCGCCTCGATCCGTGCGCGCCGGTCCAACGCCCCTCCTCCTCCGCTTGCGGAAGCCCGAAGCCCCGACGATACCAGCCGCTCGCCCGCGCGACCGGGCACCCGATACCCTGGGGCCCGGAGGAGCCTCGCCCATGAGCCGCGCCGGGCAGCCGGGCCTCGCCGAGCGGGCCCGGGCCGTCGACTGGGAGGGCGCCGCGCGCGATCTCGACGCCGTGGGACACGCGCGCGTCCCGGGCTTCCTGCGCGCCGAGGAGTGCCGCGCGCTCGCATCTCTCTGGGACGAGCCCGCGCGCTTCCGCCAGCGCGTGGACCTCGCGAAGCACCGCTTCGGCGACGTCGGCGAGTACCAGTACTTCGCCTACCCGCTGCCGGAGGGCGTCGGAGAGCTCCGCCGCGCGCTCTACGCGCCGCTGGCGCGGATCGCGAACGCATGGGGCGCACGCCTCGGCGCCAAGCTGTCGTTTCCCCCGACGCTCGACCGCTTCCTCGCGCGCTGCCGGCGCGCACGGCAGGCGCGCCCCACGCCGCTGCTGCTCCGCTACCGCGCCGGCGGCTACAACCGCCTGCACCAGGACCTCTACGGGCCGGTCGCCTTCCCGCTCCAGGTGGCCTTCCTGCTGAGCCCGCCGCAGCGCGAGTTCAGCGGCGGCGAGTTCCTGCTGCTCGAGCAGCGGCCGCGCGAGCAGGCGCGGGTCGAGGTCGTGGCGCTCGCGCAGGGCGAGGCGGTCGTCTTCCCGAACCGCGAGCGCCCGCTGCGCGGTCCGCGCGGCGACCGCCGCGTGCGGGTGCGTCACGGGGTCGCACGCGTCCACGCGGGCCAGCGCACGACGCTCGGCATCATCTTCCACGACGCGAAGTAGCCGCGCCCGCCAGGAGTCCGACCCCGGCGAGCGCCCGCAAGGCCCGAAGCGGCCGCGCAGCGAGGCGAAGCCGAGCGAAGGTCATCGGGCGGGCAGCACGACGAGGGCGTTCGGCACCGCCCAGCCGCCGCGCACGAAGCGGGAGAGCCCGGGCGCCTCGATCCAGAGCTGCGCGGACGGGCCGCCGTCGAACATGAGGCCGGCCTCGCAGCCGAGGCCAGCGTCAGCGGGCTCCGCCGCCATGAAGGCCGCGAGGGCGTTGCTCTCGACGGGCGAGCCCTCGGTGGCGAGCAGGATCACGTGCGTCGGGTCGAGGACGCAGACGGCGCTGCGCGCGGCGGACTGCTCCTTGAGCTTCACCGGCTGGCCGGCCGAGACCGTGCGCGGCCCCGTCTGCAGCGCGGCCGCGAAGGGGCCGCGGTCGGCCGGGGCGATCGCCTGGATCTGCGCCGTGGTGAGGATCTCGGCCGAGCCACCGCTTCCGTGCTCGCGCACCAGGAACGCCGCCCACCAGCTCACGTTGCGCAGCGGATTGAGCTCGCGTCCCGCGCTCGCGACCAGCCCCAGCGGGCGGTAGTTCTCGTCGAAGAAGGTGCCGTTCAAGGCGGCGAGCGCCTTCGCCTCGCGGCCGAGCTCATCGACGCTGGCGGCCTTGCGCCCCTCGCGGCGCGCGTCGGCGACGCGCAGCGCGTGGCGACCGAGATCCACGCGTAGCAGGTGGTAGACCGTGCCGCCGCGGGCGAGCTCGAGGTAGCCGAGGCCGTCGCCCGCGATCGGCCGGAACTCCAGCGCGTCCGCCAGGGAGGGCGAGCCGGAGAGGGCGCTCGCGAGCGCGGCGAGCGCGACCAGGAACGCCCGACCCCTCCTACGCGTCGGATCGGGGATGCGAACGCCGCGCTGGACGCGCCCCGGCATCGGGCGCGCAGCGTAGCACCACCCCCTCGGCGCGGTGACCGGGGCACCGCGCCGCGGCCAGGAGGGGACCGACGCGAGCAAGCGCCGCAGGCGCGCGCAGCGAGCCGGAGGCGAGCGGAGCAGATCGGGCTACGCCGACGCCTCGGGATCGAGCGCGATGCAGGGCTCCGTGGCCGGCGCCCGGCGGCGGTCCCGACCCCAGCGCGGCGCGCCCGGTGCGAAGACGAGGCCCCCCGTGTGCCGCTCGCCGCGCAGCTCCTGCCAGAGCGCCTGGAGCCAGCGCCAGGCGTGGTAGAAGGAGAGGGTGATCCTCCACTGGAGCCCGCGCACGCGCCGCAGCACCCCTCCGCTCTGGCCGTGGGCGAGGGAGGCGAGCAGCCCGAGGGCGCTCTCGGTCATGCCCGTCTGGGCGTAGAGGCGGGCCAGGTCGAGTGCCACCTCGGGGTCCCACGGCTCGATGGCGCGCGCCCGCGTGAGGAGCGCGATCGCCTGCGTGGCCGTGGGCGGCCGATCGAAGCGCCGGGCGCCCTCCAGGAGCGTGTCGTAGGCCTCCTCCTCGCGTCCGAGCCTCTGCTCGAGCTCCGCGCGCAGCCGCCAGGCGTCGTACTCGTGCGGGACGCAGCGGCAGGCGTCGCGCAGCGCCGCAAGACAAGCGTCGAAGCGGCGCACGCGGTTGAGCTCCATCGCCGCCATCCGGAAGAGCTGCCAGGCTTCGAAGGCCTCGCTGCGGCTCGCGAGCAGCGGGGCGACGCGCAGCGCCACCTCCACGTCGCGCGGCTCCTCGAGCAGGATCTGGCGGTAGAGGGCGACGGCGCGGCGCTCCTGGCGCCGGTGGCGCGCCCGGTTCGCCTGGGCGAGGAGCCGCCGCCGGGCGCCGGGGCGAGCTTCGACGAGCGTGGACACGAGGGAATCCTCCCCGCGGTGACGCAGGGCTCTTCGGTCCGAACGCCGGCTTCGCGTGTGACCGAGTGCACAGAATCCCCGGAGGGCGGGCCGGCGCGTTGCGCGCGCCCCGCTATGTTCGCCGCCTGCCCCGGAGGTGATCATGACGGCGGCGATCGAAGCGTTCCGCATCGAGGCCACGGCCGACCAGCTCGACGACCTGCGCCGCAGGCTCCGCGCCACGCGCTGGCCCGACCGCGAGACGGTCGACGACTGGTCGCAGGGGATCCCGCTCGCCTACGTGCAGGACGTGTGCGCCTACTGGGCGGACAAGTACGACTGGCGGGCGCGCGAGGCGCGGCTCGCCCGCTTCCCGGGCTTCCGCACTCCGATCGACGGCGTCGGGATCCACTTCCTGCACCTGCGCTCGCCGCACGCCGAGGCGCTACCGCTCGTGATCACGCACGGCTGGCCGGGCTCCGTGGTCGAGTTCCACAAGGTGATCGAGCCGCTCGCGAATCCGACCGCGCACGGCGGCGAGGCACGCGACGCCTTCCACGTGGTCTGCCCGTCGCTCCCGGGCTTCGGCTTCTCCGACAAGCCGACGCGCGCGGGCTGGAAGGTGGAGCGCATCGCGCGCGCCTGGTCGGAGCTGATGGCCCGGCTCGGCTACGCGCGCTACGCGGCCCAGGGCGGCGACTGGGGCGCGATGGTGACGACGGCGATCGGCCTCCAGGATCCCGCGCACTGCGCGGGCATCCATCTCAACATGCCGATCGCGACACCGGACCCCGCGACGATGAGCGAGCTCACGGACGCGGAGAAGGCGGCGCTGGCCTCGATGCAGCACTACGAGCGCTCCGAGTCCGGGTACTCGAAGCAGCAGAGCACGCGGCCGCAGACCCTGGGCTACGGCCTCGCCGATTCCCCCGCCGGGCAGGCCGCCTGGATCCTCGAGAAGTTCTGGGCCTGGACCGACTGCGACGGCCACCCGGAGAACGTGCTCACGCGCGACGAGCTCCTCGACAACGTCATGCTCTACTGGCTCCCGGGCGCGGCTGCCTCCTCCGCCCGCCTCTACTGGGAGAGCTTCGGCACGCCGTCGCTCGATCCGGTCGAGGTGCCGGCGGGATGCAGCATCTTCCCGAAGGAGATCTTCCGCACCTCGCGGCGCTGGGCCGAGAAGCGCTTCCGCCGGCTCGTCCACTTCCGCGAGCTCCCGCGCGGCGGTCACTTCGCCGCCTTCGAGCAGCCGGAGACCTTGGTGCGCGAGGTGCGCGAGACCTTCCGGCACGTGCGCTGATTCGCGCCGGGTTGGCGCGGACCCTCTCCTGGCCCGGTGAGCTTCGCTCGCCGGCCCGGCAGGGCCTGCCTTCGCTCGCATTCGGCTCGCTGCGCGCTCCGCTTGCGCTCGCTGCGCGGAGGCCGACTCGAGAGTCGGCCTCCTATGCGAGACCGAGCGCGAAGCGCAGCGCGCGCTCGACGGCGGCGCGCCGGACCGGCGACAGGACGGCGAGGCGCTCGCTCAGCATGCGCTTCGGAATCGTCGTGATCGTGTCGAGGTTGGCGACGCACCGGCGCGGGAGCCCGTCGGCCCGGCCGAGCGACACCTCGGTCGGGATGCGGCGCACCAGCGTCGTGATCGGAGCGACGGTCACGAGCTCGCGCACCGAGTAGGCCTCGTCGCGCGAGAGGAGCACCACGGGCCGGCGTCCGGCGGGCGGGGGAAGCTCGGCCCACCAGATCTCGCCGCGCCGCATCAGAAGCCAGGATCGTCGCGCAAGAGGCCCACCGCCGTGGCGAGCGCCGCCTCGATCTCGCTCGCGTCCTCGGGTCGGGCGCGGTAGCCCTCCTCGTACTCGCGCACGAGCAGCGCTTCCGCGTCGCGGCGCAGCCACTCGCGCAGCGCCTCCTGGACCACGGCGCTGCGCGTCTGGCCGGAGCGTCGCCGCGCTCCTTCGACCGCCCGGTGAAGCGCGGCCGGGAGGCTCACGGCCACCTTGGCGGCGTGCCTCGCGGCCTTCCTGGAGGCGGTTCTGGCTACGGTTCTCGACATGGCTCGCGTAGTACTCTGGTATGACTACTTGAATACCGCAAGAAGGCGCAGCCGACAAGCCGGCTCCAGTCGCGGCCAGCGGGCCCCCGACCCTGCGACCCGCCCGGTCCGGCGGAGGCGCGCGCGGGGAGGCCGAGCGGGGAACACGGATCAGTCGAGGATGCGGCCCGCGTGCGCGAGGCGGGGACCCCAGTAGACGTGATCGAAGTCGATGCGCTCGACGCGCTTGCCGCGCGAGGGCGCGTGCACGAAGGAGCGCTCGCCCACGTAGATCGCGACGTGGCTGGTCTTCTTCCCGTCGCTGCGGAAGAAGAGCAGGTCGCCGGGGCGGATCTCCGCGAGGTCCAGCGGCGCGGACGCGCGCTCGAGGTGCTCGGCCGAGCGCGGGAGACCGCGGATCCCCGCGCGCGAGAAGCTGTAGGCGACGAGGCCGCTGCAGTCGAAGCCCCGGGGCGTCGCTCCGCCGTGGCGGTACGGCGCGCCCACGAGCGAGTGCGCGGCGCGCACCACGGCCGCCCGCTCCGCCGCGGCGCGCGGGGCGGGCGGAGGCGGAGGCGGCGGCGACGGCTCGGGCCCCCGCGCCGCCGCGCAGGCGAGCGCCGTGGCGAGCGCGCTCGCGGCGACGACCGGTGTGCAGCGGGCCCGCACTTTTCACCTCCGGGGCTCGCGGATCGCTCCGCGCCCCCCTGGTGGGTATCGGCAGACCGCGGCGGGTGACAGAGACCTGCGTCACACTCGCGCAGATCGACGGAAGCCCGACGGCAGGGCGTGGGTAGAGAGGGGACCTACAAGCGCACGACGGCGACGATCGCGAGCAGGCTCCCCACGGTGGCGATCCCGTAGAGGAGCGTCGCCACCGCCGGGTCGCGGTGGGCTCCGCCGAAGTCGAGGGCCAGCGAGCGGACGTGATGCGCGCCCTTCCAGAGCGGGAGCGCGGCGATCGCGAGCAGCACGAGCCGCCCGATCGGATGCGCGGCGAGCCGGTGCGCGCGCTCGAAGGCGAGCGCGTCGGCGGGGACGAGGTCGAGCGGAGCGAGCAGGCCCACGACCAGCACCCAGCCCGTGAGCAGGATCGTCCCGATCAGGATCCCCTGGCCGAAGAGCAGCCAGATCACCGGCTCGAGGCGGAGCAGGAGCTGCTTCATCAAAAGATCCCGCCGGCGAGGATCGCGGTCAGAAGCAGGCTCACTCCGATCCACGCGGCGTAGAGCATGCCGAGGATCACGGGCTGTGGCGGCGGCCGGAAGGGCCCGATCTTCGGCGGCTGCGCCTTCGGGAAGAGCCGGAAGAAGCGCACGGCGACGAAGACGACACAGGCGAACGCGAGGGCGTGGAAGGCCACGTAGAGCGGATTGCGCAGGTCCTCCATCGCCGCGCTCCACGCGGCAGGGCCCTCGACCAGCGCGCGGACCTGACGCAGCACCAGGAAGCCGAGCAGCAGGTAGACCACGCCGGTCGCGTCGAAGAGGGTGTAGGCGCGGTAGCGGCCCTGCAGCGGAAACTCGGGCGGCATGCGCGGCGGCGCGGTGCGCGTCCGGCCCGGCTTCGCGGGAGCCATGGCCAAGGGGTCGGCGGGTCGGGCCACGGCTCAGTTCCCACTGCGCGGCAGCACGAGACCGGCCGCCCAGTCGATCACGGCGTTGAACTTCGCCTGGTTGATCGCTGCCGCGGGGTCCACGTGCTTCGGGCAGACCTCGCTGCACTCGTTCGCATAGGAGCAGGAGAAGACGGAGCCCTCGCCGCGGAAAACCTCGTTGCGCTCGCGCGCTCCCTCGTCGCGCGAGTCGATGTTGTAGCGGTGGCCGAGCGCGATCGCGGCCGGCCCGAGGAACGCCGGCTCGTTCGCCACCACGGGGCAGGCCGCGTAGCAGAGCATGCAGTTGATGCAGTAGCTGAAGTTCTCGAAGAGCTCGAGCTCCTCGGGCTTCTGCCGCACGGGGCCGGCCTCGGCCGCGAGCTCCTTCGCGCGGATGATCCAGGGCTTCACCTGCTTCAGCTTCTCGAGGAAGCCCTCGAGCTCGACCACGAGGTCGCGGATCACCGGGAAGTTCGAGAGGGGCTCGACCAGGACCTCGTCGCCGTAGGCATCGAGCGCCTGCTTGCAGGTGAGCGTGGGCTTCCCGTCCACGTTCATGCCGCAGCTCCCGCACACGGCCATGCGGCACGACCAGCGGTGCGAGAGCGAAGGATCGATCTCGTCCTTGATGTAGTTGAGCGCGTCGAGGATCTTCCAGTCGGGCTGGCAGGGCACCTCGTACGTCTGCTGGCGCGGCTCGGCGTCGCGGTCGGGATCGAAGCGCGTCACCAGGAAGCGCCGCTTGCGGACCTCGCTCATCAGTACTTGCGCTCCTCCGGCGCCCAGCGTCCGAGGGTCACCGCCTTCTTGGCGAGGCGCGGGCCCTCCGGGCCCGCGTAGCAGAGCGTGTGGTGCAGGAAGTTCTGGTCGTCGCGGCGCGGCGCGTCCTTGCGCGCGTGCGCGCCCCGCGATTCGTTGCGGGATGCGGCCGAGACGGCGATCGCCTCGGCGACCTCGAGCATGTTCAGGAGCTCGAGCGCCGCCACGAGCTCGGTGTTGAAGACCCGGCTCGCGTCGGCGACGGCGAGCTCCCGGGCCCGCTCCCGCAGGCGCGCGAGCTCGCGCACCGTCTCCTGCAGGGCGCCCGCCTCGCGGTAGACGCCGCAGCCGCGCTCCATCGCCTTCTGCATCTCGGTGCGCAGCGGCGAGAGCTTCTCCGCGCCCCGGCGGCCGCGCAGTCCCTCGATCCGGGCCCGCTCCTCCTCCGCCTCCCGGACGAGCGCGGCGGCGTCGCCCTCGGAGGCGCCCCGCGCGAAGCGCAGCGCGGCCTGCCCGGTGCGCGCGCCGAAGACGAGGCATTCGGTGAGCGAGTTCGAGCCGAGGCGGTTCGCGCCGTTCAGCGACACGCAGGCCGCCTCGCCCGCGGCGAAGAGGCCCGGGAGGGCCGTCGCGCCGTCGAGGTCGACCGCGACGCCGCCCATCATGTAATGCAGCACTGGGCGGATCGGGATCGGCTGGTGGACGGGATCGGCGCCGCCGTAGATCGTGGCGAGCTCGCGCACCATCGGGAGCTTGCTGTCGATGTGGGATTCGCCGAGGTGCGTCAAGTCGAGGTGCACGGAGTCGCCGTACGGGCCCTTGATGCCGCGCCCGGCCTCGATCTCCCGGATGATCGCGCGCGAAATCATGTCGCGCGGCCCGAGCTCGGCCTTGGTGCCGACGCCGTAGTCGCGCGTCACCAGGAAGCGCTCGCCGTCGGCGTTCTTCAGGGTCCCGCCCTCGCCGCGGGCGGCCTCGGTGATCAGGATCCCGGTGCCGGGGAGCCCCGTCGGGTGGTACTGGACGAACTCCATGTCCTCGAGCGGCACGCCGGCGCGGTAGGCGAGCGCCATGCCGTCGCCGGTCTTGATGTTGCCGTTGGTCGTGAACGGGAAGATCTTGCCCGCACCGCCGGTGCAGAGGATCACGGCCCGCGCGAGGAAGGCGCGCACGTCGCCCGTGCGGATGTCGAGGGCGGCGACGCCGCGCACCTGGCCCGCGTCGACCAGGAGCTTCGTGGCGAAGAGCTCGTCGTAGCGGACGATCCGGTCGAAGCGCAGCGAGTGCTGGAAGAGCGTGTGCAGCATGTGGAAGCCGACCCTGTCCGCGGCGTACCAGGTGCGCTTGGTCGTCATCCCGCCGAAGGCGCGGGTCGCGACCGTCCCGTCCTCGTTGCGGCTCCACGGGCAGCCCCAGTGCTCGAGCCGCGTGAGCTCGCGCGGGGCCTGCTCGACGAAGTAGGTGATCACGTCCTGGTCGCCGAGGAAGTCCGAGCCCTTCACGGTGTCGTAGCCGTGCATCTCGAGGCTGTCGTCGCTGCGGGCGACCGCGGCGGCGCCGCCCTCGGCGGAGACCGTGTGGCTCCGCATCGGGTAGACCTTCGAGACCAGGGCGACGGAGGCGCGGGGATCGGCATCGACCACGGCGATCGCCGCGCGCAGGCCCGCGGCGCCTCCGCCGACGATCACGACGTCGTGCCGGAACGATTCGACCAAGAGCGCCCCCCTCGGGTCGGGAAGGGCAAGGTTTACCGAATCCCGGACGACCGGGAAAGCGCCCGCAGGGCGCGCGCAGCGAGGCAGGGCCGAGCGGAGCCCACCGGGAAAGCAGCCCCCGGTGTGGCGAACCTACGGCAGAGGATCGCAGAGCTCTTCCGCGGGGACGCCCCCGGGCCGCTCCTCGTCGCTCGACGCGTTGCAGAAGCCGTCGTCGCGGCAGGTGTTCGCGATCGCCCCACCCGGGCGCAGGAAGCCCGCGAGCTGCTCCAGCGAGGCCGGGATCGAGAGCCGCGGCCCGCCGTGGGGATCGCAGACGGAGCTCCCGATCCGGTTGGAGAGCGGCGGGATCACGGCGTCGTAACGCGGGTCGAAGACGTCGAAAGAGCCCGCGTCCCAGACCACGTAGGCGGAGTCGAGGCCGCGCCCGCCGTCGCGCCGGTCGGGGATCCCGACGAGCCGCGACTGGAGCGAGCCCACCAGGCTCGGGATCCCGAGGCTGCGCGCCGCGATCTCGGAGGCCTGGTTCGAGACCTGCTTGTCGAGCCACGCCACGGTCATCAGGATCTTCTTCGGGATCGAGCCGGGGAGCGGCGGGGCGACGCGTCCGGTTACGAAGCGCACGTACGCCGCCGGCTCGGCCGTGACCCACTGCTCGTGCAGGAGCGAGTAGCCGAGCGCGGCGTCGAGGGAATCCGTCAGGCCCACGGAGGCGAGCAGCGCCTCGAAGAGGGCGAAGGGTGTCGCGCGCTGGATCAGCAGCGCGAAGTTGATCGCTCCCACGTCGATGTTGAAGCGCTCGATGTCCGGCGAGAGCGCGGCGTGGAAGAGGCCCATGATGCCGCCGAGGCTCACGCCGAAGTAGAAGGACTCGGCGTCGCGGCCGGGAAAGACACCGGTCGCGGGATCGCCCGCGACGCGCTGGAGCTCGGGCAGGCGATTGAAGTAGCCGCTCTTCATGAGCCTCGCGAGCACCAGGCTGTTGATCTGGCCCTGCTGGAGGCGGGCGGCGAAGGACGGGAAGTTGTTCAGACGATGGCCCGTCGCCGGCGAGCCGACGAGGTTCACGAGCAGCCAGAGCAGGTCCTTCGAGGAGAGCCCGCGCCAGTCGCTGCCGCCGACCAGGTAGTCGATCCCCTCCGGCGCGAAGGAGCCGAGAAGCCCACCCGCGTCCGCGACGCTGCGCACCATCCCGGCCCCGTCGCCGAAGAGGCCGTGCCCGACGAGGAGGGGGTGCGCGGCCGTCTCGCCGCGCAGCACGCTGCACGGGACGGCGAGGTCGAACTGGAAGGGGTGGGTCCCCGCGCGGAGCACGCGCCCGCTCGCGTCGACGTTCAGGAGGGGTACGCTCGAGAGCGTGTCGATCGTCCCGGTCAGGTAGTACGGGCCGTCGAAGCTCCCGCGCACGATCCGCCACAGGCGCTGCGCGGGGTCGCTGCAATCGTGGACGTTCGCCGCGTTGAAGGCGGCGTCGAGGTGGACGGCCGAGGCGTCGCCCGGCGGGATCGCGTCGAGCGCGGCGTAGGCGTCGTCGCGCATCGCGAGCATGGCGGCGGTCAGCTGCTCGTCGCTGCGCACCACGAAGTCGAAGGCGAGCACGAGCTCGTCGCGCCGGATCCCCCGCCTCCCGAGCCGGGCGAAGAGCTCCTCGAAATGGGCGCGGCGCGCCTCGACCGCCGGGATCGTCGAGGGCGCGCCGTCGCGGAGCGCCCGGAAGACGGGCTCCGGCGCGGAGAGCTCGCCGTCCGGCCGGCGCAGCCCGCGCACGGCCACGATGTAGCGATGGCCC
Source organism: uncultured Spirochaetales bacterium (assembly GCA_964624475.1). GTDB lineage: Bacteria > Myxococcota_A > UBA9160 > UBA9160 > SMWR01 > CAZUYC01. The sequence continues at coordinate 18,326 of CAZUYC010000036.1, read as the reverse complement.
GGCACGAGCGAGCGCGCGGGGCGCAGGAAGAGGACCTGGCGCGCCGGGTCGGTCGCCCGGGCGTCCAGCTCGACCCAGTGGAGGACGCGGCGGCCGGTGTCGGCATCGAGGAGCACCGTCGGGCTGTCGCGCTCGAGCGAGCGGCGGTCCTGGGTGCGGACGCCGACGTAGGGCGCCTGCTCGGACTGCCCGCAGCAGCGCGCCTCGAGGAGCACCGGGGCGCGCGAGACGGCGAGGTCCACGCCGCCTGGGAAGTGCATCAGGATCTGGGCCGTCGGGCTGAACCCGTCGAGCCCGCGCAGCGGCGCGGCGGAGAGCGGCGGCCCGACGAGCGTCGGGAGCGCCTCGTCCGGGATGGCGATGCGGAAGCCCGTCCGGGTCGCGTCGCTCGGCTCGAGGAAGCGCGACGACGGGAAGGGGAGCAGGCAGTCGGCGTCGTTCAGGATCTCGCAGGTCTCGGGCCGATCGAGCTCCGCGATCTCGAAGCCGGTCTCGGTCGAGAGGGGTACGCGCAGGATCCAGAGGCGGCGGAGCGCCGTCGCGCGCAGGCGGTGCCTGCCCTCTGCGAGCCCCGTGAGCGCCCCGGCCACACCGCCGGGGCGCGGCGTGAGCGCGCCCGGCGCGAGCGGCGCGCCGTCGAGCTCCACGACGAGGCTCCCCGGGATCACCGCGTCGGGCACGTCGAGCGAGACGGCGACCGCGCCGGGGCCTGCGAGGAGCCCCCCGGCGGGTGCCAGGAAGGCCAGTCGATCGCGGCCCGCGCGCACGGCGCCGGGCGGTCCCCCCGGCGGGCCGGGCAGCCCCGGCGCCGCCCCGATCGCGAGGATCCCGACTACCCCGAGCCGGAGCACCCACCGCTTCCGCATCCGCCACCTCCGCGAGCGCCACCGCACCCCGACCGCTCGATTTCGGACTCCAGACTACACCGGCTCCTGCTGGCTCAGGCAGTGAATCGTACCGAGGCCGAGGACGAGGTCGCCGCAGGGGACGCCGATCACGTCGCGCCCGGGGAGGATCTCGCGCAGGACGGCGAGCGCCCGGGCGTCCTGCGGGGCGCCGAAGGTCGGGACCAGCGCGCAGCCGTTCGCCAGGTAGAAGTTCGCGTAGCTCGCGGGGCAGCGCTGGCCCCCGATCCCGTGCGGCGGGGGCATCGGGAGGGGTACCACCCCGAGGGGCTTCCCGTCCTGGTCGCGCATCGCGCGCAGCCGGAGCAGGTTCGCGGCAAGGGCGGCGTGGTTCGCGTCGGAGGCATCCGGCTCGACCATCGCCACCACGGTCGACGCGTCGACGAAGCGCGCCAGGTCGTCGACGTGGCCGTCGGTGTCGTCGCCGACGATCCCCTCCCCGAGCCAGAGCACGTTCGTCGCGCCGAGCCAGGCGGCGAGGCGCTCCTCCATGCGCTCGCGCGTGCGGCCGGGCTCGCGGTTCGGGTGGAGCAGGCAGGACTCGGTCGTGAGCAGCGTGCCGCTCCCGTTGCCGTCGATCGAGCCGCCCTCGAGCACGAAGGGGATCTCGACGCGCGGCAGGCCGAGGGCGGCGCCGACCGCCCGCGGGAGCGCGTCGTCGAGGTCGTAGGGGGGATACTTCCCGCCCCAGCCGTTGAAGCGGAAGTCGCCGAGGAGCCGCTCGCGCCCGGGCCCCTCGCCGCGCACCAGGAAGATCGGGCCGCTGTCGCGCAGCCAGGAGTCGTTGGTCGGGATGCGGTGGATCTCGACGGCTGCGTCGGCGTCGACCCCGGCGCGCCCGAGCTCGGCGCGGGCCTCCGCCTCCATCGGCGCGTCGCGGACGAGGAGCCTCACGAGCTCGTGGCCCGCGAGCGCGCGCACGATCCCGGCGAACTGCTGCTTCGCGGACGCCATGCGCCCCGGCCACGTCTCGGGGTTGTGCGGCCACGCGAGCCAGGTCGCGGCGTGCGTCTCCCACTCGGCCGGCCAACGCCAGCTCGTGCGGGGGCCCGCGCTTCGCTCGCCTTCGGCTCGCTGCGCGGCCGCTTCGCGACCTTGCGGGGGCCCGATTCCTCCGCTCGCCTGCGGCTCGCTGCGCGCCCCCCCCTTTCCTCCGCTCGCCTTCGGCTCGCTGCGCGCTTCGCTTGCGTTCGCGTTCGTCAGGGGTCGTCTCCGTCGCGGAAGCGGCGGACGAGGTCCGGGTAGGCGTCGATGCGGCGGTCGCGCAGGAAGGGCCAGTTGCGCCGCACGCGCTCGATCAGGTCGAGGTCGCAGTCGACGACGAGGACCTCCTCCTCGCTGGCCGAGGCGCGCGCGAGCACGCGCCCGAAGGGATCGCACACGAACGACTGGCCGAAGAAGCGGATCGCATCCTCGCGTCCCACGCGATTCACGACGACGACGAAGACGCCGTTCGCGATCGCGTGCGCGCGCTGCGCGGTCTCCCAGGCGTCGTGCTGCGCCGCGTCCACGTCGGGCGCCTCGTCGAACTGCCAGCCGATCGCCGTCGGGTAGAAGAGGATCTGCGCGCCGGCGAGCGCCGTGAGCCGCGCCGCCTCGGGGAACCACTGGTCCCAGCAGACGAGGAGCCCGGCGCGGGCGTCGCGCATCGCGAAGCTCTTGAAGCCGAGGTCGCCGGGCGTGAAGTAGAACTTCTCGTAGTAGAGCGGGTCGTCCGGGATGTGCATCTTGCGGTAGCGGCCGAGCAGGCGCCCGTCGGCGTCGATCGCGACCGCCGTGTTGTGGTAGAGGCCTTCGGCGCGCCGCTCGAAGAGCGAGGCGACGATCGCGACCCCGCGCGCGCCGGCGAACTTGCAGAGCGCGTCGGTGGTCGGCCCGGGGATCGCCTCGGCCAGGTCGAAGCGCGCCGGGTCCTCGCTCTGGCACGGGTAGCGCGAGCGGAAGAGCTCCTGGAGGCAGACGATCCGGGCGCCCCGCCGCGCCGCCTCCTCGGTCCCGGCCATCGCGCGCGCGAGGTTCTCCGCGGGGTCCTCCCCGCAGCGCATCTGCACCAGGCCCACCGGAACGCCCATGGGTGCGTCAGCATACACCCGGCCAGGGGGAGGGGGCACTCCGATTCCCCTCTTCTGCGGGCTCGACGACCCGGCGGCAACGGCAACGAGGCACCCGCTGCGCCCGAGGAAGCCCCGCTCGCGGGGTTGTCCTAGCATGCCTGACTCTTCGCTGGCGAGAGGATCAGGAGTGGAGCCGGCCACCGCGCCGCGCGAAGAGATCGCGCCCTTCGCGCCCCCGGCACAGCGTCCGCTGTCGAGCGGCCGGGTCTACCTGCTCTTCCTGCTCTCGGGCATGGCCGCGCTGGTCTACCAGGTGATCTGGGCGCGCTGGCTCGGGCTCACCTTCGGCAACACCACCACCTCGGTCTCGATCATCCTCGGCGCCTTCATGCTGGGGCTCGCCCTCGGCAGCTGGGCGGCGGGGCGCCGCGTGCGGCGCCTCGGGAACCCGATGCTCGCATACGCCCTGCTCGAGGTCGGCATCGGCGTGTTCGCGCTGGCGTTCCCGCTGCTGGCCGCGGGCCTCGACCGCATCTACACGGGGCTCGCGACCGCCGAGTCGCCCGGCGCGGTCACGATCGCCTCCCGCGCCGCGCTCGCCCTCGCGCTGCTGCTGGTGCCGACCGCGCTGATGGGCGCGACCCTCCCGCTGCTCACCGAGTCCTTCCGCCGCGCTCCCCAGCACGACCGGAGCTGGCGCGTGGGAATGCTCTATGCCGCCAACACCGCGGGAGCAGGGCTCGGCGTGGTGATGGCCAGCTTCGTGGGGATCGAGCTGCTCGGCATCCGCGGCACCACGGTCGCGGCCGCCGGGCTCAACTTCGCGGTCGGGGCGATGGGATTCCGCCTCTCGAAGCGAAGCGCCGCGCCCGAGCTCGCCCCGCGCGCGCCCGCGCAGGCCGCCGATGCCGCGCTGGCACGCACCGTGCTGCTGGCGCTGACGCTCTCGGGCGGTCTCGCCCTCGCCTCCGAGGTGCTCTGGACGCGCACGCTCCAGATCCTGATCGGGAACGCGACCTACGCCTTCGCGACGATCCTGGTCGTCTACCTCGTCGGCGTGGCCGCTGGCAGCGCGGCCTTCGCCCGGGTGGTGAAGGGCTCCGCGCGGCTCGAGCTCTGGATGGTCGCGCTGCTGCTCGGGATGGGGACCTGGACGGTGCTGGCGTCCTTCGCCTTCGAGGGGCTGCAGGCCCACGTGGCCGCCTACAGCCGCCAGCTCCTCACGCCGGGCGCCCTGCTGGGGATCTACCTCGAGGTGGGAACGCTGCTGCTGCCCCTGGCGCTGCTCTCGGGCGCGTTGTTCCCGGTGGGCACCCGGCTGCTCGAGCCGGGGGCCGAGGACGCCGGCGGCGAGCTCGTGGCGCGGGCCTACGCCTGGAACACGCTCGGCGCGGTCGCGGGCTCGATCCTCGCCGGTTTCGTGATCGCGGTGCACTTCGACTACTTCCAGGCCCTCGCCGTGGCCGCGGGCCTCTACGCCGCGGCGGCGCTCGCCGTGGCCGCACTCGTCGCGCGGCGCGCGGAGCCGCGCTGGGCGGCCGCCGCCAGCCTGCTGCCCTGCCTGCTGCTCGGCGGCTACTGCCTGGCCCAGCTCCGCGGGGAGAGCCGCTTCGTGCGCCAGCTCGAGAGCTTCCGCGCGGATTGGCACGTGGCCTACCACAGCCCCGGATTGCAGGGCGTGACCACCGCCATCCGTCGCGGCCGCGACCCGCTGGCCTCGATCCTGCTCGTGAACGCCCAGGGCATGACCGCCAAGCTCACCGACACCAAGATGATGGCCCACCTGCCGATGCTGCTGCACCCGAACCCGCAGGAGACGCTCGTCGTCTGCTTCGGCATGGGAACCACCTTCCGCTCCGCGCTCACCCACGGCGGCCGGGTGACGGCGGTCGAGCTGGTGCCGGAGGTGTTCGAGGCGTTCGACGCGTTCTACGCGGACGCCGCGGATGTGCGCGCCGACCCGAACGGCCGCATGCGGGTGAACGACGGCCGGAACTTCCTGAAGCTCACCCGCCAGCGGCTCGACGTCATCACGGTGGATCCGCCGCCGCCGATCGACGGGGCCGGGGTGACGAACCTCTACTCCCGCGAGTTCGTGGCGCTCGCCAGGCAGCGCCTCGCGCCGGGGGGCATCTTCGCCCACTGGCTGCCGTTCCCGGGGACCTTCTCCGGGCTCGAGAGCGTCTCGACCTTCCAGATGCTGCTGAAGACGATCGCCGCCGAGTTCCCCCACGTGATGGTGGCGCAGGCCGTGAACGGCGTGGGCCTGCACGTGCTGGCGAGCGAGACGCCGATCCAGCTCGACCTGCAGCGCATCGCCGCGCGCCTCGAGGACCCGCGCGTGGCGGGCGACCTCCGGGAGTGGCAGCCGGTGCCCCTCGGCTTCTTCTCCCAGCTCCAGCCCTGGACCGCGCTCTCCCTGCCCCTGGTGCGGGGCGACCGCAGGCTCCTCATCACGGTCTCGGGCATCGAGGAGATCCCCCTGCTCACCGACGACCGGCCGCACCTCGAGTTCGACCTGTGGCGGAGCTTTCGCCAGGGCCAGCCGAAGTTCTACAGCGGGGTGTGGGCGAGCTGAGCGCCGCGCTCAGTTCGCGGCGGCCGAGCCGTCGCGATGTCCCCAGGTCTCGAGGACGTGCCTGGCGACGCCGTTCGCCTCGTCGTAGCTGCCGAGGTGGCGCAGCGCGAGGCACGGTGGCGTCGGCGCGAGGCGCTCCACCAGGACGACGCCGCCTGGGGAGAGGTCGGCTTCGCCTTGAGCAACTTCGGCCGCTGGAGGCAGGTCGCACGCTGGCTCGCCGACTGGCGCCAGCGAAGCACGAGCGTCTGCTCGGGGCCGCGCCCGCACGATTGCCCCGGTACACGATCTCTCTTCCTTGACGATGGCTGTACATAGCACTAATCTACTGATCGATGCGAAGCACTCAGCATCAACTTGCTTTCGAGGATCAGCGGCGCCCCTCGGGTCGGGGAGGCCCGAGGGCGGGGGCGGGGCGTCCACCTGCCTCGGCGCGTCCGCCCGTGCATCACGTGCGCCGCCCGCCGGTGCCCCGCCACTGCCCCTCGCACGTGACCCTGCGCGTCCGGAGCGAGATCCCCTCGCTTCGCACCCGCCCCTTCCTGCGCGAGCTGCGCGCGAGCCTGCGCGAGGCCTGCGAGCGCGCGGGCTTCCGGCTGGTGCACTACTCGGTGCAGCGCAACCACCTGCACCTGCTCGTCGAATCGGCTGGCAAGGAGGCCCTGGGCCGCGGCATGAAGGCGATCTCGGCGCGTGTGGCCCGGGCCGCCCAGCGCGTCTTCGGCCGCTCGGGCCCGATCCTCCACGGCCGCTACCACCTGCGCGTGCTCCGCACGCCGCGCGAGGTGCGAAACGCGCTGGCGTACGTGCTGCTGAGTGCCCGCAAGCACTGGCGCGAGCGACACGGCACGCCGCCCCCCGTGCGCCTCGACGAAGCCTCCTCCGGCCGCTGGTTCAACGGCTGGCGCGGGGGGCTCGAGGCGGGGCGAGGCATCGCCGAGGCGCCCGAGGTCGCACGGCCGCGGACCTGGCTGCTCGCGCTCGGCTGGCGCCGCCATGGGCTCATCGACCCGGCGGCGGTGCCGGGCGGCTGACGCGCTCGTGATGGTGGCTCCGGAAGAAGTGTTCGCATTGCCGCAGGCAGGTGGCCTGGAACGACCTCGTCGTGCCCTTTGTCGCCCTCGAAGATGGCGAGGGCCAACCCCTCGTGGAGCAGCTCCGCATCACCTATCTCACTAGTGGCCGCGACCTGTTGCGGCTCGCGCTCGGCGGCCGCTCCCGCGAGGGTCCGCTCCTCGTCGCGGCGCCGGACTTCGACGGCGGCGACGCGGGCTCCGAGAAGCCGGCTCCGGCCCAGGCCGCCGCCGCGCGCCGCTCTCGCGACTTCGCGGCGATGCGCTTCGAGCCCCTCCCGGGAACGCGCGAGGAGGCGAAGGCGCTGGCGAATCTCCTCGGCGTCGAGGCGCTGACGGGCGCCGGGGCGCGGGAGGCGGCGCTCAAGCGGGCCCGGGGACCGCGCGTCCTCCACCTCGCCACCCACGGCTTCTTCCTCGCGGACCAGGAGGAGCGGTTGCCGGAGCTGCGCGAGCTCGGTGCGAGCCTCCCGCCGGGGCCGCCCGAGACCGAGAGCGCGCTGCTGCGCTCGGGTCTCGCGCTCGCGGGGGCGAACCGGCTCGCGGACGGCGAGGACGACGGCATCCTGACGGCGCTCGAGCTCGCCGGCCTCGATCTCACGGGGACGCAGCTACCGCCGACTCCTCGCCGGGGAGGGCCGCTCCGAGGCGCTGCGCCAGGTGCAGCTCGGGATGCTCCGGGATCCTGCGCTCGCGCACCCATTCTACTGGGCGAGCTTCATCCCGATTGGCGCCTGGGGACCGCTCGAGCTCCCCGCGAAGGAGTGAGCGTCGCCCCCTGTCGAGCGTCCAACCACTCGCGACGGCTACCGGATCACCACCGTACCCGGGAGCCCTTCGAAGTCCGCATCCGCGGTGACCAGCGTCGCGCCGTGGCGGCGGGCGGTCGCGTAGACGATCGAATCGGCCATCGCGAGGCCGAGCTCGAGCGAGACGTCCGCCGCCTCGAGCGCGAGCGACTCCTCCACCGGCACGACCGTCGCGCGACGCAACAGCGAGACGGCCACCAGGGCTCGCTCCTCGGAGAGGTCACGGCGGATCACCTTGTAGACCTCGTAGACCTCGATCGCGCTCACCAGGAGCGGGTCGCGACCCTCGATGTAGCGAGCGAAGCGGCGGGCTTTCGGGCGGTCCGCCAGGTACTCGATCCACCCGCTCGAATCGACGAGGATCAGAGCCGGTCCTTCTTCTCACGAAGGCCGCGCGGGCTCGTCTTGCGCGCGATCCCGCGATACGCGCGCGTGGGTCGCTCCGGGATCAGCACGATCACGCCGCCCTTCTCGACCACCGTGAGCTTCGCGCCGGGCCGGAGACCGAGGCGCTCGCGGGTCGCGCGAGGCAGCACGAGCTGATACTTGGTCGATAGCGTGGTCGTCTCCATGACTTACGAAAATCTTATCGATCGATCATTCGTAGGTCAACGCGGGAGGCGCGCGGTGAGGCGCTGCGGCCGCCGCGCCGCCCGCCCGAGCTGTTCCGCGGGGCCTTTCCCTGCAGGGTACGCAGAAGAGCGCCCGCGGGCGCGCCCATGGGGCGCCGGGGGGGCGCCCCCGAGTTCCCAGTACCGGTAGAGACCGGATCTGTCACAACCCGGCGCGATGCTGCGGCCCGGGAGGGGGATCGCATGCGCAGGCAGGCAGGCGCCACGGCCCGGGGAGCGGCGGAGGCCCTCGGGGTGATGGCGGCTTTCGTCCTCGGCGGGCTCGGCCTCGCCGCGCTCGAGCGGGGGGCGAGGCCCGGCGGCGGGCTCTACCCTTCCCCGGCGATGGCGGTGGCCGCCGACGATCCCTGCGAGGTGGAGCGGGCCGGCGAGCCGACCGCTCCGGCCGTCTGGCTCGTCGACGGCTTCAACGTGCTCTGCGCCGGGGTGCTGCGCGGCCGCGAGCGCAGCGCCTTCTGGAGCGAGGAGAGCCGCCAGAAGCTCCTCGAGCGGGTCGCGCGCTTCGAGGACCCGAGCGCGCGCATCGTCGTCGTCTTCGACGGCGAGGGGCCCGCCCCCGAGCCCCGGTCGGGCGAGCCCGAGAGCGTCTTCGCGAGCTCGGCCGACGAGTGGATCGTGGCGCACCTGCGCGCGCCAGGCAGCGGACGCGTCGCCGTCGTGACCGCCGACCGCCAGCTCGCGGGCCGCGCCCGCCACCGCGGCGCCGAGATCGTCTCCCCGCTCCGCTTTCTCGCCCGCTGTGGAACCCAGTGCCCGGAGTAGACCCGAGGCGGAGAGCCGGGCCGGACCGGGAACGGATCGCGGAGGCGGCGGCCCACGTGCCCGGCATCGTCTTCGCGACGCTGTTCGGGTCGCGAGCCGACGATCGCGCGCGCGGCGACTCCGATTGGGACCTGGGCATCTATCTCGACGCCGCCCTCGACGCCCGCGAGCGCTCCCGGATCCGCCTGCGGCTCGTGGCCGCGCTCGAGCCCGCGATCCAGGTCGACGTCGTGACCTTGAACGATGCGCCGGCGCTCCTGGCGCGTCGCGCGCTCGACGGCGAGCGCCTCTTCGTCCGGGATCGGCGCGCCTTCGTCCGCTTCTTCGTCCGCACCCTCGCGGCGGCCGGCGACGAGGTCTTCTGGCGCGCCGCAGGCGAGCGGAGTCGATCGGGGGAGCTGGTCGACCGTGAGGTCTTCGACCGGCGGCTCGCGAAGCTCGAGGAGCTGCTCCGCGACCTCCGCTCCCTCGCCGCGACGGACCGCGAGCTCTTCCTGGCCGATCGGGGCCTCCGCGCCCAGGCCGAGCGCTGGCTCCAGCTCGCCGCGGAGTGCGCGCTCGACCTCGCCCACCACCTGATCGCCGACCGGGGCTGGAAGACTCCCGCCACCTACCGCGAGGCCTTCGAGGTGCTGCGGGCCGAAGGCGTGCTCGACGTCGCGCTCGCCGAGCAGATGCAGGAGTGGGCCGGCCTGCGCAACGTCCTCGCCCACCTCTACCTCGAAGTGGATCACGAGGGCTCTACCAGATCCTGCGCGGCGAGCTCGACGACCTCGAGCGCTACGCCGCGGCGCTCTCGCGGGAGCTCGGCAACTAGCTTGCTTGGCCAGCCACACCGCATTTCGCACCAGAGCGGGCGCGGGCTAGATTCGCAGGATGGATCGGCATCGCCTGGCGGAGCAGCGCAGCCTGGAGTTCCACCGGATCGTCGCCGAGCGGATCCGGCGCGACCCCGGCGTCCTGGATCGCGCCCGGCTGCGCGTGGAGCAGTGGCTCGCGAAGGATCCGGATGCCTTCCACGCGCGCGCCTGGGCCGAGGCGCTGGCGGGGCCGACGCAGAGCATTCTCGCCCTGCTGGTCGATCGCGGTGAGCGCGCCTGCGAGCTGCGGCAGTCGACACCCTTCGCGGGTGTGCTCGAGGCTCGCGAGCGCTGGGAGCTCTGGCGCGAGGTGGCCAGGCGCTCGGGCGCGGATTCGTGACGCGGAGCGAGCTCGAGCATCTGATCCGCGCCGCGGCCGACATCGCGAACGACGACGAGATCGTCGTGATCGGGAGTCAGGCCATCCTCGGGCAGTTCCCCGACGCGCCGGCGCCGCTGCGCGTGTCCGTCGAAGCGGACGTCTTCCCGAAACACCATCCCGAGCGGGCCGAGCTGATCGACGGCAGCATTGGTGAGGGCTCACCCTTCCACGCGGCGTACGGCTACTACGCGCAGGGCGTCGACGAGACCACGGCCGTGCTCCCGGATGGATGGCGCGACCGATTGGTGGCGGTCCGGAACGAGAACACCCGCGGGGCGACGGGGTGGTGTCTGGAGGTTCACGATCTGACCGTCGCGAAGGCCGTCGCAGGCCGCGAGAAGGACATCGCCTTCGTGCAGGACGTGATCCGGCTCGAGCTGGCCGACGCGCGCGTGCTCTGGGACCGTCTCGCGGCGACCTCGCTCGATCCCGAGCCGCGGGCGCGGGTCGCGGCGCTCTTCGATCGCGAGCTCGGGTCGGGGGCGAAGGGCTGAGCGAAAGAGGATCCGGCGAACCTGACCCCGTCTCGCGCCCGAAGTGCTGACCCGCCTACGCCGAGCCTTCCACCTCCGGGTTCGCGCAGCGCGGCATCGGGCGGCCAGCCAGTCCGGCGAGGAGGTTCTCGACGGCGAGCTCGGCCATGCGCGCCCGCGTGGCCACGGTCGCGCTCCCGATGTGGGGCAGCAGGATCAGGTTCGGGGCGCAGAGCAGCGGGCTCTCGGCCGGAAGCGGCTCGCGGGCGAAGACGTCGAGGGCCGCAGCGGCGATCCGACCCGAGCGGAGCCCCTCCACGAGCGCGGCCTCGTCGACGATGCCGCCGCGCGCGGTGTTCACGAGGATCGCCCCCGGGCGCATGCGGGCGAGCGCCTGCGCGCCGAGCAGGCCGCGCGTCTCGGGTGTCAGCGCGACGTGGACGCTCACGAAGTCGCTGCGCCGGAGCAGCTCGTCGAACGCGGCCGCCTCGACGCCGGCGACGGCGCGGCGGCTGCGCGACCAGCCGAGGACGCGCATGCCGAGCGCGCCGGCGCGCTCGGCGACGGCGCGCCCGATCGCGCCGAGGCCGATCACCCCGAGGGTCGCGCCGCGCAGATCGCGGCCCAGGAGGCCCCACGCGTCCCACGCCTCCTTCCAGCGCCCCTCGCGGACGTGGCGGTCGGCCTCGACGATGCGCCGCGCCGCGGCGAAGAGGAGGCCCACCGCGAGCTCGGCGGTGGTCTCGGTCAGGACCCCGGGCGTGTGCCCCACGGGAATTCCGCGCGCCGTGGCGGCGGCGAGGTCGACGTGATCGAGGCCGACCGAGCAGCTCGAGATCGCGCGCAGCCGGGGCGATGCGGCGAGGAGCTCGGCGTCGATCCGGTCGCTGAGGAGACAGAGCAGTCCCTCCGCCTCCCGAGAGCCCTCGGCGAGCGCAGCGAGGGGCGGGGCGTCGGGAAGCGGCCAGACGCAGAGATCGACTGCGCCGGTGAGACGCTCGAGCGCGGCGCCCGGAAGGCGGCGCGTGGCGAAGACGCGGGGGCGCTCGCCCATCGCGCTTCTCCTAGCGCGGCCTTGGGGGAAATGCCCATCGGAGCGCGCCCCGCCCGTGCGCGCGCTTGACCCGGAGGGCCGGATGGAAATATCGTCAGCCCCTTGGGGCGTCCGCGGACGCCCCCAGGGTGCCGGTGTCTCGGGACAGGCGAGGACCCCCTCTCCCCGCGCGGGGGGGTCTCGCGCCGTGCCCTCGCGGCGCCGACGCCGAACGCTTGACGAGAGGACGCCATGGCGGAAGCTCCGATCGCGCACGCCCCCCGCGAGACGAAGACGCTCCAGGTCGCGCGCTTCATCGTGCGCCACCGTTTTCCGATCGCCCTCGCGCTGATCGCGATCACGCTCTTCTTCTTCTATCCGATCGCCAACACCGTGCTGAACGCCACCGGAACGCCCCTGCCCGGGCCGCAGGTGCGCATCGACACCAACGCGCGCTCGCTCTTCCCGGAGCACCCCTTCATCCACGCGCAGGACAAGTTCGCCCGCGAGTTCGGGAGCTCCTCGCTCGTCGCGATCGCCGTCGTGACCGACCAGCCGACGATCTTCACGCCGGAGACGATCGCGAAGATCCAGGAGATCACGCGCCGCCTCGACGGGATCGGCTTCAACAGCCAGACCGACGCGCGCGAGGAACTGCGCGACAAGCTCGACGAGGAGAATGCCGCGGCGGAGGAGGCGGGCAGCGTCCCGCCCCACAGCCCCGAGGAGATCCGCCTCACGCTCGACCGGCGCTTCCCGCCCTACCCGGTGAACCACAACCAGATCCAGTCGGTCACGCACGGCAGCACCCGCGTGATCCAGATCGAGGCCGACGGCGCGCTCACGCAGGAGAAGCTGATGAAGAAGCTGCCGAAGACCCAGGAGGAGGCCGACACGCTGCGCGAGCTCGTGCGCCAGAACCCTCCGGTGATCTTCGGCCGCATGGTTTCGCGCGACGAGCAGGGCGCGCTGATCACCGCCGGCTTCGTCACCGACCGCCTGAGCACCCGCGAGGTCTACATGGCGGTCTTCGATCACGTCCAGAAGATCAAGGCCGATCTCGAGGACGAGCACATCAAGATCTACATCTCGGGCCAGCCGATCCAGGTCGGCTGGGTCATCAAGCACGCCTTCGAGATCCTGCTCTTCGTGGTCCTCACCGTGGTGATGATCTTCTTCCTGCTCTGGCTCTACTTCCGGCGCTGGCACGGAGTCTTCATCCCGATGCTCGCCGGCTCGATCACCGTCGTCTGGGGCCTCGGCTTCTGCGGCTGGATGAATCTCACCTTCGACCCGCTGATCCTCGTGATCCCGCTCATCATCACCGCCCGCGCCGTCTCGCACACCGTGCAGATGGCCGAGCGCTTCTTCGAGGACTACGAGGTCCACCTGCCGAGGTTCGGCGACCCGAAGGAGGCCAAGGTCTACTGCGCGACGATCGCGATGGGCGAGCTCATCGTGCCCGGCACGCTCGGCATCCTCGTGGACGTCGCGGGGCTGCTGGTGATCATGGTGACCTCGATCCAGCAGATGCGCGAGCTCGCGATCTTCGGCGCCTTCTGGGTGACGTCGATCCTCTTCACCGTCGAAGTGCTCCATCCGATCATGATCTGCTACCTGCCCGCGCCGAGCGAGAGCGAACACTTCCTGCCCGGGTTCATGGTGCGATTCACGCGCGGCGTCGGCTGGGCGACGACCCACCCCGTCTGGAAGTACGCGATCGGCGGCACGACGATCGTGCTCTTCGCCGTCAGCACCTACATCGCCCTCTACCACTCGAAGATCGGCGAAGCGCAGCCGGGCACCCCCCTGCTCTTCCCGGACCACGAGTTCAACATTGCGACCGCCGAGATCGCCGAGCGCTTCGGCGGCATCGACTCGATGGTCGTCTTCAGCGACGGCGACCGGCCCAAGGCGAGCGCGGACTCCGAGCCCGTGAAGGCGATGGAAAGATTCGAGCGCCACATGAGGGTCAACACGAACCTCGGCGTCTCGATCTCGCTGGTGCCGATCCTGCGCCAGTACTGGATGATCAACCACTACGGCGACCCGAAGTGGTACTTCGTGCCCGAGCACTCCGGCACCGTGCGGGCCGCCCTCTTCCAGCTGCAGCAGAACGGCCCCCCGGGCGCGCTGCGGCCCTTCCTCACCGACGACGGGCGCAAGGCCAACATCTCCTTCTACTACCCGGACCACAAGGGCGACACGATCGCCTACGCCGTGCACTACGCGCAGGAGTTCATCCAGAAGAACCCGCTCGGCGAGGTCTCGATCCGCCTCGACGAGGACCGCGGCAAGGAGGGCCAGGGCTTCTTCACCTACGACAAGCTGATGGACAAGTTCTACTACATGCTGGGACCGCTGCTGCCTCCGCGTCACCACACCCTGAACGTGCGCGTCCGCCAGAAGGACGGGAGCTACGCCCCGGAGGAGGTGAAGAAGGCCTCGGACGGCCTGCCGGAGTGGATCGGGGAGTTCCGCGAGGCCGCGCTCGCCGACTTCGTCGACGAGCGCGGCTCCGTGGACGAGGGCGAGATCTTCCCGTGGCCCGCCTCGCTCGAGGACTGGGACGAAGGCGACGTCGACTACTGGTGGGAGAACGAGAAGTACGGCATCCGCGCCGTGGCCGTCCAGACCAAGAACCTGATCGTGACCGACCTGAAGGCCGTCGACTCGGCGCCGAAGTACCAGCCGACGAGCTCCTGGACGCGCGGGGTCCAGTTCGTGATGGCGGGCGGCATCATGGGCATCCTCGCCGCGATCAATGACGAGGTCGAACGCAGCCACGTCGCCAACATCACGCTGATCTTCGCCGTCATCTTCGTCCTGCACTCCATCACCTATCAATCCATGCCCAGCGGGGCCATCATCTTCCTCCAGATCGCGACGGCCACGATGATGTCGCTCGCCTACATGGCCCTGCGCGGGATCGGTCTCAACATCAACACGCTGCCGGTGCAGTCGGTGGGCGTCGGCATCGGCGTGGACTACGCGATCTACATCGTGGACCGCATCCGCCAGGAGGTCGCCGACACGGCGGACATCGACGAGGCGGTGCGGCGCGCGGTGCGCACCACCGGCATGGCCGTGAGCTTCACGGCCACCACCGTCACCGGCGGGATCGTGCTCTGGAGCTTCTCGAACCTGCGCTTCCAGGCCGAGATGGCGTATCTGCTCGTACTGCTGATGCTCCTGAACTGGATCGGTGCGATCACCGTCGTGCCGACCTTCTACTCGATCCTGCGGCCGAAGGTGGCGACGGCGCTCCTCACGGACGAGCAGCGGGAGGCGATCCGCCTGCAGAAGGAGCGCGAGAAGAGACTCGGCCTGCGCGAGGCGACGGAATAGTGCCCTACGACCCGAAGCGGATCGAGGCGCGCTGGCAGGAGTACTGGCGCGAGTCCAAGGTCTTCGCGGCGCGGGGCGACCCGGCGAAGCCCAAGTTCTACGTGCTCGACATGTTCCCGTATCCCTCCGGCGCCGGGCTCCACGTCGGCCACCCGAAGGGCTACATCGCGACCGACGTGCTCTCCCGCTACAAGCGGATGAAGGGCTTCGAGGTCCTGCACCCGATGGGCTGGGACGCCTTCGGGCTCCCCGCCGAGCAGTACGCAATCGAGACCGGGACGCACCCGCGCGAGACCACGCGCCGCAACATCGCGACCTTCAAGAGCCAGCTCGCCGCCCTCGGCATGGACTACGACTGGGGCCGGGAGATCGACACCACCGACCCCGGCTACGTGCGCTGGACGCAGTGGATCTTCCGCAAACTCCACGAACGCGGGCTCGCCTATCGGGCGGAGCTCCCCGTCAACTGGTGCCCGGCGCTCGGCACCGTCCTCGCCAACGAGGAGGTGATCGACGGCAGGAGCGAGCGCGGCGGCCATCCCGTGGTCCGCCTCCCGATGCGGCAGTGGATGCTGCGCATCACGGCCTATGCGGACCGCCTGGTCGACGACCTCGACCTCGTCGACTGGCCCGAGTCGATCAAGAAGATGCAGCGCGACTGGGTGGGGCGCTCCGAGGGCGCGCGCATCGTCTTCGACGTCGAGCGGAGCGACGTCGAGCGAAGCGACGTCGAGCGGAGCGACGCGCGGATCGAGGTCTTCACCACCCGTCCGGACACGCTCTTCGGGGCGACCTACATGGTGCTGGCGCCGGAGCACGAGCTCGTCGCGCGTCTCACCGCTCCCGAGCGGAGCGCGGAGGTGCGGGCCTACGTGGAGCAGGCCGCGCGCCGGAGCGAGCGTGCCCGGCTCGCCGACGCGGCGCAGAAGACCGGCGTCCCGACCGGGGCGCACGCGCTGCATCCCGTAACGGGCGAGCGCCTCCCGATCTGGATCGCCGACTACGTGCTGGCGGGCTACGGCACCGGGGCGATCATGGCCGTCCCCGGCCACGACGAGCGCGACCACGCCTTCGCCCGCCGCATGGGCCTCCCGATCCGCGAGGTCGTGTCGGGCGGCGGCGACGTGCAGGCCGTCGCGTTCGTGGGCGAAGGGGTCGCCGTCCACTCGGGCTTCCTCGATGGGCTTCCGACCCCGGAGGCGAAGCGCCGCATGGGCGAGTGGCTCGCCCTGCACGGCCGCGGCGGGCCCAGCCTGAGCTACAAGCTGCGCGACTGGCTCTTCAGCCGGCAGCGCTACTGGGGCGAGCCCTTCCCGGTGCTCCACCTGCCGGACGGGACGACGAAGCTCGTGCCGGAGTCGGAGCTCCCGCTGCTGCTCCCCGAGCTCGAGGAGTACCGGCCCTCCGGCGAGTTCGAGGCCCCGCTGGCCCGCGCGCGCGAGTGGATCGAGACCACCGACCCGGAGACCGGCGGCCCGGCGCGGCGCGACCCGAACACGATGCCCAACTGGGCCGGGAGCTGCTGGTACTACCTCCGCTTCTGCGACCCGCGCAACGAGCGCGAGCCCTGGTCGCAGGCCGCCGAGCGCTACTGGATGCCGGTGGACCTCTACGTGGGCGGCGCCGAGCACGCAGTGCTCCACCTGCTCTACGCGCGCTTCTGGCACAAGGTCTTCTACGACCTCGGGCTCGTGCACACGAAGGAGCCGTTCCAGAGGCTCTTGAACCCGGGGGTGATCCTCGGGCACGCCTACCGCTACTACGACGACAACCTCGCCGACGACCCGAAGGTGCTAGCGAGCCTCCACTCCGCCGCGGAGGTCGAGCTGGTCGACGAGCGCGCCGTGGCGCGCGCGACCGGCCGCGAGCTGAAGGCGCGCTGGGTGCGCGCCCAGGACGTGCGCTGGGGCGACGACGGCCTCCCGTACCACCCGGAACGCGACGGTCTCCTGCTCGAGGAGGTCGTCGAGAAGATGTCGAAGAGCCGCGGCAACGTCGTGAGCCCCGACGAGGTGATCGCGCGCTTCGGCGCCGACGCGATGCGGCTCTACGAGATGTTCATGGGCCCGCTCGAGAAGGGCGCGCCGTGGTCGGACGAGTCGATCCCCGGCCTCGAGCGCTTCCTCCAGCGCGCCTGGCGCCTGCTCGTGCAGGAGGACGGGACGGGGGAGCGCCTCGCCCCGCTCGCCCCGGGCGAGGGCACGGAGGCGCAGGCGAGGCTCCTCGCCGAGACGATCCAGGGTGTCGGCGAGGACGTCGAGGCGCTCCGCTTCAACACCGGGATCTCGAAGCTCATGGTCTTCGCTCGCGACGTCGCGGGCGAGGGACCCGTACCGCGGGCCGCGGCCGAGGCGTTCGTGCGCCTGCTCGCCCCCTTCGCCCCGCACCTCGCCGAGGAGCTCTGGGAGAAGCTCGGGCACGCCCCGAGCGTGGCCCTCGCCCCGTGGCCCGAGGCCGACCCCGCACGCCTCGTGCGCCTCACCCTCGCGCTCGTGGTCCAGGTGAACGGCAAGCGCCGGGACGAGATCGTGGTCCCCGCCGACGCCGACGAGGCCGCGATCCGCCGCCTGGCGCTCGCCTCCGAGCGCGTCCGCCGCCACATGGGCGGCCGCGAGCCCCGCAAGGTGATCGTGGTCCCCGGGCGGCTCGTGAACGTGGTCGGCTGAGAGCGCTCGCCCCCGTCCGATCTGGCTCCGCTCGCCTGCGGCCGCTTCGCGGCCTTGACGCTTCCAACTGGGCTCCGCTCGCCTGCGGCTCGCTGCGCGCTTCGCTTGCTGCGGGCCTTGCGGAGCGAGTTCTATTCGCCCTAGTTTCGTCTCCCTCCCATCTTTTTTCCCTCCATCCGCGCGCGCGATGGCCGATGCGTGAGGCTGCGTCCGACCACTCCGGGTCGGAGGCTTGTAGGAGGGCCGCGCGTGCCGGGTCGACCCGACAAGGCGACGGAAGAGAGCGAAGAGATGCCCGGCTCCGTGGAGCCGGTGGGTCCCCTGGGCTCGCTGGTCCGCTGCGCACCGCTCGAGCCCATCCGCTACGTGGATCGCGAGCTCACCCGACCCGACGGGACGAAGCTCCGGGTGAAGGTGCCGGTCTACCCGCCCTTCCGCCTCGAGGAACGGCCGGCCCCGAAGGCGCCCGGAGAGATGCGCAAGCGCGCCCCGGAGCAGAAGAAGGCGAGCTAAGCGGGAGCCGAGCTAGCGCATTTCCTCCGCTCGCCTGCGGCTCGCTGCGCGGCCGCTTCGCGGCCGCTGTGCGGCCTTGACCGGTCCAACGGGGCTCCGCTCGCCTGCGGCTCGCTGCGCGGCCGCTTCGCGGCCTTGCCGCGGGGGCCCGCACGCCGCTCGTCGGCGTGCCCGCGGCGCGGGAGCGCGAAGGCCTCTACGATCGGCGAGGCGTGAGCCCCCTCGCGTTCGCGCTCGT